>NZ_CDDD01000001.1 GCF_000820165.1 Aeromonas taiwanensis
GGCCGCCATCACCCAGAGCGGCGATCTCAACACCGAGCGCAGCGCCCGCCTGCTGGCGGCCTACCGCTTCCTGCGCCGGGTCGAGAACATCCTGCAGGAGATCGGCGATCAGCAGACCCAGACCCTGCCCACCGAGGAGCGGGATCGCCAGCGGCTCATCGCCGCCCTCGGCTTTGCGGACTGGGACGCCTTCATGGCCCACCTGGACGAGGAGATGGCCGCCGTCCATCAGGAGTTCGTCGCCGTGGTGGGGGAAGAGAAGGAGGCTCCCGCCCACCTGGATCAGCTCTGGCTCGATCTCTGGCGCACCGAGCTCGACGCCGCCGAGCTGGAAAAATTGCTGACCACCCAGGGCGTGGCGGAGCCCGCCCCCCTCTGCGCCGCCCTGCTGCGCTTCAAGGAGGAGTACAAGCGTCGCCAGGTCGGTCCCCAGGGGCGCATCGCCCTGGACTGGCTGATGCCGGAGCTGCTGCGCCTGGTGGCCGCAAGCCGCGAGCCCGCCCGCCTCTTCGAGCGGGTCTGCACCCTGCTGACCCGCATCTTCACCCGTAGCGCCTACCTGCAGCTGCTGGCGGAAAACCCCGCCGCCCTGCGCCAGCTGGTGCGCCTGTGCGACGAGAGTAACCTGGTGAGCGAGCAGCTCGCCCGCTACCCCATCCTGCTGGACGAGCTGCTGGATCCCCAGCACCTCTACCACCCCACCCCGCTGGATCAGTACAAGCCCCAGCTGCGCCAGTTCCTGCTGCGCATCCCCGAGGAGGACGTGGAGCAGCAGATGGAGGCGCTGCGCCAGTTCAAGCAGGTGCAGCTGCTGCGTATCGTCGCCGCCGACATCGCCGGCGCCCTGCCGCTGATGAAGGTGAGCGACCACCTCACCTGGCTGGCGGAGGCCATCACCGAAGAGGTGGTCAACCAGGCCTGGGCCCAGATGAGCGAGCGCTACGGTGTCCCCCCCGAGGTGGCGGTGAGCGGCCAGCGCGGCTTTGCGGTGGTGGCCTACGGCAAGCTCGGCGGCATCGAGCTCGGCTACGGCTCGGATCTCGACCTCGTCTTCCTGCACGGCGGCGATCCCAACGGGGTCACCGACGGGCGCAAGCCCATCGACAGCCGTCAGTTCTACCTGCGCCTGGCCCAGCGTATCCTGCACCTGTTCAGCACCCGCACCCCGTCCGGGATCCTCTACGAAATCGACATGCGGCTGCGCCCCTCCGGCGATTCGGGGCTCCTGGTCTCGTCCCTGTCGGCCTACGAGCAGTACCAGCAGAATGAGGCCTGGACCTGGGAGCATCAGGCCCTGGTGCGGGCGCGCCCCATCTACGGGGACGAGGCGGTCATCGCCGACTTTGCCCGCATCCGCCGCGACGTGCTGGCCAAAGAGCGGGATCTGCCGACCCTGGCCCGGGAGGTGCGCGAGATGCGCCAGAAGATGCGGGATCACCTGCTCAAGGCGGGCGAGGGGGAGTTCGATCTCAAGCAGTCCCCCGGCGGCATGGTGGACATCGAGTTCATCGCCCAGTACCTGGTGCTGGCCCACGCCTGCGGCGAGCCGGATGCCCTCACCCGCTGGTCCGATAACGTGCGCATCTTCGACGAGTGCGTGCTGGCGGGGGTGCTGACCCTGGAGCAGGCGGAGGGGCTCAAGCACGCCTATCTGGAGATCCGCAACCTCGGCCATCGCCTCAACCTCTCGGAGGTCTCCCGCAAGGTGGGAGACAACCAGCTGCCGCGCGAGCGGGGCCATGTGCAGGCAGTCTGGCAGCAGTTGCTGGGGGAATAAACGAAAGGGGCGCCATGGCGCCCCTTGTCATTGAAAGGAAAGGGAACTGTTTCTCTAGCGCCCGCCGGCCACGTCGATGAAGGTGCCGGTGACGTAAGAAGCCTCGTCAGAGAGCAGCCAGGCGATAGCCGCCGCCACCTCATAGGGTTCTCCGCCCCGTTGCAACGGGATCTGCCCCTTCACCCGGTCGACCCGGCCGGGCTCGCCGCCATCGGCGTGCATCTCGGTGTAGATAAAACCGGGGCGCACCCCGTTGACCCTTATCCCCTGGGCCGCCACTTCCAGCGACAGTCCCCTGGTCAGCACGTCGACGGCCCCCTTGGCGGCGGCGTAGTCCACGTACTCCCCGGGGGAGCCCAGGCGCGCCGCAGCGGAAGAGACGTTGACGATGGCCCCGCCGTCCGTCATGCGCTGCACCGCCTCCCGGCAGCAGAGAAAACAGCCGGTGACATTGGTGGTCAGGGTTTTGTTGATGCGCTCGGCGCTCATCTCCAGCACCCGCATCTGCGGCTGCAGTCTGCCGGCGTTGTTCACCAGGTGGGTGACGGGCCCGAGCCGGGCGTCCATCTCCTCGAACAGGCGCACCACCTCGGCCTCCTCGCCGACATCCGCCTGCACCGCGATACACTCGACCGGATACCCCGCCCGGATCTCGGCCACCAGCGCCTCGGCCGCCGCCCTGTCCTGACGATAGTTGAGACAGAGATGGTACCCCTGCGCCGCCAGATGGCGGGCGGTGGCGGCCCCTATGCCCCGGCTGCCACCGGTGATCAGCACCCGTTTGTTCATGAACCCTCCTGGTTCCCGCTTATGATGACTGCCCCGGATAGTATCCCATGTGCCTGGGCAAACCTGGCGCCATGGCGCCATGTTCCACAACAAAGAGCCCGCACTGGGCGGGCTCTGGTGGCAATACAGGGGAAGCAGACTACTTGAACAGCCCCTTGAGCAGCTGATCCGCCGCCCCCTTGATCCCCTCGTCATCGGCCTTGTCGCCAAGCAATTTCTTGAGGCCGCGCTCGGCCTCCTTGCGGGCCTTCTCCTCCAGCACCTTGTTGTTGCTGAGCAGCGCCTTCACGTCGAGGCGGTAGCTCGGCGCCTGCCAGTGACCGCCGATACGCACCGGTATGGTGATGTCCTTGAGCTCGTCCACGCTCTTGCCCCCCTGCCCCTTGCTGCTCTCCACCACAGAGGTGAGGAACAGGAAATCGAGGGTCTCCGGCACCAGGGCGGTCTGGCCCTGCCCCTTCACCCGCAGGGCGGGGGCGAACAGCTGGATGTCGTCGCTCTGGGCAACCCCGTCGGCAATCCGGAAGCTGGCGGTGAGGGCGCTGAAGTCGGTCTTGCGCACCTCCTTCACCTGGTCCGCTCCCTTGCCGGTCAGGGTGGCCCGCGCCTCGCGGATCATCTCCGCCAGGTTGATGCCGTGCAGGGCGCCGTCATGCACGGCCAGGCTGATCTTGCCCTGCATCCGGCTGAGCAGGGCCTGCTCGGAGAGACCCGAGCCCTGCACCTGCACCTCCAGATCCCCCTTGCCTTCCAGCAGATCGGTCTGGGCCAGGGTCTGCAGTAGCGGCCGCACATCCACCCCCTGTACCCGCTTGTGGACCTGATAGCGAGCCGGCTGCTGGCGGGCATCCAGCACGCCGTTTGCCGTCACCTTGCCCCCGAGCACCCCGGCACTGAACTGCTTGAGGGTGAGCTGACCACCCGCCAGCGCCAGTTGCAGATCGACGGCGCGAAGATCCATCCCTTTCGCCTTCAGGTTACCCAGCTGCAGCCGGCCGGCCAGATCCATCCGTTTGAGGGCGGCCAGATCCGGCTCGACCGTGGAGGGTGCCTGGGTGGCGGGAACTTGGGCCTTGGTTCCGGCCGGTGCCGCAGTCCCAGAGGCCGCAGCAGCCGGGGCATCCTTGGCCGGTTGACCAAGCCAGGCATCGAGATCCAGCGTCTCCCCCTTGAGGTCGAACTCCACCCTGGGCACGGCCCCCAGCCGCACAATCCCGTTGCCGCTCAGCAGGGCGTCGTCCGCCCCCATCACCAGATTGCTCAGGGTGACGGTCTGCTTGTCCAGCTCGGCGCGGGCAAAGCCAGCGAGCTTGAGCTGCATCTGCGGGCGCGGCAGGGCATCACCGCTGAGCTTGGCGGCCAGCACGGCGTCAGACACCTCCAGCAGCTGTTGCTCCCGATCGAAACGCGCCTTGAGGGTCCCCTCCAGAGTGCCGGCCAGGGTCGGCTTGGCCGCCGCCCCCTGCGCCCCCTGCAGACTCAGGGTCAGGCTGCTCCACTCCCCGAGCGCCAGCCGATCGGCCTTGAGGGAGAAGGCGTCGAGCCGCTGGGCCGGATCACTCAGACTGCCGCTGAGGCCGAGATCCTTGAGCTCGCTCTTGATGGCCTCCCGGGCCAGCTTGAGCTGGGCCTGACCCTTGAGATCAAAGGCCAGATCCCCCTGGGCCCCCTGGGCGGCCAGGGTCACGGGCACCCACTCCCCCGGGGTCAGCTGCCCCAGATCGAGGTCCAACCGGTCGAGCCGGGAGACGGCACCCCTGCGGTCATCCCGCACCAGGGCGCTGGCGTCCACCAGCGCAATGCCTTGCAGGCTGATCTGCCAGGGCTTTTCGTCACGGGCGGTTGTGGCTGGCTGGCCCTCGCCGGAGGGCTGGGCATCAGCCCCCTTGGGCTCGGCAGAGGCGGTGAGCAGGTCGCTCAGGTTGGAGCTGCCGTCGGCTCTGGTCTGGATAAACAGGTGGGCACCACTCAGGGTTACCTTGCCTATCTCAAGCCGGTGGGAGAGCAGGGGCAGCAGGCCCACCGAGGCCTCACCCTGCTCGAAGCGCACCAGGTCGGGTTCGGCGAAACCGGCGGGGTTGCGCAGCGCCACCTTCTCGAGGGAGAGACCGAGGCTCGGCCAGAAGCGCCAGCCGATCGCCCCCTCCATCACCAGCTCGCGGCCCGTGCTCTTGCGCACCTGTTCCGCCAGCTGGGGTTTGAACTGATTGGGATCGATGAGGGATACCAGGGCGGCGATGGCCACCACGGCGGCCAGCGCCAACCCCAGCAGGATATAGATGATCTTCTTCACGACGGACTCCTTGAATGCGGATCTTGTGGCTGACTATACCACCGGGGGGATAACAGATGGGGCCCTTCTCCCAAAACAGGCATCCGGCGAGACAGGGATGGTCGCGGTCGGCCATGAAAAAGGGCCCCGCAGGGCCCTGATGTCACTGGACGGTCGGCAGTTGCCGATAGCCCATCTCGTACAGGGTGAAGGCATAGATGTCCGCACTCTGCTCGATCAGCTTGGCCACCGGCGTACCCGCCCCGTGCCCGGCATTGGTCTCGATGCGGATGAGCTGGGGATGGGGGCCGGCATCGTCGGCCTGCAGGGTGGCGGCAAACTTGAAGGAGTGGGCCGGCACCACCCGATCGTCGTGATCCGCCGTGGTCACCATAGTCGAGGGGTAGCTGACCCCGGGTCGGACATTGTGCAGCGGCGAGTAGCCCTTCAGGTAGTCGAACATCGCCTCGCTGTCGGCGCTGGTGCCGTAGTCATAGGCCCAGCCCGCCCCGGCGGTGAAGGTGTGGTAGCGCAGCATGTCGAGCACCCCCACCGCCGGCAGGGCGACCCGCATCAGATCCGGCCGCTGGGTCATCACGGCCCCCACCAGCAGGCCGCCGTTGGAGCCACCGCGGATCGCCAGCCGGTCGGTGCGGGTGTAGCCCTCGGCCTTGAGGTACTCGGCCGCGGCGATGAAGTCGTCGAACACGTTTTGCTTGTTCTGCCGGGTGCCCGCCAGGTGCCAGGCCTGGCCGTACTCGCCCCCCCCGCGCAGGTTGGCCACCGCATAGACGCCCCCCAGATCCAGCCAGTTGGCCACCGACACGCTGAAGCTCGGGGTCAGGCTCACGTCGAAACCGCCGTAGCCGTAGAGGATGGTCGGGTTGCTGCCATCGAGTTTCAGCCCCTTGCGGTAGCTGATGATGAGCGGCACCCGGGTGCCGTCCTTGCTCTGGTAGAAGCGCTGCTCGGAGACGTAATCCTCTGGTTTGAACGGCGCCGCCGAGGCGCGATAGAGGCTGATCGCGCCGCTCTTGGGCTCAAACCGGTAGAGGGTCGGCGGCTGGGCATAGTTCTCGAAGCCGAAGTAGAGGGCGGGGTCGTCGTGCTTGCCGTTGAAGCCGCTGACGCTGCCAAGGCCGGGCAGCGCCACCTCGCGCACCCGCTTGCCCTCATAGTCGAACTGCTCTACCCGGGCGGTGGCATCCACCATGTACTCGGCAAACAGATAGCCGCTGCCGCTGTGCACCGTCAGCACCTGCTGGCGCTCGGGGATGAGATCCCGCCAGTGGCTCGGGCCCGGGTTGGCGGCATCCACCGTCACCAGCCGGCGGTTGGGGGCGTCCCGGTTGGTCAGCAGGTAAAGGGTGCTGCCCTTGTTGTCCACCAGGCTGACGTCCGCGTCCAGATCTCCCTGCACCGTCAGCAGCGGCGCGTTCTCCTGGCTCAGATCCTTCACATAGAGGCGGTTGCCGGAGGTGGAGTTCGCCGCCGAGATGAGCAGGAAGCGATCATCCTCGGTGACGGTCGCCCCCACGTAGCGGTGGTGCTGGGCCGGGATGGCGCCGAACACCAGCCGGTCATCCTCCTGCGCCGTGCCGAGCCGGTGGAAATAGACCTTGTGCTGATCGGTCCTGGCCGACAGCTCGCTGCCGTCGGGCTTGTCGTAGCTCGAGTAGAAGAAGCCCTCGTTGCCAAGCCAGCTGATGCCGCTGAATTTCACGTCCTTGAGGGGCGCCTCCAGCGGCTGCTTGCTCTCCACGTCCATCAGGTGGATCTCCCGCCAGTCGCTGCCGGCAAGCGACAGGGAGTAGGCCAGGATGCGGCCATCGCGGGAGAAGCTCAGCTGATCCAGCGCCGTGGTGCCGTCGGGGCTGAGGGTATTGGGATCGAGGAACACCTCGGCCGGCTTGCCCTCCTGCTGGCGCCACAGCACATTCTGGTTCTGCAGGCCGTCGTTCTTGAAGAAGTAGTGGTAGCGCCCCTCGCGAAACGGCGCCCCCTCCTTGGCGTAGTTCCAGGAAGCGGCCAGCTTCTCCCTGATGGCGGCGCGATACGGGATCTGCGCCAGATAACCCTGAGTCACGGCGTTCTGGGCCTTGACCCAGGCTTCGGTCTCGGGGCTGCGATCATCCTCCAGCCAGCGATAGGGGTCGGCCACGGCCTGGCCGAAGTAGTGATCCACCTGCTCACCCTGGCGGGTGACGGGGTAGTGAAGGCGCGTATTCCCTGACATGGCATCCTCTTGGGTTGGCTGGCCACTGCACGCACACAGCAGTGACAGGGCCAGCAGGCTGACAATGGCTCGCATCGAGGCGGCTCCCTGCGGTTTCGGTGAAGCGGGCAGGGTAACAAAGAGTGCCGTATGGCCCAACCCCCCAGCGGGTGACCCGTAACGGGAACATACCGGCACGAACCTCCTGGTCAGTCACCACGCTCTGTGAGCCAGCTCCCCCTGCCCAGAGTCTGTCTGTGCCATCCTCACAGAAACGGCAATGGGAGGAGAAACCCATGTGGATAGAGGCGGAGCCCGTCTACGGCGCCCTGGTGTCCCTGGCCATCGGTCTCATCATCGGGCTGGAGCGGGGCTGGCAGGTGCGCCAGCTGGGGGACAACCAGCGCATCGCCGGGATGCGAACCTACGGTCTTATCGGCCTGCTCGGCGGGGTCTGCGCCCTGCTGCTCCCGACCCTGGGATCCTGGCTGCCCCTGCTCGGCCTGCTGGCGGTGGTGGCAGGCTGCGGCCTCTCGGTCTGGCTGGCACAGCGCTGGAAGGGGGAGTTCGGCCTCACCAGCTCGGTGGCCATGGTGCTCACCTATTTGCTGGGGCTGATGTCGGTGTTGCAGAGCCCGAGCGAGGCGGTGGCCTGCGCCGTGCTGGCGGCGCTCTTGATGGGGCTCAAGGGCAAGATCCAGCAGGGCATGCTGTTTTTGAGCGAGACGGAATTTCACGCCACCCTGCGTTTTCTGCTCATCTCCCTGGTGCTGCTCCCCGTGCTGCCCGATGCGGAGATGGGCCCCCTCGACGCCTTCAACCCCTTCAAGATCTGGCTCATGGTGGTGATCATCGCGGGGATCTCGTTCTGTGGCCACTTCGCGGTGCGGCTGCTCGGCACCCGTGCCGGACTGGTGCTCACCAGCATGCTGGCAGGGCTCGCCTCCTCCACCGCCCTCACCCTGCAGTTTGCCCGCCTCAACAAGGAGCAGGGCGGGCTGGAGCGGCTGCTCGCCACCGGCATCCTGCTGGCGGGAGCCACCATGTGGCTGCGGCTGCTGATGCTGGTGCTGCTGATCCATAGCGAGCTGGCGATGCGCCTGGCCGTCCCCCTGCTGCTGCTGGCGGCCATCGTCTATGGCTTCGCCTTCTGGTTCTGGCGCCAGCGGGAAGAGCTCGCCGACAACCCGGTGCAGCCAGAAACCCGCAACCCGCTCGATCTCGCCACCGCCATCAAGTTCGGCCTGTTGCTGGCCCTCATCGGCTTCATGGCTACCCTGCTGCAGAGCAAGGTGGGCAACTCCGGGGTCTATCTGCTGGCACTGGTCTCCGGCATCACGGACGTGGACGCCATCACCCTCTCCCTCTCCCAGCTCGCCCAGAAGGAGCTGGCTCTGGAGGTGGCGGCCAGGGGCATACTGCTCGCCGGCCTGGTCAACTCCCTGGTCAAGGGGATGCTGGCACTGGTGATCGGTGGACGCAGGCTGGGGCTGCGGGTGCTGCTGCCCTACCTCCTCTCCGTCCTGCTGATCCTGCCCCTGGTCTGGCCGACGGGATGACGAGGATCACCTCCCCGGGATGGCGGACTGACGCCCCTCCCCCCTTGTCACGTATACTGCCTCCTCTTGCAGCATGAGGAGGTAGCAATGGCAAGCGATTGGGACAAGATTCTGGCGGGTGGCCCCCTCACCCAGACCGAGGAGATCGCGAACGACAGGATCCGCGGCCAGGCGCTGCTGGCCGAGCTCAATGCCTCCCCGTCCGGCGATCACCCCCTGCGCCAGCGCCTCTGCGCCGAGCTGTTCGGCCACTGCCCGGACTCGTGCTGGATCAGTACCCCCTTCACCTGCGAATTTGGCCGCAACATCCACCTCGGCGAGAAGACCTTCTTCAACTTCAACGTCACCATTCTCGACGTGGGCGAAGTGCACATCGGCAGCCATGTGCTGCTGGCCCCCAACGTGCAGATCTACACCGCCACCCACAGCCTGGATCACCGGGAGCGCCGCAACTGGACCGCCTACAACAAGCCGGTACGCATCGGCGATGACTGCTGGATCGGCGGCGGCGCCATCATCTGCCCCGGCGTCACCATAGGGCCGCGCACCATCATAGGCGCCGGTGCCGTGGTGACCCGCGACATACCGGCAGACTCCGTCGCCGTCGGCAACCCGGCTCGCGTGATCCGCACGTTAAATTCGGATGAGCCCCGGGATCCGGAGTGGCTGTCATGATGGTGCTGGCCCTGCTGCCCCTGGGGTGGGCCGGCTGGCTCGGGGTGCGGGACGCGAACTGGTGGCCGCTGGCCCTGATCCTGCTGATGAGCCTGCTGACCCTGGCCGCCTACGCCTGGGACAAGCGCCAGGCCATCCGTGGCGGCTGGCGCGTGCCCGAGGCGCGTCTGCACCTGCTGGAGCTGTGCGGCGGCTGGCCCGGCGCCCTGGTGGCCCGTCAGTGGCTGCGCCACAAGACCCAGAAAGGGAGCTACCGCCTGCGGTTCTGGGCCATCGTCTGGGGGCAATTACTGCTGCTCGGGCTCTGGCTCGGCCGCCCGCTCTGGCAGGGGTTCTGAACCACCAAGGCGGGCATTGCCGCCCATGACCGGGTATGAGAAAACGGAAGACAGGGAGCTGACCTCTCCCGTTCAGGCACAGACAAGGAGTCACCCATGACCATGTGGACAGGTATCGTCCTGATCGTCTTTATCAGCGTGTTTTTCGGCTATCTCGGCAAGCGTGCCCGCTACCAGATGGGGGACGCCCGCATCACCGACCGCCTCGGCAAGCAGGATGTGAACATCAGGGAGTTGCAGGAGCGGGTCGCCAATCTGGAGGCCATCATGCTCGAGGAGGAGAAGCGCAAACCCTTCCGGGAGCTGTGAGACAGAGCCCGGCGGTGCGGCAAACGAGACGGCAACCCGGGTTGCCGTTTCTGTTGGAGTGCCCCTGCGCCGCTCCCGGGATTCATGTCGTCGGAGGCAGCCCGGCTCCCGCCATGGCGCTCGCCAGCGCCTCCCCACCCCGCTCGCGCACCCCGTCGATGGCCCCCTGCCGGTCGGCCTCCTCCTTGTTCTGGCTCAGCTTGAACTTGCCCACCAGACGGTCGATCTCGATTTCGATGCCCACCACGGCCGCCACCATGGCCTCGATATAGTCTCGCGGCGCGTCCGCCATCTTCCAGGGTGTCGGCTCGGCAGCCTCCTGGGTGCGGGTCAGGGTGGCGAGCAGGCGGCGCACGAAGCGTGCATCGTCCCGCACCCGGATACGGCCGTGGGCGTGCACCACCGCATAGTTCCAGGTCGGCACCTGCTTGTGGTGCGCCTGCTTGCTCGGGTACCAGTTCGGTGAGACATAGCCGTCGGCGGCCCTGAAGATCACCAGCACCTCGTCGCCGTCTTTCACCTCCTGCCAGAGCGGGTTGTTGCGGGCCACGTGGGCGCGCAGAACCCCGTGAGCCCCCTCCCCGGCATCGAACTCAAATGGCAGATGGTTGGCATCGAGCCCCGACTTGCCATGGGTGATCAGGGCCCCCAGGGGATGGGCCCGGATCAGCTGATGCTGCGCCTCGGGGTCGGTGACGGCGAAATGGGGTGGCAGGTACATGCGAACTCCTTGTCCTGAGGACGACGTGAGGGGGCGTCCAGGCGCCCCGTGATAGGCCCATTTTCACCCGTTACGGGGAGACTGACGAGCAGACAACACAAAATAAAAAAGAGGGCCTGGGCCCTCTCTTGTCATCCATGCCGACCTCAGCCGCGCTTGGCCAGCCAGGCCTCGGCGGCGGTGAGGGCTGCCTCTATCTGCTCGCGGGCGACGCCGCCCTTGGCGACCCGCTTGGCCAGGGTCGCTTCCAGCTCCAGATTCGGGTAGACATCCTCCCCCACCACGGGGCTGAAGCGCTGGAACTCGGGGAGGGAGAGCTCCTCCAGGGGTTTCTTCACCCCGATCGCGTAGACCACGGTCTCGCCGACGATATGGTGCGCCTCGCGGAACGGGATGCCCTTGGCCACCAGGTAGTCCGCCAGCTCGGTGGCGTTGGCATAGCCGCCCTGGGCGGCAGTCTTGGTGCGCTCGCCGTTCACTTTCAGATCGATCAGCACCAGGGCCGCCATGTCGAGACAGTCGTGCCAGGTATCCAGGGCATCGAACAGCCCCTCCTTGTCTTCCTGCATGTCCTTGTTGTAGGCCAGCGGCAGCGCCTTGAGGCTCATCAGCATGCCCATCTGGGCACCGACGACCCGGCCGGTCTTGCCACGGATCAGCTCCAGCGCATCCGGGTTCTTCTTCTGCGGCATCAGGGAAGAGCCGGAAGTGACGGCGTCGGAGAGCTCCACAAACCCAGCCTCGCCGGTGTTGTAGAAGATGAGGTCTTCGGCGAAGCGCGACAGATGCGCCATGGACAGCGACGCCACGTGCATCAGCTCCACCACGTGGTCCCGATCGGAGACCGAATCCAGGCTGTTGCGGGTGGCGCCGGCAAAGCCCATGTCGAGCGCCAAGGCTTCGCGGTCGATGGCATAAGCGGTGCCCGCCAGGGCGCCGCAGCCGAGCGGGCTGGTGTCGAGGCGCTTGAGGGCATCCTGCAGACGGGAGTAGTCCCGCTCCAGCATCTCCACATAGGCGAGTGCCCAGTGGGCATAGGTGACCGGCTGGGCGCGCTGCAGATGGGTGTAGCCCGGCAGCACGGCGGCCTGGTTGGCACGGGCGGAGGCGACCAGCCCCTGTTGCAGGGCAGTGATGGAACCGAGCAGCAGCTCACCCTGGGCCTTGCACCAGAGTTTGAGGTCGGTGGCGACCTGATCGTTGCGCGAGCGGCCGGTGTGCAGCTTCTTGCCGAGCGCCCCGACGGCGTCGATCAGCTTCCCTTCGACCCAGGAGTGGATGTCTTCGGCGTCCGAACTCAGGATCTGCTGGGGATCCTGCTGCACGGAGGCGAGCAGTACCTCCATCGCCTGCTGCAACTTGCCCTGTTCACCCTCGGTCAACACGCCCACCTTGACCAGCGCTTTGGCCCAGGCCATGGAGCCCTGAATATCCTGCTCCGCCAGACGGTAGTCGAACCGCAGTGAATCGTTGAACTGCTTGAACCGGCTATCGGCTCCCTGACTGAAGCGTCCACCCCAAAGTGCCATACTGCTCTCCTTGAATGCGTTGTCGGCGGCGCCTTGCGCCGTCGAACTTGAAATCTTGCCTTGTTTTCCTGCGAGCCTGTTATCTCACAGAAGCGGCCGAGGCGCAGCCGCTCTTGTCACACCCGATGAGGATGGCAGAGGGGCTCTCTGCCTGTAAAAGAGGGGGCCATGCCCCCTCGAATCAACGGGTTATCGCGCTTGCTTAGCCGTGGGTATGGTCGCCACCGATGGCCTGGTGCTGCTCCTTCATGGCGCGGATGCGGCTGGCCAGGGTGTAGAGACGGATGAAGCCTTCAGCATGGCTCTGGTCGTACACCTCGTCGGCGCCGAAGGTGGCGAAGTCTTCGGAGTAGAGGCTGTTCGGCGACTTCTTCTGCACCGCGGTGACCTGACCCTTGTACATCTTCAGGATCACTTCGCCGTCCAGATCCTCGGCGATGGCGTTGGCGGAGGCGACAATGGCCTTGCACAGCGGGGTAAACCAGCGACCGTCATACACCAGGTGGGAGAACTCGGCACCCAGCTTCTCGCGCCAGGCGCGGGTCGGTCTGTCCAGCACCAGCTCTTCCACGGCGCGCAGTGCGGCAACCATCACGGTGCCACCCGGGGTCTCGTAGCAGCCGCGGGACTTCATGCCTACCATCCGGTTCTCGGTGATGTCGATGCGGCCCACGCCGTGCTTGCCGGCACGCTCGTTCAGGGTGGTCAGGATCTGGTGCGGGCTGAGCGGCTGATCGTCAACGGCGACCACTTCGCCCTTGGCCACGGTCAGCTTGACGTATTCCGGCTCGTTCGGTGCCTGCTCGGCGGAAACGGTCCACTGCCACACGGCTTCGGACGGCTCGTTCCAGGTGCTCTCCAGCTCGCCACCCTCGGTGGAGATGTGCCAGGCGTTGGCGTCGCGGCTGTAGATCTTCTTCAGGGTCGCCTTGCAGGGGATGTTGCGGGCTTCCAGATAGGCCAGCAGATCTTCCCGGGAGCGCATGTCCCAGATCCGCCAGGGGGCGATGACTTTCAGCTGGGGGGCCAGCGCGGCCACCGCGCCTTCGAAACGCACCTGATCGTTGCCCTTGCCGGTGCAGCCGTGGGAGATGGCATCGGCGCCTTCCGCCAGCGCCGCCTCGACCATCGCCTTGGCGATCACCGGACGGGCCATGGAGGTCCCCAGCAGGTAGGTGCCTTCATAGACGGCGCCGGTCTTCAGGGTCGGGTAGACGTACTCTTTGACGAACTCTTCCCGCAGATCCTTGACGATGCACTTGACCGCGCCGGAGGCGATGGCCTTCTGCTCGATCCCTTCCAGATCGTCACGCTCCTGGCCCACATCGGCGACGAAGGCGATGATCTCTGCGTCATAGTGCTCCTTCAGCCAGGGAATGATGGCCGAGGTATCCAGTCCGCCCGAATAAGCCAGTACGATCTTGTTGATTCCGCTCATTTACTTCTCTCCGTGATGATTCGATAAAAGGTTGTGATTCTGGGTCGGTTGCCGCGTTACTTGTGCCCGAGCAGGGTCAGCAGCACGGCATTCTGGATATGCATCCGGTTTTCTGCCTCATCCATGATGAGGGAGGCTGGGCCGTCCATGACCTCCGAGGTGATCTCCAGTTCCCGGTGCGCCGGCTGGCAATGCAGCACGTGCTGGATGCCGGTGCGGTCGAGCAGGGCCTGGTTGATCTGGTAAGGCATAAAGATATCTTTTACCTGCTCCATTGGTGTGTTGTCACCCATTGAAACCCAGGTATCGGTATACACCACGTCAAACCCTTCGATGTCCGCCACGTCGTCGCTGATGTGGATGGTGGCGCCGGATTGAGCCGCCAGCGCCTGGGCCTGCAGGAAGATCTGGGTGTCAGGGCCGTGGCCTTTCGGGCAGATCAGAGTCACGTCGGTGCCAAGCGTCGCCCCCAAGAGCAGCAATGAGTGGCTGACGTTGTTGCCATCACCCAGATACGCCAGCTTCACCTTGGACAGATCCGCGTAGTGCTCGCTGATGGTCATGAAGTCCGCCAGCCCCTGGCAGGGGTGGTAGAGGTTGCACAGGCTGTTCACCACGGGCACGGTGCCGTGTTCGGCCAGCTCGACCAGGGTCTGGTGGTCGAACACCCGGGCGACGATGGCGTCGCACCAGCGGGACAGGTTGCTGGCGAAGTCCTTCACCGATTCCCGCTTGCCGAGCGCCCCGTTCTGCTGATCCAGATAGACGCTGTGGCCGCCCAGTTTGGCGATGCCGATGTCGAAGGTGACCCGGGTGCGCAGGGAGGGTTTCTCGAACAGGGTGACCACACTCTTGCCCGCCAGGGCCTGGCTGTATTTCTTCGGATCGGCCTTGACCGATTTGCCCAGGGCGATCAGCGCCTCGATCTGGGCCTTGCTCAAGTCGCTGTCTTTCAGAAGATGTTGCATCGGATGTTCCTTGTTCCGGTGGAGATCAGAGAGAAACCTGGGTGCCAACCGCACCGCCGGCCAGCAGCTTGAGCAGTTGATCCGGGTAGCGCCAGCTGGCGACACAGACAGGCTTGCCCAGGGTCTCGGCGGCATGCAGGGCCGCCTTCACCTTGACCGCCATGCCATCGCTGATCACGCCCTTCTCCATCAGATCCAGGGCGGTCTGCTTGTCCAGCTGCGGTACCAGCTTGCCCTTGCCATCCAGGATGCCGCTCACATCGGACAGCATCACCAGATCCGCGCCCAGCGCCTCGGCGATGGCGGTGGCCGCCTGATCCGCGTTGACGTTCATCAGCTGACCCTCGGCAGTAATACCGATGGAGCTCACCACAGGCAGCAGGCCCTGGCCCAGGATGCCGGCCACCAGCGCCGGGTTGCCCGGCTTGCAGTCACCGACCGCGCCGAGATCCGGATCGAGCTGGGTCACCTGGCACAGACCGCCGTCGGCGAGGCAGAGCCCCACCGCCGGAATGCCGGTGGCGATGGCCTTGGCCATCATCATCTTGTTCGCGGTCCCCGCCAGGGCACCGGCAATCACGGGGATCTGCTCGAACGGGGTCACCCGCAGGCCGTGCTTCTTGGTGGAGGTCATCCCCAGCCCCTTGAGCAGGTCATCCACCAGGCAGCCACCGCCGTGCACCAGCACCAGGGGACGGTGTTGTTCGTCCAGGAAGGTTTTCAGGGTGGCGAACAGGGCGGTCAGGGCCTCGTCGTTCTCGATCAGGGCACCACCCAACTTGATTACCAGCGTCTGCTTTTCCATCTTCTCGATCCTTTCCTAAAGCGTTAAATCAGGCCGGTGGCCGGTTCAAAACCAAATTTGATATTTATGCACTGCATCGCCTGGGAGGCCGCGCCCTTGAGCAGGTTGTCGATGGCGGAGACCACCACCAGCATGTTGCCCTGCTGCTGCCAGGCAAGGTCGCAGTAAGGGGTGTTCGCCACGCCGCGGATGGAGGGCATCTGGCCGGTGAGGCGCACCAGGGGCTTGCCTTCGTAGGCCTTGAGATAGGCCTGGTCTACCTGGGTCTGCGTCACGCCGTCCACCAGCTGCACATAGATGGTGGCCAGGATGCCCCGCACATAGTTGCCAAGGTGGGGCTGGAACAGCACCTGCTTGCCGAGGTGGTGGCTGATCTCCGGCTGGTGTCTGTGATTGAAGGTGCCGTAGGGGCTCAGGCTCACCTCGCAGAAGCTGGTATTGATGGCCGCCTTGCGGCCGGCGCCGGAAACACCGGACACCGCGTTGATGATGGGCTGCCACCCTTCGGCAATCAGGCCTGCCTGCTGCAGCGGCTTGAGGGCGCACAGGGAGGCGGTCGGGTAGCATCCCGGCACCGCGATCAGCTGGGCGGCCTGGATGGCCTCGGCGTTCCATTCGGCCAGGCCGTAGGCGGCCTGCTCCAGCCACTGCTCGCTGTCGTGGGTGAAGCCGTAGAAGGAGGAGTAGAACCCTTGATCCTTGACCCGGAAGGCACCGGAGAGATCGAACACCGGCAGCCCCTTGGCCAGGAACTTGGGCGCGAGCTCGGCACTCACCTCATGGGCGGTGGCCAGCAGCACCAGGTCGGCCTGGGTCAGGATCCGGGTCATGCCGTCTTCGTCCAGGGGCAGCAGCGGCTGATCCAGCTCACCAACCCACTGGGGATGCAGGGAAGAGAAACGCTTGTGGGCGTCCTGGCTGCCGGCGGAGACATAGAGGCCGAACAGCTTGAGTTGTGGATGGTTCTGGACCAGTGCGGCCAGTTCGGCCCCCGCGTAGCCACTGGCACCGACGATAACGGTATTGAGCATGTTTGAGTATTCCAAGTCTGGGTTCGAAATTCGCAGCATGGTGCCGCGGTGCAAGGGGTCGGCTATCGCCCCTTCGATGCAACGAGTGCGGAGGGGCAATTCAGGCGGATATGCGTCGTCGGTTACAGATCAGGTGACAGAACATTAACTTTCCCTTACAACTAGAGGCCTTGTCGATGAGCACTCGAACAGAATATTCATGCACTCACTTTGCATTTGTATTTTCTAACAGAAAGATTCCGGGGACGCAAGGAGGAGCTGATGGCCAATCTGGATTTTTTTTCACTTTATAAGAATATTATTGCGATTCCCTCGATCAGCAGCACGGATCCCCGCTGGGATCAGAGCAACGAGGCGGTGATCCGGCTGCTGGCCGACTGGTTCGGCCAGCTGGGCTTCCACTGCGAGGTGACGGCGCTGCCGGATCTGCCGGGCAAGTTCAACCTGGTGGCGACCCATGGCCAGGGCGAGGGTGGCCTGCTGCTGGCGGGCCACACCGATACGGTGCCGTTCGATGAGGGAGCCTGGAACAAGGATCCCTTCAAGGTGACCGAGGAGGGGGATCGCCTCTACGGCCTCGGCACCATCGACATGAAGGGCTTCTTCGCCTTCATCGTGGAGGCGCTCAAAGAGATCGATCTCACCACTCTCAACAAGCCGCTGCGGATCCTGGCGACCGCCGACGAGGAGACCACCATGGCCGGGGCCCGCGCCATCGCGGCCGCCGCCGAGCTCAAGCCCGACTACGCGGTGATCGGCGAACCCACCGGGCTGGTGCCCGTGGTAGCCCACAAGGGGCACATGTCGGAGGCCATCCGCATTACGGGCCGAAGCGGCCACAGCTCGGATCCCGCCAACGGCGTCAACGCCATGGAGATCATGCACAAGGCCATGGGCCAGGTGCTCAAGCTCCAGCAGGATCTAAAAGACAAGTACGCGGATCACAGATTCGCCGTGCCCCAGCCCACCCTGAACCTCGGCTACATCCAGGGGGGCGACAGCCCGAACCGCATCTGCGGCTGCTGCGAGCTGCACATCGACATGAGACCCACTCCCCAGGTAGGGCCGGACGAGTTGATGGGCATGCTCAAAGAAGCGCTCTCCCCCATCGAGATCCACCAGCCCGGCTGCCTGCACCTGCAGCACCTGCACGAGCCCATCCCGGCCTATGCCTGTGCGGACGACTCGGATCTGGTGCGCGAGGCCGAGAAGGCGAGCGGCCAGGCCGCACAATCCGTGAACTATTGCACCGAGGCCCCCTTTATCCAGCAGTTGGGATGCCAGACAATCGTGCTGGGTCCTGGCCACATCGCCCAGGCCCACCAGCCCGATGAATACCTGGATCTGTCGTTTGTCAAACCGACCACGGCGGTGCTGCAGCACCTGATCCGGCGCTTCTGCCTCTGACCAGAGGGAATGTAAGTAAGTTACATAACAAGCCGTCCCCGGAGAGGTGAGGGAAATACATCTTCTGAATCGGCTTGTTATTTGACCTTGCGCAGACAATCTGGGTAGATTGTCCCCCTAAGATGACGGAGCATATGTTGTAATCGCACAACAATAAGTGAGGTCGCCTCCCGTCCCCGGAAGGTCAGGAGGCACCAACAAAATAAGGATGTGGAATGAACGAAAAGTACGCCGCACTACGGGCCAACGTAGGCATGTTGGGCCAACTGCTGGGTAAATCCATCAAGGACCATCAGGGGCAACCCTTCCTCGACAAGATTGAGACCATTCGTCAACTGGCCAAGTCCTCCCGCAAGGGGAACGAGGCGGACAGAGAGCGCCTGCTCGAGACCCTGCGCACCCTCTCCGACGACGAGCTGTTGCCCGTGGCCCGCGCCTTCAGCCAGTTCCTCAACCTTGCCAACGTGGCGGAGCAGTTCCACACCATCTCCCGCCGCTGCGAAGAGCAGGTCTGCACCCCGGATCCGCTGGAGCAGATGTTCGCCAAGCTGAAGTCTTCGAACCTCTCCCAGGAAGCCATCATCCAGGCCGTGCGCGAGCTGGACATCGATCTGGTGCTGACCGCCCACCCCACCGAGGTGACCCGTCGCACCCTGATCCACAAGCACGTGCAGCTCAATGACTGCCTCGAGGCGCTGGAGCTCTCCGATCTGCTGCCCCGCGAGCGGGACAAGATCCTCAATCGCATCGAGCAACTGGTCAACCAGGCCTGGCACACCAACGAGATCCGTGAACAGCGTCCGACCCCGGTGGACGAGGCCAAATGGGGCTTCGCCGTGGTGGAAAACAGCCTGTGGCCGGCCATCCCCGAATTTATGCGCAACCTGGACGAGCGTCTGCAACACCATCTGGGTGTGCGCCTGCCCCTGGACGCCGCACCGGTCAAGTTCACCTCCTGGATGGGCGGTGACCGCGACGGCAACCCCTTCGTCACCGCCAAGGTGACCGCCGAGGTGCTGGAGCTGGGTCGCTGGATGGCGGTGAGCCTGTTCTACAAGGACATCAAGGAGCTCACCTCCGAGCTCTCCATGGCCGACTGTACCGAGGCCGTGCGCGCCCGGGTCGGCGACAATCCCGAGCCCTACCGTGCCCTGGTGCGCGAGCTGCGCGAACAGCTTCGCGAGACCCAGGAGTTCCTGACTGCCAAGGTGCAGGGCCAGGCGAGCGAGAGCCGGGATCTGGTCAAGAGCACCGCCCAGCTGCGCGAGCCGCTGGAGCTCTGCTACCACTCCCTGCACGCCTGCGGCATGGGCAACATCGCCGACGGCATGCTGCTGGACGTGCTGCGCAAGCTGGCCTGCTTCGGCATCCACCTGGTCAAGCTGGACATCCGTCAGGATGGCGAGCGCCACGGCCAGGTCTTCTCCGAGCTGACCCGCTACCTCGGCGTGGGCGACTACGCCGAATGGAGCGAGGAGGACAAGCAGGCCTTCCTGCTGCGCGAGCTGAACTCCCGCCGCCCGCTGATCCCCAATGACTGGGAGCCAAGTGCCGAGACCCGCGAGACCATCGACACCTGCCGGGTGATCGCCGGTCACGACCCCGATGCGTTCGGCATCTACATCATCTCCATGGCCGGCGCGCCGTCCGACGTGCTGGCGGTACAGCTGTTGCTGAAGGAAGCCGGCTGCAAGTTCCGCATGCCGGTCGCCCCGCTGTTCGAGACCCAGGAAGACCTGATGGCGGGCACCGCCGTGATGGAGCGCCTGCTGTCGGTGGACTGGTATCGCGGCTACATCCAGGGCCGTCAGTACGTGATGATCGGCTACTCCGACTCCGCCAAGGATGCGGGCATGATGGCCGCCGGCTGGGCCCAGTATGCCGCCATGGAGTCTCTGGTGGCGCTGGCTGAGGCCAATAATATCCGCCTCACCCTGTTCCATGGCCGTGGCGGTACCGTGGGTCGTGGTGGCGCCCCTGCCCATCAGGCGATCCTGTCCCAACCGCCGGGATCCCTGCGCGGCGGTCTGCGGGTCACCGAACAAGGGGAGATGATCCGCTTCAAGTTCGGCCTGCCGAAAGTGGCCATCCAGAGCCTGAACCTCTACACCAGCGCCGTGCTGGAGGGGAACCTGCTGCCGCCACCCAAGCCGAAGGAGAGCTGGCGCGCCGTGATGGAGCAGCTGGCCGCCGTCTCCTGCGATCACTATCGCAGCATAGTGCGCGGTCACCCGGACTTCGTGCCCTACTTCCGCGCCGCCACCCCGGAGATGGAGCTGGGCAAGCTGCCGCTCGGCTCCCGTCCCGCCAAGCGCAAGCCCAACGGCGGCGTCGAGAGCCTGCGCGCCATTCCGTGGATCTTCGCCTGGACCCAGAACCGGCTGATGCTGCCGGCCTGGCTCGGCGCCCATAAGGGGCTGCAGCAAGCCATCGATGACGGCCAGAAGGCGGTGCTGGACGAGATGAGCCGCCAGTGGCCCTTCTTCCGCACCCGTCTGGAGATGCTGGAGATGGTGTTCCTCAAGGCCGACCTCTGGCTCGCCGAGTACTACGACACCCGTCTGGTACCGGAAGAGCTGTGGGGCCTGGGCAAGCAGCTGCGTCAGGAGCTTTCCGACTCCATCCAGGTGGTGCTGAAACTGCGCCCGCAGGGCGACCTGCTGGACGATCAGCCCTGGATCAAGGAGTCCATCAAGCTGCGCAACCCCTACACAGACCCGCTCAACGTGCTGCAGGCCGAGCTGCTCAACCGCTCGCGCAACCACCCGGAGACCCTGCACCCCGAACTGGATCAGGCCCTGATGGTCACCATCGCCGGCATCGCGGCAGGCATGCGCAACACAGGCTGACAGGCGGGCTATCCAGCCTCCTTCCAGCCAAAGGGCGCCCGCAAGGCGCCCTTTTTATGTCTGTCATGCAGTGCCCTTGCCCGTCCGGGGCGCGACCAGGGCGCGATATCGCCCCCTCACATCCCCCGAGAAGGTGATCACCAGATCGCAAAAAGAATTCAATTGAAAACCAAAATAATATCGCCATGTCGCAGTGATATTCAGTCTCGAATTAAGCCTTGTCAGCCTTCTTCGGGCTGGGATACTCTCGTCACTTGGCAGGGGCGATGATGAGAACTTTGCATGTTGAAGTCTGTTGCTGGCAATCAACGCATTTATTTGGGCAGTTTTATTTCATTGCTTTTATTCTTGCTTGCCGGCCATTATTCCACCCTGGCGTTTCAGAAAAACAAGCAACTGGCGTTCTCAAAAAACATATTAATAAAATCGGATGAGGTCACGTTACAACTTGCAACCTCATTGCGTGACGTCAACCAGGCCGGCCTCATTGAATGCGACAAACCCTCCATAGATAAAATCAGAATCATCGCCTCCAATTATCCTTACGTTGATGATATCGGCCTCGCTGAGGGTGACAAGCTGCTCTGTACCGCCAACTGGGGGATCCTGGAGAAACAATCTCGGCTTCCCCGCCATGACTTCATCACGGCCTCCGGATTCGAAGTCTATCTCAAGCCTCGCGATCTCTTCCCCTCCCGGCTCATCAGAAATATGACTCGCCTCGGCAACGTCGTGGCATTTTCCTCCCGTCTGAGAGCGGAACAGATATACAAGGACACCGCGGATTTTTCATATGAGCTCGTCACCAGGAACGGGGAGCACAAGTTCGTCTCGTCGGCAGGCTCCCCCGCTGCAAGCACTCCTCTTTCAACCTTGTCGACCCGGCTGTGCAGCGACGCCTTCGACTACTGCATCGTGACCTACAATGACAGGGCAGGCATACTCGCCTATCACCCGCTGCTGATCACCTTGTATTGCATCATCGCAATCTGTTTCGGCGGGCTCATCGCCTTCTCGGTTACCAGCTATCAAGAGGAGAAGCGATCTCTCGAGTTTCGTTTGATACGTGCGATAAAAAGAGAAGAGCTCTACCTTGAATATCAACCCGTGGTGCATGCCGTGCAGCATCATATTGTCGGAGTGGAAGCGCTGCTGCGCTGGAAGGATGAGTTATATGGACAGGTCTCCCCCGAGCTGTTCATTCCCATCGCCACCAAGCTCGCGCTATATAAAAACATATCCTTCTTTATTGCACATCGTGCCCTGGATGATTTGCAGCACCTGCTCAAGCAAGATAACAGCCTGATGATTTCATTGAATGTCAGCAACTATGAAATCAACAAACCGGAATATCTAGACTACCTGCACAAGCAAGTCATCCTGCACGATATAAAGCCTCATCAGATCAAGCTTGAAATAACAGAGAGGATCAACGAGTACCATCAAAAAATATCGGCGTTCGCCGCCGACGCGCGCAAGAAGGGATTCAAGGTATCACTGGATGACTTTGGTACGGGCGCATCCAACATTGTCTGGCTGACATCCATCGATTTCGACGAGATAAAACTGGACAAGATATTTATCCATGGCCTGCATGAAGAGCTGAAGAGGGATCTCTTCATCTCCATGCTCAACGGCATCGCCAAGCTGAACAAGCAGCTCGTCTTCGAGGGGGTGGAGAGCCCGCACGAACTGAGATTGATCGAGTCGTTCGACAAGCACGCCTTCATCCAGGGCTGGCTGTTCTACAAGGCCCTGCCGGCCGCGAGGCTGACCCACATCATCACAGAGAAAAGAGCGTCCTCCCCGACCGCCCTTGCTGCCGCATCGGATAGCACGCACCACGGGGCTGCAACAGGTTAGGGCTCGAGCTCATCGAGCTAGCCGCCCCTCAAACCAGGGGCGCCTTGATGGCGCCCTTCTTGTATCCAGTGTCCCAACCGCCTAGGCAACCCGGTTGCGCCCCCGGCGCTTGGCCTCGTAGAGGCGCTGGTCCACGCACTGCAGCCAGTCATCCATGCGACGATAGCCCATCTGATAGGAGGTGAGCCCCACGCTGATGGTGACGGTGATCGCCTGCTGCTGGTAGACGAAGTGGTGACGCTCCACCAGCTGGCGGGTACGTTCCATGATGACATGGGCCTCCTCCAGGCCCACCCCCCGTAGCAACATGATGAACTCCTCCCCGCCAAAGCGTGCCACCAGATCCTTGCTGCGCACCGCCTGCATCAGCAGGCTGGCCAGCTCTTCCAGCACCGCATCCCCGGCGAGGTGACCATGCTCGTCGTTGATCTGCTTGAAGAAGTCGATGTCTATCAGCGCCAGACAGCAGGCCTCTCCCCCGGCGGGATGGCGCTGAATGTGCTCCAGCACCACGTTGGCCTGGCTGAAGAAGCTGCTGCGGTTGGGCAGCTTGGTAAGAAAGTCGTGCTCGGCGTTGAAGCGCAGTACCCGCTCCATGCGACTGCGTTCATCCTCCAGGTTGCGGGCATGGATCAGGGTCCCCAGTGCCGTGGTCAGCGGCTCGAGCAGGGCCACCAACGCATCGTCGAAGCCACCGGGACGGTTGGCCAGGGCTATCATGCCGATGGCCTCCCCCTTGTGGCGGATGGGAATGCCGAGGAAGCTGTCCAGATGGGGATGACCGCGAGGGGAGACACCGCGGCTCGCCGGGTGGCTCGGCAGATCGTTGCAGCACACCAGGATATTGTGGGTGACCACGTGACCGAACAGGTTGTCGAGCTTGCTGAAGATGAGGCCGCCCCGGTTCTGGCGCTGCTGTTCGTACCAGGCATGGGTCTGCTCGTCCCAGGAGACGTTGGAGATGGAGGGAACGTAGAGACTGGGGTTCCCCTCCTCGTACTGAAGGATGCCGATGAAGCCATAGGTGCTCTGGCTGACGCTCAGCAGCCGCTCAAAGACGGTGTCGCAGGCGGATGCGAGGTTGCGGTCGAGCAGAAAGCTCTGGTGGGCGGCCACGACGATGTCGAACAGCCGGCTCTGCAACTCGACCCGCTGCTTGGCCAGTACCCCGGAGGTGATGTCGTGAGCCAGCTTGATCACCCCGAGCAGGGTTCCCTTCTCGTCAGTGATGGGCATATAGGTCGCATGGATCCAGAGCGTGCCACCCTCTCGCGTGATCCGGCGAAATTCCCCCGAGTGGATTTCACCGTTCAGCACCCTCTGCCAGAAGAGGGCATGCTCGACGTGCTGCTCCCGTGGCAACAACAGCAGGTGGGATTGACCGACCAGCGCCTCGGGTTCGTACCCGAGCATGTTGCAGAAGAGTGGATTGACCGACACGATATGCGCATCGAGATCGAACTCGACCATACCGTAGGCCCGCTCCAGCGCCGTCTGCCTGGCCAGGGATTCATAACGATCGAACGCCTCGATGTTTCGAGGATGAATTGCTGGGGTATTCATGGCTACGATTCCTTTCGCTCGCCGACGCCCCCCGCTGAAATGCGGGAACAAGAGTTCAGAGCATAGGCTCCAGCCTCCGGTTACGCGAACACCGGACCCGTTAGATACTGTCCGGGGCTTGCCACATCCGGCGCCCGGGCGCAGACTGTCTGGCCTTGCCCTGGCTCGAGGAGACCCCATGACACCCGCCATCAACCTGCTGAAGAAGCTGAAGATCCCCCACAAGCTCTATCCCTACGAATGCGAGGCCCACGACGATTTTGGCAAGCATGCCGCGACCCAGCTCGGCCTGCCCGAGGAACGCGTGTTCAAGACGCTGCTCGCCCATCACGACAAGCAGGCGGTGGTCGCCATAGTCCCCTCATCGGGCATGTGCAGCCTCAAACAACTCGCCAAGGCGACCGGGCTCAAGAAGGTGGAGATGATGAAGCCCCTCGACGCCGAGAAGCTGACCGGCTACAAGGTGGGCGGCATCAGTCCCCTGGCCCAGAAGAAGCCGTTGCCCACCGTGCTTGACGACTCCGCCATGGCCTTCGACGAGATCCTGGTCAGCGGTGGCAAGCGCGGCCTCTCGGTCGGGGTGGCGCCGGCAGACATGGTGCGCCTGATGAACTGGATTGCCGCCCCCATCGGCGATCACCACGACTGATCAGAACGAAGGGGCTCCGACATCGGAGCCCCTTCGCGGGTGACCAGAACACGGCGGGCGATAGAGTCCGCCTCCCCCCTTCCCTATGACTCTGCCAGACGGCAGATGGCGGTCAGCTCGGAGAGGCGCAGCCGCTGGCGCCCTGCCGCATCGAAGTTGCCCTCGTCCAGCCAGCGCGCGAAGCACGCCTTCAGGGCGGGCCACTCGCCGTCGATGACGGAGAACCAGGCCGTGTCCCGGCTGTGCCCCTTGTCCACCCTGGCCTGACGGAAGGTCCCCTCATAATGGAAGCCGAGGCGCAGCGCCGCCTGCCAGGAGGGGCGGTTCAGCGCATTGCATTTCCACTCGTAGCGGCGATAACCCAGGGCAAAGGCATTGTCCATCATCAGTGCCATGGCCGCCGTCGCCAGCCGCGACTGCTGCAAGGCTGGCGAGAAGTGCAGCCAGCCCACTTCCATGCTGCCTGCCCGGGGGTCGATGCGCAGGTAGCTGGCAAGCCCCAGCGCCTTGCCGCTCGCCTCGTCCACGATGGCGTAGAACTGGGGATCTGCATTCAGGCTGATCCCACGCAGCCACTCCCCCATGGCCGCCTCGTCCGCGAAGGGGCCGCTGGTGAGATAGGTCCACATGGCCCCGTTGTCGGCGTCGAAGGCCTGCCACAGATCGGTACTGTGGCGCTCGGGATCGAGCGGCGCCAGGAGGCAGCCCCAGCCGCTCAGCTCCCGGTGAGGGGGAAATTCGGCGCCGCGCCACTCGGGCAGCGCCTGGCCCAGAGGCTGACCAAAGCGGTTGGTGAAGGGGGCCTCTTGCTTTGTCTGGCTATCAGCAGGCACAGGTGATCCCCCCTTCCAGCAGCACACCGGGTTCGCTGCCGGTGGCGACCGCAAAACCGTCCTGGCGCCACCAGTGCAGGCCTCCTATCAGCTCCTTGACCTCGAAACCGAGCGCTGCCAGCTTGTAGGCACCCTGGGTCGAGCCGTTGCAGCCGATGCCGTCGCAATAACAGACATAGACCTTGTCCCGGGCCAGCCGCGCCGTTGTCTCCGGATTCATGGTGCGATGGGGGAAGGAGACGGCACCCGGAATGTGCCCCTCGGCGTAATGCTCGGGGGAGCGGGTGTCGATGATCACTATGCCCGCCTCCCCGGCCAGCAGATCCGCAGCCAGATCCGCCGGATCGGTACGAAACTTCAGCTGGGCTTCGAAGAAGGCACTGGCTTCCACGGGGCTCGCCACCCCGGTACGCAATACATGACTCATCCTGAACACTCCTTGTGATTAGACGACTATCTCTGTGGTGACGACGGTGTTGACCGAATTGGCGATGAAGCACTCCTCATGGGCCTGGTGGTGCAGCTGCGCCAGCTCGTCATAGGTTGGCTCGCGCTCGCCCCCGAAGACGACCCTGGGGCGCAGGGTGACTGCGGTCATGGCGAGGCGCCCCAGTCCGTTCTTCGCCATGATGCCGACGGCCTCGTCCCGGTAGCGTTCCACCAGATAGCCCGCCTTCGCCGCCAGCCAGAGGAAAGTGAGCATGTGGCAACTGGAGAGGGCGGCCACGAAGGCTTCCTCCGGATCCACATTCTCGGCCACCGAATAAGGCAGCGGCACCACATGGGGTGAGGAGGAGGCCGGCACCCTGACCCCGCCATCGAACGCCCACTCGTGGGCCCGGCTGTAGCGCTGATCGACGAAGGGCTCGTGGGCCCCCCGCTGCCAACTGATGGTGGCGTTGTATTCCGACATGCAGACTCCTTCTGTTGCCAATCCAGTTGCCAATCGTGACGCCAATGGGCTGGCGTCACTGCCTGTCCAACAATGTAGCGATAAAATGGCCTTGCCACGCCGACCAATTTTGCCAATATGAGCAGACCACTTTCCCCAGAGAGAGCCAGCCATGACGGTCCTGCCCACACTCTTTGCCAGCCAGGCGCAGCACGATCTGCCGCTCCATGAGCAGCTGGTACGCACCCTGCGGGCAGCTATTCTGGCGGGTCACCTGCCCCTGCACAGTCGCCTGCCCGCCAGTCGCCCCCTGGCACGGGATCTCGGCGTTTCCCGCAGCACGGTGGAGCTGGCCTATGGCCGGCTCGAAGCGGAGGGATACCTGGTGCGCAAGATGGGGGCCGGCAGCTTCGTCGCCCTGGCGGCGGTACGCCCGGCGCCGCGCCAGGCCCAGTCGGCGGCGGGCCTCTCCCGCCGTGGTCAGGAGATGGCCGACGGGGGGGCCTGCCACGACGTGCCCGAAGTGGGGGCCTCTTTTGCCTCCAGCCAGCCGGATCCCCGCCTCTTCCCCCAGGCGCTTTGGGGGCGACTGATGCAGCAGCAGTGGCGCCAGCGCGCCGGCGACTGGATGAACTACGGGGATCCCCAGGGGCTGGGGGAGTTGCGGGCCGCCATCAGCAGCTATCTGGTGCAGTCCCGTGGCGTGGTGTGCGAGCCGGATCAGATCCTGATCCTCACCAGCTCCCAGCAGGGCATACTGCTCGCAACCCAGCTGCTCATCGATGCCGGGGACACCGTCTGGGTGGAGGATCCCGGCTATCCGGGGGCCCGCACCGCCATGGAGAGTGCGGGGGCCCGTGTGCACCCGGTGCCGGTGGACGAGGAGGGTCTCCAGCCGGCAGGGGCGCACCCCAGGCCCAGGCTCATCTACTGCACACCGGCCCACCAGTATCCCCTCGGCGTGCCCATGAGCCTGAGCCGGCGCATGGCGCTGCTGGCCGAGGCCGAGCGGCACGGCGCCTGGATCCTGGAGGATGACTACGACGGGGAGTACCAGTACGACCAGCGCCCGCTGCCCGCCCTGCAGGGGCTGGACGGCCAGGGGCGCGTCCTCTACGTGGGCACCTTCAGCAAGGTGCTGTTCGGCTCGCTGCGCCTCGCCTACCTGGTGCTGCCGCGGCCGCTGATGGCCGCCTTCAGCCGGGCCCGGGCCGCGGTCGATGGCCACAGCAACCAGTTCCAGCAGGCGGTCACGGCCGACTTCATCCGGGGCGGCCACTTCGCCACCCACCTGCGCCAGAGTCGCCTCGTCTACCAGAGTCGGCGGGATCTGCTGCTGGCGGAGCTGGCCGAGCACTGCCCCGCCCTCACCCCCATCCACAGCGGCGCCGGTCTGCAGTGCGCCGTGCAGCTGCCCCCCGGCGGGGAGGCGCGCTGGACAGCGATCGCCAACGCCCGGGGGCTGGGGCTGCGTCCCCTGCACCAGTTCCACCTCGCCGTCCCCGAGCGGGAGGGCTGGCTGCTCGGCTTTGCCAGCCTCGACAACCAGACCCTGCGCCAGCTCTGCCGTCGCCTGGGACAATTGATGCGCACCGTCTGACCGGCACGCCGACAGGTCAGAGGTGCCAGGGCCTGATAGCGCTGGGTCCACGGGGGGACGCGCACTATACTGGGCGCAACCACGCTGCAGAACAGGGCCCAGATGCACCGACTCCTCTTTCTCCTCCTCGCGCTTATCCTCCCGTCCTCCCCGATGGCGGCCACCCGATTCACACTGATCGGCCCGGAAAGCAGTGAAGACGCCCGCATGGACTACTACCGTGCGGCGATGCGACTGGCGCTGGAGAAGACCCGCCCCGAATACGGTGACTACGAGCTGCTGGATGCGGTCAGGATGAACAAGGCCAGGATGCGGCTCGAGGTGCAAAAGCCGGGCAAGAGCGCCCTCTTCATCATCGACAACTGGCCCCAGGAGCGGCCTCATCCCGAGGTCAGCCTGCTCCCCTTCCCCATCGATCTCGGCATTCTCAGCTACCGGGTCTGCTTCGTCGGGCCGGACAGCGCGCAGGCCCTGGCCAGCGTCAGCTCTCTTGCCCAGTTGCAGGGCTTCAGCCAGGGGGTGGGCAAGGGGTGGCTGGATGCGGAGATCCTGCGCTACAACGGCTTCAGGGTGCATGAGGTGAGCAACTACGAGTCGCTGTTTCGCCTGGTAGCCCGTGGCCGGGTCGACCTCTTCTGCCGCGGGGCCAACGAGATACTGACGGAGTGGGAGCGCCACCATCCCAGCCTGCCCGAGCTGGCGGTCGATAACCATCTGGTCCTCTTCTACCCGCTGCTCCACGCCTTCTACAGCCATGCGAACTACGGCAAGGAGCGCGAGCGCCTGCGGCTCGGTCTGCAACTGGCCTGGGAGGACGGTTCCCTCAAGCGGCTCTGGCGCCAGCACTTCCAGCCCTCCCTGACCTTCACCCGGCTGGCGTCACGGCAGATGTTCAGCCTGGCCAATCCCCTGCTGCCCGATTCCGGGGCCGACTACAAGGCCTACCTCTATGATCCTGCCCGGGACGACTTTGGCATTGAGCGCCAGGGCAGCCAGAAGCACTGACCCTTAATCCTGTTCGCGGCAGAGGGCGAGCCAGGCCTCGGCGGTGCGGGAGAGGTAGCGATCCCTTGGCCAGATCACCCCGAGGCGCCAGCTCAGCTCCGGCACCAGGGGGCGCAGCACCAGGCCATCCGGCGTCAGTCGCCGGCAGATGGGCTCGGGCAGGAAGGCAACCCCCATGCCGCTGCGCACCATGGCGGTGAGAAAGTCCCACTGGCTGCTGCGGGCCGCCACCTGGGGCACGAACCCCGCCTCCGCACACCCCTGCTCCAGCCGCTCGCTCAGGGTGAAGGCCTGGGTGTAGAGCAGAAAAGGTTCCTCTTTCAAGTCCTCCAGCCGGATCTCCCGGCTCTCCCGCCAGCGCGGCTGATCCGGCAGCACCACCCGGATGGGGTACTGGTCCAGCACCAGGGTGCAGAGGGCCCCCTCCTCCCGGGTCGGCAGCATGGTGATGGCGAGATCCAGCTCTCCCTCCAGCACCGCCTGCTCGATGCGCCGGCCACCGTACTCGACCAGGGAGAGCTCCACCTTCGGATAGCGGCTGCGATAGGTACGGATCAGATCCGCATAGACGTGGCCCACCATGGGGGGAATGCCAAGGGCCAGCCGGCCGAAGCGCAGGCTCTGCAGATCCGCCAGCTCCGCCTCCAGCTGCTGCATCTCCGCCAGTATGGTCTGGGCCCGGTTGAACAGCACCTGGCCGCTGTCGGTCAGGGTGAAGCGGCGCCCCGATCGGCTCAGCAGGGGCTGACCCAGCTCCTCCTCCATGTTGCGGATCATCTTGCTGATGGTGGGCTGGGTGACGAACAACTTCTCGGAGGCGCGGGTGAAGCTCTTCTCCCGCACCAGCTCGACGAAGTAACGCAGGGCTCGGATATCCATGGCGATCTCTTGGCTGGCGATGAGCCTTAATCATGCCTCTTTGGCATGAATTTGATAATTTAAATTCATTTTTTGCAGGTTTCGGCCCTCTTTATACTGTGAGCAGGTTCACAGAAAGATGCCCCCCATGAAAACCCTCTGCCTTCGCTGGTTGCAAACCCCCTTCCAAATCGCCCTGCTGGCCGCCATCTGGCTGCTGGCGGACACGGCGGTGCGCACCTTCCACCTGCCCCTGCCGGCCAACCTCACCGGCATGCTGCTGCTGCTCGCCTGCATCCTGCTCGGCGTGGTGAAGGCCCGGTGGTTCAGCGCCGGCGCCCGCTGGCTGCTGGCGGAGATGCTGCTCTTCTTCGTGCCCGCCGTGGTGGCCGTGGTCAACTATCAGGATCTGCTGTTGCAGGAGGGGTGGCGCATCATGGTGGTGCTGGTCATCAGCACCGTGCTGGTGCTCGGCACCACGGCGCTGGTGGTGGACAGGGTCTATCGCCTCGAGCTGAAGCTGGCCCGCCGGAGTCGCCGCCATGTCTGACTCCCTGCTAGGCCTGCTCTGCTTCGCCCTCACCCTGCTCTTCTACTACGCCAGCAAGTGGCTCTATGGCAAGAAGCGCATCCTGCCCCTGATGCCCCTGCTGCTGGCGCCGACCCTGCTGGTGGCGGTAGTGATGCTGTTCCACATCCCTTACCAGGACTACATGGCGGAATCCCGCTGGCTGCTCTGGCTGCTGGGGCCCGCCACCGTCGCCTTCGCGGTGCCCGTCTACGAGAACCGCCAGCTGATGCGCCGCCACTGGCTCTCCCTGTCGGTGGGGGTGGTGGCGTCCGTGGTGATGGCGGTGGGCAGCACTGTGCTGCTGGCCCGCTGGCTGAACCTCTCCGAGCTGCTGCAGCGCAGCATGGCCATGCGCTCCATCACCACCCCCTTTGCGGTGGAGGCGACCCGCTCCGTGGGGGGCAACGCCGACCTCACCGCCCTGTTCGTGGTGCTGACCGGCGTCATCGGCATGGCGGTGGGGGAGAGCGTCCTGACGGTGCTCGCCATTCGCAGCCGCCTCGGCAAGGGGGCGGGGTTTGGCGCCTCGGCCCACGGGGCCGGCACCGCCCGGGCCTATCAGATGGGCAACGAGGAGGGGGTGGTCTCCAGCATGGTGATGATGATCGCCGGCATGGCCACCGTGCTGCTCGCCCCCCTCCTGGGTCGGCTGTTCTGGTAACGCCCTCCCGCCAATCATCCAACAAAAAAGAGGCGCCCCAGGGCGCCCCTTCTCCTTGCGTGGTGTCATGCAGCCTCAGAGGCTGGCGCAGATCTGCCACAGATCGTACTGGATGGCGGCCGCCGTCACCTCGCGACCCGCCCCCGGCCCCTGGATAACCAGAGGGTTGGTGCGATAGCTGTCGCTCTCGATGGCGAACACGTTGTCGCAGGGCAAGAGGTTCGCAAACGGGTGGTGAGGCTCCAGCGCCTCCAGCCCGACCCGCGCCTTGCCGTCGTGCTCGAAGCGGGCGACGTAGCGCAGCACCTTGCCGACCCGGCGCGCCCCCTCGAACGCGGTCAGGATGGGATCGTCCAGATCCTTGAGCCGGTCCATGAACTGATCCGTGCTCACCTTGCGCAGGGCCAGGGGCACCAGGTTCTCCAGCTCGATGTCGGCGGAGTCGAGCTCGAAGCCCGCCTCCCGCGCCAGAATGAGCAGCTTGCGGCGCACGTCCTGGCCGGAGAGATCCTCCCGGGGATCCGGCTCCGTCAGGCCGTGCTGCCACGCCTCGTCCACCAGCTCGGAGAAGGGACGGGTGCCGTCATACTGCTGGAACAGCCAGGAGAGGGTACCGGAGAAGATGCCGGAGACTCCCTGGATGCGGTCACCGCTCTGGCGCAGCATCTGGATGCTGGACTGGATGGGCAGCCCGGCCCCCACGGTGGCGTTGTAGCGCCACTGCACCTGATGGTCGCGGCAGGTCTGCTTGATGCGCTGGTAGAACTCGCTGTCGGCGGCACCGGCAAACTTGTTGGCGGCGATGATGTGGACGCCGAGCTGGGCGAAGTCCGGGTAATAACGGCTCACCGTCTCGCTCGCGGTCAGGTCCAGGGCGATGAGGGCGTCAAAGCCGTGCTGCTCCAGCTGGGAGAGCAGCTCGGGCCAGATGAGCGGCCTGGGATTGAAGCTGTCGCGTACCTTGAGCGGGTCCAGCCCCTCCTCGTCCAGCAACCCCCCTTCCGAGCTGAACACCCCGTAGAGGGTGAGTGCCAGATTGAGCTCGTGCTCGAGGCGCGCCTTCTCCCGGGCGTAGAGCCCCAGCCAGTGGCCGCCGATGTTACCCTTGCCGAACACCACCAGGCCGACCCGGGTCGGGCGGCTGAACAGGGCGCTGTGCAGGGCGATGAGCAGGGGCTCCAGTACCACCTGGCGCAGCACGGCCACCAGGCTCAGGCCGTCTTTGGCCACCTGGACGAACTCCAGGGGCTGATCCGCCAGCAACTGGTAGAAGCGGTGGCACTGCTCGGCGTTGTCGGTGACGCCGGCGCCCACCAGGGCGACCAGGCTGAACCCCTCCTTCTGGATGAGGCCGGTGAAGTTGCCCTGCAGCTGGAAGTCCCGCAGCACCTCGAAGGCCCCTTGTGCCACCTCCAGGGTGTAGGCGAGGCGCAGCACCCGGCGATCCGGCTGGCGCTGCAGGGTGAGCGGGTGGAGGCGATGGCGGGCCAGATGGGCCTCGATGGCCGCCACCGTCTGGTCGAAATGGGTCTGCGGCAGCACCTTCAACTCGATGAGCGCTATCTGATCCACCGAGGAGACGATGCGGGCACCGCCGGAGCGCGGGGCGCGGCGCAGAATGTGGGTGCAACCCTCGTCCGGGTTGTAGCTGCAGCGCAGGGTCAGGCGCTGGCGGCTGTCCGCCACCGGCTGCAGGGTGCGCGAATGGAGCACGGAGGAGCCGAGACGAGCCAGTTCGTTGGCTTCGGCCAGGCTCAGACGCTCCAGCAGGCGAGCCTCCTTCACCCGACGCGGGTCGGCACTGTAGACCCCGGCCACGTCGCTCCAGATGGTGGTGGACTCGCCGTCCGCCAGGGCTGCCAGCAGGCTGGCACTGTAGTCGGAGCCGTTGCGCCCGAGCAGCAGGGAGCGCCCCTCCATGTCGGCGGCGATGAAGCCGGTCACCACGATGCGACCGGGATGCTCCGCCAGGCGGGCCTTGAGCAGTTCGCTGGAAAGCGCGGTATCCACCTTGACCAGGGCGCCATCCTCGGCACGCAGGAAGCTGCGGGCATCGAGCCAGGCGGCAGGTTCGCCACGACTGGTGAGCAGGGCGGCCAGGAGGCGCGCCGACCACACTTCGCCAAAGGCGAGCAGGCCGTTGCGCTCGAAGCGGTCAAACTGCCCCTCCAGGGTCTTGGCGATGAGCTGCATGTCGTCCGCCAGTTGCTGGCTCAGGGAGAGCAACAGCTCCCCTTCCAGCAGGCCGTCGATCAGGCTCTGCTGGTAGGCGTGCAGGGCCGTGATGGCTTCCCCGGCGGCTTCGTCCCCCGCCTCGGCCAGCTCCACCAGCTGGATCAGCCGGTTGGTGGTCTTGCCAGCGGCGGAAACCACCACCAGCTCATGACCACCCGCCTGCTGCTCTATGATGGCGGCGACCCGGCGATAGCAGACCGGATCCGCCAGACTGCTGCCGCCGAACTTGTGCACATGGCGCCGCTTGAAGACTGCCTCTGTCACCACCACACACTCTCCTTGCTGTTGCTGTTCCATTACTTCACCTGTTCTGCCTGTTGTGCCAACTGCGCCTGTTCAAAACCTCTAGCCAGATCGGCCACCAGATCTTCACCGTGTTCGATGCCGACCGAGAGGCGCAGCAACTGGGCGCTGATGCCCGCCGCCTGCTGGGCCGCCGGTGTCATGGCCCTGTGGGTCATGCTGGCCGGGTGGGCCACCAGGCTCTCCACCCCGCCGAGGGACTCGGCCACCGAGAAGAAGGTAAGGCCCGCGAGGAAGGCGCGAATGCCCGACTCGTTGCAATCGAGCTCAAAACTTAGCATGGCGCCGAAGCCGGACTGTTGACGGCGCGCAATGTCGTGGCCCGGATGGCTCGGCAGGCTGGGGTGATAGATGCGCTTGACCAGCGGCTGGGTCTGCAGGAAGGCGAGGATGCGATCCGTGTTCTCCTGGTGGGCGCGCAGCCGCGGGGCCAGGGTGCGCAGGCCCCGCAGGGTGAGGTAGGAATCGAACGCACCTGAGGTCAGCCCCAGGCAGTTGGCCCACCACACCAGGGACTCGGCCAGCGCGGACTCCTTGGCGATGGCGACCCCGCCCACCACGTCGGAGTGGCCGTTGATGTACTTGGTGGTGGAGTGGACCACCACGTCCGCCCCGAGCGCCAGCGGCTGCTGCAACAGGGGGGAGAGGAAGGTGTTGTCCACCACCACCCGGGCGCCTGCCGCGTGGGACGCCTCGGCGATGGCCGCGATGTCCACCACCCGCAGCAGCGGGTTGGAGGGGGTCTCTACCCACACCAGCGCCGGTTTTTGCGAAAGTGCCTCGGCCAGCGCCACCTCGTCCCCCTGATCGACGAACTGCACCTGGTAGTGGCCCTTGGCCGCCAGGTACTCGAACAGGCGCCAGGTGCCGCCGTAGCAGTCGTGGGGAGCGATCAGCAGATCTCCCGCCTTGAGCAGGGCCGTGGTCACCAGGTGGACAGCCCCCATGCCGGTGCCGGTCACGACGGCACCGGCCCCCCCTTCCAGGGCTGCCAGAGCGTCCGCCAGGTTGGTGCGGGTCGGGTTGCCGGAGCGGGCATAGTCGTATTGACGGGGCTCGCCAAAGTCGGCGAAGGTGTAGTTGCTGGAGAGGTAGATGGGCGGCACCACGGCACCGTGCTGTGTGTCTGTCTCAATCCCGGTGCGTACCGCCAGGGTGGCCTTGTGGGTCATGTCACTCTCCTTGATGTCTCTTCGAACGCCGGTTCGCTGTTGCTGCCACGCGTCATCCCGCCATTGCAGGCTCATGGTGCACCACACTACGCCAGCTTAAAAAAGCCGTCAACACTTCCAGACGTCTAAATGGCTTTGCTGTTGGATTGCCATTGAAATCCTTAAGGGTTAAAATCCGCGCTCACGGCCAAACGAGAACAGGTGGAACATGGGTACAGAGTGGAACGGCGACTACGTCAGCCCCTATGCGGAGCACGGCAAGAAGAGCGAGCAGGTCAAGAAGATTACCGTCTCGATCCCGCTCAAGGTGCTCAAGGTGTTGACCGATGAGCGCACCCGTCGCCAGGTGAACAACCTGCGTCATGCGACCAACAGCGAGCTGCTCTGTGAGGCCTTCCTGCACGCATTTACCGGTCAGCCGCTGCCTTGCGACGACGATCTGCGCAAGGATCATCCGGACAGCGTGCCCGCCGAGGCGCGTGCCATCATGGAAGCGCTGGGCAAGGAAATCGAAGACTTCGACGCCGAGTGATCCGGCTGCCCATGGCAAACGACACTTTCCCTTCGATGACGCGGCCCGGTGCCGCGTCATCGCTATCCGCCTCCCCCTTCAGCCTGCGCCGCTACCAGCACGACACACACAGTCACAGCCATGACCATGCCCAGCTGGTGATCCCCCTGGATGGCCCCCTCGAAATCGAGGTGCAGGGCCAGGGGCGCCGCCTCGCCCCGGGGTCGGTCTGCGTCATCCCGCCTGGCCTTCGCCACGACTACGCCGCCGATCCGGCGTTCTCGTTTCTGGTGCAGGAGAGCGACTGGCTGCCCCACTCCCTCGGTGAACGTCCCTTTCTCGAGCTGGACGACACTCAACGGCATTATCTCGCCTTTCTGCACCGCATGGTGGCAGAGGGGCGCCATCTGGCCGGCATGGATCAGGTATGGCTCGGGCTGCTGGCCGAGGGGCGCGGCATGCCCGCCATCGTCCCTCGTATCGCCAGGGTACAGCGCCATATCGAGGCCCACCTCGCCCAGCACCTCACCAACGAGCGACTCGCCGCCATCGCCTGCCTCGGCCAGAGCCAATTCAAGCATGCCTTTCGCCAGCAGGTGGGCATGAGCGTCTCCCGCTACATCCTGGCGCGGCGCCTGACGCTGGCCCGCACCCTGCTGGCCCGGACCGCCCTGCCCATCGGCGAGGTGGCCAGTCGCTGCGGCTACCAGAATCAAGGGGCCTTCGCCGAGCGCTTCCTGGCCGAGACCGGCCTCACCCCCACTCTCTGGCGCCGACAAAACGGCTCCCTGCCGTAACCGAACGGCCCCTCACCGAAGACAGCGCCCTCCTTTCACGGCATGCTGGAGCCCATGCAAGCCATGGCAGAGGAGGAGCCAAGATGCAGACCATAAGCTGGCAGGATTTCGAGATGGTGGAGCTCAGGGTCGGCACCCTGGTGCGGATCGAGCCCTTCCCCGAGGCGCGCAAGCCCGCCTACAAGGTGTGGGCGGATTTTGGCCCCGAGCTCGGGGTGCGCAAGAGCAGCGCCCAGATCACCGACCTCTATCGACCGGAGGATCTGGTGGGCCGCCAGATCGTCGCCGTGGTCAACTTCCCCCCCAAGCAGATAGGGCCCATCCAGTCGGAGTTCCTGCTGACCGGCTTCTACCGCCCGGATGGCGCCGTGGTGATCGCCATCCCTGAGCAGGCGGTGGAGAACGGTGCCAGGCTGGGTTGACGCAGCAGGCCCCATGAAAAGAGAGAGGCGACCCCGGGGTCGCCTCTCTCTTTTTGCTGTTTGCGAAACGCGGTCACTTCATCAGGCTGAAGAGCAGGGCCGAGACAGCCAGGGCACCGGTCACCAGAATGAAGCCGTTCACCCAGCCGTGACGGAAGCGGGCCAGCGCCTCCACCTTGTAGATGGCCACCACCGGCATGATGAAGAGGATCATGGCGATGACAGGGCCTGAGAGGGTCTCCATCAGCCCCAGGATACCCGGGTTCATGACGGCCGCCCCCCAGATGGCGAAGAACATCAGGGCGATGCCGAGCTTGTCCGCCTTCGCCAGTGACAGGCCGGTGGGCTTGGCGAGCAGGCTTTTGAGGCTTTCGCGGGCACCCAGGAAGTGGCCGAGGAAGGAGGAGCTGATGGCGATGAAGGCGATGAGCGGCCCCAGGGTCACGATCACCGGGTTGTCGGTGATGTTGGCGAGATAGGAGAGCACGGAAACGTTCTGGGCCTTGGCCTCTGCCAGCTGGGCCGGGGAGAGGCTCAGCACGCAGGAGAAGACGAAGAAGAGCACGAAGCCCACCAGCATGACGGTGGTGTTGCGCAGGATCAGGCCGCTCTTGGCCTCCGCCTGCTCGCCGTATTCCCGACGCTGCACGTTGGCAAAGCCCGAGATGGCGGCGGCATGGCTGAAGGCGAACACGGTCACCGGCAACGCCAGCCAGACGGTGTTGAGGAAGCTGACGCTTTCAAAGGCGGTCACTTCCGGCCACTGCCACTGGGGAATGAGGTAGCAGGAGAGCGCCAGCAGGATCGCCGCCAGCGGGTAAACCATGACGGCGAAGGCCCGCAGCATCGCCTTCTCCCCGGCCAGCATCACGGCGATCATGGCGAACACCAGCACGCCGGAGAGCATCACCCGATCCGGCATGGCGGTGCCCAGCTGATTGACCATGAAGCTCTCCACCGTGTTGGTCAGCCCGACGCCATAGATGAGCAGGATCGGGAAGATGGAGAGGAAATAGAGGGCCGAGATGAGGCGACCGGCCATCTTGCCGAAGTGTTCCTCGGCCACCTCGGTGAAGTCGGCGTGGGGACGGGAAGAGGAGAGCACGAAGCGCGCCAGCCCGCGGTGGGCCAGGAAGGTCATGGGGCCGGCCAGTACGGCGACCACCATGAGGGGCCAGATCCCCCCCAGTCCCAGGTTGATGGGCAGGAACAGGATGCCGGCACCGACAGCGGTGCCGAACAGGCTGATGACCCAATGGGTGTCGTGACGGCGCCAGCTGCTGGCAGTCGGGGTGGATTGGGAGGCGGACAGCTCCCGGGAGGCTTCTGCAGATAAACTCATCGGTAAACCACTTTCACATAGTATTAAAATCTAAAAATATTGTGCTCCTTTAGAATTTAATTCTCAAAAATGGACAGTGGCAGATCTCACTGGCTGAACCGAGGTTTACCAGTGAGATTGGGCGAGAGTTGGCAGGCGCGCCATTTATTTAATCCCGCAAACATAAATAACTCAAAATATAAAACCAAATTGTCATTCATGTTTGATTTTTTATTTTGGTGAAATGAACCTTTCCAGAATTACATGAAAACATGAACCAGTTAATTCTGCATGATTGAGACGATCCACTACCACAATCCAATTAACCAGCGAATGAAACTGAAGACTCCGCAAAAAGACAGCAGAACGCACCAAGCAATCAGGCGACTCTGAAGCCGCCTGATGGTTTCATATGGTACTCACGTCAGGGCTCAGTGGGCCAGGATCCTGCCCCAGGCGAGCTCAGGATCCCCCATCACGATGAAGTCCGGGTTCTCCAGCGATTCCGTCTCGTTGTAACGCAGCGGCTGCAGCGCCAGGCTGAGGATACGGCCACCCGCCGCCTCGACGATGCACTGGGCGGCGGCGGTATCCCACTCCCCGGTGGGGCCGAGCCGCACGTAGCAGTCGGCGACCCCCTCCGCCACCAGGCAGGACTTGAGGGAGCTGGAACCCAGCGGGATCAGCTCGTAATGGATGGCAGGGTTGAGGCGACGGGTCAGGTTCTCCAGCTTCTGGCGGCGGCTGATGGCCACCACCAGGGAGTCGGGCTGATCGTGCTCATGGTGAATGGCGCTGATGGGGTGCACCTCGCCGTTCGCCTCCTTGAAGGCGCCGTGACCGCGCACCGCCCAGTAGAGCAGGTCCGACTCGGGGGCATAGATGACCCCGAGCACCGGCACATTGTCCTGCACCAGGGCGATCAGGGTGGCGAAGTCACCGCTGCCGGCGATGAACTCGCCGGTGCCGTCAAGCGGGTCCACCAGCCAGTACTGGCGCCAGTTGGCACGCTGGCTGAAGGGGATGTCGGCCGCCTCTTCCGTCAGTACGGGCACATGGGGAGTGAGCGCCGACAGCGCCCGCTTGAGGTAGGCGTCGGCAGCAAGATCGGCACTGGTGACCGGGGTCGCATCCTCCTTCAACTGGCGCTCGAACTGACCGCCGCGATAGATCTCGTGAAGGATCCGCCCCGCTTCGCGGGCGATCTCCTTGACCTCCGGTATCCAGGCCAACAACTCCTGCATATTCCTGCCCTCTGTCTCTGATTACCAAACAGCCCCGAACGGGCTAATCCTCCTGCTCCGCCAGCCACTTCTGGGCCAGCAGCAGGGCGCTGATGCTGCGCGACTCGGTGAAGTCGGGGCGCGCCAGCAAGTCGTCGATGCGGTTGAGGGGCCAGGGGATCACCTCGAGGGGTTCGGGCTCGTCGCCGACCCGCTGCTCGGGGTAGAGATCCCGCGCCAGCAAGATGTCCATCCGGCTGGAGAAGTAGCCGGGCGCCAGAGACACCTGCTTGAGCAAGGTCAGGCTGGCGGCCCCGAAGCCCGCCTCCTCCATCAGCTCCCGGTTGCCCGCCTCGAGGGCGCTCTCGCCCGGGTCGATCAGTCCCTTGGGAAAGCCCAGCTCGTAGGAGTGGGTACCCGCCGCATACTCGCGCACCAACAGCAGGGTATGGGCATCGAACAGGGGCACCACCATGACGGCGCCCCGGTTGCCGCCACGCATCCGCTCGTAGACCCGCTCCTCGCCGTTGGAGAATTTCAGGTGCAGGGACTCCACCTTGAACAAGCGACTCTCGGCCACTATCTCGGCCTTGAGGATCTCTGGCTTGCTCTTGTCATGGGCCATGGTCTCGGCACTGAGGTGCACGGGGTTGCGCTTGCGGGGATCGCTCATCGGGGCTGACTGCTCGTTAAAAAATCGTGTTTCAAGAGTAAACGACTACCAGGGCGAACACCACGGGGCAAGGGCGGGAAAGATGCCCGAAAAATCCGTTATAATGCGCCCCGTTTTCCCCACTCCCCATAGACATCGAGAGACCCCATGCCGACTCCCCTGCCCTGGCACCAGATAGATACCGTTTTGCTCGACATGGACGGCACCCTGATCGATCTCCATTTTGACAACCACCTGTGGCAGACCCTGGTGCCGGCGCGCTACGCCGAGCGACTCGGCCTGCCGCTCGCCGAGGCGAAGGCGCAGATAGATGCCCATTATCACGCCGTCAGCGGCACCCTCCACTGGTACTGCGTCGATTACTGGAGCCAGACCCTGGGGCTCGACATCCGCGCCCTCAAGCAGGAGATCCTGGAGAAGATCCAGTGGCGCCCCCACGTCCTCCCCTTCCTGGCCGCGCTCAAGGCCGCCGGCAAGCAGCTGGTGCTCTTCACCAATGCCCACCCCGCCAGCCTCTCGGTGAAGGATGCGCGCCTCGGCCTCGCCGAGCACCTCGATCTCATGGTGAGCACCCACGAGCTGGGCTGGTCGAAGGAGAGCCAGCACTGCTGGCAGGCACTGGCCGAGCGGCTGGCGTTCGACCCGGCCCGCACCCTGTTCGTGGATGACAGCGAGCGGATCCTGCGCGCCGCCGCCGATTACGGCATCGGCTACCAGCTCGCCATCCAGAATCCGGACAGCCGACAGCCCGAGCAACGCATCACCGCCTTCCCGGCGATCCGCGACTACGCCGAGCTGTTGCCCCTCGGCACCTGACACCCTCAAGGCCCTCCTCGCGAGGGCCTTGTCATATCAGCTCAGCAGCCAGTCCGCTGATTAAAACCCTCAGGCCGCATCAAGGGGAGCCAGCACCCCCATGCCGGCCAGGTAGTCGAGGGCGCTCGGGGTGAAGCCAAGCTCTGCAAGGTGCGCCGCCGTGAAGGGGGCACAGTGCAAGGGCTGGCCGCGACTCACCCGTTCCATCCAGTCCGGATTGCCGATGGCCGCCGTGCCCACTGCCACCAGATCGGCGCCGCCCGCCAGGGCCAGCTCGGCCGAATCTGCGTCGCTAATCTTGCCCGCCACCATGAGCGGCACCCGCCCGGCCAACCCGACCCGCACCGCCTCCAGCAGGGCGCCGCCGTCGGGATCCCCCGCCACCGCCTTGAAGCTGTCCCCCATGGAGAAGTGCAGGTAGTCGATCCCCTCGTCCGCCAGCAGGTGCGCCACCGCCAGCTGATGGGGCAGCGCTATGCCCTGGATATGGGCATAGCTCTCGGGGGAGAGGCGCACCCCGACCAGAAAGTCCCGGGGCAGGCGGGCGCGGATGCCGCGCACTATCTCCACCAGGATCCGCGCCCGGTTGGCGATGCTGCCACCCCAGCGGTCGGTGCGCCGGTTGTGCAGGGGGTTGAGGAAATTGCAGAGCAGGAAGTTGTGGGCGGCGTGCAACTCGACCCCGTGCAGGCCGGCGCCATGGGCCCGCTCGGCGGCGCGCACGAAGGCGTCAATGAGCGTCAGAATCTCCTCCTCGCTCAGCCCCTTGACCCCGAGGGGGTAGCGCCCGCCCGGCGCCAGCTCGCACGGGCCCACCGGCGCCCCGTCGTTCAGTTCGGGCAGGGCCCGCATCCCGCCGTGATGCAGCTGCACCACCGCCAGCGCCCCGGCCTGCCGCGCACTGTCGGCCAGGGCCGTGAAGGCCTGCTGCTGGGTGTCGGTCATCAGGGCCGGCTGCCCCGCCCAGCAGCGTCCGCCGGGCTGCACCTGGGTTGCGGCGGCGATGAGCAGGCCGAAGCCGCCCCGGGCGCAGCGCGCCAGCCAGTCGAGCTCGGCCTGAGCGGGATCGCCGCCTGCGCCGCTCATGTTGTGGGTCAAAGGGGCCAGCACGGCCCGGTTCTTGAGCCGCAATCCGGCCCGCTCGAAGTGGAAGCTGTCGCCAAGTGCCTTGTTCATCGCCCTCTCCCGGGATCGCAATGGAATGCCGCCACTATAAACCCGGGCACTGAGGATATAATCAGGCACACAAGCAAGGCATTCATTCCCTGCAAGACACAATAGGCCACCCATCATGCGTCACCACAAGTTCGACACCCTCTACCTGATGCGCCTGCTGGTCGCCATCGTCCGCTGCGGATCCTTCGCCGCCGCCGCCGCACACCTCGGCATCACCCCGAGCAAGGCGTCAAAGGATCTACGCCACCTGGAGCAGAGCCTCGGCAACACGCTCCTGAGCCGTACCACCCGCCGGGTGCAGCTGACCGATGCGGGGGAGCTCGCCTACCGCCAGGCCGACCAGATGATCGCCCTGCACGAGCAGCTGCTGGACGGCCTGCAACGCCGCCGCTCGGCCCTGTGCGGGGAGCTGCGCATCACGGCGCCGGATCTGTGGGGCGAGGTGGTGCTGACCCCGGTACTGCTGCGCTTTCGCGCCGACCACCCCGAGGTGCGGATCATCGCCGACTTCAGCAATACCCCGGCCGACCTGCTGCGCGACAACCTGCACGTGGCGTTTCGCAGCACCGAGCTCGGCACCCAGCCCTATCTGGCGCGCCCCATCGCGGTGGACGATCTGGTGCTCTGCGCCAGCGCCGACTACCTGGACCGCCACCCGCCCTTGAGCGAGCCGCAGGATCTGCACCAGCACAGCCTCATCACCCGCTGCCAGGAGTACAGCCGCCACGAGCGCTGGACCCTGCTTGCCCAGGGGCGCGAGATCCCGCTGGAAGTGGCGGGCGAGCTGGCCTTCAGCAGCAAGAGGGCGATTCACCAGGCGATGCGCCAGGGGCTGGGGATCGCCCGCCTGCCGCGCTACCTGGTGGCGGCCGAGCTGGCCGAGGGGGTGGTGCACGAGGTGCTGCCCGACTACCGTCCCAAGGGGGCCCATTTCTATGCCCTCTACACCCAGCGCCGGGCCGAGTCGGCCCTGGTCGGCCACTTCCTCGACTACGTCATCGAGGCGCTCACCCCCTCATGAGCGGATCACCAGGTGGTACTGCTTCTTGCCCCGGCGCAGCAGCAGATAGCGGCCGAACAGCCAGTCGCCGTCGGTCACTGGCTCATCCTGGCGGATCGCGCCGTTGAGGCTGACGGCCCCCGCCGCCAGCAGCTCCCGGGCGATGCGCCTGGAGTTCGCCAGGCCGCACTCCACCAGCAGGGTCACCAGATCCGTTTCCCCCTCGATGGGGCTGCTCGGCAGGCCATCCTGGGCCAGCTGGGCCAGATCGCTCTCGCCAAGACGAGCCACGTCACCGCTGAACAAGAGCTCACTAATGCGCCGCGCCGCCGCCAGCGCCCCCTTGCCGTGCACCAGCTCGGTCAGCTCGTCCGCCAGCACCTGCTGGGCCAGCTTGCGCCCTTGCCGCTTGGCGTCCTCCGCCTCCAGCGCCTCAATCTCGGCCAGCGGCATAAAGCTGTAGTAGCGCAGGAAGCGGTAGACATCCTCGTCCGCGGTGCCGAGCCAGAACTGGTAGAAGGCGTAGGGTGAGGTGAGCGCCGGATCCAGCCAGATTGCGCCCCCTTCCGTCTTGCCAAACTTGGTGCCGTCCGCCTTGGTGATGAGCGGCAGCGTCATGCCATAGACCTGGGCATGATGCAGCCGCCGGGTGAGATCCATGCCGCTGGTGATGTTGCCCCACTGGTCGTTGCCGCCGATCTGCAGGGTGCAGCCGAGACGCTGGTTGAGCACGGCGAAGTCCTGGGATTGCAGCAGGGCGTAGGAGAACTCGGTGAAGGAGATGCCCTGATCCGGGCGGGCCAGGCGCTGGCGCACCGATTCGCGGGCCAGCATGGCGTTGACCGAGAAGTGCTTGCCGATATCCCGCAGGAAGTCGAGGGCCGACATCTGCCCCATCCAGTCGGCGTTGTTGACCAGCAGCGGCGCCGCCAGCCCGTCGCTCGCCGGCAGCAGGGCGCTTATCTGGGCCGACAGGCTGGCCACCCAGCCCTGCACCGTCTCGGCGCTGTTGAGGCTGCGCTCGCTTGCCTTGAAGCTGGGATCGCCGATAAGGCCGGTGGCACCGCCCACCAGGGCCACCGGGGTGTGGCCCGCCAGCTGGAAGCGGCGCAGCATCAAGAGCGGCACCAGATGGCCGATGTGCAGGCTGCCGGCGGTGGGATCGAAGCCGCAGTAGACGGTGCGCGGGGTGGCGAGGTGATCGCGCAGCGCCACCGGGTCGGAATTCTGGGCCACCAGGCCGCGTCGGGTCAGCTCATCGAGCAGGTGGGGGTTGATCATGGGTGCTCCAACAGCAGGGGAAAAGCCCACATCCTCGCTGCTCCGGTTCGCGCCGAATATGTCCCCCAGGGGACAGTTTTGCCATTCCCGTGCTAGCATCCTGCCATAGTGGGTAGCCAGCCCAGCCACCCGGAACTTATCGCCATGACCCAACGCCCATGATCCAGCCCCTCGCCACGGATGCCCTGACCCACAGCATGACCGAGGTGGTCGATGCCCTGCACGGCAGCGGCTTCCCGGCGGCCCTGGTGCGCCTGATCCAGCAGCAGGTGGCGTTCGACTGTGCCCTGCTGCTCGGGGTGGGGCTGCGCCCCGTCTACCTCTACGACAACCTGCATCATCAGCGGGCCCTGTTGTTCGACCGCTACCTCACCCGCCACTTCAGTCAGGATCCCTTCATGCAGGCGCTGGAGCAGGGGCTGGGTGCCGGGGTCTGGACCCTGGCGCAGGTGTCGCGGGGGCGGCTCGACCCCGAGTATCGCCACCACTTCTATCAGGCCACCGGCTGGCAGGAGGAGGTGGGGCTGATCCTGCCGGTGCGCGGCGGCCTCACCCTGATGCTGTTTCTGGGTCGCCTCGACAAGCGCAGCTCCCTCAGCCGTGACGAGCTGGCCCGGCTGGAGGCCCTGTTTCCGCTGGTGCATTCGCTGTGCCGCCAGCACTGGCGGGAGGGGGCCGCGCTGCTGGCCCAGAGTCCGGCACTGCCGGGTGGCGCCGATCTCAAGGCGACCGTGGAGCAGGCCATCGCCAGCGTGGGGGGCGCAAGCCTCACCCGCCGCGAGCGTCAGGTGGCGGGATTGCTGCTGCAGGGGCTCGACACCGAGGCCATTGCCGGTGCGCTTGGCATCGGCAGCGGCACGGTGAAAAATCATCGCAAGCACCTCTACGCCAAGCTGCACCTGCGCTCCCGGGCCGAGCTGTTCAACTTCTTTCTCAATCACCTCATCACGGCGCCAGCCGCCGCGGCCCCATAACGACACCACCCCGCCGGGGCGGGGTGGTGTCGATGCATGCCAGATCAGACAGCAAGGCCGTCAGATGCGGCCCTGGTAGCGCAGCGGGAAGCGTCCCTGACCGTCGGGCTGGCCGAGGAAGGGCAGCCCCTGCTTCATCTGCTCCGGCAGCTCGGGCCCGGGTTTCAGGGTCCCCTGGAACAGGTACTGGCGATTGGCCTGCAGCTCCAGCTTGCCCAGCACCTGCACCGCCTCCGAGCCCTGCTTGATCTCGGCCACTAGCCGGGAGTCGAGGCAGGTCAGCTTGATTTCAGGATCCCCCAGCGCCAGCTTGCCCGCCGGGGTATGCGCCTCGGCGTCATACCAGTGAAGATCGCCATAGAGGTTGTCACACCAGGGATTGCCCTGGGCAAACTGGTCAATCTTGAGCTGCAGCTGGCCCGCAGCCATCAGGGGGAAGGGAGGTCTCATCGGCACCCGCTCCAGCACCCAGGGGGCCGGCGCATTCAGGGTGATGTCGCGACCGAAGGCCGCGCCGTTCCAGCCGACTACCCCCTGGCCATTGAGGCCGCCGCGCTCGCCAAAGCGCAGGGAGACTTCAGGGGCAAGGCGCAGCAGGGACCAACCATTGAGCTCCCAGCGCAGCTGGGTCAGCGACTCGCTGGCGTATTGCAGGCGGGCCACCTGGCCGCTCCAGAGGGTACCGCTCACTCCCTCCATCCTCACCAGGTTGGGGGGCAGCGGCAGGTGGCGCACCACCAGGCTGGCCGGCAGCTGGGCCAGCAGGAAAACCAGATAGGCCGCCAGAAACAGCACGGCAATCAGCACTCTTTGCTTCATAGAAAACGACTCGACTGCAAACGCCCGATCAGGTGCGAGGCGAAGGCCGGATGACCGGCGGCCAAGGCCCTGATCGGGGCGGGTTGTTTCATTGGGGGCGACTCAGCTGCAAACGTCTGACCTTGACCAGGCCGGGCGCCAGCCCCTCGCGGGCCACCTCGATGATCTGCACCTGCACCCCGTACTGATCGGAGAGGGTCGCAAGCCAGATCAAGAGGTCATCGAACGGCACAGTGTCTATCCAGACCTGCAGCTCCTGGCCCTGGGGCTGCAGCCGGGCAATCTTGATCTTCTGGTTGAAGGCGGTGCGGTTCACCACCCCGTCCAGGGTGCCGCTGGTATCGATCTGGCGACCCTGACCACCCTGCATCGCCAGCACCTCCTGCCCCTTCTCCTTGAGCCAGGCCAGGGTCTGCTGCTGATTGACCACCTGGCGCTCGCGCTCGGCGATGCGATTGCTGATGGGTTGCCAGATGGCCCAGTAACATATCCCGATCAACAGGACGCTGCCCCCGACCGCGACCAGACGCTGCTCACGAGCACTGATGCTCCGCCACCAGCCTTGCAGTTTGTCCATCATGACGACCTCCCCTTGAGCACCAGCGCCCCTTCGACCTTGCCCTCGGTGCTGCGCACCTCACCCTGCTGCACCTCGAAGCGCTTGCCCGCCAGCTCGCGGAAACGCTCTATCTCGGTGAACCCTGGGGCGGTCACCTGCAACCTGAGCTCGCCCCGGGCCGCGTCGAACCGCATCACCTCGGGCTTGAGGCCGGGCACTTCGGCAAACACGGGGGCCAGCTCGGTCAGCAACAGCAGGACGCCGTCCTGCGGGGCCTGCCCCAGGTTCTTGAGGTGCTGGGTCATCTGGCTGCGCACGTTGACGATGCGCGTCTCCCCCGGGAAGATCCGGGTGTAGACCTGCCGGATCTCCGCCTTGAGGGCCTTGTCCTGTTCCGCCAGCTGGTGCAGATGCACGCCGCGCTGGACCAGGGTCACCAGCAGCAGAATGCCCGCCAGCACGGCCACCTTGCGCCACTGCAACCAGTAGCGGGCGTATTCCGTCTGGGGACGATAGGGCCCCTGCAGCAGGTTGGCCTGGCTGGTGAGCGCGCCCTTGGCGAGCAGCAGCATGGGGAGCTCGGGATCCGCCCCCCGCCAGTTGCCCGCCGCCATGGCGGGGATGGGGGTATGGCTGTTGAGGATGACGGGCTCGGGCTGGGCCGCCAGCAGCATGGCCAGCAGGGACTCCTCCGCCACTATGCCCTGATGGGGCCCCTGGCGGACCAGCCACTCCTCCCCCAGTTGCAGGGCGGACCATCCCTCGGCGGCCAGCGGCAGCGCCAGCACGTCCGGGAGCAGTTGCAGGGTCTTGAGCCCCGCCTGCTGCAACCAGCCGAGCCAGGTCTGCATCTTCTCCTTGTCCACCGCCATCAGATCCACGTCGCGCCCCTGATGAGCGAGCACCACCAGGTGCAGCTCGTCCACGTCGGAGGCGATCTGCTCCTCCAGCAGATAGGGCAGCGCGGCCGCACTCTGGCGGCTGTATTTGCCCGGCAGGCTCACCCGCCGGAAGATCAGATCGCTGCCCGGCACCAGGGTCACCACGGGGCGACCGCCTGCACGTGCCTGCAGCTCGCCGAGGGCATCGGCCGAGGCCAGGATGCCGGAGGCGATGATCTCCTGCTCCTGCGCCGACCACACCAGCCAGTGCACCGGCTGCTGCGCATGGGTCCCCAGACGGATGACCAGACTCTCGCTCACAAATAATTCTCCTGCCATGCCCGCCAGCATATCGTCGATGGGCGGGGTCGCAGCCCTCGGCTGCAATCCGGATGAGGGGCGGTGCGGGCTGAACCCGGCCCCCGCCTTCTCCCTGTCATTCGGCACCGCCATTGAGGCGGCGCAACATCACCAGCTTGTTGTCCTTGCCACGCTGGAAGAAGGTCTCCAGTCTGGCCCGGGTATCCCCTACCTCCGCCAGCAGATGGGCCTCGAAGAAGCTGCTCTTGATATCCAGCGCGCCGTCGAGCCCGTTGACGGCTCCAGGCTGGACCGGCATCTGCTCCGTCATCTCCTGTTTGTTCTTCCACCCCTTGTTGGGGCGGCTGGTCAGCACCTGCCTGGCGTCGTCCAGCCCTATCTTGCCCAGGTAGAGGCCGACCAGCAGGGCCGCCTGCTCCGGCTTGATGGTGTTGATGTTCACCACCAGCTTGTCGTTGGGCAGGGCGCACACATAGGGGGCGAGCCGGGCGTAGAGCTCGCCGCTCATCCCGCGCACCGCCCTGAGCTCGTCCGTGCCCAGCAGCCACTGGTTGCCCACCAGGTAGGGAGGAGTGAGGCCCTCGTAGTAGGCATCCTCCGCGCCGTTGCTGGAGACCAGCTGGGTATCCTTGTCGGTCCAGTCACGGATGGCGTCGGTGAGCTGCACCGCCTCGTAGTCGTCCACCTCGAGCTCGGCGAGCAGGGCCCGGAACACCTTGAACTGGTAGGGCTGGGCCTCGAGATCGTCGCCGCTCTCCCCCTCCTTGAGCGCCACACTCAGGCTGTTGAGGTTGAAACAGGACTGCAGATCCCGCACCCGGCCGGACAGGGTGCCATCCTCCACCGGGAAGACGCCATCCTCCCGCGCCCAGTTCTGCCCCAGGCTCACCCGGTCGGGGTCATCCTTGAAGTCCTGGTTCAGCACCTTGATCACCAGGGCCTCCGCCGACATGGCGTACCACCAGGCCTGTTTACCCAGGGTGAGGTTGGCGGTGCGCCGCAATTCCAGTTGCAACCTGCCGCTCATGTTGCTGGCGATGATCACCATGACCGACAGGATGAGCAGCACCACCAGCAGGGCCATGCCGCCCTGACGGCCCGATCCGGTGAGAGGCCGGCTCCGGCTGCGCTTAATTGCCATTTGCCGCCCTCTGGCCACCGGCTCCAATCAGAAACTGGCGACGTATGGTCCCGTAATCCTCCAGATCCAGCTCCACCGCCAGCCCGCTCGGCAACAGGTCGCGCTGGGTCCACGCCTCCTTCCACTGCTTGTCGTAGAAATAGAGTCGCAGGGCGGTCACTCCGGTCAGCACCGGCTGAATGCGCGGCTCGGTGCCGATCGCGGGATCCGGGTAGAGATAGCTCAACCGCTCCAGTGTCTGCCCCTTGAGGCGCCACCCCACCCGCTGCAAGCCGGAGCGCGGCAGCATGCCGTCCGGGTTGAGCCAGCCGCCACGCATGAAGGCCATGCCCCAGTCGTCGCTCTGCTGGCCAAAGCGGGACGCCGCCAGCAGCACCTTGTTGTTTTCGCCGTCGATGCGGCCGCTGCGCGGCACCATCTGGGTGACATCCCGCTCCAGCAGGCTGAAGGCGAGCTGCAGTTCGGAGAGGCGTATCTCCTTCTTCTTGGCCACCTCGTCGCTGTTGAGCACCCCCTGAAGCACCTGATAGGCCCCCAGGCTGAGCGTGGCGAAGATGGCGATGGCCACCAGCATCTCCAGCAGGGTAAACCCCGCCTGATGCTGGTTGCGGTGCCTGGGCAAAAGCGGATTCAGCGTCCTCGGCTGATGCCGGCTCCGGATCATGGAGACTCGTGGATGCAGGTTCATCGGCTGAGATAGGTCCGGATCATGGCCACCGGGCTCTCGGCCTTGGGGGCGGTGCGCACCTCCATGTCCAGCGCCCTGAAGTTGCTGTCGGCGGTGGCGACGCCGCGATAGCGCCAGTACCAGGTCTGCCCGGCCATCTCTTCATCCCCTTCCACCCAGCTGTCTCCCGGCCACTTGGCCTCGAGCTTCTGCTGCACCAGCTGGTTTTCCACCACCCAGGTCGCCAGCGTCTTCTGCTCCAGATAGTTGAGGCCGGAGAGGTGCTCGCTGGCGGTCTTCATCACCGCCAGGCCCGCGATGGCGAACACCGCCAGGGCCACCATGACCTCCAGCAGCGTCATGCCCCGCGCCTTGGCAGGCCCGCCGGCCAAGCGGGTGACACTTCCCTGCCCGGCCCCTGATCCCCTGGTGCCCGTCACTCTTCTTCCTCTTCGTCTTCTTGCAGGGATAGGCGACCGAATTCATCCCCCCTGACGGTACGCAGATACTGCTGATCCTCGTCCTGCTGGCGCAGGGTCAACACGAAGGGGGACTGCTCGCCCCCCGGGAAGATGAGGATCTGGGGCGTGCGCTCCTCCTCGTCCCGGGTCTGCTCACGCCGCTCGTCCGACTCCATATTCCAGCCAAAGCCCTCCAGCTCCACGGCCAGGGTCATGGCCTCCGGCAGGGTCACCGGCCCCAGCAGCTTGTCGCCGGTCAGGGCCTGCCATTTTCTGTCTTTGGCCGAGCGGGACATAAACTGCCAGCCGTTGTCCTCGATCCTGAGCCCCAGCAGCCGGCCATCCATCACCGAATACTCCTGGGCCTGTTGCAGGGTCGCCATGAAGCGGCGCGCCTGCTTGTCGAGTTCCCTGTCTCCCCTGGCCCCCCCCATGCTGAGGGTGACGGCGGTGGCCACCAGCCCCATCAGCATGGCGACCAGCAACACCTCCAGCAGGGTAAAGCCCGACTGGCGACAACGGCTCACAGTTCGAGCCCCATCGGCACGGCGGGGATCAACAGCGCCGCCCTCATGCAGGCAGCATCCTCGGGGCGAGACGGCCAGAGATCACTTATTGAAAGTCCTTCAGGTTCCAGTTGCCGATGTCGTCATCGGTCCCGGCTTCGCCGTCCATCCCCGAGCTGAAGATGTCGATCTTGCCAAACTGGCCCGGGCTCAGCAGCTGATAGGGGTTGCCCCAGGGATCCTGCGGCAGACGCTTGATGTAGCCCCCTTCACGGTAGCTGCGCGGCTCCGGGGATGCGGTCGGCTTGTTGACCAGGGCGTCCAGACCCTGCTCCGTGGTCGGATAGCGGTTGTTGTCCAGCTTGTACATGTCCAGGGCATTTTCCAGCGCCACTATGTCGGAGACGGCCTTCTGCTGATCCGCCTTCTCCTTGTTGCCCATCAGGTTGGGCACCACCAGACTGGCCAGGATCCCGAGGATCACGATGACCACCATGACTTCCAGCAGGGTGAAACCGGCTTGACGACGCTTCTGCATTACTATGACTCCCTAACGAAATGAGATGGCGCAGGCCATCAGAAAGTGATCTGTGGGCCGACGGGCCGCCGGGCGGCACCATCGAACACCGGAAACTTACAAATTCACCATGTTGTTGAGCTCCAGGATCGGCTGCAGGATCGACATCACGATAAACAGCACGACCCCGGCCATGGAGACCACCAGCATGGGTTCAAACACCCCGAGGGCGATGTTGACCTGGGTCTCGAACTCCCTGTCCTGGTTGTCCGCCGCCCGCTCCAGCATGCTGTCGAGCTCGCCGCTCTGCTCGCCGGAGGCGATCATGTGCAGCATCATGGGCGGGAAAATTTTGGTTTCGTCCAGCGCCTTGCGCAGACTGGTTCCCTCGCGCACCCGCTCGGTAGCCTCCCCGATGCGCAGGCGGGCGAAGTCGTTGGAGAGCACCTCCCCCGAGATCCGCATCCCCTCCAGCAGGGGCACGGCGCTGGCGTTGAGGATGCTCAGGGTACGGGCGAAGCGGGCGGTGTTGAGCCCCCGGCTGACCCGGCCGATGACCGGCAGGCGCAAGATGACCTGATGCCAGTGACGGCGACGCTTGTCGTCGGTCAGCCACCAGCGCCACACCAGGCCACCGATGGCGAGCAGCAGCAGGAACCAGAGGCCGTAGTGCTGCAGCAGCTCGCTCGTCCCGATGAGGAAGCGGGTGGTCCCCGGCAGCTGCTGGCCCATGTGTTCGAACTGGGCCACCACCTTGGGCACCACGGCTGTCAGCAGTATGGAGATGACGCCGACGGCCACCAGGGTGAGGACGATGGGATAGATCATCGCCTGCAGCAACTTGGTGCGCATGTGCTGGCGCTGTTCGGTGTAGTCGGCCAGGCGGTTCAGCACCTTCTCCAGGTGGCCCGACTTTTCGCCGGCCGCCACCATGGAGCGGAACAGCTGGTCGAACACGTGGGGGAAGGCCCCGAGCGAATCGGCCAATGAATAGCCCTCCACCACCTTGCTGCGTACCGTGGCCACCAGGCTGCGCAGGTGAGCCTTCTCGCACTGCTCGGCGACGGCCTTGAGCGCCTCTTCGATGGTGAGACCGGCCCCTACCAGGGTCGCCAGCTGACGGGTGATGAGGGCCAGTTCCGCCGTGCTGGCACCGCGACGAAACAGCACGAAGCGGTTCGCCTCCCGCTTCGCCTTCTCGGTGGTCTCGTTCACCTCGAGAGGAGTGAGTCCCTGCTCGCGCAGCAGCTGGCGTACCTGGCGAGCGGAATCGCCCTCCATCACCCCGGATTTCTGTCTGCCCCTGGGATCGAGCGCCTTGTATTCGAACGCCGCCATCTCAATCTTCCCGGGTCACGCGCAGCACCTCTTCGAGGCTGGTCTGCCCCTGGAGGACCTTGTCGATGCCGTCACGGCGGATGCTGGGGGTATGGCCCCGGATCAACCGCTCGATGGCCAGCTCGCCGCTGGCACTGTGGATCGCCTCGCGTACCGCCTCGTCCACCACCACCAGTTCGTGGATGCCGGTCCGGCCGCGGTAGCCGGTGTAGTTGCATTGCTCGCATCCCACAGGACGCCAGATCTGCTGATCCGGCGCGAGTTCGATGCCCATGGCGAGGCGCTCCTGCTCGGTGACGGGGTGCGAGGTGCGGCAATCCGGACAGAGGGTGCGCACCAGACGCTGTGCCAGCACCGCCAGGAGCGACGAGGAGAGCAGGAAGGGCTCGATACCCATGTCCCGCATCCGGGTGATGGCGCCGATGGCGGTGTTGGTGTGCAGGGTCGACATCACCAGGTGACCGGTGAGGGACGCCTGCACCGCGATCTGGGCGGTCTCGAGGTCGCGGATCTCCCCCACCATCACCACGTCCGGATCCTGACGCAGGATGGCGCGCAGGCCGCGGGCAAAGGTCATGTCCACCTTGCTGTTGACCTGGGTCTGGCCCACCCCTTCGAGGTCATACTCGATGGGGTCTTCCACCGTGAGGATGTTGCGATCCCGCGAATTGATCTCGGACAGTGCCGCATAGAGGGTGGTGGACTTGCCCGAACCGGTCGGGCCCGTCACCAGAATGATGCCATGGGGCTTGCGGATGAGATCGCTGATGATGTTGCGATTGGCGAGCGTCATGCCGAGCTGCTTGAGCTCGAGGCGCACGTTGTTCTTGTCCAAGAGACGCAGCACCACCCGCTCGCCGTAGCTGGACGGCATGGTGGAGACGCGCACGTCGACGGCGCGGCCGCCGATGCGCAATGAGATGCGGCCATCCTGGGGCACCCGCTTCTCGGCGATGTCCATGCGCGACATCACCTTGATGCGCGACACCAGGAGCGACGCCAGCTTGCGATGGGGGCGCAGGATCTCCCGCAGCACCCCATCGATGCGAAAACGAATGACCAGGGCCCGCTCGAAGGTTTCGATGTGGATGTCGGACGCCTCCTCTTTAATCGCCTCGCTCAGCATGGCGTTGATGAGGCGGATGATGGGGGCGTCGTCGTCGGCGTCCAGCAGATCCTCGCTCTGGGGCAGCTCCTCGGCCAGGGCGAAGAAGTCCATCTCGTTGCCGAGATCCTCCATCAGCTGGCGCGCCTCGGAGGAGTCGCGCTGGTAGTGGGCCATCAGCAGTGTCTCGAACTCGTCGTTGCCAAACTGTTCCACCGCGAAGGCGCAGCCCGCCACCCGCCGCACTTCCAGCAGGGTCTGCGGGGTCACCCCCTGGCGACAGAGCAGCACGGGGGCTCCCTGGCGCTCGGTCAGGATGGCACCGAAATTGCGGGCGAAGGCGAACGGCAGTTCCGGCAAAGCGGCCGGCAGCTCGCTGCCATCGAGCTGATACGCGGCCATCAGGGCTTGCTCTGCACGAAGGGCTGTTGCACCTGGGTGCGGACACCGGTGGCGGTGGCCTGCTGCTGGGCCTTCATCCGCTCGATCTGCTGCTGCACCTCGGGGGACATCATCACGTCCTGGCCGTAGGCGGGCAGCACCTGGCGGGGGGGCGAGGTGGCATAGCCCTCATCCGCGGCCCGGTTCAGCTGCTCGGCCCTGAACAGGGTGTACTTGTTGCTGGAGACCCCGGTGTAGACGTTGGCGTCACGCAGTATGGTCGGCCGGATGAACACCATGAGGTTGCGCTTGGAAGTGGTGTTGGACGTCGAGCGGAACAGATAGCCCAGTACAGGGATGTCGCCGAGCAAGGGAACCTTGGAGACCTGCTCCTTGGTCTGCTCGTCCATCAGACCGCCCAGCACCACGGTCTCGCCGCTCTTCACCAGCACGGCGTTCTTCACGGTGCGGGTGTCGAAGGTCGGGCCCAGGTTCGCGGTCCCGGTCGCCTGGGTCTGTGCCACGCTGGAGACCTCCTGCTCGATGTTGAGCAGCACCGAGTCTCCCTCGTTGATCTGGGGCGTCACCACCAGCTTGGTCCCCACCGTCTTGCGCTCTATGGTGTTGAACACCTGATCGCTGGTGGTGGAACTCTGGGAGCCGCTCTGCACCGGCACTTCCTGGCCGACGTTGAAGGAGGCTTCCTTGTTGTCCATGGTGACGATGCTCGGGGTCGAGAGGATGTCGTTCTTGGTGTTGGTGGAGAGCGCCGTCACCAGAGCGGCCCAGTCTCCCTTGTAGAAGCCCGCCGCCATGCCGCTGAAATCGCTGAGCAGGCTCTCCAGCCCGTCGGTGTTGCCGTTGTCGTCGTAATCCTTGCCCGCGATGATGGCGGGACCGATGGGAAGGCCGGTGTTGGTAAACTGGGTGCCACCACCGTTGGCGTTGGCCCACTGCACCCCGAGGTTCAGGCCATCACCATCCGACACCTCGACGATGATCGCCTCCACCAGCACCTGGGCACGGCGAATGTCGAGCTTGGCGATGACCTGCTCCAGTTCGGCCATGACGTCCGGCTGGGCGGTGATCACCAGGGCATTGGTGGTCTCGTCCGCAGAGATGGCGAGCTGGCCACCGCCTATGCTGGCACCACCGCCAGCGGCTGCGCCCCCTCCCTTCTTGTCCGCTTCTATGCTGGAGCTGACCCCCTTGAGCACGTCCACCAGATCCTTGGCCTTGCCGTATTTCAGGTAGAAGACCCGGGTGTTGCCCTGGCTCTGCAGATCCCGGTCGAGCTGGCGCACCATCTGGATGATGCGGGCACGGGCCTTGGGCTCACCGCTGATCACCACGGAGTTGGTGCGCTCGTCCGCCACCACCTTGGGGGAGAGCAGCAGGGAAGCGTTGGCTCCCTGGTTGCTGCCATCCTTATTGAGGTTGGTCACCAGCCGCACCATCTCGCCTGCGGAGGCGTACTTCAGCTTGATGACGTCCATATCCTGATCGCCCGCCTTGTCCACCCGGCGCACCACTTCCACCAGGCGATTCACCACGGCGGCACGGCCGGTGATCAGCAGCACGTTGGAAGGCTCGTAATGGACCACGTTGCCGCCACCGGCGTTGTCGTTGAGCTGGCGCAGCAAAGGGGCCAGCTCACGCACCGAGACGTTGCGCACCGGGACCACCCGGGTCACCATCTCGTCCCCCACGCCGGGGTTGCGATCGTCCACCACGGGGATGGCCGAGGTCTTGGCATCCTTGGAACGCACCACCTTGAGCACGCCGTTGTTCATGGGCACCACGGCGAAGCCGTAGACGTCGAGCACGCTCAGGAAGAACTGGTAGTACTGCTCCTCATTGAGCAGGTCGTAGCTGCGCACGTTGATCTTGCCGCGCACCGAGGGCTCGATGATGATGGTCTTGTTGAGGTTCTTGCCGACCGTGTTGATGAACTCCTCGATGTCGGCATTCTTGAAACTCGCGGAATACTCGGTGGCCCAGGCAGAACCTGCCATCATCAAGGCCGCGGCCATGGTGGCAAGACCCCAGCTCTTCCCTTTATTTATCATTCTTGGTGTTACTCCGATTCATTATTCTGACAAGCCGACATACACGTCGTAGAGCTGTCCTTGCCGCTCGACGGTGACGGTCATTTCCGTGGCGCCCGCTACCTGCTGCATCGCCTGCATGGCCTGTGCGTTATCCCGCAGATCCAGGCCATTGATGCTGACCGCCAGATCGTTGGCGACCAGTCCGAGTTGATTGAACAGTTCCGGATTGCGGCCCGGGTTGAGTCGATAGCCGACCATGCGGCCATCCACCCGGACCGGGGAAATATTGAGATAATCGGTGATCTTGCCTGGATTGCTCAGCAGCTCGCTGCGCACCGCGGTGAGCCCCTCCCCCTGGCGGGCCGCCTTGGGCAGAGGTTTGCCGTACTCTTCCCCGTCCAGCATCAGGGTCTCGTCACGGCCGTCGCGGGCAATGATGACCCGGTCGGCGAACACCTGGCGGATCTTCGCCTGGGTGCCGTCGATGTAATCTCCGATGCCGTAAGAATTCTGTACCCCGTTATGGGAGATGATGGCGATGGATTTGGCCGGATCCGAGCTGGCCAGCACGCCGTTGAGCTGGGCGTTGAGCTGGGTCTTGGGGGCATCGGCTGCGACAGCCTCCGCCATTTTGTCGGCCTGAGGCTGCTGCGCCTTGCCAAACAGCGAGAGGCGACTGAGGTTGGCAAGATCGAGGCGATCACCGCCGCGGCCCTGAGCCGAGGTGACGGATGGCTGCCAGGATGCGCTGCCGGATGGCTGGGCCAGTTCAAACAGGCGCCAGGTGAGCACGGCACACTGCTGCGCCAGCAACAAGAGCAGCAGCCAGAACAGGGGTTGGCTGAAACGGGAGAGTGGCACTGCCTTGCAGCGAGCCAGAAGGGAGTTCAACAAATCATCCCTGAACGGTAGCGTCATCTTTATCAAAATTGTCTGGCATCCTAGTCGGTTAGCTATTGTGTACGGCAATGGACCCAGAGACAACCGACCGGATGGGACCAAGGGGAGAAAATTCAGATTCCGTCACACCCGCCCCCAGTTTCTATCCCGGGGGTTGCCTCTGGTATAATCATGCACCTTTTCAGTCATCCCGGAGCCGAACCATGCCAAATACAGCACAGAGCAGCCCTCAGGTCCGTCTCGACAAGTGGCTGTGGGCCGCCCGCTTCTACAAGACCCGCAGTCTGGCACGGGATCAGATCGATGGCGGCAAGGTGCATTACAACGGCCAGCGCAGCAAACCGGGCAAGACCGTCGAGGTCGGCGCCCTCGTCCGTTTCTGGCAGGGCCAGGACGAGCGGGAGGTGCGGGTGCTCGAGGTGAGCGAACAGCGCAAGTCCGCCCCCCTGGCCCAGCAGCTCTATGAAGAGACCGAGGCCAGCCTGAAGAGGCGGGCAGAAAACAGCGAGGCCAGACGCTTCAACAGCCAGTTTGCCCCGAGCCCCGAACGCCGCCCCGACAAGCAGGAGCGACGCCAGCTGATCAAGGTCAAGCAATCCTAATCTGCCTGCGTGACCCCTTTATGACGGCAGGTGGAGGAAATAGTTCCTAACCACCTGTTTAACAATGTAATTATTCCCCCAAGCACATCCTAGGAAAACATGATGAGTAACCAAGACCTCCTGTATCGCTATCTGTTCGAAGAGTACGAAGTGCGGGGTGAGCTGGTCCAGCTGGATCATACCTATCGCCACATCATCGACGCCCAGAACTACCCGGTACAGGTGCAGCAACTGCTGGGTGAGCTGCTGGTCGCCACCAGCCTGCTGACCGCCACCCTCAAGTTCGAAGGCTCCATCACGGTGCAGCTGCAGGGGGACGGCCCGGTGCGCCTGGCGGTGATCAACGGCGACAACAACCAGCAACTGCGCGGCGTGGCCCGCTTCGAGGGTGAGCTGCCGAGCGATGGCAAGCTGCAGAGCCTGATCGGCAACGGCCAGCTGGTGATCACCATCACCCCGGAGCAGGGCGAGCGCTATCAGGGCATCATCGCCCTGGAAGCCGACACCCTGGCGGCTTGCCTGGAGCAGTATTTCGCCCAGTCCGAGCAGCTCGCCACCCGCCTCTGGATCCGCACCGGTCATCATGAGGGCCAGCCCCGCGCCGCCGGCATCCTGCTGCAGGAACTGCCGGCCCAGAGCGAGGATCACAGCGAGGACTTCGATCACCTGGTCCAGCTCACTACCACCATCAAGGATGAGGAGCTGTTCGGTCTGGAAGCGGAAGAGATCCTCTACCGCCTCTACCACCAGGACAAGGTGCGGGTGTTCGATCCCCAGGCCATCGAGTTCCGCTGCACCTGTTCCCGCGCCCGCTGCGAAGGGGCTCTGCTGCAGATAGAGAAGCAGGAGGCGGTGGCCATGGTGCAGGAGCTCGGCAAGATCGACATGCACTGCGATTACTGCGGCGCCCACTACGAATTTGATGGGATCGACATCGAAACCCTGTTCAGCAGGGCTCCCGGTAATGATGCAAACAAGTTACACTAATCAAAGGCGGGCAAAACCCGCCTTTAACTTAAATAACAAAAAAATACCCTATTTTATAAAGTTTGATGGCGATCGCTAAAAACTACCACCTAGGTGGTAGCATGAACGTCAGATAGAACCCTACACACCTCTGAACCCAGGAGAATACAATGACAATCGTGGTAGAACCCACCCTGGCCCAACAACTGAAGCTGGACCAGTACGGTATCAAAAATAGCCAGGAAATCGTTCGCAACCCCTCCTATGAGCAGCTTTTCGCAGAAGAGACTCGCCCTGACCTGGAAGGTTTCGAACGGGGCGTCGTCACCGAGCTCGGCGCCGTCAATGTCAACACCGGCATCTTCACCGGCCGCTCCCCGAAAGATAAATATATCGTCAAAGATGCCACCACCCAGGATACCGTGTGGTGGTCTGACCAGGGCAAGAACGATAACAAGGCGATCACACCCGAAGTGTGGTCACATCTGAAATCCCTGGTGACCAAACAGCTCTCCGGCAAGCGCCTGTTCGTGGTGGACGGCTTCTGCGGCGCCAACCCGGACACCCGCCTGGCCGTGCGCATCATCACCGAGGTAGCCTGGCAGGCACACTTCGTGAAGAACATGTTCATCCGCCCGAGCGAGGAAGAGCTCAAGACCTTCACACCGGACTTCGTGGTGATGAACGGTGCCAAGTGCACCAACCCGAACTGGAAGGAGCAGGGTCTCAACTCCGAGAACTTCGTCGCCTTCAACATGACCGAGAAGATGCAGCTCATCGGTGGCACCTGGTACGGTGGCGAGATGAAGAAGGGCATGTTCTCCATGATGAACTACTTCCTGCCCCTGCGTGGCATCGCCTCCATGCACTGCTCCGCCAACGTGGGCAAGGATGGTGACGTGGCCATCTTCTTCGGCCTCTCCGGCACCGGCAAGACCACCCTCTCCACCGATCCCAAGCGCCAGCTGATCGGTGACGACGAGCACGGCTGGGACGACCACGGCGTGTTCAACTTCGAAGGGGGCTGCTACGCCAAGACCATCAAGCTCTCCGAAGAGGCCGAGCCGGACATCTACCACGCCATCCGTCGCGATGCGCTGCTGGAGAACGTGACCGTGGCGGCCGATGGCACCATCGACTTCGACGATGGCTCCCGCACCGAGAACACCCGGGTCTCCTACCCCATCTACCACATCGACAACATCGTCAAGCCGGTCTCCAAAGCGGGTCACGCCACCAAAGTGATCTTCCTGACTGCCGATGCCTTCGGTGTGCTGCCCCCGGTCGCCAAGCTGACCAAGGAGCAGACCAAGTACCACTTCCTGTCCGGCTTCACCGCCAAGCTGGCCGGCACCGAGCGCGGCATCACCGAGCCGACCCCGACCTTCTCCTCCTGCTTCGGCGCGGCCTTCCTCAGCCTGCACCCGACCAAGTACGGCCAGGAGCTGGTGAAACGGATGGAAGCGGCAGGGGCAGAAGCCTATCTGGTCAACACCGGCTGGAACGGCACCGGCAAACGCATCTCCATCAAGGACACCCGCGCCATCATCGACGCCATTCTGGATGGTTCCATCGAGCAGGCGCCGACCAAGGTACTGCCGGTGTTCAACCTGGAAGTGCCGACCGAGCTGCCGGGCGTCAACCCCGCCATCCTCGATCCGCGCGACACCTACGCCGACAAGGCCGAGTGGGATGCCAAGGCGGCCGACCTGGCCGGGCGCTTCATCAAGAACTTCGAGCGCTTCACCGACAACGACGAGGGCAAACGCCTGGTCGCGGCGGGTCCGCAGCTGTAATCACGGCCCCAACCTGCATCAATCCCATACCGGTCAGCCCTGCTGGCCGGTATTTTTTTGGCCGATACGCGGCATATGGCTCCCGCCAAGCCTTGCCTTGCGCGCCCTCGCGCGTTAGATTCAGCCAAACTTTATACAATATACAATTTTGCAACCTGCCCGTGACGCCAGCATGACCCCACCCTACAAGACCCGTACCCAGATGGTGATGGAGAACCTCCGTGGCCGGATACTGCGCGGGGAATTTCCCGCCGGGGCCCCCCTGCGCCAGGACGCCATCGCCAAGGAGCTGGCGGTGAGCCGCATCCCGGTGCGGGAGGCCCTGATGCAGCTGGAAGCCCAGGGGCTGGTGAAGTTCGAGGCCCATCGCGGCGCCGTCGTCACCATGCTGGACGCCTCCGCCGTCGAAGAGCTCTTTTATTTGCGGGCGCTGCTGGAAGCCGATACCCTGTTTCACGCCGTCGACAAGATGACGGAAGCCACCTTCGCCGAGGCGGAGGCCATCCTCGCCCAGTTTGATCTGGCGCTGGAGTCCGGCACCCAGATCGAACACTGGGCCGAATTGAACCACCGTTTTCACGCCACCCTCTATCAGGTTGCCAATCGCCCCCAGGCACTGGAGCTGATCGCCCAGATCAATCTGAGCTGCGACCGCTATGTGCGTTTCGAACTGCTGTTTGCCCAGGGCGGCGTAGACAAGGCCGAGCGCGAGCACGCCCGGCTGCTGGAGCTGTGCCGCGCCCGGCGCAAGCACGAGGCCGTGGTACTGCTCAAGCAACACATCGAGGCGGCAGGCCAGTCGGTCAGGCAGATCCTGGCGAACAGCCACCACCCATGAACACTCACATCATCACAATCTGGCAATAACGACATGAATCATTTCGAGATTATTGAAACCCGCGTCGCCCAGGTCAGGACCACTCTGGCCACGCTGGAACTGGACGCCTTCATCGTTCCCCACGACGACGAGCACCTGGGGGAATACATTCCCGCCTACGCAGAGCGGCTGGACTGGATCACGGGTTTCAACGGCTCCGCCGGCCTTGCCATCATACTGGCGCAGCGGGCGGCCCTGTTCATCGACGGTCGTTATACAGTACAGGCCCGCATGCAGGCACCGGCCGACCTGTTCGAGTTCCTTCATCTGGTGGAAAATCCCCACGTGCAGTGGCTGGCCGAGCAGCTGCCGTCCGGCGCACGGGTCGGCTTTGACCCCCGCCTCCACAGCCTGGCCTGGTACCAGAACGCCAGGGCCGTGCTGGCGGATCGCGGTATCGAGCTGATCCGGGTCGACGACAACCCCATCGATCTGCACTGGGTCGATCGCCCCGCCCCGACCAAGAGCCCTGTCATCCTCTACAGCGAGGAACTGGCGGGCCAGTCCAGCCAGGCCAAGCGCGAGCTGCTGGCCAGCGATCTGCGCAAGCGCGGGCTGGATGCGGTGCTGCTGACCCAGGCCGAACCCATCAACTGGCTGCTGAACCTGCGCGGTCGCGACGTGGAGCGTCTGCCCGTGGTGCTGGGCTTCGCGGTGCTCTACGCCAACACCACGGTGGACTTCTTCGTCGACACCGACAAGATCGACTGCTTCGCCTTCAGCCAGCACGTGGGCCAGGATGTCTCCGTCTACCCCATCGACAAGCTGGGTGACGTGCTCAAGCGCATCGGCGAGGATCACCAGAAGGTGCTGGCCGACCCCAACACCGCCAACGCCTGGACCCAGCTGGTCATGGAAGAGGCGGGCGCCATCCTGGTGGCAGGTCAGGACCCGACCATGCTGCCCAAGGCGTGCAAGAACGCCGTGGAGCTGGCCGGCATGCAGCGCGCACACCTGCGCGACGGCGTCGCCGTCACCCGCTTCCTCGCCTGGCTGGATCGCCTGATCGCCAGCGGCGAGTTCGACGGTGTGGATGAAGGCACCCTGGCCGATCGGCTCGAGGCCTTCCGCCGCGAGCAGGATCACTATGTGGAGCCGAGCTTCGACACCATCTCCGCACTCGGTCCCAACGCCGCCATGTGCCACTACCGCCACACCAACGGCACCCCGCGCGCCTTCGGCCAGGACAGCATCTATCTGGTGGACTCCGGCGCCCAGTATCTGGACGGCACCACCGACATCACCCGTACCGTCAAGGTGGGTGAGGTGACCGACGAGCACAAGGCGATGTTCACCCGTGTGCTGCAGGGCCACATCGCCCTGGATCAGGCCCGCTTCCCGCGCGGCACCGCCGGCATCCAGCTCGACGTGCTGGCCCGCATGCCCCTGTGGCAGGCCGGCTACAACTATGACCACGGCACCGGCCACGGCGTTGGCCACTTCCTCAGCGTGCATGAAGGCCCACAGCGCATCGCCCCCAAGGGCAGCCTGGTGGCCCTGCTGCCGGGCATGGTGCTCTCCAACGAGCCGGGCTACTACCGGGAAGATGGGTTCGGTATCCGCTGTGAAAACCTGGTGGTGGTGACCGAGCAGGAAGCCCGCGGCGAACTCGCCATGCTGGGCTTCGAACGGCTAACCTATGTACCGTTCGACACCCGCCTCATCGATCGCAGCCTGCTGAGCCCGGCCGAGTTCCGCTGGATCAACGAATACCACGCCGAAGTCTATCGCCGCCTGAGCCCGCTGCTGGCCGGCGAGGATCTCGCATGGCTGGAGCAGGCGACCAGCCTCCTCTGATGACACAGGGCCTGCGGGCCCTGTTTTTTTGCCTGCGGATTGACCGCCCCTTTCCCCGACCAGGACAGACCCGCTTGCATCGCCCCGCCCGGCCTTCTACCCTGTGCCTCTTTTTTCGCTGCCAGCCGGCAGCAGAGACCCGTGACAGGAGCCCGGATGCACCCGCCCCCCGTTTTACGCATTGCCACCCACGCCGACATGCACGCCATAGGGCAGCTCGACGCCGACATCTTCGGTGAGGATGTCTATCCTCCCTTCTTCTTCCGTCAGGCCATGGATTTGTGGCCCGATCTGCTGATCGTGGCGGAGCGGGAAGGCAGACTGCTGGGCTATGCCCTGGGAGGGCTCGGTCAGGATCGGTCGCAGGGCTGGCTGCTTTCCCTGGCGGTGCGCCCCGAGGCGCGCGGCTTCGGCCTGGCCGAGCGCATGATGCTGCAAGTGGAGCAGGGCCTGACGGCACTGCAGGTTGCAAGGGTCAGACTGACCGTGGATCCGGCCAATCCCGCCCGGCGCCTCTACCTGCGCCTCGGCTATGCCTTGCTGTCCGAAGAGGCGGGCTATTTCGGTGCGGGTGAGGATCGCCTGTTGCTGGAAAAGTCCCTGATCTGACGGTCATCAGGGGTGCCGGACGGCGTCCACACTCATACCTGGTTACATTTTGCAGGTTTCATGAGCAACCTGGTTGGCGTAAAGTTGAATCCATCACCAGATTAATCCGATGCCCGCCCAGGAGGCACATCATGTTGAAACGTATTGCCCTCGTCACCCTGCTGGCCGCCACCACCGCCATCACGGGCTGTGCCAACAGCGACGTCTACTCCGGCGATGTCTACACCAAGGATCGCGCCAAGCAGGTGCAGACCGTCAGTTACGGCACCATCATCTCCACCCGCCCGGTCAAGATCCAGGCAGACGAAAACTCCCTGATCGGCACCATAGGCGGCGCCGTGGTGGGTGGCCTGCTCGGCAGCACCATAGGGGGCGGTCGCGGCAGTGACATCGCCGCCGCCGGGGGGGCCATCGCCGGTGCTGCCGCCGGCAAGGCCGCCGGTGACAAGCTCAATCAGGTGGATGGCGTGGAGCTCGAGATCAAGAAGGAGAGCGGTGAATCCATCGTGGTGGTACAAAAAGCCAGCCCGACCTTCGTGCCGGGTGCCCGGGTCCGCATGACACAGGGCAACGGCACCATCAACGTGGCCGTGGTGAACTGATCCCGCCTGAGTGCCTGAAACAACGAGTGTCCAATAAAAAAAGGTGAGCCCAGGCTCACCTTTTTGTTGTCTGTCGGGTCTGCTAGCCTGGCCCACTGCTCGCCTCAGGCATTCAGATGCAGCCAGGCGGCGATGGCCAACTGCAGGCCGACCAGGTTGGCATCGTGGAGCCGGGTCTGGAGTGATGCCGTCTCCCCGGTCGCCTCGGCCAGCAGGCGCTGCTGCACCAGAAGCTCGGGCAGCCAGGCCGGCGCAGGGCTCAGGGCCGCTGCGGCATCGGCCACCAGGGCGCAGCCCTGCAACATGCCTTGCAACGCCGGTGCCCGCACGGCATCGTCCCCTTCCAGCCAGAGCTGCTCGTGGTGTTGCCAATGCTGCAGGCCGGCCGTGATCCCAGCCTTGCCCTCCGACGCCTCGGGCAAGGGCTGCACGGCCAGGGGCTTGCCGAGCCCGGCCAGCCGGTAGCCACGCTGCGCCTTGGACTGGGCCCCCAGCCGCAATCCTCCCAGCGCCGCCAGCTGCTCCGCCAGCCCGAACAGGGCTGCGGGCTCGCCGGATTTGATCTCCAGCTCCAGCTCGTCAATCCCGGAGCGCCCCAGGGTCCCGACAATCTCCCCCCGATCCCAGGCCAGCTCGATCAGGGCGCCGTCGAAGGCAACCAGCCAGTGCCGACGCAGGAAGTCGGTGCTGAACTGCGCCACCAGACGGGACTGGATCTCGTCGCGCACCACCGGGCTCGGCCAGATCTCTGCCGGAAAGGCCGACAGGGTGGGCAGGGAACCGTCGATGGGAGCGTTGTACTCGGGTCTGGCATGCAGCCCCCCCACCACCTGACCCCGACACTTGATGGTCTGTTCAGAAAAATGATCGCTGCGGCGGATGCGCAAGCCCATGTCGAGCCGACGCAGATCCAGGGCGGGCGTGTCGAAGTAGACATTGCCGAGTCTCGCCTGATCGGAGGAGATAATCTCGAGTGAATTCAGAAAGTTGGATAGGGAATCTTGAATATCGCTGGTGACGAAAAACTTTATCTCGATCTCAGTTTGCATAGTCATTCCGGGCGGGCAGGCAACTTTGGGGGGCATGATCCGGGTCGCGAGGATATAATGCCAGCGACAGCTCAGGATTAATTCACGGTTTTATTGATGGCACAGTTCGGTTACCATGCGCCCCTCATAAAATCGTATCGAGTGTTTTTTCACCGACACAGGTTTGGCCATGCCAGTAAATACTATTTTGGGTCTTTTTGCCAAGTCCCCCATCAAGCCGCTGCAGAAGCATATCGTCAAGGTTCACGTGTGCTGCGAGCAGCTCATTCCCTTCTTTGATGCCGTTGCCGAAGACCGCTGGGAAGATGCCGAGAAAATCCGGCAACAGATCGCCCAACTGGAAAAAGAAGCGGACATCCTCAAGCGCGAAATTCGCCTGAAACTCCCCCGCGGCCTGTTCCTGCCGGTCGCCCGTACCGATCTGCTGGAGCTCTTGACCCAGCAGGACAAGATAGCCAACCGTGCCAAGGATATTTCCGGCCGCATGCTTGGCCGCAAGATGGAATTCCCCACCGAGATGCGTGCCGATTTCATGGCCTATCTCAAACGCTGTATCGATGCGACCGCCCAGGCCGAAAAAGCCATCGAAGAACTCGATGAGCTGCTCGAAACCGGCTTTAAAGGACGTGAAGTTGAAATGGTTGCCGAGATGATCCACCAGCTGGATCTCATCGAGGACGATACTGACACCATGCAGATCGGGCTGCGCCAACAGCTGCAAGCCGTTGAGCACAAATACAATCCGATTGACGTTATGTTCCTCTACAAGATCCTCGAATGGGTAGGTGACCTGGCTGATCAGGCAGAGCGCGTTGGCGCCCGTCTGGAATTGATGCTGGCTCGTTCGTAATCGACTGACTGGGTAAACACTACTAATGGACATTATCGCAAATTACGGCACCACCCTGGTGCTCGTGGCGGCCTTGTTCGGCTTTTTGATGGCCTGGGGCATTGGTGCGAATGACGTCGCCAACGCCATGGGGACATCGGTCGGCACCAAATCCCTGACCATCCGTCAGGCGATCATCATCGCCATGATCTTCGAGTTCGCCGGTGCCTATCTGGCCGGCGGCGAGGTGACGGCCACCATCCGCAGCGGCATCATCGACAGCAACGCCTTCGCCGACACGCCGGATCTGCTGGTGCTCGGCATGATCGCCTCCCTGCTGGCGGCGGGTCTGTGGCTGATCCTGGCCTCCTATTTCGGCTGGCCCGTCTCCACCACCCACTCCATCATCGGCGCCATCGTCGGCTTTGCCGTAGTGAGCGTGGGCCCGGAAGCGGTACAGTGGAGCAAGTTTGGCGGCATCGTCGGATCCTGGGTGGTCACTCCGGCCATCTCGGGCATCATCGCCTACTTCATGTTCATCAGCGTGCAGAAGCTCATCTTCAACACGGACAACCCCCTGGACAACGCCAAGCGTTATGTCCCCTTCTACATGTTCCTGACCGCGCTGGTCATCTGCCTGGTCACCATCAAGAAGGGGTTGACCCACGTCGGTCTGCACCTGAGCAATGGCGAAGGCGTCCTGCTCTCCGTTGCCCTCTCCATCGCGGTGGCATTCGCGGGCTGGCTCTATATCCGCGGCCAGAAGTACAACCCCAAAGATGACAGCAAGATGCACTTCGCCAACGTGGAGAAGGTGTTCGGCATCCTGATGATCATCACCGCCTGTGCCATGGCCTTCGCCCACGGCTCCAATGACGTGGCCAACGCCATCGGCCCGCTCTCCGCAGTCGCCTCCATCGTGGCGGCCGGCGGCGAGATCGGCGGCAGCTCCCACATCGCCTGGTGGATCCTGCCCCTCGGCGGCATCGGTATCGTCATCGGTCTGGCCACCATGGGCGAGAAGGTGATGGCGACCGTCGGCACCGGCATCACCCACCTGACCCCGAGCCGTGGCTTTGCCGCCCAGCTGGCGACCGCCGCCACCGTGGTGATCGCCTCCGGTACCGGCCTGCCCATCTCCACCACCCAGACCCTGGTGGGTGCGGTCATGGGCGTAGGTCTGGCCCGCGGCATCGCGGCGCTGAATCTGGGTGTGCTGCGCAACATCGTGGTCTCCTGGGTCATCACCCTGCCCGCAGGCGCCATCCTGGCCATCGCCATTTTCTATGTGCTGCAGGCCTGCTTCTCCTAAGCAGTCCAGGCCGCACGAAAAAAAGCCCGGGTCACAGACCCGGGCTTTTTTTATGTTTCGCTGTTGTCTCAAACGGTCGATGATGCGCCGCCAATCGGCCCCGCAGCGGCAACTACTCCTCGATAAAGGTCCACTCGTCGCGCACCCGGCTGATGGCATCGAGCCGGCGCTTGGCCAGTTGCTCGCGGATCGCCTCCCCCTTGAAGCCCGCCGCCACTATCTCCTTGACCGGCACCGCCAGGGCCGCGTCCAGGGCCTGGGCGACGTAGTCCGGCTGGCTGTAGACCTTCTCTTCGAAGCCGGTGCGACCATGGAAATCGGCGCGGCAGGCATCCAGCAACTGGGCAAAACGCTCCGGCTTGCGCCAGGCATCCGCCTTGTCGAACACCTTGAGCAGAGTTGCCGGCTTGAGCTCGAAGGCAATGTGAATGTGAGTATGCAGATCGCTCACCAGCAGCGCGAGATCGCGGCACTCGTTCGGTACCCGGAAACGCTCGCAGAAGTCGCGAATGAGGGGCAGCCCCTTCTGGCCATGGCCGTGGTGACTGGGCCAGAACGCCGGTGGCGTCACCCCCTTGCCAAAGTCGTGGCACAGGGCGGCGAAACGCACCGCCAGTTCGGGGGAGAGACGGCACGCCTGCCCCAGCACCATCATGGTGTGGATGCCGGTGTCGATCTCCGGGTGCCACCTGGCAGGGGCCGGCACGCCGAACAGGGCATCGAGTTCGGGGAAGAGCGCCTTGAGGGCGCCGCATTCCCGCAGCACCTCGAAGAAGACGTGGGGCGTCGGACCAAGCAGCACCTTCTCGAGCTCCTTCCAGACTCGCTCCGGGGTCAGGTGGGCAAGCTCCCCAGCCTCCGTCATCTCACGCATCAGCCCCAGCGTCTCGGGGGCCACCACGAAGCCCTGTGCATGGAAGCGAGCGGCGAAGCGGGCCACCCGCAGGATACGCAGGGGATCCTCTGCAAACGCCGGGGAGACGTGGCGCAGTACCCGCCGCTCCAGATCCTGGATACCGCCGTAGGGGTCGTGCAGCTGTCCCTCTTCATCTTCGGCGATGGCATTGATGGTGAGATCCCGGCGCAGCAGGTCCTGCTCCAGCGTCACCTCGGGGGCAGCATGGCAGACGAAGCCGGTATAGCCCTGCCCCTGCTTGCGCTCGGTGCGGGCCAGGGCGTACTCCTGCTGGGTCTTGGGGTGCAGAAACACGGGGAAGTCGCGACCGACCTGGGTAAAGCCCAGCGCCAGCATCTGCGCCACAGTGGCACCGACCACCAGGTGATCCCTGTCACCCTGCGGCAACCCCAACAGGCGATCCCGAACCGCCCCTCCGACCAGATAAATCTGCACGCACACTCTCCCTCGATAAACCTGTCGCCATGATACCGCTTTTGTCCGCCAGAGACGATGAGAGGCCGCCACGGCGTCGCCCGCCAACCCTGTACCGTTGTTCCATGCTCCGGGTGCCATCCACCCGGAGTTCGAGCCGCCCCCTCTTATGGTTCCCGGGTCTTTGACATCCCTCTGGGGAGGCTTTAACCTCCCGCCCATAACAATGGAATGGATCCTTATGTACACACAGTTCTTCGGTCTGTCGGAGCCCCCGTTCTCCATCTCGCCCAACCCCAAATACCTCTACATGAGCGAGCGTCACGGGGAGGCCCTCGCCCACCTCAGCTACGGGTTGCAGGACGGTGGCGGCTTCGTGCTGCTGACCGGGGAAGTGGGTACGGGCAAAACCACCGTCTCCCGCTGCCTGCTCCAGCAGCTGCCCCCCGAGACCGAGATCGCCTACATCCTCAATCCCTCCCTGACCGAGCGGGATCTGCTGGCCGCCATCTGCGACGAGTACCAGCTGCCCTACGCCGACGAGGCCAGCCTCAAGCAGCTGTTCGACCTCATTCGCGATCACCTGCTGGCCAACCTGGCGGCGGGCAAACGCAGCGTGGTCCTGGTGGATGAGGCACAGCACCTGCTGCCCGGTGTGCTGGAGCAGTTGCGCCTACTCACCAACCTGGAAACCGACGACAAGAAACTGCTGCAGGTGGTGCTCATCGGCCAGCCCGAGCTGCAACAGATGCTGCGCCAGCCCCTGCTGCGCCAGCTGGCCCAGCGCATCACGGCCCGCTACCACCTGCTGCCGCTCTCCCGCCAGGACGTGGACGCCTACGTGCGCTTCCGGCTGCAGGTAGCAGGTTGCATCCAGCCCCTCTTCACCCCGAGGGCCATCCAGACCCTGCACCGTCTCTCCGGCGGCATCCCGCGCCTCATCAACCTCATCTGCGATCGCGCCCTGATCGCCGCCTTCGCCCGCGGCAGTCACAAGATAGTGCACGGCGACATCAGCCAGTCCGCGTATGAGGTCAGCGGCATTCGCGACGAAGGAAGCTGGCAGTCCGGCCTTGCCGTCACCCTGGGCGGAGCCCTGCTGGTGGCCGCCGGTTGGTGGGGCTGGCAATTCTTTGGCATCTTCCCGGAGCGCCCCCTGATCAAGGTGGAAGTGCCGGTGAAGATAGACGACACCCTGGAGCAGCAGGAACAGCTGACCCGCGCCATCAATCAGGCGCTGGAGCCGGACGTCGCCATGCAGAATCTCTACAAGGTGTGGGGCTACCAGACCGAACTGGAAGAGGCGACCTGTGACAATGCCCCCCGTGCCGGGCTGCGCTGTCAGGAAGGAGAAGCGACCCTGGCCCAGTTGCAGGCCCTGCAGTACCCGGCCCTCATCAGCCTCACCGACGAGACCGGCGGCATCTATTACGCCACCCTGGTGAGCCTGGGGGCGGACAAGGCCAGCCTGCTCATCGGCAACCAGAGCTGGCAGGTGGACAGACAATGGCTCTCCGATGCCTGGGGCGGCAGCTATACCCTGCTCTGGCGCATGCCCAAGGGCAACGTGACCCTGATCGGCAACAACGCCGGCGCCACCCAGGTGCAGTGGCTGGACAACGCGCTCAACCGCGCGATGCAGCAACCGGATCGCAAGGTGAGCCGCTTCGACGCAACCCTCAGAAACAAGCTGCTGCAGTTCCAGCGTGATCAGGGGCTGACCCCGGACGGCATCGCCGGCAGCAATACCCTGCTGCGCCTGAACGCGCTGTCGGGTGAACCCATGCCCAGGCTGGAGGATGAATCCCTGCGTGCCAGCACCCCGGTCGATCTCGACACCGTGGCGGATGACGCCATGGATCCCCAGGTAGAGGAGGCCTCCTGATGTCCACCTTGCTCAAGGCCCTGCGCCGGGCCGATCAACCCCAGTACACCGCCCACACGCCACTCATGGGCCTGCCCGTGACCCAGGAGGAAGAAGCCAACCGCAGCTGGATCTGGTGGGCCCTGGCCCCCTTGGCGCTGGCGATGGGCGCCGCCGCCAACTATGGCTGGCACCTCTATCACCTCAAACCCATCGAGCAGCAGGTCGAGATCAAGGAGGTGGTGACGCCACCCTTCGTGCGGGTCGAGCCCAGGCCGATGATCACCCGTCCGCTGCCACCGCCCCTGCCCGAACCCGTGGTCGCCCCCAGGCCCGCGGCCGCGCCGGCCACGGCCACCGCCAGCCAGGGCGAGAGCCTGGCCGAGCGCCTCATGGCCGCCCTCAACAACACCCCGCTGGTGGAAGAGACGGCGCCGCAAACCCAGGTTAGCGCCATGCCCCTCAGCGCCCTGGCCCCCGCCCTGAAGCAGCAGATTCCCCCGCTGGCCTATGGCGCCCACAACTACTCCTCCGATCCGGCCAAGCGGGCCGTGGTGCTCAACGGGCGGGAGTGGCACGAGGGGAGCGAGATAGCCCCGGGTGTGCTGCTGGCGGCCATCGCCCAGGACTACATCATCCTGCAGGTCGGCGGCCAGCATGCCAGCCTCAAGGCGCTGCAGGACTGGCGCGGCTGACCCCTGGGCCGAGTGGCCGGCCAGACCGCAATCCATTCAGAGGGAGCCTAAGAGCTCCCCTTTTTAATCAATAATATGAGTGCAACGTGAGCAATTCGAACGACACCACCTTCGCCACCCGCATCCTGGACTGGTACCAGATCCACGGGCGCAAGACCCTGCCCTGGCAGCAGGACAAGACCCCCTACCGGGTCTGGATCTCCGAGATCATGCTGCAACAGACCCAGGTCGCCACCGTCATCCCCTACTACGAGCGGTTCATGGCCCGCTTCCCCGACGTGCTGGCACTGGCGAATGCCCCCATCGACGAGGTGCTTCACCACTGGACCGGGCTCGGCTACTACGCCCGTGCCCGCAACCTGCACAAGGCAGCCCAGCAGGTGCGCGATCTGCACGGCGGCCTGTTTCCGGAGCGGCTGGAGGAGGTGATGGCCCTGCCCGGCATCGGCCGCTCCACCGCCGGCGCCGTGCTCTCCCTCTCCCTGGGCCAGCCCCACGCCATCCTGGACGGCAACGTGAAGCGGGTACTCACCCGCTGGCTGGCGCTGCCGGGCTGGCCCGGCCAGAAGCAGGTGGAGAACAGCCTCTGGGAGCTGGCTACCCGCCTCACTCCGAGAGTCGGCGTCGCCCAGTACAACCAGGCCATGATGGACATGGGGGCCACCGTCTGCACCCGCAGCAAGCCCGCCTGCGAGCGCTGCCCGGTGCGGGACGATTGCCAAGGGCTGTCGCAGGGCAAGCCCACCGACTACCCCCACGGCAAACCGAAGAAGAGCATCCCGGCCCGCAGCGGCATCATGCTCATCATCCGCCAGGGGGAGCAGTTGCTGCTGGAGAAACGCCCGCCGCAGGGGATCTGGGGCGGGCTCTACTGCTTCCCGCAGGTGGAGTCCCTCGCCGAGGTGGCAGACCGCCTGCAAGATCTGGGGCTGGATGGCTCCGAGTATCGGGAACTCGCTGGATTCCGCCACACTTTCAGTCACTTCCACCTCGACATCCGTCCCTTGCTGATCGAAATGGCTGCGCCGCCGCCCCCCATGCTCATGGAAGCGGATACCCGACTCTGGTATAACTTACGCCATCCTGCCGAGGTGGGGTTGGCGGCCGCGACAGCCCGCCTGCTCGCCTATCCGGACTTACAACCCTGACTTGCAACCACAGAGGTCAACATGAGCCGTACCGTATTTTGCCAGCGTCTGAAGAAAGAGGCGCCGGGTCTCGATTTCCAACTCTACCCCGGTGAACTCGGCAAGCGGATCTTCGACAACATCAGCAAGGAAGCCTGGGCCGATTGGCAAAAGAAGCAGGTGATGCTGATCAACGAGAAGAAGCTGAACATGATGAACCTCGAGCACCGCCAGTTGCTGGAAAAAGAGATGATCAGCTATCTGTTTGATGCGGGTGAAGTCCAGATCGACGGTTATACCCCTCCCAGCCAGTGAATGGAGAGGGTGCCAGACGATGGCACCTCTCCTGGTTCAAGCCAATCAGTGACGGGTGGCCCGGCCGCCCGGTTTGAGGATCCCTATGGGCCGACTTTTCTGGCTGCTGTGCGCCTTGCTGTTTCTCTCTGCCTGCTCATCCTCTCCCCAGCCCAGCGGGAGCGACGATGATGATCTGGTCAACGGCAAGGACGTGCGCGGCTTCGAGCACATGATCAGTGCACTCTCCCACAACGTGAACGAGATCTGGGGGCGGGAGGCGCTGTTCGCAGGCAAGTTTGACTACGTCAAATACACGGATCAGTACAAGAGCCGTGCCCACATCGACTTCTCCAGCGGTCACATCATGGTGGAGACGGTCTCCGGCATCGAGCCCCGTGCCCACCTGCGCCGCGCCATCATCGAAACCCTGCTGACCCCGGACGATCCGGCGGAAGTGGATCTCTATTCGGACAGGGAGATCATGACAGGTGGCGAACCCTTCCTCTATGGCCAGGTGCTGGACAACCAGGGGCAACCCATCCGTTCCGGCTGGCGCGCGGAACGCTATGCCGACTATCTGCTCGACACAGCGATGAAGAAGCGCACCCTGGGGATCCGCAACATCTTCTTCATCGACATCCCCATGGTGGCAAACCACGAGGACAGGCGGGGCTACAAGTACGCCAGCATCATCCGCGACGCCTCCCGCAAGTACGGAGTCGCCGAGAGCCTGATCTATGCGGTGATCAAGACAGAGAGCAGCTTCAACCCCTATGCGGTCAGCCATGCCAACGCCTATGGCCTGATGCAGGTGATCCCGGCTACCGCCGGGCGGGATGTCTATGTGCGGGTCAAGGGCAAGAACGGCCAGCCCACCCGCGAGGATCTGTTCAACCCGGCCTACAACATCGACGTGGGGACCGCCTATCTGCACCTGCTGCAGACCGTCTATCTGGCGGATATCCAGGATCCCCAGTCCCGTCGCTATGCGGTCATCTCCGCCTACAACGGTGGCGCCGGCGGGGTGCTCAACACCTTCTCCAGCAACCGCAAGGTGGCCCCCGACATGATCAACCGCCTCTCCCCCGAGGCGGTCTATCAGGTGCTGACCGAGCAGCACCCCAAGGCGGAGGCGCGCCGCTACCTCTACAAGGTCAATCAGGCCGAAAAGGGGTTCAAGCGTACCGTCGCCAGCCGGGCCGGCTGACGGCATCCAAAGAAAGAGGGGCGCTGATAGCGCCCCTCTTTCTGCTGACTCTCTCACTTGGCGATAAAGCCGCCCTTGCTCCGGGGTGCCTCTCCCACCTTCTCCAGGTGCTCCACCTCGACTTCTGTCTTGTTCCAGCTGTGATCCACCTCGCCACGCACGCGGATCAGATCGTCCGGACCCACTTCGGTGCCGCGCCACACATCCTCGTCAACTTCCACTTCCACCTCGCCGCTGCCATCACGGAAGAGATAGTTTTCACCGCCAAGATGCTTGACCAGCTTGCCTTCCAGGGTCACCCACTGGTCATCGGCCACGTCTTTCAAGTGGGCGACCGACACCTTGTTCTGCTCCTTGGGGCCTGTGTAGGCCGCCATGGCGAAGGAAGAGACGGACATCAGTGCCACCAGGGTGATTGCCTTTGCTTTGTTCATTTCATGCTCCTGTCATTGGGGAATGCAGGCATCTTGCCCGGCTGTGCGTGAAACAAACGTGAAGCCTCCCCATCCAGGGGGGCTGATGTGACCGCAATCGCTTTAATGGTCCGGAACGGCTGCAAACATGTATTCGGGTGGATACCTTCCTGCCTGGTCAAGCGGGTTCCCAGCCCGCTGCCATCGAGGAACCGCCCGCAGGCCTCGCCTGCCTTCAACCCATGAGAACACCCAGATGAAAAAATGGCTTCTGTGTTTATTGGGGCTCGTCGCGCTGACGGCCCAGGCCACCGAGACGCGTCCCCCCTTCTCCCGGATCGTGATGTTTGGCGACAGCCTCTCCGACACCGGCAAGATGTACGGCAAGATGCGGGGTTATCTCCCCTCCAGCCCCCCCTACTACCAGGGGCGTTTCTCCAACGGCCCGGTCTGGCTGGAGCAACTGGCCCGGCAATTTCCGGGGCTGACCATCGCCAACGAGGCGGAGGGGGGAGCCACCGCCGTGGCCTACAACAAGATCTCCTGGAATCCCAAGTATCAGGTCATCAACAACCTGGATTACGAAGTAACCCAGTTTCTGGAGAAGGACAGCTTCAAACCGGATGATCTCGTGATCCTCTGGGTTGGGGCCAACGACTATCTAGCCTATGGCTGGAACACCGAACTGGATGCCAAGCGAGTGCGCGACGCCATCAGTGACGCGGCGAACCGCATGGTGATGCACGGGGCCAAGCAAATCCTGCTGTTCAACCTGCCTGATCTCGGCCAGAACCCCTCGGCCCGCAGCCAGCAGGTGGTGGAGGCAGCCAGCCATGTCTCCGCCTACCACAACCAGCTGCTGCTGAACCTGGCTCGCCAGCTCGCGCCCACCGGCATGGTGAAGCTGTTCGAGATCGACAAGCAGTTTGCCGAGATGCTGCGCGAGCCGCAGAATTTCGGCCTGAGCGACACAGAAAACGCCTGTTACGGCGGCGGCTACGTGTGGAAGCCATTCTCTTCCCGCAGCACCACCGACAGTCAGCTCGCCCCCTTCAATCCGCAGGAGCGCCTCGCTATCGCCGGCAACCCCTTGCTGGCCCAGGCCGTCGCCACGCCGCTGGCCCGCCGCAGCGCCGCACCCCTCGATTGCGAAGGCAAGATGTTCTGGGATCAGGTCCATCCGACCACGGTCGTGCACGCCGCCCTGAGCGAGCGGGCCGGCGCCTTCATCGAACAGGAGTACGAATTCCTCCCCCGGTGAGGCACAACCCGGTGCGACAGGCCGACCCAGCGTCGGCCTTTCCACCCGGAGCAGATAACAACACTCATATGACCCCCATCACAGATTTGTGCCACGCTCCCCCAGCCATGCCCCCGATTCCACTATGATGCAAATGGATACCACAATATGTTTTATATCAGTTGCTTGTGGATGCAGAAAAACGAGCTACGTTTAAACATGTTGTGGCCGAACACAAGGCCCAACCCATGAGGCGAGGCGACCCGGATTCGCGCTCCCTACAAACAAAATTGCAGAGGCATCTATGAACAAAACACTGATTACCTTGCTGGTTTCAGGCCTGTTTGCGGCCAACGCCCAGGCAGCCGGACAAGACAACACCTGGTATGGCGGTGCCAAACTGGGTTGGTCCAACTTCTACGGTGTCGATGAAAGCAACTCCATCACCATCGATGACAAAGACGACGATGAATTCGGTGCCGGTGCCTTCGCCGGTTACCAGATCAACCAGAATCTGGGGATCGAGCTCGGCTACGACTATCTGGGCAAGCTCAAGTACAGCGGCACCCACAACGGGGGCGCCTTCAATGATTCCGTCGAGGCCCAACTCGCACAGCTGACCCTGAAACTCGGCTTCCCGGTCGCGGACAACCTGGACCTCTATGGTCGCCTCGGTGGCGGCTACGGCTGGACAGACAGCGACAACATGGGCAGCGACGACCGTGCGGTCTTCGTCGGTGCGCTGGGCGCCGAGTACGCCTTCAATCTGGACTGGGCCGCACGCCTCGAGTACCAATACAGCACCCCTTATGGCAGCAGGGATGACACCGGCCTGCGCATGGACAACGGCCTGCTCTCCCTGGCCGCCGTCTATCGCTTCGGCCAGGTCGCCCCCGTCGTAGCTGCCCCCGCACCAGCCCCGGCCCCCGAACCCGTGATGGTCGACAAACAGTTCACCCTGAGTTCGGATGTGCTGTTTGACTTCAACAAGGCCACCCTCAAGCCGGAAGCCGGGCAGGCTCTGGATACCCTCTACAGCCAGATCGAAGAGGCCAGACCCAAGGATGGCTCTGCCACTGTCATCGGCTATACCGACCGCCTCGGCTCCGAAGCCTATAACCAGAAGCTGTCCGAGCAACGTGCCCAGACTGTTGCAGACTATCTGATCGGCAAGGGGCTGCCTGCCGGCAAGGTCAATGTGGAAGGACAGGGTGAAAACTCCCCCGCCACGGGCGACAGCTGCACCAGCAAGTCCAAGCGTGAGCTGATCGTCTGCCTGGCCCCGGATCGCCGCGTCGAGGTCAGGGTACAGGGTGTGTCGGAAGTGCAGCAATAAGTTGCTGGCACCGTAAATCCCATAAAAAAACGGGAGGCCAATGCCTCCCGTTTTTTATTGTTCCCGCCACTCAACCTCGCGTGCGCACGTCCGCCGCGATCTGATCCAGCAACAGCTGCCAGCCCTGGCCCAGCTCGTCCACCAGGGTGCCGTAGCCATCCGCCGGCAGGACACGCTCCTGCTGGAAGGGCACATCCCGCAATACGGCCCCCTCCTCCGTCAGCAGACGCCAGCGACCGCTCAACAGGGCCCGGCCATCTTGGCGCCCCTGGAAGCGCTCGACAGTGATGCTCAGGACGGGCCCCTTGCGGGCTCCGTCCTGGCGCACCACCCAGCCCGGCAGTCTGCTGGAGAGACCATTGAGGGTCAGCTGGTTCAGCTGGGCATCGAGTGAGCCCGCCCAGCGATGGTACTCGGCAAAGTGCAACTCATTACCTTCCAGCTGATACACCAGGCTCATCCGGTCCAGCTGGCCGGAGAGCACAACGGGCCTCAACACCAGCTGGTGCTGAGGCTGCGCCATGACGCCCTGGGGATGCGGGCTCTGTGCATCAAGGGAGTAGTAGTGCAGCGTCTCAGGGGCGGCGCTGCAACCCGCCAGCAGGCCCAGCAAGGCCAGGGTCATCATCCGTTTTTTCATTGTGTTCCTCGCTTTGGCTCAGGATCCCGGGGGCGGGAGCGATCGAAGATCAGCGAACTCGGCTGTTCGTTCAACGAATGCACCAGGGGCTGCAACTCGCTCATCAGCTGGTTGAGGGACTGCACCGACTGGCGCAACTCCTGATTGGTCTGGGAGCTGGCATCATAGGCCTGCAGCGTTTCCTGCAACTGCTTGAGACTCTGGTTGAGGGAAGCCGGCAGCTGCTGGGTCGCCTCCTTGCTGGTCAACTTGTCCAGATTGGCGCTGACCGCGCTGATGTTCTTCAGAGTGCCATCCAGAGTGGAAAGGGAGGTGTTGACCTTGCCCAGGGTGGTCGCCATGTCCATGTCGACAAACTTGTCGAGGATGAGGTTCACCTTGCGTTCGATCTGATCCAGCCCCGCCTGCACGGTCGGGAAGACCTGATAGCCAGACAGCTTGGCCTGCTCGAAGCGGGGCGCATCCGGGTAGAAGTTGAGATCGATGAGCTTGCCACCGGTCAGCAGGCTGGAGGTCTTGAGACTGGCTCTGAGCCCCTCCTTGAACTGCTTGCTGAACAGGGCCCGCCACTGCTCCTTCTCCGCCTTGGCATAGCGGTGGGAGAGGCGCTGCACTTCGATGCGGGCCAGTACCGGGATCTGGCGATCCTGGAACAGGCGCACTCCCTTCTCTTCGATGAGATAGGGAGCCGAGATGACGGTACCGACACGGATGCCACGGTACTGCACGGCTGCCCCCGGATGCAGGCCGGCCACGTTGTCATCGAACAGGAAGACATAGTCGATGAACTGATCCAGGCTACCGGCCAGTACGCTCGCCTCATCCTGGAACAGGGTGAACTCGTCGCGCTGCTTGACCTGCTCGCCAGGGGACCAGCCAGGCGGCAGCCCCATGGTGATACCGCCGTCTATCAAGCTCTCGAGCGAGTCCATTTTGACCTTCATCCCCTCGCTGTTGACGGACAGCTCGAAGCCCGGGGTCAGCCAGAAGCGTGAGTTGCTGCTCACCAGGATGTCATAGGGGGCGTTGATGAAGATCTGGTACTGCATCTCGCTCTTTTCGGGCAGGAAGGTGGCTTCCTCCACCTGGCCTATGGTGAAGCCCTGGTAGTTGATGGGGGAGCCTTCCCCCAGCGCCCGCGTGTCGTGGCTCGAGAGGAACAGCCGCAACCCCTTGGCGTTCTGTGAAGCGAGCGGCGGCTTGTCCAGCATGGCGTACTCGTCACGCGCCTTGCCCTTCTTGCCGGGCATGAGTTCGATGTAGGCACCTGAGAGCAGGGTACCGAGGCCGGAGACTCCCTCCCGCCCGACCCTGGGCTTGACGACCCAGAACTGGCTGTCTCCCTTGAGCATGCCGGAGGCGGCATTGGTGAGACGGCCACGCAGCACGGCATGGCTGTAGTCATCGCTCAGCTCGACCGCCTCGATACGGCCGACATCGACCTCCCGGGAGCGGATCACCGTCTTGCCTGCCACTATGCCTTCGGCGGTAGCGACCGTCAGGGTGAAGCCGGGGCCTTGTGAATACCAGTGCTGGAACAGCATCCAGGCGCCGATGAACAGCGCCAGCAGCGGCACCATCCAGATAGCGGCGGCCGAACTCATGAAATCAGAGCCCGGTTTCCACCTTGTCTTACGCTCACTCACGTTCGCGTTCTCCTTGTTGTAAATCCCAGATCAGGCGGGAATCGAAACTCATGGCGGCCACCATGGTGATCAGCACGACCCCGGCAAAGGCAATGGCCGCGGGGCCGGGGTAGATGCTCATCAGATTGTCCAGGCGGATAAGGCCGGCCAGGATGGCCACCACGAAGACGTCGATCATCGACCAGCGCCCCACAAATTCGGTCATGCGATAGAGCTTGAGCTTGCGCAGCGGCGAGGCCGACTGGCCACTTTGCACCGCAAAGCAAAGCCACAACAGCGCCAGGATCTTCACCAGGGGCACCACCACGCTGGCGAAGAAGATGACGGCGGCGATGGGGTAGGACCCCATGGCCCACAGCAGTACCACCCCCCCCATGATGGTCGAGGGACTGTCATCCCCCAGAAAGACGGTATCCATGATGGGGTAAAGGTTGGCGGGAATATAGAGGATGATCGAGGTGACGAGCAGAGCCCAGGTGCGGTTCAGGCCACCCGGTTTGCGCTGGTGCAGGTGATCGCCGCAACGCACGCAGGTATGGGCATCCCCCTCGTTCAGGGCGCCGCAGATGTGGCACCCCACCAGCCCGGACGCCAGGGCGCTCGCCTCGGGATCCACCTCTCGGGCGGCGGTCGGCCCGAACAGTCGCTGCCACAGCCACATCCTGTCCAGGGACGAGATCATCTTGATGAGCAACAGGGTATAGCCGACGAAGGCCCAGAACGACAGCCCCATCTTGATGTCGGCCATGCCCATTAGCTTGACCAAAGAGATGAGCACCCCGATGAGGAAGACATCGACCATCAGCCAGGGCTTGATCCGGCACAGCAGGCGGCCGAGGGATCTCAGGGCATGGCTGTGCAGATCCTTGTCGAGGCGCCACAGTACCAGCATGATGGAACCGATGTAGACCAGCGGCAGGCCGATCAGGGTCAGGCTCAGCACCACTCCCAGGAACAGGTAGCCCTGATCCACCAGGGTGGTGATGCACTGCAGGAAGGTCATCTCCTGCCCCACCCCCTTGGCCGAGAACGACATGAAGGTGAAGGCGTTGGAGAGCACGAACATGATAAGGGCGGCAAAGCCGTAGGCCAGCGGCCTGCGCTCCTGCTCCGGCAGATGGCGGCTCAGGGTATGGCCGCAGCGTGGACAGCCGCTCGCCTCTCCCACGACCAACGTCGTGGCCGGCACCAGCAGATCACACTCTTCGCACGCCGTTGCGTCATGGGTATAGGTGGTTGGATGTTGGTGTGAAACCGGATGCAAATTTTGAGACCCCAGCGTGAGGCCCGCCACGGGGCCAGAACCGCCAATTATTGCAGCTGTTGCCCACGCCCACCAGCCCTGTCGTTTTACCATCCGCGGCGGGGATGAGAATGACTTTGACAAGGCAGTGACCATTTAGCACAATCAAACGCCACTTTTTTTCCGCGGGACAATAATTTATGACAACCGAATCCCCAAGCTACTCCACCATTGAGCAGGCCTTCTCCCTCGGGAACGGGCAAGATTCCGCCCTCAACTGGTTGCGCAAGAACCGCAGCCAGGTCGCCATCTTCCTGGTAAGCGGCATCAAGCTGGAGGGGACCATCAGCGGCTTCGATCAGTACAGCGTGCTGCTGACAGATGCACACGGCAACCAGCAACTGGTCTACAAGGCCAAGATTTCCACCATCGCCATGCACTCCGGCCGCCCTGCGGTCAGCATCCAGCGCGCCCGCAAACCGCGCGTCTCCATGGCGCCGCGCCCCCACGGTGCCCCGAGCCGCTATGACGACAATCAGGGTGGCAGCAGCGAGCAGTAATGCTCGCCTTCTTCCTCCGCCGGGCGTGTCGCTGCGTCAGCCAGTGACCTCCCCAAGATCCCCACTCTCATGTTTTGCCTGTCCCGTATGAGAGTGGGTCTTCTCCTCCGCTTCGGCGCTCATGGCCGTCACGCCATGATCAGTAGGTCAGCCCGACCGGCATTCCCTCTCTGACCATGCAGACCTGCATGCCCGCGGCCTCACCGGCCTGCGCACCTATACCCGTATCCTCGAACACCAGACATTGACCCGGCTCCACACCCAGGCGGCGTGCAACCAGCAGGAAGGTATCCGGATGGGGTTTGTGCAGATCCACGTCGTCGGCGGTGACCACCACGGGGAAATAGCGATCGAGCCCGGTATTGCGCAGTACTGCCTCGGCATTGATGCGGGGGGAGCCGGTCCCGATCCCCATGGGAATGCGACCGTGATAGCGCTCGACCAGATCCAGCATGGCCGGGAAAGGGGTCGCCTTGTGCAGGTTGGCCACGTAGTGTTCCGTCTTGCAGCGGGTCACCACCAGCGGATCCAGTGCCACTTGCTGCACCTCGGCCACCAGCAGGGCTATCTTGCGGCTGGGCATGCCCCCCAGTTCATAGAACCAGTCGGCATCGAACTGAAAACCAAACTCGCGGGCGGTGTGCTCCCAGGCGGCCAGGTGCAACGGCATGGAATCCACCAGGGTACCGTCGAGGTCGAAAACCAGGCCTTGAAATCCGGATAGGGTCATGGTGCAGGATCTGTCTGTCGAAAATGGGCCTTCATTCTAGCCAGAGCCGGGGGGCATCGCCATGTGCCAGATGGCGATAAACGCTTGCCACCGCATTAATCTCGTCCCCCAGAGGGAGGGCCTTCGACAACGGGTCAGCCCGACAGATAGGCCAGGGTACGGGCCCGTCCCTGGGACTTGGCATGATAGAGCGCCTGATCCGCCTGCTCGGTGAGGGTCTGCCACCCCTTGTCCGATGAGGGGACGAGATAGCTGAAGCCGATGCTGACCGTGAGCTGAGGTGCCACCCGGGATGCGGGATGCGGGATCTGCAGCGCAGACAAGCCCCGATGGATTTGCTCCGCCAGCCGCTCCGCCTCCCCCGGTTGCGGGGTACACAGCAGGATCACGAACTCCTCCCCGCCATAGCGGGCCACCAGGTTGGTGCGCCGCCGCTCCGTCTCCTGCAGCAGGGCCGCGACCCGCTGCAGACACTGATCCCCCTTGCCGTGGCCGAAGTGATCGTTGTAGGACTTGAACTCGTCCACGTCGATCATCAGCACTGCCAGGACCCCCTGGTGGCGGCGTGCCCGCTCCCACTCCCGCTCCATGGTGATATCCCACTGGCGGCGGTTGGCGATCCCGGTCAGGGGATCCTCCAGGGACAAGAGGGAGAGACGCCGGTTCGCCTCTTCCAGCGCCCGGTTCGTGTCGGCCAGCTGCCGGGTTCGCTCTTGCACCCGCAGTTCCAGATCCCGGTTGAAGCGCTCCAGCTTGGCCTGGGTGCGCTGGCGGATCAGCAGTTGGGAGAGCACGGCGGCATACTGCTTGAAGATCTCGCTCTGGTACGTTTTGAGGGGACGCCGCCAGAGCAGGTTGTCGGCGGCGATCCAGCCGATGGGGGTACTCCCGTCCCAGAGCGACACCATGGCGTTCCAGCCGCGACCCACCTCCTGTTTCTCGTAATAGAGAGGCGTGTCCTCCAGCACCAGGACATAGTCTTTTCGTCGCAGCGCCTCCTGCACCGTGGGGTGATCCGGAATGGGGCTGATGAAATGGCGCTCGTCGATGAGCTCACCCGCCTCGTTGGTGCCCCAGGTGCCGTGCATGGTCTTGAATTCGCTGTCCGTCAGGAAAATGGCGATGCGGTCAAACTGCAACTCCTGGCGGGCAAGTGCCACTGCATCGTGCAGCAGACGATCCTCGCTTTCGCAGCGGGAGAGCTTGACCCCCACCTGATGCAGCGCCTGCAGCATGCTGAGGAAGGAGTCCTGCAGGGCCTGGCTGCGCACGAGATCGGCCTGGGTGTGGAGCCGCTGATCCCGCTCCTGATCGACTTGCCCCGCGAGTCGCCGGCTCTCCAGCTCGGCGGCAAGATAGTGCATCAGCAACTGGATGCTCTGCTGCTGGCGTCGGGGCAGGCGATCGAGACGGCGCCGGGTCTCCAGATAGACCACGGCCTCCAATCCCTTGTGGCGTTTGAGGGGGAAACAGGCCCGCAGGCGCGGGAACTCCGGCTCCACGCTATCCCAGATGGCATGAGTCGGCGCGAGCGGCTCCACCAGCAGCTGGCCGAGTTCGAGGGACTGTTCGATGAAGAGGATGGGCAGTTCGAGGGAGGCCAGGTTGTCGGCGCTCAGGCAGAGCAACCCCTGTTCGGGGCGATAGTGATAGAGCTGGGCCGTCGGAGCCCGCAGCCACAGATAGATCTGTTCGGCCTCGGTCTTTTCTCTGACCGCAGACAGCGTCACTTCACAGAGATGTTCAAAACTGGTGAAGTGCTCCGGATCCCATTCTTTCATGCCAAATCATCCTTGGTTGTATCCAAGCGAGTATATCGGCAAAGCCCGGCCATTAATTGACCGGACAATCAAAAGCGAGATCCAGAGCTCAGTTTTTACAGCAGATTCAAGGCCTGCATGGCGCTGCGGATCCGCTCGCGGGTGGCATCCGACAGCGGCATCACCGGCAGGCGGCACTCCTCGCTGCACAGCCCCAGCAGGGAGACCGCATACTTGGCGCCCGCCGGGCTCGGCTCGGCAAACATGGCCTGGTGCAGCGGAATGAGCTTGTCCTGCAATTCGCGGGCGGCCTGCCACTCGCCGGCCAGGGCCAGGTTCTGGACTTCGGCCACCAGCTTGGGGGCCACGTTGGCAGTGACCGAGATGCAACCCTGACCACCGCCGATGTTGTAGGCCACGGCGGTGGCATCTTCACCGGAGAGCCAGGCAAAGGGCTTCTTGATGAGCTGACGCTCCACCCAGGGGCGGGCCAGATCGCCGGTGGCGTCCTTCACGCCGGCGATGCGCGGCAGCTCGGCCAGACGGGCCAGGGTTGCCGGTTGCACGTCGACGATGGCACGGGGCGGAATGTTGTAGACGATGATGGGCTTGGTGGTGGCGTCATGCACCGCCTTGAAGTGGTGATAGAGCCCCTCCTGGTTGGGACGGTTGTAGTACCCCGCCACATGCAGGGTCGCATCCGCGCCGGCCTGTTCGGCGTAACGGGTATATTCAATGGCTTCGACCGGGTTGTTGGACCCGGCACCGGCGATGACGGGAATGCGCCCCGCCACCTGCTTGACCACCAGCTCGACCACGCGGCAATGCTCGTCGTGGGTCAGGGTCGGGCTCTCCCCCGTCGTGCCGACCGGCACTATGCCATGGGTCCCCTGCTCTATGTGCCACTCCACCAGGCGAGTCAGTGCGGCCTCGTCCAGCTGGCCCTGTCGAAATGGGGTGATCAGGGCGACTATCGAACCTTGAAACATGGGATTTCCTTCTCCTAAACAAATGAATTGGCCAATAAAAAGCCCCGGTACGGGGGTCGCTACCGGGGCTTGAATCGTCTCAGGGATGAGAGGTTACGCGCGCACGCCAGCAGGCCCGAATGTCAGGCTGTGTTTATGCTTTCGTTTCGATACGCATGACCGCATTGCATCATCTCTGGGTAAATAAGGTGTCTTGGCATATTTCGGGAACACGGCATAAATGTCAAGGCGAAAGCAGCCATGTATAATAGCCGCCCCAAAATGCGTGGAGAGTCCCAATGAGCCGTCCTGTCAGTGTCGTCAGCCAGATGCTGGAACGTAACCAAGCCCTCTTTGTCGGCAAGCGGCTGTTGGTGTGCGGCGCCCTGGAGGACGACTACCCCCGGCAACTGGCCGAACTGGCCGATTCCCTGACCGTCTTCACCACCGACTACTGCTACTACCGAAGCCAGCATAGCGTGCTGGGAGAGGCCATCCAGTTCGGTCACCAGATCGGCGGAGCCCCTCGCTTCGACGCCCTGCTGCTGCTGATGCCCAAGGCCAAGGCCGAGGCGCAGTACCTGCTCGCCATGATGACGCCGCTGCTGGAGAGCGGTGCCGACCTGTTCCTGGCTGGCGAAAACCGGGGCGGCATCAACGGCGCCGACAAGCTGCTGGCCCCCTACGGGGAAAAACCGGTCAAGCGAGACTCGGCACGCCGCTGCTCCCTTTTCCACGGCGTGCTCAACAAGCCGGTCGCCCCGTTCGAGCTGGATGCCTGGTTCAGCCGCTACGAGTGCCAGGCGGGCGACACCGCCCTGACCGTCATGGCCCTACCAGGTGTCTTCAGCGCCGACGGCCTGGACCTCGGCACCCAGATGCTGCTGGCCAGCCTGCCCCCCATGGCGGGCAAGCTGCTCGACTTTGGCTGCGGCGCTGGCGTCATCGGCTCGGTCCTGGCCAGGCGCAATCCTGACCTGGCCGTCACCATGGTGGATATCAACGCCCTGGCGCTGGAGTCCAGTCGCCGCACCCTGGCGGTCAACGGCCTGACCGGGCGCGTCCATGCTTCCGACGTGTACTCCGATATTGACGAAAGATTCCAACACATCGTCTCGAATCCCCCCTTCCATGCCGGACTCAAGACCTTCTATGCCGCCACCGAAACCTTCCTGGCCAAAGCCCCCGACTATCTGGCCCGCGACGGTGCACTGACCATAGTCGCCAACGCCTTCCTGAGATACCAGCCTATACTGGAAGCGCATTTCAGACAGACCGGGGTGATCGCGGGCGATGCCAAATTCAAGGTGTATCTGAGCAAAGCTTAAATAAGTGCAACGGTTGTAATAAAACAAGTAGAGAGTGCCAGAAGGGATCTGTTAAGGTACCAAGAAAACGTTTACCACCCCTTTAGGGGTGTTTTTTCGCAGCAACATGAAAACCTTTTCAAGGCATGAATTCAGGGAGAGAAAGACGATGGCAGGCATACTCACCATGATACTGGCTGGCGGTGAAGGCACCCGGCTGCAGCCACTGACCACCACCCGCAGCAAACCCTCGGTCCCCTTCGGCGGCAGTTACCGCCTGATCGACTTCGTCCTCAACAACTTCGTCAACGCCGACTTCCTGCGCATCTACGTGCTGACCCAGTTCAAGTCCCAGTCTCTCTACCTGCATATGAAGAAAGGCTGGAACATCGTCGGCATCACCGACCGCTTCATCGACCCCATTCCGGCCCAGATGCGGATGGGCAAGCGCTGGTATGACGGCACCGCGGACGCCATCTACCAGAACCTGCGCTTCATCGAGATCTCCGATCCCGAGCACGTCTGCATCTTCGGCTCCGATCATATCTACAAGATGGACGTGAGCCAGATGGTGAGCTTCCACAAACAGAAGGCCGCCGCCCTGACCGTCGCGGCACTGCGCATGCCCATCGAGGAAGCGAGCGCCTTCGGGGTGATCGAGGTGGATCAGGAAGGGCGCATGATCGGCTTCGAGGAGAAGCCGAAGCACCCGAAACACATCCCCGGCGATCCCACCCAGGCGCTGGTGTCGATGGGCAACTACATCTTCGAGACCGAGGCTCTCTATCGCGAGCTCAAGCGGGATGCCGCCGAGGAGCACTCCAGCCACGATTTCGGCAAGGACATCATCCCCAGCCTGTTCCCCCGTGCCCCTGTCTATGTCTACGACTACAGTACCAACGTGATCCCGGGGGAGAAGCCCAACGTCTACTGGCGCGATGTGGGGACACTCGACTCCTATTGGCAGGCACACATGGACCTGGTGGCAGACGATGCCCCCTTCTCCCTCTACAACCGCAAGTGGCCGCTGCACACCCACTATCCGCCTCTGCCCCCCGCCACCTTCATCGACACCGATGACTGCAAGGTCAAGATCGCCAACTCTCTGATCTCTGGCGGCTGTTTCATTCAGGGCAGCCAGATCCAGCGATCCATTCTGGGATTCCGCTGCAATATAGGCCCCTGCAGCCACATCAGCGAATCCGTGCTGCTCGGGGATGTGAAAATCGGTGAGGGCTGCTCAATTCGGCGCGCTATCATCGACAAAAACGTTGAAATTGCACCCGGCACCGTGATCGGTGAGAATCTGGACCATGACAGAGAAAGGTTTACCGTGTCCGAAGGCGGTATCGTCGTGGTACCTAAGGGAGCAAGAGTTGGCTATTAACCCACTGAAAATCCTGTTTGTAGCCTCGGAGGTCGAGGGGCTGGTGAAGACCGGGGGCCTGGCGGATGTCGCCAAGGCCCTACCGCTGCATCTCGCCCGGGAGGGCCACGATGTGCGCATCATTCTACCCTTCTACAAGACCATCAAACGCCGGGACGAAGCCACCCTGCTCGCCTCGCGATGGCTGCCCACTCCGCAGGACAGCAGCGACATCGATTATCGTATCCATCAGCTGGATCTGGACGGAATCTGTGTCTATCTGATCGATTGCCCGCAGTATTTCGACCGCCCTCAGCTCTACGCCGAGAACAATCAGGCCTATCCCGATAACGGCGAGCGTTTTGCCTTCCTGGCTGCAGCGGCCCTCCATGCCTGTGAACAGCTGGGTTTTGCTCCCGACATCGTCCACTGCAACGACTGGCATACCGGCCTGCTGCCGCTGTTGCTCAAGACACGCCATGCCCACAACCCCTTCTTCCAGCGCACCCGATCGGTCATCAGCATCCACAACGCCGCCTTTCAGGGGGTGTTCGACCGCCAGCAATTCTGGGCCGTGCCGGAGATCAGCGACTACGAGCGGCGGATCAACTACGACTACGGTCACATCAACCTGCTCAAGTGCGGGGTGCTCTATGCGGACAAGATCAATGCGGTGAGCCCAAACTACGCCAGCGAGCTGCTGACCCACCTCGGGGCCCACGGCATGGCCAGCGTCTTCCAGCAGCGCGCAGCCGACCTGAGAGGCATCCTCAACGGGTGTGACTATCACGACTGGGATCCCTCAAGCGATCCCTTGCTGCCCGCTACCTATGACGCCGACAACCTGGCCGGAAAACACGTTTGCAAGCGCGTCTTGCAACAGGAGACGGGGCTGCCCGTCGACGATCTGCCCATCTATGGCATGGTATGCCGGCTGACCGAACAGAAGGGGGTGCACCTGCTGATCCCGACCCTGGACAAGTTCCTGCAACACCGGGTCCAGGTGGTGATAGTAGGCTCTGGCGATCCCTCTCTCGCCGCCCAGTTGCAGGCCATTGCCCAGCAGCATCCAGACAAGTTTGCCTTTATCAACGCCTATGACGACCGCCTGGCCCACCTGGTGGAGGCTGGCGCCGACTTCTTCCTGATGCCCTCCCTGTTTGAGCCGTGCGGACTCAACCAGATGTACAGTCTGGCCTATGGCACCCTGCCGCTGGTGCGGGCCGTCGGCGGTTTGAAAGATACTGTGGTGGATTGGGATGCCAACCCCGAACACGCGACCGGGTTCTGCTTCAACGATCCCACCGCCAGCACCCTGCTCGATGCCATGCGGCGCAGCCTGCTCCACTACCTGCAAGAGCCCGAGCATTTCGCCAGGATCCAGCACAACGCCATGAACACCCGCTTCGACTGGGCGGACTCCGTCCCCCTGTACGAGCAGATGTATCGCGATGCACTGGCCACGAACTGACCCCTATTGCTGAAGTTTTGTGCCCTTGATGCAGCTTTATCCGTCAACAGCGAAAAAAGTCCCTTTTGGCTGTTGACGCCCCCCCAAAACTCTATAGAATCCCCCACCGCAGTGATGCGAAGGTGGCGGAATTGGTAGACGCGCTAGCTTCAGGTGTTAGTGTCCCACGGATGTGAGGGTTCGAGTCCCTCTCTTCGCACCATACTGCAATATGCTCTTATCAGACGGCATATAAATCCAGACTGATAACCCNNTCTCTTCGCACCATGCTTTTATCAGACAGCATGTAAATCCAGACTGATAACCCGATGTGCGAAGGTGGCGGAATTGGTAGACGCGCTAGCTTCAGGTGTTAGTGCCCCCCGGGTGTGAGGGTTCGAGTCCCTCTCTTCGCACCATGATTCTGACATGTAAACACAGAGCAATGCGCTCCAACCGCATTTAAAAACCAGCTGGAAAAAATCAGTGTGCGAAGGTGGCGGAATTGGTAGACGCGCTAGCTTCAGGTGTTAGTGTCCCACGGATGTGAGGGTTCGAGTCCCTCTCTTCGCACCATTCATTATGCAAAAGGCCCATCACGAAAGTGACGGGCCTTTTGTTTTTACCCCTTGTTATGACTATGCTTTTGACGACTCACCGCCCATCGTCATGCCAAGGAATGCATATGATCCTGGATACCGACATTCACAACTTCTACGAACATCTGGTGCTCAAGGAAATAGAGAAACAGGGGCTGGATCGCACGCTGCCCGCACACCAGCTTGCCGACCTCTGCTGTCTGGCCCTCAATCAGCTTCCCTCCCACTACATCCGTCACGAGGTAGACATGCTCTACTTCACCACCGAGGCCGAGCGCACCGAGATGGAGCAGAAGGTCATTGCATCGCTGCGCCGGGCCTATGACCAGATCCAGGCCGTCCCCGCTCGCTGACTACATCCAGCTCTGCTGCCAGAGCAGGGTGACGACCCCCGTCATACCGGCCACCGGCAGCAGGATCAGCGCCGGCCTCAGCCTGGGTTCCACCATGACCCAGGCTGCCAGCAAGAAGCCCAGGCTCCACAGACCGTATGCCCTCTCCTGAGCCCAGGCCAAGGTCAGCAGCAAACCCGCCAATAGAAGACAGCGCACTATCCAGATCATGGTCATGATACCCACAGCACAAAGATGATAATGATTATCACTTGCTATCAGCAGGGGCGCAATCGGACTTTTCTATGGGTTTTCCTCAATTGAGCGACGGCTCCCAGAGATGAAAGAAACCTCGTTCAGATCAACAATTTTGTAGATTTATCAAACAAAAATACATTTTTGATAAATAAGTTGGAAATTCATACCTTCTGTTTATGGTAGATTGCGCCCTCTTTTGGGTGGGCCCCTCGGGATACGTGTATCCACAGGACGAGAGGGACCGACCTTGGCGAGCAAGAGTTTAGGACGTATCTATGCAAAACCAACACAACCACATCCGATTGCCGAGCATGCTGCAGGTGTTTGCCTGCCTGGCCATTTTCCTGGCCCTGGCCTTCTCCTTCACCAGCGTGCTCGATCTGCCGATCCAGCTGGCCCTGTTCATCGCCTGGTTCGTCATCATGGGGCTCGGCATCAAGCTGGGTCACGATTACAAATCCCTGGAGCAGGCCGCCGTCGATGGCGTCGCCAAGGGGATGGGGGCCATCCTGATACTGATCTCCGTCGGTGCTCTGGTCGGTACCTGGATTGCCGGCGGCATCGTCCCCAGCATCATCTATTTCGGCCTCAAGGTGATACACCCCTCCATCTTCCTGCTGGCGACCCTGCTCATCTGCTCCCTCACTTCCCTGGCCACCGGCACCTCCTGGGGCTCGGCCGCCACCGCTGGCATCGCCATGATGGGGATCGGCCACAGCCTGGGAGTCCCGGCACCGCTGGTCGCCGGTGCCGTGCTCTCCGGCGTCTACTTCGGTGACAAGCTCTCTCCGCTCTCCGACTCCGTGGTGCTGGCCTCCACCATGTCCAACGTCGACGTGATGGAGCACATCAAGGGGATGCTGCCCATCAGCCTGTTCTCCTACGTCATCACCGCCGCCCTGTTCACCGTGGTCGGCATGCAGTACTCCGGCAACGTCAGCCTGGAGCAGGTCAACCTGGTGATGGAGGCCCTCGACAAGCAGTTCAACATCACCCCCCTGGCCATAGTACCCGTGGTGCTGGTGCTGGGCCTGTTGGCCAACCGCAAGCCCGCCTTCCCGGTGATCAGCTTCGGCGCCCTGCTGGGCCTTGTCTGGGCCATCCTGTTCCAGGACATGGATCCGGTGAAGGCGATGCACTCCGCCTACAGCCCGTTTGCCATCACCTCCGGCGTCGACTTCATCGACAACATACTGGGGCGCGGCGGCATGGAGTCCATGCTGGGATCCGTGGCCGTCATCATCTTCGGCTTGGGGTTTGGCGGTCTGCTGGAGAAGGTCGGCATTCTGGAAGTGATAGCCAGCGCCTTCGAGAAGCGCATCAACGGTGCCGGCAGCCTGACCACCCACACCATAGGCACCGCCTTCCTGGCCAACGTATTCGGCTCGGCCATGTACGTGTCGCTGATCCTGACCCCCAAGATCATGGCCAAGAACTATGACCGCCTGGGGCTGGCGCGCAAGAACCTCTCCCGCAACGCCGAGTTTGGCGGCACCCTCACCTGCGGCATGGTGCCCTGGAGCGACAACGGCATCTTCATGGCCGGCGTGCTGGGGGTTGCCACCCTCGACTATCTGCCCTACATGTGGCTCAGCTTCACCTGCATCATAGTGACCATCACCCTCGCCTATCTGGGCAAGGGGGTGACCCGGGTGCCGGTGATCGAGGCAGCCAGTTCCCGCTAACCGCAGGAAAAATCACGACAAAGGCGCCAGCACGGCGCCTTTTGTCTGGGCGCGATTCGAGGTTAAGCTTGCCATCACCCAGGTCACACGTGGCAGGATGCCCAGATGAACTTCACCTTTCGCCAGATCCGCTATTTCGTGGCGGTAGCCGACAGCTTCTCCGTCAGTCGGGCCGCCGCCGAGCTGCACATCTCCCAGTCGGCGGTCACCAGCGCCATCCGCGAACTGGAGACCGAACTCGGCGCCCCCCTGTTCGAGCGCAATCCGCGCGGGGTCAGTCTCACCACCCAGGGCCACCAGTTTCTGCTCCACGCCCGCCGCATCCTCGGCGCCATGACAGAGGCCAGCCAGTCTCTCAAGGCGGTGGCCCAGCAGGATCAGGGAAAGCTCACCATAGGGGTGACGACGCTGGTAGCCGGCTACTACCTGTCGGAGGCCCTTGGCCGCTTTCGCCGTGCCTTTCCCGCGGTGCAGATAGAGGTGAAGGAGGACGAGCAGCCCTACCTCGAGCATCAGATCGTCAACGGCGAGGTGGATGTAGGGATCCTGATGACCAACCGCACCATCCGCCAGGAGGCATTCGATACCGAACTGCTGACCCGCTCGCCGTTGCGGGTCTGGCTCGCCGCCAACCACCCCCTCTGCGCCGAGTCGACTCTCTCCCTCAAGGCGCTCGGTGAAGAGCCCATGATCTCCCTGACCGCCGACCAGCTGGACCAGATCATCGGTGGCGGCCTGCGGCGCTATGGCATAGCGCCGCGCATCGTGCTGCGCACCGCCTCGGTGGAAGCGGTGCGCAGCCTGGTAGCGAGCCAGCTAGGGCTCGCCCTGCTGCCGGATTTTGCCTATCGTCCCTGGTCCCTGGAGCAGGAGCGGGTCGAGGCCCGCACCATCAAGGAGCCCATCCCCGCCATCGATATCGGCCTGGTGTGGCGGCGGGGTTCACGACTGGAGTGGACCGCCCGCGAGTTCATCGACATCGCGCGAGACCAGAGTCGGCTGCGGTCACGCCAGCCCCTCCCCCGCTGACTCAGACCCCGTGCGACTGACTAGGGGGCTGCAACCAAAAATCAGATTCATATGCAATCGGTATTGATTTTTCAGATACCTAAGCCGTTAAAAATTGAAATTCTCATTACTGTCGGCTTCTCCTACGCTCATGGCTGGTTAACATGATGTTAATTGTCAGTGAGGCACCACAACCGTGCCCGCCCATGCAAGGAGAGCAAGATGAAACTGACCCCCCTGACCCTGGCTCTGATCCCCGTCCTGATGGTCGGCCAGACCCAGGCCGCCCCGACCACCCTCGGCAAGGGTGAAGGCCAGCTCAACATCGTGGCCTGGGCTGGCTACGTGGAGCGCGGCGAGACCGACAAGAACTACGACTGGGTCACCGGCTTCGAGAAAGAGACCGGCTGCAAGGTCAATGTCAAAACGGCCGCCACCTCGGACGAAATGGTGGCGCTGATGAACGAGGGGGGCTTCGACCTGGTGACCGCCTCCGGTGACGCCAGCCTGCGCCTCATCGCCGGCGGCAAGGTGCAGCCACTCAATCTGGCGCTCATTCCGAGCTACAGCAAAATTGATCCCCGGCTGCAGAATGCCCCCTGGCACACGGTGGACGGCAAACATTACGGTGTGCCCTACCAGTGGGGCGGCAACATATTGATGTACAACACCAAGGTGTTCCCCAAGGCGCCGGACTCCTGGAACGTGGTGTTCGAAGAGCAAACCCTGGCAGATGGCAAGTCCAACAAGGGGCGGGTGCAGGCGTTTGACGGCCCCATCCACATCGCCGATGCCGCCCTCTATCTGATGACCCACCAGCCGGCGCTCGGCATCAAGGATCCCTACGAGCTGAACGAAGATCAGTACAAGGCCTCCCTCGACCTGCTGCGCAAGCAACGCCAGCTGGTGGGACGCTACTGGCATGACGCCTTCGTCCAGATCGACGACTTCAAGAACGAAGGGGTGGTGGCCTCCGGCTCCTGGCCGTTCCAGGCCAATACCCTGATCGCCGACAAGCAGCCCGTCGCTACCACAGTGCCCAAGGAAGGCGTCACCGGCTGGGCCGACACCAGCATGGTGCACAGCGAGGCCAAGAACCTCACTTGTGCCTATAAGTGGCTGGAGCACTCCCTCAACAACAAGCTGCAGGGGGATCTCGCCTCCTGGTTCGGTTCCGTGCCCGTGGTGCCGGCCGCCTGCGAGGGCAATGCCCTGCTGGGCCCGGAAGGGTGCAAGACCAACGGCATCGACAACTTCGATCGCGTGCACTTCTGGCGCACCCCCGTCTCCCAGTGCAAGAGCCAGGGAACCTGTGTGCCCTACTACCGCTGGGTCTCGGACTATATCGCCATCCTGGGTGGCCGCTGATCCAGGCAATGCTGTAACCACTGGGCCGGACAGGAGTCCGGCCCGCTTCCCACAGACAAGGACGTACCATGACAGCCGTACAATTTGACCGGGTCAGCCGCCACTATGGCGAGGTGAAGGCGGTCGACGACATCTCCTTCCAGATCCCCGCCGGCGAGTTCTTCACCCTGCTGGGGCCGAGCGGTTCCGGCAAGACCACCTGCCTGCGGATGATCGCGGGCTTCGAGTACCCGAGCGAGGGGGAGATCCGGCTGTTCGGTGAACCCTGCTCCACCGTGCCCCCCTACGATCGCAACCTCAATACCGTGTTTCAGGACTACGCCCTGTTCCCCAACATGGATGTGCGCGACAACATAGGCTACGGCCTGATGCTCAAGGGGGTGGCCAAGGCGGAGCGCTATCGCAAGGTGGACGAGATGCTGGAGCTGGTGCGCCTGCCCGGCGTCGGCAACCGCAAGCCCGGCCAGCTCTCCGGCGGCCAGCGCCAGCGCATCGCCATCGCCCGGGCGCTGATCAACCAGCCGCGCATCCTGCTGCTGGACGAGCCGCTGGGGGCGCTCGACCTCAAGCTGCGCGAGCAGATGCAACTCGAGCTCAAAGCCTTGCAGCGCCAGCTCGGCATCACCTTCATCTTCGTCACCCACGATCAGCAGGAGGCGCTCTCCATGAGCGACCGCATCTGCATCTTCAATCAGGGCAAGATCGAGCAGATCGCCGCGCCGGACACCATCTACGACGCCCCCGCCACCCCCTTCGTCGCCCGCTTCGTCGGCACCGTCAACCTGTTTGAAGGGGAGCAGGCCCGCCGTCTGTGCGGTGATGCTCGCCAGATGATGGTGCGCCCGGAGCGGATCCGCCTCGCCGAGGCCGGCACGCCCGGCTGGTCCGGGGAGGTGCGCGAGGTGGAGTACCTCGGCCCCTTCGTGCGCTACCGGGTCGATCTCGGTGAACAGCTCGAGCTTATCGTCAACCATCCCAACGAGGGCCAGGCCCGCCTGCCCCGTGGCACCCGGGTCAGCCTCAGCTGGCCGGAACAGGCGATCCATCGTCTGCACACCGCCCACCAGGGAGCTCAATCATGAGCGCCCCCCACAGTGCGAGCCTTGCCATGAGCCACGCTACCGACTCCGTTCGCGTCAGGCCGCTGCGGCGCCTCTCTACCCTGCTCTACGGCCGCTCCGGCCTGCTGCTGGCCATCCTGCTCGGGCCGCCCCTGCTCTGGCTCGGCATCATCTACGTGGGCTCCCTGCTGATGCTGCTCTCCAACGCCTTCTTCGGGCTGGACGAGTTCAGCGGCCAGATCCGCCACGAGCTGGGCCTGCAGAACTTCGTCGCCCTGCTGCGGGTAGAGAACCTGGACGTGATCCTGCGCACCGTCGGCATGTCCCTGCTGGTGACCCTGGCCTGCGCCCTGCTCGGCTTTCCGGTGGCCTACTACATGGCGCGCTACACCAGCGGCAAGACCCGGGCCCTGTTCTACGTCGGCATCATGTTGCCGCTCTGGTCCAGCTATCTGGTGCGGGTCTACGCCTGGAAGCTGATCCTGGCCAAGGAGGGGGTCATCAGCTGGCTGGCGGATACACTGGGGCTGGACTGGCTGCTGGACGCCATCCTATCGCTGCCAGTGATCGGGGGGCCGTCGCTGTCGTTCTCGCGCATCGGCACCTTCATCGTGTTCGTCTATGTCTGGCTGCCCTTCATGATCCTGCCCATCCAGGCAGCGGTGGAGCGGATCCCGCGCTCCCTGCTGGAGGCGAGCGGCGATCTCGGCGCCACCCCGGCCCAGACCTTTCGCACCCTGATCCTGCCGCTGGCCCTGCCCGGTGTGGTGGCGGGCTCCATCTTCACCTTCTCCCTGACGCTGGGGGACTACATCATCCCCGGCATCATAGGCAACTCCACCATGTACATAGGCCAGGTGGTCTACATGCAGCAGGGCACGGCGGGCAACCTGCCCTTCGCCGCCGCCTTCTCGCTGGTGCCCATCCTCATCATTGCCATCTATCTGGCGATAGCAAAACGTCTGGGGGCCTTCGATGCGCTCTAATCCCTCTACGAACCAGCCATCCGGCCTGCTCAAGTACGCGGCCATCGGCGGCCTCCTGTTCCTGCACTTCCCGATCCTGTTCATCTTCCTCTACGCCTTCACCAGCGAGAGCAAGAGCTACCAGTTCCCGCCCCCCGGGCTCACCCTCAAGTGGTTCGAGGTGACCCTGAACCGCCCCGACGTGTGGCGCGCCATCCAGCTGTCGCTGGAGGTGGCCGGGCTCGCCACCCTGGTAGCCATGGTGCTCGGCACTCTGGCGGCGGGGGCCATCGCCCGCAGCCGCTTTTTCGGCCAGGAGGTGGTGTCGCTCTTGCTGGTGCTGCCCATCGCCCTGCCCGGCATCGTCACCGGCATCGCGCTGCGCTCCGCCTATGGGGTGATGGAGATCCCCTTCAGCTTCTGGACCATCGTCATCGGTCACGCCACCTTCTGCGTGGTGGTGGTCTACAACAACGCCCTGGCACGCTTTCGCCGCACCAACCAGAGCCTCATCGAGGCGTCGATGGATCTCGGTGCCGACGGCTTCCAGACCCTGCGCTACGTGATCCTGCCCAACCTCGCCACCGCGCTGCTGGCGGGGGGCATGCTGGCGTTTGCGCTGAGCTTTGACGAGGTGATCGTCACCACCTTCACCGCCGGCCAGCAGACCACGCTGCCGATCTGGATGTATCAGGAGCTGATCCGGCCACGGGACAGGCCGGTCACCAACGTGGTGGCGCTCATCATAGTGGCCTTCACCACCATTCCCATTCTGCTTGCCTACTACCTCACCCGCGACGGCCAGGACGTCGCCGGCAGTGGCAAATAACGACTCAACGCGTGCGCAAGGATGCAACCATGAAACTCTCTACCCAACTCTTGATCGACGGTCAGTTCGTCACCGGTGACGGCCAGGCCGAGCCCATCCTCAACCCGGCCACCGGTGAGCTTCTCGCCTCGGTGCCAGAAGCCTCGTTCGAGCAGGTGAACCGGGCGGTGAACGGCGCCCAGCGCGCCTTCGCCCAGTGGAGCCGCACCACACCAGCTCAGCGCAGTACCCTGCTGCTGCGCCTGGCCGATGCCATCGAACGCCACGCCGAGGAGTTTGCGGCGCTCGAATCCCTCAACTGCGGCAAACCCTATCTGGCGGTGCTCAATGACGAGCTGCCGGCGGTGGTGGACTGCTTCCGCTTCTTCGCCGGCGCCGCCCGCTGCCTGCAGGGGCCGCTCGCCGGGGAGTATATCGAGGGGCACACCAGCATGATCCGCCGCGATCCCATCGGCGTGGTGGGCAGTATCGCCCCCTGGAACTATCCGTTGATGATGGCGGCCTGGAAGATGGCCCCCGTGCTCGCCGCCGGCAATACGGTGGTACTCAAGCCCTCCGAACAGACCCCGCTCACCGCCCTGCGCCTGGCGGAGCTGGCCAGCGAGTTCTTCCCCCGCGGCGTCATCAACATCGTCTGCGGCCGGGGCGAGAGCGTGGGGGCACCACTGGTGGAACACCCGCTGGTACGCATGGTGTCGCTGACCGGTGACATCGCCACCGGCCAGAAGATCCTGCAGAGCGCCGCTCGCACCATGAAGCGCACCCACCTTGAGCTGGGGGGCAAGGCGCCGGTCATCATCTTCGACGATGCGGATCTGGAGGCCGTGGTGGCGGGCATCCGCACCTTCGGCTTCTACAACGCCGGCCAGGACTGCACCGCCGCCTGCCGCATCTATGCCCAGGGCAAGATCTACGACAAGTTCGTCGCCGCCATGACGGATGCGGTGACCTCCATCAAGGTGGGCGGCCCACGCGAGGAGGGGGTGGAGATGGGGCCGCTCATCTCGGACCGGCAGCGCAACCGGGTGGCCAGCTTCGTGGAGCGGGCCCAGAGCAGCGGTCATGTTGAGGTGACGGCGGGGGGCAAGATCCGCCCCGGCAACGGCTTCTTCTTCGAGCCGACCCTGATCGCCCATGCCCGTCAGGAGGATGAGATCGTGCGCCGGGAGGTATTCGGCCCCGTGGTGTCGGTGACCCGCTTCAGCGACGCCGAGCAGGTGGTGCAGTGGGCCAACGACTCGGACTACGGCCTCGCCAGCTCGGTCTGGACACGGGATCTCGGCCTTGCCAGCAAGGTGGCCAGCCACCTGCAGTACGGCTGCACCTGGATCAACACCCACTTCATGCTCACCTCCGAGATGCCCCACGGCGGCATGAAGATGTCAGGCTACGGCAAGGATCTCTCCCTCTACGCGCTGGAAGATTACACTGTGCCGCGCCACATCATGGTCAAGCTCTAGGCTCCTGCCTCCCTGAAAACAAGATGGCCCTGAGGGGCCATCTTGTTTGATGTCGTCAAGGCAGTACGCAGATACTGAGCCGCCATTCACCTTGTCCTGGCTCCCATCGGCGTCACGACAATCGCCACAGCCAGTGGTGATCCAGGATCAGCAGACCAAACAGCAGCATCAGGTGATAGATGGAGAAGCGGAAGGTGCGCATCGCCTGACCGGGCCGCTCCCCGTACTTCAACAGCCAACCATGCCAGCAGAATACGAGGTTCAACCCCAGGCTACCGACCAGGTAGATGAGCCCGGACATGCCTATCAGGTAGGGCAACAGACAGACCAGAGTCAGGATCAGCAGATAGAGCAGGATGGCCGTCTTGGTGAATCCGATGCCATGGGTGACCGGCAGCATGGGGATATCGGCGCCGGCATAGTCATCACGCCGATGGATGGCCAGGGACCAGAAGTGGGGAGGCGTCCAGGTAAAGATGATCATCACCAGCAGCCAGGGCTCAGCCGAGAGCTGCCCAGTGATGCTGGTCCAGCCCAGCAGCGGCGGCATGGCACCCGCCAGCCCGCCGATGACGATGTTCTGCGGGGTCGCCCGCTTCAGCAGCAGGGTATAGACGACCGCATAACCGAGGAGGCTGGCCAGGGTCAGCCAGGCGGTCAGAGGATTCACCCCCCAATAAAGCAGCACAAATCCCAGCAGGGCCAGCGAGGCGGCGAAGGTCATCGCCTGCCCCGGTCCTATCCTTCCCCTGGCCACCGGGCGCCAGCGCGTCCTGCGCATCCGGGCATCGATACCGTGGTCAAGGGAGTGATTCATGGCCGCCGCCCCGGCGGCGAGCAGCCCTATTCCCCCCAACCCCAGCACCATCTCGTCCAGAGAGGCCTGCGTCGGCTCGGCCAGCAGCATGCCCACCCAGGCCGTCAGCAACAGCAACGCCACTACCTTGGGCTTGGTCAACTGGTAATAGTCCCGCCACAGCCGGGGAGCGACACGTTGTGCCAGCGGTTTGCCATTCATATCCGGCTCCTGGCCACCACGGGCGACAGCACGGGAGGACCATGGGGGCGAGATAAGCACCCACGGGCCAGGACACAGCACACCAGCAGATGGGCCGCCACCAGGTTGTGCGCGAGTGCATTGGCCAGCGGCAAGGCCAGATGAACGTTCGCCAGCCCCAACGCAATCTGGGCGAGCAGCAGGACCAGCAAGAGCCCGCCGAGCCACCGCAGAGAAGCCCTCTGGCGGATCAGGGCGAGGGCAAAACCGCCCACCAGCAGGGCGGTAGCCAGGGCGCCCAGACGATGGGCGATATGGATGGTCTGACGCGCCTCCTTGCTCAGCACTCCGAATTCATAGCTGGTATGCCCCAGCGGCAGGTGGAAGGCCTCTTCCCAATGCAGCTGATCCTGCCAATCCCCCTGACAGAATGGCAACTCGACGCAGGCCATGGCGGCGTAGTTCGCCGACGTCCAACCTCCCAGTGCAATCTGCAGTAGCAACACGCCACAGGCGGCGCTCCCCAGCCAGGGCAATCCCTGGCCATGGTGGCTGCGGGGGGGCGCCGACGGGCGCGCCAGTGCGAGGCGATAGAGCCACAGCAGAGTCAGGATGGTGAACCCACCCAGCAGATGGGTGGTGACGACCAGGGGATGCAGTGCCAGGGTCACTGTCCACATGCCCAGCGTCGCCTGCCCCACCACCAGCGCCAGCAAGGTGCCCGACAGCAGACGCAGACGACCGCCTGCGCGCCAGCTCAGCGCGAACAGGGCCGCAATCAGGCACCCCAGCACACCGGCCAAGTAGCGGTGTACCATCTCGCTGCGCGCCTTGTGAGGCACTAGCGGGCTGTCAGGGTAACGCTGGGCCGCCTGCTCGACGTGATCGGCGTGGGGGATGGCCAGGGAGCCGTAACAACCTGGCCAGTCTGGACAGGCCAGCCCGGCATCCGTCAAGCGGGTGTAGGCACCGAGCATGATCACCAGCACCGCCAGCACTATGGCCATGGATGCCAACATCTTCTGGATCTTCATAGGCTACCTCGCCGACGCCAGGTTCCGGGTTATGCAACGGACAGGGCCATGTCGCCCGCCCCCATCGTGATCTCCGCCTTCATTGCACGCCTCGCTGATACTTGAGCAGCTGCTGCAGATCCGACAGCACAGACTTGCCAAACAGCGGCCATTGCGCCGTGCTGGCAGGGACCTCGTAACGCAGTATGGCCAGCCCCTGCGAGTCCACCAGCAGCATGTCGCCCACCCTCACCTCGCCATCCGTACCACTTCGAGGGGGCAGTTGTACCAGCTCCAGCTTGTCCAGATTGCGACCCAGTGCGGTCTGGATCCGCGCCATCAACTCCGGCACCTGGCGGCACAGCCCCTCGCACTCTCGGGCCGCCAGATAGACCAGCCGCCATTTGCTCTGCTGGGACGGGAGGGGGGGCAGCAGATAGATCTCCTGATTCATCCAGACCCCCTTGCTACGGGTGCCCGCTTCATACCAGCCCTGCTTCAGGGTCAGGGCCGCCAGTAGCACCGGCAGCAGGATCACCAGAGCAAAGAGCACGGGAACGCGCCATCTACGCCATGGATTCATGGTGACATCCTCCTCGTTAGCACCAGACCGCCCACCAGCACCACCAGCGCCAATCCGAGCCATTGCACCGCATAAGCCCGGTGCTT
>NZ_CDDD01000002.1 GCF_000820165.1 Aeromonas taiwanensis
TCGACTGACAGGGGCGCCCGGCGAGCTCGGGCGCCCCTGTCAGTCGAAGTCCGCGTAGGGGGTGAGGGGCCGGGGCGGCATGTCGAGATCCCCCTGCCAGGGCTTGAAGGTGTAGCGCAGGAACAGGGTGGCATGGCTGGGGGCGTAGTCGTCCGCCTGCTGGATGTCCACCCGTCCACCGATGCGCCAGTGCTCGGTCAGACGGTGCTCCACCACGGCGTTGAGGGTGTAGCCGAAGCCGCTGCTGCTGCCCCCCTCCACCGGTGCATTCCTGTCCGGCAGGCCGGTGGGTAGCAGCTCCGCCAGCGGGTAGCGGCGGCTGTCGTCGGTGCGGGAGCGGGACCAGGAACCCGACCCACCCAGCTCCCAGGACCAGTCGGGCGTGCGCTGACGATAGCTGACCGGCACCGAGAGGGAGAAGTATCCCTGCGGGCTGTAGTAGCCCCCCTGCCCCAGGGTATAGCCGCTCAGATCCTGCTGGTAATGCCACAGCATGGTGTTGAGCCCCACGCTGACCCGGCGGTGGTTCTCGTTGACGAGCTTGTAATAGCCCCCCCCATGAGCCGGGTCAGCGTGGGGCTC
>NZ_CDDD01000003.1 GCF_000820165.1 Aeromonas taiwanensis
CGGTCGCCCCCACCGCGGCCTCCCACAGCCACCCCCATTGAGCTGACGCGATCTGGCATGGATGACACGCCTCAACGGATGAGGCTATTCAGCTCCAGTCGATCCAGCAGGTTCCCTTCACGCTGCCACTGGAAACTCTGGTTGGCGCCCCCGAAGCAGTCGGCCAGCCGCAGCGGCGTGCCGGCCTTGTGGCGGCGCCCCGCCACATCCAGACAGAGACCGGCCTTGCGGTTGAACAGGCGATCCTCCTGCCACTGCCATTGGCGGCTTCCATCCTCGCATCCGGCCAGGGTCAGCTCGCTGCCACCGCTGACGACCAGGCAACGCTGCACCAGTTGCAGGGCGCCGGCATCCCAGCCAAATTGCTGGCGGGTACTCAGGTCACAGGGCTGGGTGACCAGCCTGTCCCGGGCATCGAGAGCCACGCAGAATCCCCCGTCGGTCACCAGCGCCGAGACCGGAGGAGCGCTCTGCCTGGGAGCGGCCTCCATCCGAAGCTCCTGGGGTTGGGGATGGTAGGTGCAACCAGCGAGCGCCATGACAACCAGGGCCAGGGTGCTGGTGCAAACAGAAGGAAGGGATTTGGGGCATGCGAGCCAGAAAGGGTTCAATCACGAATGTCCATATGCCGAGGATCTCTCCCCAGCATACCCGACCCCAGTGCAGGAAAGAGCCGACAGAAATGTAACCGGGCGTGACAAATAGGATGGAAAGCGGACGACAGAAAGCAAAAAACCCCGCCTTGGCGGGGTTTTTCAGAATGTGGTCGGTGATAAAGGATTC
>NZ_CDDD01000004.1 GCF_000820165.1 Aeromonas taiwanensis
GCGCCCTGTTCGCCCGGGTCATCGAAACCAACCTCATCGCCACCGGCAACGCCCTGGCCGTCTTTTTGCCGCGGTTGGGGCAGGGGGCACGCCTGGCCATCGTCAGCTCTTCGGTGAGCTGGCTGCCCCTGCCAAGGGCGGAAGCCTATGGTGCCTCCAAGGCCGCCCTCGACTATCTGGCGGATACCTTGCGCCTGGATCTGGCCAGCAAGGGCATAGGGGTGACCCTGATCCGCCCGGGCTTCGTGCAGACGCCGCTCACCGACAAGAATGATTTTCCCATGCCCTGTCTGGTGACGGTGGAAGAGGCTTCCCGCACCATCATGGCGGGGCTGGCAGGGGGGCGCCACCATATCCACTNNTATTTCCGGTCTCACCGCCGGTTTTCTGCTCCACAAGCTGCACGATGTCACCCTGTTCGAGGCAGCAGCGACCCTGGGAGGCCACACCGCCACCGTCGAGGTGGAGCAGGGTGGGAGAGGTTACGCCATCGACACCGGCTTCATCGTCTTCAACGACCGCACCTACCCCAACTTCCTCAAATTGCTGGCACGGATCGGGGTGGGGCGCCAACCCGCCGAGATGAGCTTTTCGGTCAATAGCCCCGAGGGACTGGAGTACAACGGCCACAACCTGGACACCCTGTTTGCCCAGCGCAGCAACCTGCTGAGTCCGCGTTTCTATCGCTTCGTCGCCGAGATCCTGCGCTTCAACCGGGAGGCGCGGGCCTGGCTGGCCGATGGGCCGCATCAGGGGGCTGGCCTCGCGCTGACCCTGGGGGACTTTCTGCAGGCGGGGGAGTTCAGCGACTACTTCGCCCGTCACTACATCCTGCCCATGGGGGCGGCCATCTGGTCGTCCACCCTGGCGGACATGCGCGCCTTCCCCTTGAGTTTCTTCCTGCGCTTTTTCGCCAACCACGGCTTGCTCGAGGTGGCGAACCGGCCCCAGTGGTATGTGATCCCCGGCGGTTCGCGGGAATACATAGGCCCGCTCACGGCCGGTTGGCAGTCACAGATCCGCCTCGCCTGTCCGGTGCAGGGGATCCGGCGCCAGACGGACGGGGTGCTGCTCCAGAGCAGCCATGGGGAGGAGCGGTTTGACGAGGTGATCCTCGCCTGCCACAGCGATCAGGCGCTGATCCTGCTGACGGATGCGAGCGACGGTGAGAGGGCCATTCTCGGCGCCATGCCCTATCAGGCCAACGATGTCTGGCTGCACACCGATGCCTCCTGCCTGCCGGTGCGCCGCAAGGCGTGGGCGAGCTGGAATTACCGGCTCGGCGAGGATGACGGGGCGCGGCCCCTGGTGAGCTACAACATGAACATCCTGCAGGGGGTGAGTTCGCCAGAGCCCTTCTGCGTCAGCCTCAATCCCCATGGGTGGGTGGACGAGCGCAAGGTGCTGCGCCGTTTCGTCTATCATCATCCGGTATTCAATCAGGCCTCCATCACCGCCCAGCAGCAACGGGGGGAGATCTGCGGCCGACAGCACACCCACTTCTGCGGTGCTTACTGGTACAACGGGTTTCACGAGGACGGGGTGCGCAGCGCCCTGGACGTGGCCAGACGCTTCGGGGCCGAGCTATGAGCGGCGCCGCAGTCTTGACGCAAGGGGGCGAGGAAATGGGGGAGGGGGTCAGCGCCATCTGGCAGGGCTCGGTGCGCCATCGCCGCTTCGCCCCCAGGGCTCACGCTTTTTCATACAGCCTCTTCATGCTGGGGCTGGATCTGGACGAACTGCCCGGGCTTGAGCAGGGTCGCTGGTTTGCCGTGGAACGGACGGGGCTGCTTTCGTTTCGCCGCGAGGACTACCTGAGAGGCAGCGAGGGGCCCCTCAAGCAGGCGGTCTGGGACAAGGTGGCCGAACTGGGTGGCGAGGCCGAGCCCGGGGGGCGGGTGCTGCTGCTTGGCAACGTGCGCTGCCTCGGGTTTTATTTCAGCCCGGTCAACTTCTACTTCTGCGATCGGGCGGGAGAGACCCGCTACCTGCTGGCGGAGGTGTCCAATACCCCCTGGAACCAGCGTCACTACTACCTGCTGGATCTGGCGGCACTCGTCCCCCACGACAAGGATTTTCACGTTTCCCCCTTCATGGGGCTGGCCATGCGCTACCACTGGCGCATCCGGCCGCCGAAGGAGGAGGCATTGATCCATATCGAGAGTCACCCCGTATCCGGTGAGGCGAAGCTGTTTGACGCCACCCTGGCCCTGCGCCGGGCACCGCTGTCGCGCCAGGGGCTGGCGGCGCTGCTGGCCCGCTGGCCCTGGATGACCATGAAGGTGCTGCTCGGGATCTACTGGCAGGCCCTGCGTCTTTTCATCAAACGAACGCCCATTTTCACCCATCCGGAGAGCCGCTAATGGAACTTGTGCAATCAACCCTCTCTGCCTCTTTCATCGACAAGGTGGCCAGGCAATTGCTGCTCAGGCTGCTTGGGCGCCTCGAACATGGCCAATTGCTGCTGCGCGATGGCGGCGAGCGTCAGAGCTTCGGCGCAGTAGGCAGCGATCTGCACGCCGAGGTGGTGGTGCAGGATCCCGCGTTTTATCGTCGCCTGCTGCTGGGAGGCAGCATCGCCGCCGGGGAAACCTGGGTGGAGGGGCTCTGGACCAGCCCGGATCCGGTCGCGCTGGTGCGGCTGCTGGCCCGCAACCTGGCGCTGCTCGACAACCTGGAGCGGCGCCTCGGCTGGCTCAGCTTCCCCTTCAACAAGGTGCGTCACTGGCTTAACCGCAATACCCTGACCGGGTCGAGATCCAACATCGCCGCCCACTACGATCTCGGCAACGCCCTCTATCAGGGCTTTCTCGACAGCCACATGCAGTATTCGAGCGCCATCTACCCGAGTGCCGATGCCACTCTGGAGGAGGGGCAGCAGGCCAAGCTGCGCACCATCTGCGAGCGGCTCGAACTGGGGCCGGACGATCACCTGCTGGAGATAGGTACCGGCTGGGGCGGGCTTGCCGTCTATGCCGCCCGTCACCATGGTTGCCGGGTCACCACCACCACCATCTCCCGGGCCCAGCACGACTATGCCAAGGCGTGGATCGAGCGGGAGGGGCTGGGGGATCGCATCACCCTGCTGCTGGAAGACTACCGCAAGCTGGAAGGCACCTATGACAAGCTCGTCTCCATCGAGATGATCGAGGCGGTGGGGCACGCCTTTCTGCCCGACTACTTCCGCCAGCTGTCGCGCCTGCTCAAACCCGGTGGCCGCCTGCTGATCCAGGCCATCACCATCGCCGATCAGCGCCACGCCCAGTATCTGCGCGGGGTGGACTTCATCCAGCGCTACATCTTCCCGGGGGGTTGCCTGCCTTGCGTCTCCCAGATGGCGGGGTTGCTGGCGCGGGAGACCGACATGCAGCTGGTGCGGCTGCACGATCACGGCCATCACTATGCCCGCACCCTGGCCCACTGGTGCGAGCGCTTCCTGGCGCTGGCCCCCGAGCTGCCGAGGCTCGGCTACAGCCAGGATTTCATCCGGCTGTGGCACTTCTACTTCGCCTATTGCGAAGGGGGCTTCTGGGAGCGGGCCATCAGCCTGGTACAACTGGAGGCGGCCAAGCCGGGGCCCCATGGCTGGGCGGGGGACCTGCCAGTAAGCGGTCGCTGACCATGTGGCAGTGGGCCCACCTGCTGGGGTTCAACCTTTACTGGTTGCTGGCGGTGAAATGGCAGCAACCGGGCCTGCTGCTGGGGATGTTGCTGCTCCATTTTCTCTTCTCCCCCCGCCGCCGGCAGGACTGGCGGCTCATTCCCGTTGCCCTGGCTGGCTGTCTGCTCGACATCCTGCTCTGGGGGCTCGGCCTGTTTCACTTCCCGTCCGGTTTCCCGCTCTGGCTGGTGCTGCTCTGGTGCGGTTTCGCCCTGACCCTCTCCCACGGCCTGCGCTGGCTTCGCCCCCTGCCGCGCTGGCAGCAGGGGCTGTTCGGCATGGTGGGGGGCGCCTCTTCCTATATGGCGGGGGCCGCCATGGGGGCAGTAAACTTACCCTGGGGCATCTGGATCAGCACTGCACTGCTGGCAGTGATCTGGATGTGGTGGTTACCCGTACTCCTGTGGGTAACGGTCAAGCTGGAGGGTGAGACGAGATGAACACCTTTTCGACCGACGCCTTGTTGTTTTCCAAGTGGACCAGGGATGGCCAGTGCGAGCTGGCCGAGCGTTTCTATCTGGTGGTGGCCTGTCAGCGCGATGCCCGTGGGCAGCTGGCGAGCGTGGTGATGCAGGATATCAACACCCTGCAGGAACAGGAGATGGATTGGCATGAACTGGAGGATCCCGCCCGTTGGCACATGGGGTGGAACTAGCCTGCTGCTGGCAGTGTTGACTCTGCCCCTGTTGGCAACCGCCCAGGGCTCTGCCCCCCCATGGCAGGGCTCTGCCCCCCCATGGCAGGGACTGCGCACCGTGGGGCAGGGGGAGATGCGCTGGCTCTGGTTCAAGCTCTATGACGCCACCCTCTACAGTGAGAGCGGCCGTTATCAGCCGGGGCGCTACCCGCAGGCTCTCAGCCTCACTTACGCCAGGGCCATCGAGCGCCAGGATCTGCTGGAGGCCACCGCCGCCGAGTGGCAGCGGCTCGGCCTTGGCAGCGAGAGTGAGCGCCAACGCTGGCTGGCAAGACTGGCCACTCTCTGGCCGGATGTCGCCCCCGGCGACAAGCTGGTTTTCTATGTGGACGCGCAAGGGAGAGGTCATTTCTGGTTGCGTGAACGGCTGCTCGGCACCCTCGATGATCCCGCTTTCGCCCCCGCGTTTCTTGCCATCTGGCTGACCGATGACAGCCGGGATCCCGCCCTGACACGCCGCCTGCGCGGCCAATCCTGATGGAGCCCTCCATGTCATTGAAGCATACCTGTCGTCTGTTGATGCTGTTGCCGCTGCTCTGGCTCTGTGGTTGTGGCGCCAGTCTCGAGGATTATCGCGGGCAGCAGCCGGGCTGGGATCTCGCCCGTTTCTTTGACGGCAAGCTGGTGGCCCACGGCCTGGTGACGGACCGCCGCGGCGAAGTGACCAGTCGCTTTCGGGTCGAGATGCAGGGGCGCTGGCGAGAGGGCAAGGGGGAGCTGTTCGAGCAGTTCTACTTCGATGATGGTCGCCGGCAGACCCGCACCTGGTTCTTGCACAAGGGGGCGGATGGCAACTGGCGCGGCACGGCTTCTGACGTGGTGGGGGAGGCCGTGGGCAAGAGCGCCGGTTTTGCTCTCAACTGGCGCTATCAACTCGATCTGGCGTTGCCGGACGGCGAGGTGGTGCGGGTGAGCTTCGACGACTGGATGTACCTGCTGGATGAAGATCGCCTGATCAACCGCGCCGCGATCAGCAAGTTCGGCATTCACCTCGGCGAGGTGATCCTCTATATCGAGCGGCTTGAGCGATGACGGGGTGTCTTTTTCTCGTGGTCGATAGTCAGTCACTATTGATCAGCAAGGGAGGGACGATTGTCCTTTGAGTCTATGCGGGGATATGCTGACCTCATTCCCGATAATGCTTACCACCTGGAGGTGAATCATGAAGAGCCCCATTGGTCTTGATACCGTTCAATCACAAGCCCTGGCCGCCGAGCTGAACAGGCTGCTGGCAAGCTACCAGATCCTCTACATGAACGTCCGTGGCTTCCACTGGAACATCCGCGGCCACCAGTTCTTCGAACTGCACCTGAAGTTCGAGGAGATCTACAACGATCTGTTGCTCAAAGTCGATGCTTTAGCGGAGCGTATCCTCACCCTGGACGGGGTGCCGTTGCACAGCTTCAGCGACTACCTGAACATCTCTGCCATCCCCGAGCAGAAAGGGCTGCACGACGGCCGTGCCTGTATCGAATCCCTGCTGGAAAGCTTCCGCGAATTGCTGGTGGCCCAGCGCCGCATCCTGGGTCAGGCCGCCGAAGCCGGTGACGAGGGGACGGCGTCCATCCTCTCCGACTATGTACAGCAGCAGGAGAAACTGGTCTGGATGCTGCGAGCCTACCTGGCCTGATGCTTTGAAAGAGGGGGCGGTGCCTTGATCCGGCCCGTTTCTCCACTACCCGATCCCTGAGTTGTCTCTCCATTTATCCACCCGCTTGCCGCCCTTTGGGCGGCTTTTTTGTTTTTGATCTGCATCAATGAAATATTAATTGGTAAATTGAATGCCTATTAAGTTTCGGGCCGGAGGAATAGAATCGCCACAAAACAGACAACTGAAATGTCCAATTAGGAGAGGCATGATGTTTTGTGTGCAATGTGAACAGACGATTCGTACCCCCGCAGGCAACGGCTGCGCCTATGCACAGGGCATGTGCGGCAAGACGGCCGAAACCTCGGATCTGCAGGATGTGCTGATCTATACCTTGCAGGGCCTCAGCGCCTGGGCGCTGGCCGCCCGCGAGCACGGCATCATCGACGGCGAGATAGACGCCTTCGTGCCCAAGGCCTTCTTCGCCACCCTCACCAACGTCAACTTCGACTCCGCCCGCATCGTGGGCTACGTCAACCAGACCCTGGCCTATCGCCAGCAGCTGGCTGCCCAGCTGGCCCCGCTGGCCGTGAATGTTGGCGAGCTGCCCGCCGCGGCCCGCTTCGAGCCGGGTAGCGAGCTGCTGGAGCAGCTGGCCCAGGCGCCCCAGACCGCGGTCAACCGCGGCAAGAACGAGGTCAACGAGGATATCATGGGGCTGCGCCTGCTCTGCCTCTATGGCCTCAAGGGGGCTGCCGCCTACATGGAGCACGCCCGGGTGCTGGATCAGCAAGACAGCGAGGTAGCCGCCGAATTCCACCGCATCATGAGCTGGCTTGGTACTGACCCCTGCGATCTGGATCCTCTGTTCAAGTGCGCCATGGACATCGGCCTGCTGAACTTCAAGATCATGGAGATGCTGGATCTTGGTGAAACCACCGCCTTCGGCCATCCGGAACCGACCCAGGTGCGCGTCACCCCGGTGCCGGGCAAGTGCATTCTGGTTTCCGGTCACGACATGGTGGATCTCAAGCTCATCCTGGAGCAGACCGCTGGCACTGGCATCAATGTCTACACCCACGGCGAGATGCTGCCGGCCCTGGCCTACCCCTTCTTCAAGCAGTACCCGCACCTGGTGGGCAACTACGGCTCCGCCTGGCAGAACCAGCAAAAAGAGTTCGCGAACTTCCCGGGCGCCGTGGTGATGACCTCCAACTGCATCATCGACCCCAATGTGGGCAACTACAGTGATCGCATCTTCACCCGCTCCATCGTCGGCTGGCCTGGGGTCACCCATCTGGAAGGGGAGGACTTCTCCGCGGTCATTGCCAAGGCCCAGGCGCTGGACGGCTTCAAACACGTTGAGCTCGAGCACTTCATCACCATCGGTTTTGCCCGCAACGCCCTGATGCAGGCTGCCCCGGCGGTGATCGACAAGGTCAAGGCAGGGGAGATCAGCCACTTCTTCCTGGTGGGTGGCTGTGACGGCGACCGTGCCGAGCGCGCCTACTACACCGAGTTTGCCAAGGCGGTGCCCCAGGACAGCCTGCTGCTCACCCTGGGCTGCGGCAAGTACAAGTTCAACAAGCTCGATTTTGGCGACATCGGCGGCATTCCCCGTCTGCTGGACGTGGGTCAGTGCAACGATGCCTACTCCGCCATCCAGCTGGCGCTGGCGCTCAGCGAGGCGTTCGAGTGCGGCGTCAACGATCTGCCCCTGACCCTGGTGCTCTCCTGGTTCGAGCAGAAAGCCATCGTCATTCTGCTCACCCTGCTGGCGCTCGGTGTGAAGGATATCCGCACCGGCCCGACGGCTCCGGCCTTCCTCACCCCTGCCCTGCTCAAGGTGCTGGAGGAGCAGTTCGGTCTCAAGGGCACCACGACGGCAGAGGCGGATCTCGCCGAGATCCTGGCGGCCTGACTCGAGACACAGCCTGACACGCTCAGCATGTTGTAAGCCTTTGGCGAGCCTGATGGCTCGCCTTTTTTCGACGCCATTCTTTCAACAAGAGGAGCCTTGCGATGACTTCCACCTCTTTCACCCTGCGCTGCGTTGGCCGCCTGGCGGATACTCACGACGTGGCGAGCTGGCGGTTTGTTCCGCAGGAAGGCACCCTGCCTCCCGTGCTGGCCGGCCAGTGTGTCACTTTGCACACCGAGATTGACGGTCAGCCCCACTGCCGCGCCTACACCCTCTCCTCCAGCCCGCAGGACCCCTTCTGGCAGGTCACCATCAAGGATGTGGGGCTGGTCTCCCACCATCTGCACCAGAGTCTGCAGGTCGGGGACGAGATCCGGGTGGACGGCCCCTTCGGCGACTTTCACCTGACCGCCTTGCCCTGCGAGCGGCCGCTGCTGCTGAGCGCCGGCTCCGGCATCACCCCCATGTGGGCCATGCTGCGGGACGAGCTCGCCAGGCGGCCCGAGGCGGATATCCGCTTTATCCACAGCGCCAGATCCCCCGAGGACGTGATCTTCGCAGATGAGCTGGCCGCGCTGGCCGCGGCCCATGCCGGCGTCCGGCATGCCCTGATACTGGAAGAGGCGCCGGCCGATCACCCCTGGGCAGGCAGGCTCACGCCGGAGATGCTCAAGGAATTGGCACCGGATCTCTTGAGCCGCCATGTTTATCTGTGCGGCCCGGCCCCTTACATGGACGCGGTCAGCGCTATGCTGGCAGCGCTCGGCCTGCCGGCGGCGCAGTTGCACCAGGAGTCCTTCGGTCTGCCTGCTGCGACATCGGGAACGGTGCCAGTGGACACCGGCAGCGACCACTTCTGGCTGACCCTGAAAAAGAGCGGCAAGCAGGTGAAGATACTGCCGGGCCAGACCCTGCTGGCGGCGCTGGAGGGGGCGGGGGAGTCCATGATGGCGGCCTGCCGCGCCGGGGTATGCGGCGCCTGCCGCTGCACCACCACGGGGGAGATCGAACGCCAGAGTGTGATGACCTTGAGCGCGCAGGATCTGGAGAGCGGGGTGGCCCTGGCCTGCTCCTGCACCGCCAGGGGGGATGTCAGCCTCGACTATTGAGGGAGTCATGGGTATCTCCTGCTTTTCCCGCCGTGGCCGGGCGAGTAAACTCGCTCCAGTTGCAACAGAAAACGGGATAGACAATGACAATTCTGGTCACCGGGGGCGCCGGTTATATCGGCTCCCACACCCTGGTTGAGCTATTGAACGCCGGGCAGCAGGTCGTGGTACTGGACAACCTCTCCAACTCCTCGCCGGAGTCCCTCAAGCGGGTCGAGCGGATCACCGGCAAGGCGGTCACCTTCGTGGAGGGAGACATTCTGGACAGGGCCTGCCTGCAGCGTCTGTTTGCCGAGCACAAGGTCGAGTCGGTCATTCACTTCGCCGGCCTGAAGGCGGTGGGGGAGTCGGGCCAGATCCCGCTCACCTACTACCAGAACAACGTGACCGGCACCCTGGTGCTGTGCGAGGAGATGGCCAGGGCGGGTGTCTTCCGGCTGGTGTTCAGCTCCTCCGCCACCGTCTATGGAGACCCCGCGTCTGTGCCCCTGCGAGAAGACTTCCCCACCAGTGCCACCAACCCCTATGGCCGCTCCAAGCTGATGGTCGAAGAGATCCTGCGGGATCTCTCCAAATCCGATCCCCGCTGGGCCATCGTGCTGCTGCGCTACTTCAACCCGGTCGGTGCCCACGAGAGCGGCCTCATCGGGGAAGATCCCAACGGCATCCCCAACAACCTGCTGCCCTATATCAGCCAGGTCGGTGTCGGCAAGCTCAAGGAACTGGGGGTCTTTGGCAATGACTACCCGACGCCGGACGGCACCGGCGTGCGCGACTACATCCACGTCGTGGATCTCGCCATCGGTCACCTCAAGGCGCTGGCCCGCATCAAGAGCGATACCGGCGTCTTCACCTACAACCTCGGCACCGGTCAGGGTTATTCGGTGCTGGAGATGGTCAAGGCGTTCGAGGCAGCAAGTGGCCGTGCCATTCCCTACCAGATCAAGCCCCGTCGCCCGGGGGACATCGCCGAGTGCTGGGCCGAACCCACCCTGGCCCGTGACGAGCTGGGCTGGCAGGCCGAGCGGGGCCTCGAACAGATGATGGTGGACACCTGGCGTTGGCAAAGCCAGAACCCCAACGGCTACCAGGTCTGAATCCCCGTCCCTCGCCCCCCGCTTGATGGGGGACCCCAGGGCACCACGGAAACAAAACGCCCCGGCCATGCCGGGGCGTTTTCTATGGAGAGCGCGGGCTTACTGGATGCGCTTGCCTGCCCGCACGTCCTTGACGATCTCCTTGAGACTCGCCAGATCCCGGGGGGCTCCTCGCAGGATCTGATCGCCGATGATGAAGGCCGGGGTGCCCGAGATGGCCAGGGCTTCGGCCAACGCCCGGTTGGTACCGAGGTTCTGATCGATGCTGCCATCCTTGAACTTGGCCTCGACCTTGCTCCAGTCGATGCCGACCGCCTGCGCCACCTGCTTCACCTGGGACTCATCGGCCAGCGGTCCCTGATGGGCATACAGCTTGTCGTGGAAGGCCTGATACTTGTCCGGCTGACCCAGCTGCACCGCCAGGGCGACGCGAGCGGCATAGTAGGAGGTCTCGCTCAGGATGGGGAACTGTTTGTAGACGTAGCGAATGTCCTTGTCTTCGGCGAGCAGCTGCTGGACGAGGGGGTGGGCGCGCTTGCAGTAGCCGCAGTTGTAGTCGAAAAACTCGACCACGGTCAGGCTGCCCTTGGGGTTGCCGCTCTCGGGATCCTTGTTGGTGAAGAGCTGCTTGGCGTGGGCCTCGATCAGCGTCTTGTCATTCTCGGCCTGCTGGCTCTCCTGCTTGGCGCGCAGGGCATTGGACATCTCGACCAGGATTTCCGGATTCTTGACCAGATAGTCGCGCACGATCTGCTCGACATCGCTCTTGGTCAGCTCACTCGCCTGCACCGGGGCGGCAAGCAGGGTCGCGCCGCTCAGGGCGGCGAACAGGGCACGTTTGATTCTCATAAGTCCATCTTGTCTGGGGGGAATTGTAGTGGTGACTATAGTGGGTGACTCTATTTTCAAGTCAAGCCATCCGTCTGAAAAACCCCCTTCTGGCGTGAGTTGGCCGGTTTTGTGCGCCATTTAGCCCAATAAATGGGCAAACAAACAGGGTGGGGATTTACAAGGGCGGGGGGCATGGGTAATATGCGTCGCACTGCTGCGGAGGGGTGGCAGAGCGGCTGAATGCACCGGTCTTGAAAACCGGCGATGGGCGACCATCCGTGGGTTCAAATCCCACCCCCTCCGCCACACATCAGAGCCCACCTCATTGATTGAGGTGGGCTTTTTCGTATTCGCGAGTCACATGCAGGTGTCATTGAGTGACAACCTGAGCGGGGCTCTCCCACCCGCCTGTTCCTTCAATGGCCGCCACCACAGCACCCGTGATGACACTGGAAGTGCCCGTCATACCGAGGGCTGAGAGCCACTCCCTGCAGCCCCCTGCCGGCATTGCCGAGCGCCAGACATCAGGGGGCAACATCATGACGCTCCCCGCTGCGTGGCTCGTCTGGCCCGCCAGACCTGCAGGCGCTCCTGCGCCCCGATGATGAAGACAAAGAAGACCGGCACGAAGAAGATGGCCAGCAGGGTGCCGCTGATCATGCCGCCGAACACGCCGGTGCCGATGGCATGCTGGGTCTCCGCACTGGCACCGCTGGCGAGCATCAGCGGCACCACGCCGAGGGTGAAGGCGAGCGACGTCATCAAGATGGGGCGCAGACGCAGGCGTGCGGCGGTCACCGCGGCATCAAGCAGCGTGCGACCCTCGGTGTGCAACTGGCGCGCAAACTCCACGATGAGGATGGCGTTCTTGGCCGACAGCCCGATGATGGTGACCATGCCCACCTTGAAGAAGACGTCGTTGGGCATGCCGCGCAGCATCACCGCCGCCACGGCACCGAGCAGGCCCAGGGGGATCACCAGCATCACGGAGAGCGGGATGGACCAGCTCTCGTAGAGCGCGGCCAGCACCAGGAAGACCACCAGCGCTGAGAGCAGCATCAGCAGGGGGGCCTGGGCCGCCGACTGGCGCTCCTGCAGCGACTGCCCCGTCCAGGCCAGGGCAAAGCCTGGCGGCAGCTGTGCCACCAGACGCTCCATCTGTGCCATGGCGGCGCCGCTGGAAACCCCGGGGGCGGCGCTCCCGGAGAGGCGCACGGCGGGGAAGCCCTCGAAGCGCATCATCTGCTGCGGCGACTGGCGCCAGGTCGGCGTCACCACCTCCCGCAGGGGCACCATGCCGCCGCTGGCATTGCGCACCCGCAGGCCGAGTACGTCATCGAGCTGCATGCGCGCCTTGGCATCGGCCTGCAGGATGACCTGTTGCATGTGCCCGCCGTTGGGGAAGTCGTTGATGTAGAGCGACCCCATCGCCGCCGACAGGGTGCTGCTCACGCTGGTGAACGAGAGTCCCATGGCCTCGGCTTTCTGCCGGTTGATCTCGAGATGAATGCTCTCGCCGGGGGGCAGGCTGTCCGGATAGACATCGCTCACCACCTCGCTTTGGGCGGCCAGTGCCAGCAGCTGCGCCTGGGCGGCCAGCAGCGCGGCTTCCCCCTGGTTGGCCCTGTCCTGCAGGAAGAGCGTGAAACCCGAAGAGGTGCCCAGTTCGTCGATGGCGGGCGGCAGCAGGCTCATCACTGTGCCTTCCTTGCTGTTGGCCATGGCGGCTTGTGCCAGCTCTGCCTCTTCGGCAGCCGTGGCACCATGACGCTGGTCCCAGTCTTTGAGCATGGTGAAGGCCATGGCCGCATTGGGGCCGGCGCCGGAGAAGCTGAAGCCCTGCACCACCAGGTTGGTGTCCAGCGCCTCGCGAGAGGCCACATGGGCCTCGAACTCCTTGATGACGGCCAGGGTGCGCTCGCTGGTGGCGCCGGTCGGCAACTGGATGGAGGTCATGAAGTAGCCCTGATCCTCGTCCGGCAGGAAAGAGGAGGGTAGCTGGGCGGCGGCGATGGCCAGCACGGCGCAGAGGGCGATGAAGGCCGCCATCATGCGTCCGCTGCGCCCGGCCAGCCGGGTGACCCGAACGCCGTAGCCCACCGTGAGTCGCTCGACGCCCCGGTTGAAGGCACCGAAGAAGCCGCGCTTCTCATGGTGATCCGGGCTGACCGGACGCAGCAAGGTGGCGCAGAGCGCCGGCGTCAGGGTCAGGGCGAGGAAGGCGGAAATCAGGATCGAGACCGCCATCGACAGGGTGAACTGCTGGTAGATGACCCCCACGGAGCCGCTGCCGAAGGCCATGGGGATGAACACCGCCGTGAGCACCAGGGTGATGCCGATCACTGCCCCGGTGATTTCCTTCATGGCCCGCGATGTCGCCTCCCTGGGCGAGAGCCCCCGGGTGGCCATCAGGCGCTCGACATTCTCCACCACCACGATGGCGTCGTCGACGATGATGCCGATGGCCAGCACCATGCCGAACATGGTCAGGGAGTTGATGGAAAAGCCGGCGAGCAGCATCACCGCGAAGGTGCCAAGCAGCGCTATGGGGGCGACGATGGCCGGGATCAGGGTGTAGCGCAGGTTCTGGAGGAAGAGAAACATCACCAGGAACACCAGCACCATGGCTTCCAGCAGGGTGTGGATCACCTTGTCGATGGAGACCTTGACGAAGGGGGCCGAGTCGAACGGGATCGAGTAGGCCATGCCCGCCGGCAGGGTGGGGGCGAGCTGGGCAAGGCGTGTGCGCACCGCATCGGCGGTGCGCACGGCGTTGGCACCCGGAGAGAGCTGGATGGCGGCGCTGGTGGCGGCCACCCCGTTCTCCCGGTTGGCAAAGGCGTAGGATTGCGCCCCCAGCTCGACCCGGGCGACATCACCCAGCACCAGCTTGGCGCCATCGGCACCTGCCCGCAGTACGATGGCGGCGAACGCCTCTGGGGTCGTCAGCTGCCCTTGAACCGTAAGGGGCACCGTCACACGCTGCCCCGGCAGGGCGGGTTCATCGCCGAGGCGTCCCGGTGCAATCTGCACGTTTTGCTGCTCGATGGCCTGCGCCACCTCGCTGATGGTCAACCCGTAGGCGGCGAGCTTGCCCGGATCCACCCAGATGCGCATGGCCTGTTCGGCGCCGAACAACTGTACCCGTCCCACCCCCTCGATGCGGCGCAGCTCCTGGACGATATTGCGCGCCATGTAGTCGTTCAGCGCTATTTCATCGAAGCGACCATCCGGCGAGGTCATGCCGACCATCATCAGAAAGCCGGACGAGGCGGACTCCACCTGCAGGCCGGTTTGCCGTACCGCCTGTGGCAGCCGGGGTTCGACTGCCTTGATGCGGTTTTGCACGTCCATCTGGGCCAGCTCCGGATCGGTGCCCGGCTTGAAGGTGGCGGTGATCTGCGCGCTGCCCGAGGCGTCCACCGACGACTCGAAGTAGAGCAGGCTCTTGACCCCCGACAGCTCGCGCTCGATCAGGCTCACCACCGCATCGTTCAGGGTCTGCGGCGTGGCGCCCGGATAGGTGGCATAGAGGGTCACCGACACCGGCGCCACCGAGGGATAGCGGGAGATGGGCAACTTGGGGATGGCGATGACCCCCGCCAGCACGATGAACAGAGCGATCACCCAGGCAAACACCGGGCGATGAATGAAAAACTGCGGCATGTAATGTCTCCGATTCAGCGGGTGTGGGTGCCGGCTTGCTGGCCGGCAACAAGGGGTTGCCAGGGGTGGGCAATGACTTGCGCCCCCGGTGTCAGGCGGTCGATTCCCTCGATCACCACCCGTTGTCCGGCGCTGAGCCCGGATGCGATGCGGTACTGGCGCTCCACCAGCTCACCGGTTGTGACAGCTATCTGTTGTGCCTGCCCATTGGCATCCAGCACCCACACGCTGGTCTGTCCCGATGTGCGCACCACGGCTTGCTGGGGCACGCTCAGGGCGTTGGCATAGCGGGCACGGGGAATACGTGCCTGTACATAGAGGCCGGGCAAGAGCCGCCGCTCCGGGTTATCCACCAGTACCCGCAACAGCACGTCACCGGTCCCGGCATCCACCTCGATGCCGGAGAAGAGGATGTGCCCCTGCATGCCGAGCGGCTTGCCGTCGCTGCCGAGGATCTCCACCGTCAGTTCAGGTGCCGTCGAACCAGCCTGCTGGCGCAGGGCGTCCAGTACCGAGGCAGGTTGACGCACATCGACGTAGACCTGATCGATCTGCTGGATCCTGGCCATGGGGGTGGCATCGGTGGGGGACACCAGGGCCCCTTCGCTCACCAGCGCCTGATCGATGCGCCCGGCGATGGGGGCCTCCACGCTGGCAAATTGCAGGTTCAGCTGGTGCCGGGCCAGGGTCGCCCTGGCCTGAGCCACGTCGGCGGCAGCCTGATCCCGCTGGGAGACGGCGTCGTCATAGGTCTGGCGGCTGATGGCCTCGGTGCGCAGCAGCGGCACCAGGCGGTCAATCTGGATGCGCGCGCGGGCCAGCACGGCCTCGGCTCGCTGCAATGCCGCGGCGGCGCTGTCGACATCCGCCTTGAAGGGGGCCGGGTTTATCTGGAACAGCACTGTGCCTGCGCCGATTTCGGCGCCTTGCTCGAACAGGCGGCGCTGCACGATGCCGCTTATCTGGGCGCGAATTTCGGCGCTGCGCACCGCGGCCACCCTGGCGGGCAGATCCTCGCTGATGACCAGGTCCTGTCCTGCCAGCGTCATCACCGACACCTGAGGAAGGGCCGGCGCGTCTTGCGCTTGCGACGCCCCATCGCAACCCGCCAACCCGAATACGGCAATGACGGCAAGCAGGGCGCCCGCATACCGCTGTCTGACAAACATCATACTCACCTCGTTAAACCGTCTCCCCGGCATGGTGTTGCCGCGAGAGCACATCGAGCGGGCATTATGGAGAGGGGCTATTGCGAATGATTCGAGGCTTTGTGGAGAATCCATGGAGGCGGTGATAAAGTTCAAACCCACCATTTTCGAGGCCGACCATGTCGTATCTTCCTGCTTCCGCCGGCCCGGCGGCCCAGTCACTGGTACTGATTGCAGAGGATGAAGCCGAGATCGCCGAGATCCTCGCCGCTTACCTGCAACGCCACGGCTTGCGTACCCTGCATGCCGCCGATGGCCGCGCAGCCCTGGCCATGCACCAGACATGCAAACCCGATCTCCTGCTGCTGGATGTGCAGATGCCGCAGCTCGACGGCTGGCAGGTGCTCAGCGAGATCCGGGCCCGTGGCGACACGCCGGTGATCATGCTGACCGCCCTGGATCAGGACCTCGACAAGCTGATGGGGCTGCGCATGGGGGCGGATGACTATGTGGTCAAACCCTTCAATCCGGCTGAAGTGGTGGCCCGGGTACAGGCGGTGCTCAGACGCAGCCAGGCTGCAAAACAGGCCACGGCCCGGGTGCTGCGGGTCGGCCCCTTCGAGATCGATCTGGAGAGTCACGAGGCCAGCCTTTGCCGCGATGAGGGGCAACTGGTGCTGGATCTGACCCTGACCGAGTTCAAGTTGCTCGCCTCCCTGATGCGGGCGCCGAAACGGGTGTTCAGCCGCGCCGAACTGCTGACCCACTGCCTGCCGGAGGGGGATACCCAGGAGCGTACGGTGGACAGCCACATCAGCAAGCTGCGCAAGAAGCTCGAGGCGCACGGCATCCAGGGGGTGCCCGCCAGTGTCTGGGGCGTCGGCTATCGCTTCGGGGGCGATGCATGACATCGGCCCCCGGCCTGCGCAGGCAGATCATCCGCTCCCTGGGGCTGATGGCGCTCGGCATCATCTCCCTCGCGGTGATCGGCACCTATGTGTTCTACGCCATTGCCGTGACCTATGTGCCTGGCAGCATCTCCGAGAGCTGGATACCCTCCAGGGTCGAGATGATCTGGATTGGCTCGACCATTCTGATTGCATTGGGGGTGGCGCTGTACGTGGCGGTGCGCCTCTCTCGGCGCATCCTGACCCCGCTCAATTCGGTGGCGAACAGCCTGCGCGAGGTGGCAGAGGGCAAACTCGATGCGCGCGTGCCGCTGGATGAGCAGGCGATCGGGGAGACGGCGCAACTGGTGCGGGACTTCAACACCATGGCCGAACGGCTGCAGAGCATGACCCGGGAGCGGGAGTTCTGGAATGCCGCCATCGCCCACGAATTGCGCACCCCGGTGACCATCTTGCGCGGCCGCTTGCAGGGGCTGGCCGAAGGGGTATTTCCGCCAGAGCGTGAGCTCTTTGAAGGCTTGCTGCGTCAGGTGGAGGGATTGACCCACCTGATCGAAGACTTGCGGGTGCTTAGTCTCAACGACAGCGGCCACCTGGAGTTGCAACGAGAGGAGAGCAGGCTGGCCGACGAGCTTGCCGTGGTGCTCGAGGCGTTTGCCGCCTCTCTGGCCGCGAGCGGCTTCACCCTCAAGGGGGAGCTCGATGCCGAACTCCTTGTTTGTTGCGATGCACTTCGCATCCGTCAGGCCCTGATGGCGCTGCTGGAGAATGCCCAGAAGCATGGGGTGCCCGGCCTGCTGACCGTGCGTCTGTATCGCTCGGGCAACCTGTGCGTCCTGAGCGTGGAAGACGAGGGGCCCGGCATCAGCGAGGAGGTCGCCGCCCATATCTTCGAGGCGTTTCGCCGAGGAGATCCGTCACGTTCGCGCAAGAGCGGCGGCAGCGGGCTCGGACTCGCCGTGGTCAAGGCCATTGCCGAGGCCCACGGCGGCAGCGTCACCTGCCAACCCGGTGAGCGGGGCGGCACCACCTTCCTGCTTTCCTGGCCCCTCCAGCTACCTGGCGGCAGGCCATGACTCCGGTCGCCGCATCGGTTGAACGGGGACGGGCCGATGCGGGACGCACGAGCTGCGTGGATGGATAGTGTATCTGGCTTGCCTGGATGGACTGCTATCTCACTGATCCCTCATTGTTTTTTCTTTGCGCTTCGATTGCCCCGTCCTCTGCACCAGTATCTTCCCTCTCCCACAGGGGGCGCTGCCTGCCTCAGACCAGGGCGGCAAACACACCCTGAGTCAGGTAGCCCGGATGACCACTCCCCCATCGACTCTGAGTCATCACATCGCTGCGCAGGTTTGCGTCGGGCTGATCACGCAGAATCGGGAAGGCCGCACGCTCCTGTGCGTCTCTCAATACGATGTGCTTGAGCAGGTCATCGCGTTTTTCCGCGAGGAGTGCTGTGTGCGTGACAAGAAGGGGTGAGGGCATGGGGGATGGGCCGCTGTCATCTTGATCATTTCAATAATACTTGTATAGTTGAATCATAGCGTGAGTGAAGGGGGAAGCTGCATGAACAAAGAGATCGCCACCAAGGTATTCGAGTCCCTCTCATCCGGCATTCGCCTCGATGTGTGGCGTCTGCTGGTCAAGGCCGGGCTGGAGGGGCAGGTGGCCGGGCAGCTGGCCAGCGAGCTCGACATCGCCCCCAATACCCTCTCGTTCCACCTGAAGGCCATGCTGCACGCCGGGCTGCTGTCGGTGGAGCAGGAGGGGCGCTTCCTGCGCTATCGCGCGAACATTCCCCTGATGCTGGACCTCATCGGTTATCTCACCGAGGAGTGTTGTGCCGGGCATCCGGAAGCCTGCGGGGTGATGAGGGCCGAGTCCGGCTGCTCGCCCCATGTACTGCCTGCGCAGCCATGCTGCAACAAGGAGTAATGCCATGTCCGTCATCCAGATATTCGATCCGGCACTGTGCTGCGCCAGCGGCGTGTGCGGTGCCGAGGTAGATCAGAGCTTGGTGAGTGTTGCCGCCGACCTGGCCTGGGCCAGGGAGCAGGGCGCCGCCATCGAGCGCTTCAACCTGGCCCAGCAGCCTATGGAGTTTGCCGAGACGCCGGCGGTAAGCGCCTTCCTGACACATGCGGGAGAAGAGGGGCTGCCTCTGGTGCTGGTGGATGGCCAGGTGGTGCTCACCGGCCGCTACCCCAGCCGGGCGGAGCTGGCTCGCTACGTCGGCCTGCCCGCGCCGCAGGGCGCCATCAAGGGGATCGTCAAGAGCGGATGCTGCACCGGCAGCAGCGGTTGCTGTTAAGGGGGAGTGCCGCGCAGGCATTCCGGATGGTCGTTGTGTCGTTTGTCGTGAGGAGTCCATGATGTCCCCGTTGATGCATTACTCGTTTCTGACGGATGCCCCCCCGTTTCTCTTCTTCACCGGCAAGGGTGGGGTGGGCAAGACCTCCCTCGCCTGTGCGACAGCTGTAGCCCTGTGTGACAGCGGCAAGCGGGTGCTGCTGGTGAGCACGGATCCGGCCTCCAACATCGGCCAGGTGTTCGATGCCGAGATCGGCAACCGGATCACCCGGCTTCCTCTCGTCGACGGCTTGTCGGCCCTGGAGATCGACCCGCAAGCCGCCGCCAGGGCCTACCGGGAGCGGATCGTCGGCCCGGTGCGCGGCAAACTGCCCCAGAGCGTGGTGCGCAGCATAGAGGAGCAGCTCTCCGGTGCCTGCACCACGGAGATCGCCGCCTTTGACGAGTTCACCGCCCTGCTGACCGACGATCACCTGGTGGGGCAGTACGATCACATCGTCTTCGACACGGCCCCCACGGGGCACACCATCCGCCTGCTGCAACTGCCGGGGGCCTGGAGCGAGTTTCTGGAGCAGGGCAAGGGGGATGCCTCCTGCCTGGGGCCGCTGGCGGGGCTGGAGAAGCAGCGCAGCCAGTACGCACACGCCGTCGCGGCCCTGTCGGACGGGCAGAAGACCCGGCTGATCCTGGTGGCCCGGGCGCAGGCCTCCACCCTGCGGGAGGTGGCGCGTACCCACGACGAGCTGGCGGCCATCGGCCTTGCCAACCAGCAGCTGGTCATCAATGGCATCTTCCCGCAAGAGGAGCGAGTGGATGATCCCCTGGCCACCGCCGTCTGGCAGCGAGAGCAGCAGGCCATGGCACAGATGCCGGCGCTGCTGACCGGGCTGCCGCAAGACAGGGTACCGCTGCTCGCGACCAACCTGGTCGGGGTGGAGAGCCTGCGCCAGCTGCTCGGTGGCGTGCCCGAGAGCAGGCCCGAAGAGGGGGATGACGCCGTCGGGGCCGCGCCGTCCCGGCACCCGGGATTGCAGCAACTGGTGGATGAGCTGGCCGCCGACGGCCACGGGCTCATCATGCTGATGGGCAAGGGGGGCGTCGGCAAGACCACCCTGGCGGCCGCGGTGGCGGTGGAGCTCGCGAGTCGTGGGCTGCCCGTGCACCTCACCACCTCCGATCCCGCCGCCCATCTGGGGGAAACCCTGGCAGACGCGCTGCCCAGCCTGGCGGTGAGCCGCATCGACCCCCGCGCCGAGACCGAGCGTTACCGTGCCCAGGTGCTGGCCACCAAGGGGGCGAGCCTGGATGCCCAGGGCCGGGCCCTGCTGGAGGAGGATCTGCGCTCCCCCTGCACCGAAGAGATCGCCGTGTTTCAGGCCTTCTCGCGGATCATTCGCGAGGCCGGCAGACGTTTCGTTGTGATGGACACGGCACCGACCGGCCATACCCTGCTGCTGCTCGATGCGACCGGGGCCTACCACAGGGAGATCGCCCGGCAGATGGGCAGCAAGGGGATGCACTTCACCACCCCCATGATGCAGCTGCAAGACCCGAAACAGACCAAGGTGATGATCGTCACCCTGCCCGAACCCACCCCGGTGCAGGAGGCGGCCAACCTGCAGGCGGACCTGCGCCGTGCCGGCATCGAGCCCTGGGCCTGGGTCGTGAACCACATGCTCTCCCCGGTCGGCGTGCGCTCCCCCATGCTGCGCCGGCGTGCCCGTCACCAGCAGCCATATATCGCGGCGGTGAAGGGGGAACATGCCCGGCGCTATGCCGTGGTGCCCCTGCTGGCGGTCGAGCCGGTCGGGGCCCGGGAGCTGCACGCCTTATGCCATCCCGTCCACCCGGAGGAGATGGTTGTCGGGTGACGCCCAGGGGCCTGTCGGGGCCCTTGCGCACCCACCGTTTTTCATCAATATGACGTTTCAACGAGCCACGGAGTCGCCGTTTATCATGCACCCTTTCGACACACTGAACCTGGATAATGGCGCCCGCCTTATCTTCACCCCCTGCCCTGGCACCAAGGAGGCTTCCTTGCAAGCCTCCCTCAAGACCCTGCAAGCCGCCGGGGCTGATGCGGTAGTCACCCTGATGCCGAGTGCCGAGCTGGCACAGTTCCAGGCCGATGCCATGCCCGCCGAGTGCGCTGCCCTGGGGCTGGCCTGGTTCCATCTGCCGGTGGAGGACGACTGCGCCCCCGAGGCGCCCTTCAGTCAGGCCTTTGCCAGTCACAAGGCAGATCTGCTGGCGCGGCTCGCCGCAGGCCAGACCCTGGCGATCCATTGCCGCGGCGGCTCGGGCCGTACCGGGCTGATGGCGGCCATCCTGCTGCTGGAAGCGGGCTATGCCCCCGCCGTGGTCAAGGGGATGGTGCAGGGGCTGCGTCCCAAGGCGCTGACCCTGACCCCGCATGTGAACTACCTCAACAGTCACTATTCATTCGCCGGTTAAGGAAAACAGCATGACTATCAAAGTTGGTATCAACGGTTTTGGCCGCATGGGCCGTCTCTCATTTCGCGCCGCCTTCGACTGGGCGGATGTGGAGTTTGTGCGCATCAATGACCCGGCTGGCGATGCCGCCTCGCTGGCCCACCTCATCACCTTCGATTCGGTCCATGGCCGCTGGCATCATGAAGCCAGCAGCGAGGGGGACGAGATGGTGATCGGTAACCATCGCATCCTCTGCACTCGCAACAAAGAGATCGGTCAGACTGACTGGTCTGATTGTGATGTGGTGATCGAGGCTTCCGGCAAGATGAAGACCAAGGCCCTGCTTGACGCCTATCTGGCGCAGGGGGTGAAGCGGGTCGTGGTCACGGCACCGGTCAAGGAGGAGGGGGTCCTCAACGTCGTCATGGGGGTCAACCATCACCTCTACGACAAGGCCCTGCACCCCATAGTGACCGCGGCCTCCTGCACCACCAACTGCCTGGCACCCGTGGTCAAGGTGATCCACGAGCAGCTCGGCATCAGGCACGGCTCCATGACCACCATCCACGACATCACCAACACCCAGACCATCCTGGATGCCCCCCACGCCGACCTGCGCCGTGCCAGGGCCTGCTGCCTGAGCCTGATCCCCACCACCACGGGGTCCGCCACCGCCATCACCCACATTTTCCCCGAGCTCAAGGGCAAGTTGAACGGCCATGCGGTGCGGGTGCCCCTCGCCAACGCCTCCCTCACCGACTGCGTGTTCGAGGTGAGCCGCCCGACCACGGAGGCCGAGGTCAACGGCCTGCTCAAGGGGGCGGCCATGAACGAGCTCAAGGGGATCATGGGTTATGAAGAGCGTCCCCTGGTCTCGGTGGATTACCGGACGGATCCGCGTTCCTGCACCATAGACGCCCTCTCCACCATGGTGATCAATGAGACACAGGTGAAGATCTACGCCTGGTATGACAACGAGTGGGGCTATGCCAACCGCACCGCCGAGCTGATGCGCATGGTGGGGCAGATGGACAAGGCGCAAGGATAATCCGGCCATGGCAGCGACCCGTCTCTCCCCCGAGATCCGCCAGTATCTGCTGGTGACCGGCAACTACTGGGCCTTCACCCTGACCGATGGCGCCCTGCGCATGCTGGTGGTGCTCTACTTCCACGGCCTGGGTTACAGCCCGCTGGCCATCGCGACCCTGTTTCTCTTCTACGAGATCTTCGGGGTCGTGACCAATCTGGTGGGGGGCTGGCTTGGGGCTCGCCTCGGGCTCAACCGCACCATGAACATCGGGCTGGCCTTGCAGGTGATGGCGCTCGCCATGTTGCTGGTGCCGTCGGTTTGGCTGACGGTTCCCTGGGTTATGGCGGCCCAGGCACTCTCGGGGATCGCCAAGGATCTCAACAAGATGAGTGCCAAGAGCTCCATCAAGTTGCTGGTGCCGGGGGAGGCACAGGGGCAGCTCTACCAGTGGGTAGCGCTCCTGACGGGCTCGAAGAATGCCCTGAAGGGGATGGGCTTCTTCCTCGGGGGGGCCCTGCTGACCCTGCTCGGGTTCCAGGGGGCCGTGCTGGCCATGGCCCTGGCCCTGGCGCTGGTGTGGTGCGTCAGCATGCTCACCCTGACGCGGGATCTCGGCAAGGCCAGGAACAAGCCCAAGTTCAGGGAGATCTTCTCCAAGAGCCGCGCCATCAATTATCTGTCGGCGGCCCGTCTGTTCCTGTTCGGCGCCCGGGACGTCTGGTTCGTGGTGGCGCTGCCCGTCTACCTCGCCTCCAGCTTTGGCTGGGATCACTGGTCTGTGGGGGGCTTCCTCGCGCTCTGGATCATCGCCTATGGCGTGGTGCAGACCCAGGCGCCGCGCTTTACCGGCAAGCGGACGGGGCGGGTGCCCGACGGCAAGGCGGCCATGGGCTGGGCGTTATTGCTGGCCCTGATCCCGGCCCTGATTGCCCTGGCGCTCCACCACGGGGTGCATCCTGCCTTCACGCTGGTGGGAGGGCTGATGGTGTTCGGCGCCCTGTTCGCCATCAACTCCTCCCTGCACAGCTATCTCATCGTCAGCTACGCCGGCGCTGACGGGGTATCGCTCGATGTGGGCTTCTACTACATGGCCAATGCCCTGGGGCGCCTGCTCGGCACCCTGCTCTCCGGGCTGGTGTTCCAGCTGTATGGCCTAGAAGCCTGCCTCTGGATCTCCACCCTCTTCATCCTGCTGGCGGCGCTGATCTCCCTCGGTCTGCCCCGCCATCAGCCCCCCGTTTCATCCCTTCACGGAGACGCCCGATGAATACCGCCCCCTGCGGCGACCTGCCCGTCAGCAAAAAAATGAGTTTTCTCGATCGCAACCTTACCCTCTGGATCTTCGTCGCCATGGCCCTGGGGGTGGGGATTGGCTACCTCTTCCCCCAGGTCGCCCGGTGGAACGAGTCCATGTCGGTCGGCACCACCAACATACCGCTCGCCATCGGCCTCATCCTGATGATGTACCCGCCGCTCGCCAAGGTGGACTACGGCACCATGGGCGCCATGACCCGGGATCGCCGCGCCATCACCCTGTCGCTGGTGATGAACTGGCTGGTGGGGCCCATCCTGATGTTCGTGATTGCCCTGGTGTTCCTCCATGACGAGCCGGGCTACATGGTGGGCCTCATCCTGATCGGTCTCGCCCGCTGCATCGCCATGGTGCTGGTGTGGAACGATCTCGGCGGCGGCAGCAAGGAGTACGGGGCCGGCCTGGTGGCGCTCAACAGCGCCTTCCAGATCCTCACCTACAGCTTCATGGCCTGGCTCTTCATCACAGTCCTGCCGCCCCTGTTCGGCCTGCAGGGCTTCGCGGTGGAGATCACCATGCTGGACATCGCGAAGAGCGTGTTCATCTATCTGGGGATCCCCTTCCTCGCGGGCTTCCTGAGCCGCAAATACCTGGTCAGGGCGAAGGGGGAGCAGTGGTATCGCGAGCGCTTCATCCCGGCCATCTCCCCCATCACCCTGATCGCCCTGCTGGCCACCATAGTGCTGATGTTCAGCCTCAAGGGGGAGATGATCGTCGAGCTGCCGATGGACGTGCTGCGGGTGGCACTGCCGCTGGTGGTCTACTTCGTGCTGATGTTCTTTGCCAGTTTCCTGATCGGCAAGCGGCTCGGCATCCCTTACGACAAGAACGCCTCCATCGCCTTTACCGCCACCGGCAACAACTTCGAGCTGGCCATCGCGGTCGCCATCGCCGTATTCGGCCTGAGTTCGGATCAGGCCTTCGCCGGTGTCATCGGCCCGCTGGTGGAGGTGCCGGTGCTGATCGCCCTGGTCAATGTCGCCCTGCGCATGAAGCGTCAGTACGGCAGTTGAGGGACAAGGTTGATAGCAGAGCCCCCTTGCCACTGGCAAGGGGGCTCTGTCATTTTCAGAGGAGTGCCCGATGTGGTTATGGCGCTATCGAAGGGGGGAGAACCATGGGGCCGGCGACTGCGCGGGCGGCCTCGTCACCTCGCAGTACCCGTACTATCTCGAGAGCGAACTCGATGGCGGTACCCGGGCCCTGACTGGTGATCAGGCGATGAGCTTCATCGGTCACCACCCGTGCCGTGCTCAGCTGCGCCGCGGGCAGGCGGGCCTGAAACCCCGGATGGCAGGTGGCTGCAGCCTCCCCCAGCAAGCCGTGATGGTGCAGCACCACGGCGGGGGCGGCGCAGATGGCGGCGCGCCAGCGGCCGAGCTGGGCTTGCTCCCGCAGCAGGTCGATGGCGAGAGGGGTGTCGCGGATCACTTCGCTGCCGGGCAGACCGCCCGGCACGACCATGGCCTCGAAGTCGCGGTGGGTCAGCTCATCGAGATGGCAATCTGCGACCAGTTGTACCCCCCGGGAGGCGCGGATCTGGCGCGCTCCGGTGGGGCAGCAGGAGGCCAGCACTACCTCGATGCCCCCGCGCACCAGAGTATCGACGATGGCGACCGTCTCGATCTCCTCCGACCCGGGGGCCACCAATACCAGTACGTTCATGACTCGCTCCTCGACCACAGGCCGACCGGCCGGGGTCACTGTTTCTCTTTGATGGCCTGATAGAGGCCCTGGTTGACCGGCACCGCGATGCCGTGCGCCGCGGCCCTGCCGAGCAGGAAGCCGGTGATGGCCTCGATCTCGGTCTCACGGCCCTGCTCCATGTCCTGATACATGGAAGAGTAATTGTCGGCGGTGAGCTCCACCACCATCATGACGCGGCGCAGCAGCTCGTCGCTGGCGGTCGGCTGGCCTTCGGCCTGCATCACATCCGCCACCTCCACGCAGATCTGCTGCAGGACGTCGGCAAAACGCGGGCCCGTCAGTTCGCCATTGCGGAGTTTGTAGAGGGCGGTGAGCGGGTTGATGGCGCAGTTCACGGCGAGCTTCTGCCATTGGCGGGTCAGGATCTGCTCATCCCAGCCGGCCTGGCCGAGGGCACTGGCGAGCTCGTCCGCCAGATAGGCGTGCGCCTTGGCCGCCTCATTGACAGGACCGAGCCAGGTTTCGCCCTTGCCGGTGTGGCGGAACACGAAGTGGCCGCTCTGCATGGCGCCGTGGCTGGTGACGCCGGCGATCACCGGGTTGTGGGGGAAGAGCGTGACCACCTGTTCGGCGATGCCCATGCCGTTGTGCAGCAACACTATGGGTACTCCTGCTGCCAGCTGACCCACCAGGGGGGCCAGGGCCGATACCACCTGCCCTGCCTTGGTCATCACCAGCAGGCGCTTGATGCTGCCTGGATTGTCGAGGAAGCCGCGCTCGATGGCAAGGAGCTGGGTGTGACCGTCGAGGGAGGTGAAGTCGATACCGGGGTGCAGGGTGGCGCGATGCCGTTCGCGCAGCAGGACGCGGGTCGGCTGGCCGCTCTGGGTCAGCAGGGAGGCAAAGACGCCGCCCAGGGCACCGCAGCCCAGCAGGGTCCACTCGGGAGAGACAGGGTGACGGCGTGTTTTCAGGTTGTTGTCGCGTAATCCGCTTGGCATGGAGAGGCTCGATCAAGGTAAGGGCTGCAATCCGGTCAACCGCCTACCGGGATAAGGGAAGAGGTCGCTTGGTGGACACTAACGGGTCTCACCATTCCTGTGCGCAGGGGATTCTAGCAGAGCAATCCCATCGAAATCAGCAAATTTGCCCGTTTTCTGGTAGATTTGCCCACCGATAAGTACAACCTGAAGTACAGCATGAGGAGCCCGGCTATGCCGTCATTCGATATTGTCTCTGAAGTCAAAATGAACGAGGTGTTGAACGCCGTCGATAACGCCAATCGTGAACTGGCGACCCGTTTCGATTTTCGTGGCGTGGAAGCCAGCTTCGAATTGAACAAGGAAGAGGTGAAGCTGGAGGCCGATGCGGATTTCCAGCTCAAGCAGATGGTCGAGATCCTGCGCGGCGCCCTGCTCAAGCGCCAGATCGAGAACAGCTCCATGGACGTGGGTGACAGCGTTCACTCCGGCAAGCGTTTCCACCTGACCGTGAAGTTCAAGCAGGGGATCGACAAGGAAGTCGCCAAGAAGCTGGTGAAGCTGATCAAGGATTCCAAGATCAAGGTGCAGGCCGCCATCCAGGGCGACGAGGTGCGGGTTACCGGCAAGAAGCGCGACGATCTGCAGGAGACCATGGCTCTGGTGCGTGGCGCCGAACTGGGCCAGCCGATGCAGTTCCAGAACTTCCGCGACTGATCCGGGCGGGGAGGGCGAGTCTCTCCCCTTGTTCCTGCATCAGGCCATAAAAAAACCGGAGCCATGGCTCCGGTTTTTTGTGTCCGTCGACGACAGGTTCGATTAGAACTTGTAGGTCACGGAGAAGTAGTGGCCGAAACCAGTGGTCTTCAGACCGTAGGAACCGTTCTGGATGCCGTAGATGTCGTTGAAGTACTTCAGACCGTAACCGACGGCGTAGCGGTCGGAGTGCCAGTACAGGCCGTTGAACATGGCGGTACCGTCGGTGGAAGTGTCCTTGGCATCAAACAGGTGATCCAGGTAACCCTGATAGGCTACGAAGCTGCCGTTGGAGAAGGTGTAGAAAGGCTTGAACCAGTTCATGGAGAACTGATAGCCGTTCCAGCCCTGCTCGCCACCGCCTTCGTTGACGTGACGTGCATACAGGTTCATGCCAACTTTGCCGAACCAGGGCACTTGTACGTCGGCACCCAGACCGGTCATGGCTTCAAACAGACCATCCGGACCACCTACGTTGACCAGGTTGGCGATGTAGACTTCCTGGATCGGACCGAAGGAGAGATCTTTGCCGGTCATGGCATCGATGGAGATACGCGGTGCGAACTTGATGAACAGGTTGTCTTGGTTGTGCTTGTCGTCGTGACGGTTCTGGAAGATGTCGAAGACGTCGACGTAACCGTACAGATCGAAGATACCGGAACGGCCACCAAACTCCATTTCGAAGTAGGTATCGTTGTAACCACCTTCAGACTCGCTGTAGGGCAGCTGGTCGATGGTGTGCATCACGTTGAACTGGAACCACTTGTAGTCGTTCTTGTGGATGTCGCCGCTGTAATCGGCAGCAAAGGCCGGAGTGGCGGAGGCAGCCAGCAGACCGGCAGCGATCAGAGTCTTGGTAAATTTGGCCATTTTATTGGTCTCTTGTGCGTTAGTTGAGGTTTTCCGTAGCCTGCCCACAAGGAGCGGGAGGGATTCTAGCCAAATAAATTCAACGGATAAACAAGCACCAGGGAACTTTGTCAGGATTTGTGAATCTAATCACCCCCAAAAATTAGCAAACGCTTGCTATTTGCTCGTTTGTGGTGACAAACCACTGTTTCGTTTGGCAACGATGATGATCAGAATCATCACCGGCACGCCGAGCAGACTGGTGCCGATGAAGAAGCGGCTGTAGCCGACAAGCTCGACCACCTGACCGGAAAACCCCGCCAGCAACTTGGGCAGCAACAGCATGATGGAGCTGAACAGCGCGTACTGGGTGGCCGAGAAGGCGACGTTGGTCAGGCTCGACAGGTAGGTCACAAACGCAGCCGTGGCGATGCCGGCACTGAGGTTGTCCAGGGAGATGATAATCGTCAGCAACTCCAGGTTGTGGCCCACCTCGTTGAGCAGGGCGAACAGCAGGTTGGTGCTGGCGGTCAGCACGGCGCCGAGAAAGAGGATGCGCAGGGTGCCAAAGCGCATCACCAGCACGCCCCCGAGCGCGGCCCCCACCAGCGTCATGATGACACCGTACACCTTGGTGATGGTGGCCACCTCCGTCTTGCTGAATTGCAGGTCCACGTAGAAGCTGTTGGACATCACCCCCATCACCACGTCCGAGATGCGATAACAGGCGATGAGCCCGAGGATCAGCAGGGCCGAGGTCCCGTAGCGGCGGAAGAAGTCGGCAAACGGGCACCAGATGGCCTCGTAGGTCCAGGCACCGAGCCCGGCCAGGGAGGATGACCAGCCCCGCGCTATCAGCTGCGCCTTGCGCTCCGCTTGCTGTTCATTCTGGGCGGCAATGTCGATGACGGGCTCGTGACAGAATAGGGTAGTGATGACGCCGAGGGACATCAGGCCCCCCATCAAGAGATAGGTGAGCTGCCAGCCGCGGTAGTCATAGCCGCTGTTGCTGCCGAGCCAGGCGGCCAGCGCCAGCGCCCCCGCTCCGGCCATGATCATGGCGAGTCGGTACCCTGTCATGTAGGAGGCGGCCATGGCCGCCTGCAACCGCTCTGGCGCCGACTCGATACGGTAGGCGTCGATGACGATGTCCTGGGTGGCGGAGGCGAAAGCCACCAGCAGGGCGAACAGGGCGAGCTGGGCGAGCTGGGTCTTGGGGTCGCAATAGGCCATGCCGACCAGGGAGAGGGCGATCAACACCTGGGAGAGCAGCATCCAGCTGCGCCGCCGTCCCAGCAGCCGGGAGAGCAGGGGCAGGGGCAGTCGATCCACCAGGGGTGACCACAGCCATTTGAAGCCATATGCCAGCGCCACCCAGCTCATGTAGCCGATGTCGGTCAGGCTGACATCCGCCTCGCGCAACCAGAACGAGAGGGTGCCGAAGACCAGCAGCAACGGCAGACCGGAGGAAAACCCCATGGCAAACAGGATGAGCACCCGCGCTTCGAGATAGACGGCGAGGGCATCTCGCCAGCGGGTGGCGCGACCTGGGGTGTGGCTGGGCGGGCGGAGGTTGTTCAACTGCCTGACTCCTCGGAGAAAAGGGGGTCATTTTGTCAGGTTCGGGAGGCATAGCCAAGGCAAGCCGAGGGGGACCGGCAGGATTCAGGGGCGTGAACCGATGCAGTGACCCGGGCAGGGGCCCTCGGCGGCGAGGAAGTTGGCGCAGGCCATCAGCTGCAGGCGCAGCCAGGTGTCGCTGACGAGTTGCTGCTCATCCCACAGATGCAGGCTGTGCAGCAGGTGCCAGAACACCCCTTCTCGCTCGTTGGCGGGGGTCTTGTCCATGGGGATGACGGGGAGGGCCTGCCAGTGGGAAAGCAGTTGCCAGCTCAAGTCTTCCAGCTGGTGATAGGGGATTTCCCGTGCCAGGAAATGACGAACCGCCTGGGCCAGCGGGCCGGCGTGTTGGGCTATGTAATCGTGACAGGTCACCGGCTCCTCCTCGCTCTGCTTTCGTGTCCCGCAATCATCGGGCAAGGGCAGAGTATAGAAAAGGAGGGCGGTGACCCGTTCAGGGGGGCGGCGGAATGTGATCCGGCCCGCGTTATTTGTCCGCCAGCAACACCACCTTCTTCAGGATGATGGGGCTGGTGGGGACGTCGTTGGCGCGCAGGATGGAGCTGTAGCCGGTCTGTACCTGAGCCAGCTTGTCCAGCACCTCCATGCCCTTCACGACCTGGCCGAACACGGTGTAACCGGCGCCGGCATTGGCGTTGAGGTTGTCGTTGTCCACCAGGTTGAAATAGAACTGGCGGGTGGCGCTGTCCACCGCCTGGGTGCGTGCCATGGCGATGGTACCGCGCTTGTTGGGCAGGCCGCCCCGGGATTCATTGACCACGGGATCGAAGCTCGGCAGTGGCTGGAACTGCTGGTTGTAGCCTCCACCCTGCACCACGAAGTTCTGGATCACCCGGTGGAACAGGCTGCCGTCATAGCTGCCGTCCGCCACGTAGCGCAGGAAGTTCTTCACCGTCTGGGGCGCCTGCTTGGATGCCAGCTCCACGACGATGGTGCCATGATTGGTCTCCATCTGGACTTTGGGGCCGGCGAAGGCAAGGGGGGCGATCAGGGTGGCCAGTAGCCAGAGTTTCTTCATCGGTATCTCCTCGCTCAGCTCGGTTGGCCTTTGAGATAGCCGCGCAGTGCGGTATCCGCCATGATCTGTTGCAGCACGCTACCCAGCTGCTGGTTCAGGGTCGACTCGAGGTCGGCCATGCTCGGCTCACCCGGCTCTTCCTTGCTGGAAGACATGTTGAACTGCTTGGTCAGCTTGCTGCCCTGGAAGTCGGCGATCACCTGCAGGCTGACGCGGGACTTGGTGACATAGGTAAAGGTCTTCTCTTCCACGGTGACGGCGGCAGTGGTGATGGCCAGCGTCAGGTTGGTGGTGCCGCTGTTTCCTACTTCCAGGCCCTGGCTGCGCAGACCCTCGGCGAGCTTCTCCGCCAGCAGGTTGTTGAGGGGCTGGCTGCTGTTGACCAGCACAGGGGCCTTCTCTTTCTTCTTGATGGAGAAGACATAGGCGGCTTCACGATTGTCCACCCCTTCCATGGTGATGCGGTTGCCAGAGTAGTACTGCTGGTTGGAGGGGATGACCTGCGGGTTGATCAGTGCGCTCTCCGGCCAGTGAGTGGCACAACCACCCAGCACCAGGGCTGCCAGCAGCAAGAGTGACTTTTTCATCATGGGTTTCCTTTAGCTTTGTCTTTAGCGTTTGATGGCTTTCAAAATAACGAATTTGCTGTTCGACGCAACGACTTGTGCGTTGCCAAACAGGCGCTTGAGTTTGTTGTGATAGTCCAGATGACGGTTGCCTACTATCCAGAGTTCCCCCCCTTGAGGCAATACCCGGTGCGCATCACTGAACATCTGCCAGGCGATGTGATCGGTGATCGCCTGCAGCTGGTGGAAGGGGGGATTGCAGAGGATTCTGTCCGCTGCTCCGGCGGGCACGTCGTCGAGACAGTTGTTGACCAGGAAGTGGGCCCGGGGCAGGGCATCCGGCAGGTTGTGCTCGACGTTGAGGCGGGCCGAGGCCACCGCCATGTGGGATTCGTCGATGAAGGTCACCTCCACCTCGCTGTCCCGCGCCAGCAGGGAGAGCCCCAGCACGCCGTTGCCGCAGCCCAGATCGATCACCTTGCGCGCGCTGTGGATCGGCAGGTTGTCCAGCATGAAGCGGGCACCGATATCCAGGCTGGTGCGCGAAAACACGTTGGCGTGGTTGTGGATCTGCATGGTGGTGCCTTCCAGCGGCCAGACGGTCGGGAAGGGGTTGGCCAGCGTGGGCCGTTCGGCCGCGGGCGTGCAGTGAATGAGGCGTGCCTTTTTCCAGGCGAGCGAGGTGCGGGTCTCCCCCAGATACTTCTCGAACAGCTTGAGGGTGGAGGTGTGTATGTCCTTGGCCTTGCCGGCGGCCAGCACCCGGGTGGCCGGTGTGACCACCTGGCGCAGGGCCAGCAGCTGCTGTTCCAGCAGCGCCTGATACTTGGAGACCTTGATCACCACCAGGGCGGGCGCGTCTGGCAGGGGGGCCAGGGCATCCTGCAGGGTGACAGTCCCGCTGTCCAGGCCGTTCTCCGCCAGGTTGGCCAGGGTGGCCCGTTCGCTGATGTGGGAGTCGGTGACGCAGACGGGAGAGTGGTCGTAGAGGTAGGCCGCCAGGGCGCCGAAGCCGTCGTTCATGATGATGACGGGGCCGTCCTGCTCGAGGGGATGCTCGGCCAACTGGTTGATCAGATACTCGTCCGCCGCGTCCCAGGCCTGCAAGGGATCCTGGCTCTGCCGCGGGTAACGGTACAGGGTCAGGCGGCAGTGGGCCATGTCGAGCAGGGTTTGCATAATAAAGAAGTCCAAGGTGTTGCTGAATGGATGACGACCGCCCGCGCCATGTTGTCCGGCGGGCAGGAAAGTGGCGCTATTCTAGCGGCGGCGGAGAAATTCACCAGCCCGCAGCGAAGAGGCTGGCCATTTCCCGTCCCCCTGATGCATCCGGTACGCAACCCTGGCTACAATGGCGGGACATTCGAGAGGAGTCTTCACCGTGAGCATGCAACAACAGATAGAGGCCAAGCTGGCCGCCGCCCTCGCCCCCACCCATCTGGAGGTGATCAACGAAAGCTACATGCACAGGGTGGCCCCGGGCTCCGAGAGCCACTTCAAGGTCGTGGTGGTGAGCCAGGCGTTCGAGGGCCAGCGCCTGCTGGGCCGTCATCGTCAGGTCAACGGGGTGCTGGCGGAAGAGCTGGCGGGGGCCATCCATGCGCTGGCGCTGCATACCTATACAGAAGCCGAGTGGCAGGCCCGGGAAGAGGCCCCCAAGACGCCGGGGTGTGTCAGCAAATCCCCCTTCGCCTGAGCCCGCCACCGGGCGGTTGTGCGCGAGGCTAACGATTTTGTCACGAGCATGCCGCCCTCTTGCCAGGCTGTTTTCGTGGGGTCGAAGGCGTAGTTGGATTATTTTTTCTAATCCATGCTCGCGGCAAGTTTGATTACCCATATTTAGGTATTAAAACAAAAAATCCTTTAAAACCACGGTATGCAAGGGCGTGGGCGAAATATTCAGTGAGGGTTAATTTTGTGATAGGACGGGGATTTTCCCCATTTGGCGTGGCGGCAAACTTGCCTAAGGTGGTAAACTCAGGCGCTTTTGAATGATCCTGTATGTTGCTGATTTGTTTATTTCTTCGACAGTTATTCGCGATGTTGACGGGCTCATTCAACAACTCGTCGTGATGTATTTCTCGGCGCTAACCAACCTGTCTTCCCTTAACGGTAGTGCAAGTGAGTATGATTACAATTAAAAGAGGACTGGACATCCCCGTGCTGGGTGCTCCGGAGCAAGTAATCTACGATGGCCCGGCCATCACCCGTGTTGCTACACTCGGCGAAGAGTTCGTGGGGATGCGTCCTACTATGTTTGTCAAAGTAGGTGATCGCGTCATTAAAGGTCAGGAGCTCTTCGAAGATAAGAAGAATCCCGGCGTTAAATTCACGGCCCCCGCCACCGGTGTGGTATCTGAGATCAACCGTGGTGCCAAGCGCATTCTGCAATCCGTTGTCATCGACATCGATGGGTCCGACGAGCAGGTGACCTTCGAGCACTTTGCCTCCGCCGAGCTGGCCAAGCTCGAGCGCAGCAAGGTGCAGGAGATCCTGGTCGCATCAGGCCAATGGACCGCACTGCGCACCCGCCCGTTCAGCAAGGTGCCGGCCGTGGGTTCCACCCCGCGCGCCATCTTCGTCACCGCCATGGACACCAACCCGCTGGCCGCCAGTGCGGAGCTGATCATCAAGGAACAGGCCCAGGCCTTCCTCGACGGTCTGGCCGTGCTGACCCGCCTGACCGATGGCAATGTCTACGTCTGCAAGGGCGAAGGCAGCCTGCCGCACGCCTCCCTGGCCCAGGTCAAGGAAGAGGTGTTTGTCGGTCCGCATCCTGCCGGTCTGCCGGGCACCCACATCCACTTCCTGGATCCGGTCGGTGCCAACAAGGTGCAGTGGCACATCAACTACCAGGACGTGATCGCCTACGGCAAGCTGTTCACCACCGGTCAGATCTTCACCGACAAGGTGATCTCCCTGGCCGGCCCGAACGTGATCAAGCCGCGGCTGCTGCGCACCCGCATGGGCGCCTGCCTCAGCCAGTTGACCAACAACGAGCTGCGCGCGGACGAGAACCGCATCATCTCCGGTTCCCTGCTGAGCGGTGCCAAGGCTGACGGTGTTCACGACTACCTGGGTCGCTTCCACAATCAGGTGAGCGTGCTGGGCGAAGGTCGCGAGAAAGAGTTCATGGGCTGGGTCAAACCCAGTGCCAACAAGTTCTCCATCACCCGTACCACCCTCTCTCATCTGATGAAGGGCAAACTCATCAACTTCACTACCACCACCAACGGTAGTGACCGCTCCATGGTGCCTATCGGCAACTATGAGCGCGTGATGCCGCTCGACATCCTGCCGACCCTGCTGCTGCGGGATCTGATCTCCGGCGACACCGACAGCGCGCAGGCGCTCGGCTGCCTGGAGCTGGATGAGGAAGATTTGGCGCTCTGTACCTTCGTCTGCCCCGGCAAGACAGAGTACGGCCCCGTCTTGCGTGAGTGCCTGACCAAGATCGAACTGGAAGGTTAAGCGATGAGTTTCAAGCAACTTCTTGAAAATATGGAACATCACTTCGAGCCGGGTGGCAAGTACGCCAAGTACTATGCCCTGTTCGAAGCGGCGTACACCCTGTTTTATACCCCGGGTTCCGTGACCCGCAATGCTGCCCACGTCCGTGACGCCATCGATCTGAAGCGCATGATGATCATGGTATGGCTGGCCGTGTTCCCGGCCATGTTCTGGGGCATGTACAACGTCGGCAACCAGTCCATCGCCGCCATCGCCCACCTGGGCAGCGCGGCCGGTGCCGATTCGTGGCAATACGCCCTGGCCACCCTGCTGGGTGCCTCCCTGGATCCGGCCGTGGCCGGTGTCGGCAGCAAGATGCTGATCGGTGCGGCGCACTTCTTCCCGATCTACATCACCGTCTTCATCGTCGGTGGTTTCTGGGAAGTGCTGTTCGCCATGGTGCGCAAGCACGAGATCAACGAAGGCTTCTTCGTGACCTCCATCCTGTTCGCCCTGATCGTGCCGCCCGAGCTGCCCCTGTGGCAAGCTGCCCTGGGTATCACCTTCGGCGTGGTGCTGGCCAAGGAAGTGTTCGGTGGTACCGGCAAGAACTTCCTGAACCCGGCGCTGGCGGGTCGTGCTTTCCTGTTCTTCGCCTACCCGGGTCAGATCTCCGGTGATGCGGTCTGGGTTGCCGTCGACGGCTTCTCAGGCGCAACCGCGCTGAGCCAGTGGGCACAGGGCGGCCAGATGGCGCTGATCAACGGTGCCACCGGTGAAGCCATCAGCTGGATGGACGCCTTCCTCGGCAACCTGCCGGGCTCCATCGGCGAAGTCTCCACCCTGATGATCCTCATCGGTGCGGCCATGATCGTCTACATGCGTATCGCCTCCTGGCGCATCATCGCCGGCGTGATGGTGGGCATGGTTGCGACTTCCCTGCTGTTCAACGTCATCGGTTCCGACACCAACCCCATGTTCAACATGCCGTGGCACTGGCACCTGGTGCTGGGTGGCTTCGCCTTCGGTATGGCCTTCATGGCAACCGATCCGGTCTCCGCTGCCTTCACCAACAAGGGCAAGTGGTGGTATGGCGCCCTCATCGGCGTGATGGTCGTGCTGATCCGGGTCGTGAACCCCGCTTTCCCGGAAGGCATGATGCTGGCCATTCTGTTTGCCAACCTGTTTGCCCCCTTGTTTGACCATTTCGTGGCGCAGGCGAACATCAAGCGGAGGATCGCACGTGGCGTTTAATAAAGACTCTACTACCGGCACCCTCGCCGTAGTGACCGGTCTGTGTCTGGTCTGCTCCATCGTGGTCTCCGTGGCCGCCGTGGGTCTGCGTCCGGCCCAGCTGGAAAACAAGGCGCTGGACAAGCAAAGCAACATCCTGTCCGTCGCCGGCGTCGACGTCAGCACCGTGGCCAAGCGTGACCTGGCCAAGCTGTATGGCGACAAGATTGAAGCGCGTCTGGTGGATCTGGCCACCGGTGAGTTCGTTGACGGCGACGCCGACAACTTCGACACCAAGGTCGCCGCCAAGGATCCTGCCCAGAACATTCGTCTGGCTCAGGCCGACGACAAGGCAGGCCTGCGCCAGATCTCCAAGCTGGTCCCCGTGTTCTTCGCGAAAGATGCCGAGGGCAAGGTCGACAACATCATCCTGCCGATCTACGGCCAGGGTCTGTGGTCCACCATGTACGCCTTCGTGGCGGTCGCGGCCGACGGCCAGACCATCAAGGGCATCACCTACTACGATCACGGTGAAACCCCGGGTCTGGGTGGCGAGATCGAGAACCCGGCCTGGCGCGAGCTGTTCGTCGGCAAGAAGCTGTTCGACCAGAGCGGTCAGCCTGCGCTGCGGGTGATCAAGGGTCATGCTCCGGCTGGCTCCGAGCATGAAATCGACGGCCTGTCTGGCGCAACCCTGACCGGTAATGGTGTACAGCACACCTTCGACTTCTGGATGGGCCCCAAGGGCTTCGGTCCCTTCCTGGCCAAGGTACGTGCAGGAGAAATCAACAATGGCTGACAAGAGCGAAATGAAGAAGTTGCTGTTGACGCCTGTGCTCGGCAACAACCCCATCGCACTGCAGGTGCTGGGTGTCTGTTCCGCGCTGGCCGTTACCAGCCAGATGAAGACGGCGTTCGTGATGACGCTGGCCGTTACCGCGGTCACCGCCTTCTCCAACCTGTTCATCTCCCTGATCCGCAACCAGATCCCGAACAGCGTGCGGATCATCGCCCAGATGGCGGTGATTGCCTCGCTGGTTATCGTGGTTGACCAGGTGCTCAAGGCGTATGCCTACGACATCTCCAAGCAGCTGTCGGTGTTCGTCGGCCTCATCATCACCAACTGTATCGTGATGGGCCGTGCCGAAGCCTACGCCATGAAGAGTGCCCCGCTGCCCTCCTTCCTGGACGGTATCGGCAATGGTCTGGGTTATGGCGCCGTGCTGCTGACCGTGGCCACCGTGCGTGAAATCCTGGGCTCCGGCACCTGGTTCGGCATCGAGCTGCTGCCGCTGGTGAACAATGGTGGCTGGTATGTGCCGAACGGCCTGCTGCTGCTGCCGCCGAGTGCGTTCTTCATCATTGGTCTGATCATCTGGGGCGTGCGCACCAAGGATCCCAAGCAGGTGGAGGCGAAGGATTAAGGTATGGAACACTATATCAGTCTGTTGATTCGCTCGATCTTCATCGAGAACCTGGCGCTCTCCTTCTTCCTGGGGATGTGTACCTTCCTGGCGGTGTCCAAGAAGGTCAAGACCGCCATGGGCCTGGGGATTGCCGTTATCGTGGTTCAGACCGTGGCCGTCCCGGCCAACAACCTGATCTACAACTACGTGCTCAAAGACGGTGCCCTGGTCTCCGGCCTGGATCTTAGCTTCCTGAGCTTCATCACCTTCATCGGGGTGATTGCGGCCCTGGTGCAGATCCTGGAGATGGCGCTGGACAAGTACTTCCCGGCCCTCTACAACGCCCTCGGTATCTTCCTGCCGCTCATCACCGTGAACTGCGCCATCTTCGGTGGCGTCTCCTTCATGGTGCAGCGTGACTACAACTTCGTTGAGTCCGTGGTGTATGGCGTGGGTTCGGGTGCAGGCTGGATGCTGGCCATCGTTGCGATGGCAGGGATCCGCGAGAAGATGAAGTACTCCGATGTTCCGGAAGGCCTGCGCGGCCTCGGCATCACCTTCATCACCGCGGGTCTGATGGCGCTGGGCTTCATGTCCTTCTCTGGTATTTCCCTGTAATCGGAAAGGAAATATAGATGGAAATTATTCTGGGTGTGGTCATGTTCACCGTGATCCTGCTGGCCTTGGTGGCAGTCATTCTGTTCGCCAAGTCCAAGCTGGTGACCGCCGGTGACGTGACAATCAGCATCAACGGCGACCCGGCCAAGGCTGTGACCAGCCCGGCGGGTGGCAAGCTGCTCGGCGTGCTCGCCGGCAGCGGTATCTTCGTCTCCTCCGCCTGCGGCGGCGGCGGCTCCTGTGGTCAGTGCAAGGTGCGCGTGAAAGCCGGCGGCGGCGACATCCTGCCGACCGAACTGGATCACATCAGCAAGGGCGAAGCCCGTCACGGCGAGCGTCTGGCTTGCCAGGTAACCGTCCGTTCCGACATGGACATCGAGCTGCCGGAAGAGATCTTCGGCGTGAAGAAGTGGGACTGTACCGTCATTTCCAATGACAACAAGGCCACCTTCATCAAGGAGCTCAAGCTGCAGATCCCCGATGGCGAGAGCGTGCCGTTCCGCGCCGGTGGTTATATCCAGATCGAAGCCCCTGCCCACCACGTGCAGTACAAGAACTTCGATATTCCCGAGGAGTATCGCGGTGACTGGGATCGCTTCAAGATCTTCGAGCTGGAGTCCAAGGTCAACGAGCCGATCATCCGTGCCTACTCCATGGCGAACTATCCGGAAGAGTTCGGCATCATCATGCTGAACGTGCGGATCGCGACCCCGCCGCCCAGCAACTGGACTGCCCCTCCCGGCCAGATGTCTTCCTACATCTTCAGCCTGAAGGCGGGTGACAAGGTGACCATCTCCGGTCCGTTCGGCGAGTTCTTCGCCAAGGACACGGACGCCGAAATGGTGTTCATCGGCGGTGGTGCGGGCATGGCGCCGATGCGCTCCCACATCTTCGACCAGCTGCGCCGTCTGAAGACCAAGCGCAAGATGAGCTTCTGGTACGGTGCCCGTTCCAAGCGCGAGATGTTCTATGTCGAAGACTTCGACATGCTGGCCGCCGAGAACGACAACTTCCAGTGGCACGTCGCCCTGTCCGATCCGCAACCGGAAGACAACTGGGATGGCTACACCGGCTTCATCCACAACGTGCTGTTCGAGAACTACCTCAAGAACCACGAGGCGCCGGAAGATTGCGAGTTCTACATGTGCGGGCCTCCCGTGATGAACGCCGCCGTCATCAACATGCTGAAAAACCTCGGCGTTGAAGACGAGAACATCCTGCTGGATGACTTCGGTGGTTAATCCATGCACAGCGTTGTAAAGACCTGGCTAGCCTTCGGGCTAGCCTTTTTCTTGACTGGGTGCGGTCAGGAAACGGTCCAATCCAAGCCGGAGATCCACATCACCGGCAGCACCATGGGTACCTACTACTCCATCAAGGTGGCGGATGACGCCGTCCAGGATGGGGCCAAGCTGCAGGCCGAAGTCGATGTGCTGCTGGAGCGGGTCAACGATCAGATGTCGACCTACAGGCCCGACTCCGAGCTGTCGCGTTTCAACCAGCACAAGGATTCGACCCCTGTGGTGGTCTCCCGCGATACCGCGCGAGTGGTGACCGAGGCCATTCACATTGGCCGCGAGAGCCGGGGGGCGCTGGACGTCACCGTCGGTCCCCTGGTCAATCTGTGGGGCTTTGGGCCGGACGCAAAACCGACCAAGGTACCGAGCGACGAGCTGATCGCCCAGACCCGGCAGAAAACGGGCCTTGGCAATCTGCATGTGATAACCTCTGTCGACGCCGATACCCTGCAAAAGGACATCCCGGATCTCTACGTGGATCTCTCCGCCATTGCCAAGGGGTTCGGAGTGGACAAGGTGGCCGAGTACCTGGAGTCCCAGGGGGCCCGCAACTATCTGGTGGAGATCGGCGGCGAGCTGCGGATCAACGGCGTCAACGGCAAGGGGCATCCCTGGCGCGTGGCCATCGAGAAGCCCACCGCCAATGCCGGCACTGTGCAGGAAGTGATAGTCCCGGGTGACAACGGCGTGGCCACCTCGGGGGACTATCGCAACTACTACGAGCTGGATGGCAAGCGCTTCTCCCACACCATGGATCCGCTGACGGGCAAGCCCATCACCCACCGCCTGGTGTCGGTGACCGTCATCCACCCCTCCTGCATGACCGCAGACGGGCTGGCGACCGTGTTCATGGTCATGGGCACGGAGAAGAGCCTGGCCTATGCCAAGGAGCGGGGATTGGCTATCTTCACCATCACCAAGACGGACGACGGTTTTGAAGAGGCGTATTCGGATGCCTTCAAACCTTATCTGGTCAAGAAGTAAGGGGTAACGACATGCAGATCTTTCTGATCACCTTCGGGGTGTTTCTGATGGTCGTGGTGGCCATGGCCATCGGCTACATCTTCCAGCGCAAATCCATCTCCGGATCCTGCGGGGGCCTCGGCACCATAGGCATCGAAAAGGAGTGCGATTGCCCTGAGCCTTGCGACAACCGCAAGAAGAAGATGGCCAAGGAAGAGGCCCGTCGCAAGATGCTGGTGGATAACCGCATCATCTGACGGCACGCATCTGCCCCGGCAGGAACATCCCGTGCAAGCGAGCCGACCTCAGGTCGGCTCGCTTTTTATGGCGTTCAGTAATCGTATTGACCGCACGCCTTCTTCTTGAACTCCGCCTTCCTCTTCGCCAGCTCCTCCCTGGTGCCCAGTTCATCTCCCTGCCTGATGGCGGTTTCCAGTATCTCGATGCGCTCGTACAACCAGCTGCACTCGGCCGTCGGGTGATCCTTGGCCATGGTCGCCAGCGGCAACAGCAGCAGGCAGAGCCCCGCCCGGATGATGCTCATGCTCTCCTCCTTGAGTCTCGTGTGGATGTGGCCCTGAGAGTCTATGCCGCTGCGTCCGCTCGCAGACTGGTAGAAATGACAGGGCTGGGGTAGCATGAACCAACAAACTGGTTATCCATACAGTGGTGTCGCCGGCAGGCCGCCCCGCCCGTGGCCATATGGCCGGCATCGACACGACAACAGACCCGACATGCGAAAGATCATTCACATCGACATGGACTGCTTCTTCGCCGCGGTGGAGATGCGGGACAACCCGGCCCTGCGGGACGTGCCGCTCGCCATCGGCGGCGCCGCCGATCGGCGCGGCGTCATCTCGACCTGCAACTATGTGGCGCGCCGTTTCGGGGTGCGATCCGCCATGCCGAGCGCCTTGGCCAGGAAGCTCTGCCCCCCGCTGGTGCTGATCCCCGGGCGGATGGCCGTCTACAAGGAGACTTCCCGCCAGCTGCAAGCCATCTTCCGGCGCTACACCGAGCAGGTGGAGCCGCTCTCCCTCGATGAGGCCTACCTCGATGTGACGATGAGCCCCCACTGCGGCGGCAGCGCCACCCTGATGGCGACGGAGATCCGCGCCGCGATCAACGCCGAACTGGGGTTGACCGCCTCGGCCGGGGTGGCCCCGAACAAGTTCCTGGCCAAGCTCGCCTCGGAGCAGCGCAAGCCGGACGGCCTGTTCGTGATACGGCCCCGGGAGGTGGACGAGTTCGTGCGCCAGCTCCCCCTCGGCAAGCTGCCCGGGGTCGGTCGCAAGACGGCGGATCGACTGGAGTCCCTCGGGCTCTACTCCTGCGAGGATGCGCGCCAGCTCGGCAACGAGGAGCTGATCGCCCGTTTCGGCAAGCTCGGGGAGATGCTGGCCGGCCGCATCTGGGGCCACGACGAGCAGCCGGTGCAGGCACAGCGGGTGCGCAAGACCATAGGCGTGGAGACCACGCTCGCCAGCGACGTGCTGGACGAGGCGACCTGCTGGGAGGTACTGAGCCGGCTCATCCCCGAGCTGGAGCTGCGCTTTGCCAAGGCCTGCCCGGCGGAGATGCTGATGGGGCAGGGGATCAAGCTCAAGTTTGCCGACTTTCATCAGACCACCGTCTACCGCAAGGGCAGCTATCAGGCCGTCCGCTTCCACGATCTGTTGCACGAGGGGTTGCAACGGGCTCAAGGAAAACCCATCCGTCTGCTGGGTCTGGTGGTCGGTCTGCCCGGGACCGGGGAAATTAATCAACTGAGCCTGGATCTGAGTTGATTTAGTTAAGTTTTTGTATCCAAAACCGATACAGTGTTCACCTCCGTAAACGATAGGAAATCGTGGCATGAGTTCTCTTTCCGTTCAGGGGCGGATCACCCTGATTGCCGGTTGCTGCCTCCTGGCCAGTGCCGCCGCACTGGTTGCCTCCTCTCTCTTCAACGCAGCCCGCATGCAGGAGCAGGTGCTCACCTCCACCACCCTTGAGGGACAACACGCGGCAGAAAACTGGATGCAGGCCATAGGCGCCACCCAGGCGGCCAGGGTGACCAGCTACCTCGACGAGGCCTACTTCAGGGCCAGCCTCTTGGCGGAGAGCATACTGTTCCAGCGCAAGAACGCGGCAGACAACTTCGTTCACTCCGAGGCGCTGCGCAATGCGGTGAACCAGCAGCTGCAGGATGCGGCAGAGTCGTCGACCAACCTGCTCGGCGTCTATGCGGTGTTCGAGCCGAACCAGCTCGACGGGGAGGATGACAACTACCAGGGATCGACGGCGCTCGGGGCCAACGACAAGGGGCGTTTCTCCAGCTATTGGGCCAGGGTCGATGGCAAGGTGACCCTGGAGGTGATGGACGAGGCGATGCTGGCCGACGACAAGCCATCCGAGCACGGCAGCCCGAACAACGAGTGGTACGGTTGCAGCGTGCGCAGCAAGGCGCTCTGCCTGCTGGAACCCTATGTGGATGATGTGGGCAACCAGCAGGTGCTGATGACGTCGGTGACCGTCCCCATGCTGGAGGAGGGGAACCTGCTCGGCATGGTCGGGGTGGACATCTCTCTCGCCACGTTGCAGAGCCTGGTGGAGGAGATGGACAAGACGCTCTATCAGGGGCAGGGCAAGGTACTCCTGCTCAGCAGCGAGGGGCGGGTGGCCGGCGTGCAGGGCTTCAAGGTCGAGCTCGGTAACCTGCTGGAGCAGCAGAACCTGGCGCAGGATCTCAAAGGCTGGCTCGCCAGGGGGGAGGTGGCGACTCGCTGGAGCCCGGACGGTGCCCTGCTGCAGACGTTCGTGCCGGTGAGCATGCGCGGCACTGAGCGCAAGTGGGGCATCTACGTCGAGTTGCCCCGCGCCGTGGTGCTGGCGTCGGCCCTGCAACTGCAAGGGGAGCTTGAGGATCAGTCCCAGCGCAGCGTGGCCACCCAGCTCCTGATTGGTGGGGGGATCTCGGCCTTCGCCCTGCTCTGCATCTGGCTGATGGCGCAGCGCATCGTTGCACCGATCCGCACCGTGGTCGCCCGCCTCAAGGACATCGCCAGCGGCGAGGGGGATCTGACCCAGCGCATCGTGCTGCAACGGGATGACGAGATAGGCGAGCTCGCCAAGTGGTTCAACAACTTCCTGGACAAGCTGCAATCCACCATCAGCCAGGTGATCGACACCGTGTCCGGCACCCGGGCCAGTGCCGTCCTGGCGGCCCAGGGGGCTGAGCGAACCAGCGCCGGCATGCAGTCCCAGTATCAGGAAGTGGACCTGGTGGCGACGGCGTTCGAGGAGCTGAGCGCCACCGCCCTGCAGGTGGCCGGCAACGCCAATTCGGCGGTGAGTGCGGCCAACGAGGCGGACATGGCAGCACAGGAGGGGAAGGCCGTGGTGGCGCAGACGCAGGAGGCCATGTCGAAACTGATGACGGTGATCAGCGACGCAAAACCTGTGGTGGAACACCTGGCCGCCAACAGCGACAACATCAACGACATCCTGGTGGTGATCCAGGGGATCGCCGAGCAGACCAATCTGCTGGCACTCAACGCCGCCATCGAGGCGGCGCGGGCGGGTGAGCAGGGACGCGGCTTCGCCGTGGTGGCGGACGAGGTGCGCAACCTGGCGGGCCGCACCCAGAACGCCATCGTCGAGATCCAGAGCCTCATCGGTCAGCTGCAGTCGGGGACGGAGGCGGTGGTGAAGGCGATCCTGACCGGCCACAGCCAGGCGGATGTGACCCTCACCAAGGTGGAGCAGTCAGTCAGCGTGCTGGAGCAGATCATCCAGGCGGTCGGCACCATTCACCAGATGAACGAGCAGATTGCGAGGGCCGCGCAGGAGCAGAGCGGGGTGGCGGACGAGATCAACCGCAACGTCAGCAATATCCGCGACGTGAGCCACACCATCAGGGCGGAGGCGGCCACCTCCGCCGACAACGGACGGGAGCTGTCGCAGCTGGCGGACAAACAGCAGCAGCTGGTGGGGCAGTTCCGGGTGTAGACATAAGAAAAAAGGCGCCATCCAAGGGGAGGCGCCAAACACATTCAGATGACAGACTGGGTTAAATCGCACTGATTTAGCCCTTCTTCCCGCAGAGGAAGAAACACAACACCACAATCTTTGTCGACTCACTCACAAAAACCACATGTAAACCAACATGGAAGAAAAGGTGTGAGCCATATGACAACGAATTGCAGGGCGAATTATGTTTATTCACTGGTCGACCCGCAACCGACAATTTATAATGCGCCCCATTAGAAAAATTCATCGTCGGCCGATTCCATGTCTCGTCGTTTACCCCCGCTCAATGCCCTGAAAGCGTTTGAAGCCGCGGCTCGTCACTTGAGCTTTACCCGTGCAGCAGAAGAGCTGTTCGTGACCCAGGCCGCCATCAGCCACCAGATCAAGGCGCTGGAAGAGTACCTCGGCATCAAGCTGTTTCGCCGCAAGAACCGCTCCCTGCTGCTGACCGAGGAGGGGCAGAGCTACTTCCTCGACATCAAGGACATCTTCGCCTCCATCTCGGAGGCGACCGACAAGCTGCTGGCCCGCAGCGCCAAGGGGGCGCTCACCGTCTCCCTGCAGCCGAGTTTCGCCATCCAGTGGCTGGTGCCCAGGCTGGTGAAATTCAGCGAGCGCCACCCCGATATCGACGTGCGGATCAAGGCGGTGGACATGGACGAGGGGTCGCTGACCGACGACGTGGACGTGGCCATCTACTACGGCCGTGGCAACTGGCCGGGCCTGCGCTCGGACAAGCTGCACACCGAATACCTGATCCCGGTTTGCTCGCCCTTGCTGCTGACGGGCCCCAAGCCGCTGCGCACCCCGGACGATCTGACCCGCCACACCCTGTTGCACGACACCTCCCGACGCGACTGGAAGGCCTGGTTCCGCCAGCTCGACATCGATGCCCCCAATGTCAACCAGGGGCCCATCTTCAGCCACTCCACCATGGTGATCCAGGCGGCGATCCACGGTCAGGGGGTGGCGCTGGGTCACAGCGTGCTGGCCCAGCCCGAGATCGAGGCCGGGCGCCTCATCTGCCCATTCGAGCAGGTGCTGGTGAGCAAGAACGCCTTCTATCTGGTGTGCCAGGAGCAGCAGTCCGATCAGGGCAAGATAGTGGCCTTCCGCGACTGGATGCTGGAGCTGGTGGAGCAGGAGGAGGCCCGCCGCCGGGCCCGTCTCGCGGATGCCTGACGGGCAACGCCATTGTCGAGGGAGAATTGGATGAGTGACCTGACAAGAGAGGGGGCGAGCGACGCCCCCGTTCGCATTCTGCTGGCCCACGGCGCGGGAGCGGGCATGGAGCACGCCTTTCTCGCCGAGCTGTCGCGCCTGCTGGCGGGGCCGGACATCGAGGTAGTGCGTTTCAATTTCCCCTACATGAGCAAGCGGGCACAGGATGGCAAGCGCCGTCCGCCGGACCGGCAGCCCGTGCTGCTCGCGCACTGGCGCGAGATGGTGCGGGAGTTTGCCCATCCCAGGCTGTTTCTGGCGGGCAAATCCATGGGGGGGCGGATGGCGGCCGAGCTGTTTCAGGACGGGGACGGCGAGATGAATGCTGCAGGATTGATCGTTCTCGGGTATCCTTTCCACCCCCCGGCCAAGCCCGAGCGCTGGCGAGGGGAGGTGCTCAAGCAGATCACGACGCCCACCCTGCTGCTGCAGGGGGAGCGCGATACCTTCGGTTCTCGCGCCGAACTGGCCGATTTCCCCTTCTCACCCGCCGTATCGGTCCACTGGCTGACCGATGGGGATCATGGCTTCAAGCCGAGGAAGGCGAGCGGCCTGAGTGAGCAGGAAAACCTGCGTCTGGCCGCAGAGCGGATCAAGGGCTTTGTCGCGGCGACGGGCCACTCCTGATGCAAGCTGGCGAGTCGCGGTGAGAAGAGAGCAAGGAGAGAGGATGCAGATCCATCGACATTGGCTGGTGCTGGCGGGCTTCTTCGGCCTGACGGCCACCATGCTGGGGGCCTATGGCGCCCACGGACTGGCGGCGACCGGTATCGCCCCCGCGCTGCTGGCGGCGTTCAATACCGCCGTGCAGTATCAGTTTTTCCACGCCCTGGCCCTGTTGGTGCTGGGGTGGTGCGGCGTGCGCAGCAAGGTGATTACCTTCGCGGGCACTGCCTTTGTGCTGGGGATCCTGGGGTTCTCCGGCAGTATTTATGCCATGGTGCTGCTTGGCAGCAAGGGGCTGGGGCTTATCACCCCGGCCGGTGGCCTCTGTTTTATGTTGGGATGGGCAGCCCTGATCTGGGCTGGCTGTCGTCTTGGAGGAAAAAATGAATAATCTGCTGCTTTATTGCCGCCCGGGTTTTGAGAAAGAGGCGGCGGCAGAGATCACCGAGCGCGCCAGCAACATGCAGTGCTACGGTTTTGCCCGGGTCAAGGACGACAGCGGTTATGTGCTCTTCGAACTGTATGACGAGGAGCAGGCCGACCTGCTCGCTCGCAAGCTGCCGTTCCGGGAGCTCATCTTCATCCGCCAGATGCTGGTGGTGACCTGCGAGCTGAAGGATCTCGATCTCTCGGATCGCGTCACTCCCATTCTGGAGGCGGCCCGGGACTACGCCATCTGCGGCGATCTGCGGGTGGAGACGGCCGATACCAACGAGGCGAAGGAGCTCTCCGCCTTCTGTCGCAAGTTCACCGTGCCGCTGCGTCAGGCGCTGCGCAGTAACGAGATCCTGACCAAGAAGGAGACGCCGCATCGCCCGGTGTTCCACGCCTTCTTCCTGGCCAATGATCATGTGATGCTGGGTTACTCCTACTCCTTCAACAACTCCGCGTTCCACATGGGGATCCCGCGTCTGCGCTTCCCGGCGGACGCCCCGAGCCGCTCCAGCCTCAAGCTGGAAGAGGCCTTCTATGTCTTCGTGCCGCGGGAAGAGTGGGACTTGCGCCTCTGCTCCGGCCTGAAGGCGGTGGATCTCGGGGCTTGCCCCGGCGGCTGGACCTATCAGCTGGTGCGCCGCGGCATGATGGTGACCGCCGTGGACAACGGTATGATGGCCCAGTCCCTGATGGATACCGGCCAGGTCAAGCACATCCGTGACGACGGCTTCGTCTGGCGGCCGAGCAAGAAGAACACCTACTGGCTGGTGTGCGACATGGTGGACAAGCCGGCTCGGGTGACCCACATGATCGCCGACTGGTTCCGGGAGAACGACTGCCAGGAGGCCATGTTCAACCTCAAGCTGCCGATGAAGAAGCGTTACGCCGAGGCGGTGCACAACATCGAGGTGCTGCGGGAGATGCTCAGGGAGATCGACAACAGCTTCGTGATCCAGGCCAAGCAGCTCTACCATGACCGCGAAGAGATCACGGTGCACGTCTTCAACAAGTACTGGGTCTCCAAGCTGACGCCCAAGGCCTGATGTTGCGAATGTGCTCCTGAACAAAAAAACCGGACGGCAACGTCCGGTTTTTTGTGGGCGATGCCCTCAGAAGCGGTAGTCAAAGCGCATCATGGACTCGTCATCGGTGATCTTGACCTCGATCTGGAGGGGAATGGTCTTGTCGGTGGGATTGAACTGCATCTTGACGCCATCGCCCCGCAACTTGACCGAGGTATTGATGCCACCGGCATTGAACTTGATCCTGGGTCTTTGCTTCTCGAAGGAGAGGCTGACGCTCTTCTCGGCGGTCAGGTTCAACTTCTGGTAGGCGCTGATCTGCTTGCCGCCATTGCTGTCGGTGATGATGTCCACGCCCAGGGAGAGCGGCTTGGGCGTCTTGAGCAGATCGTTGGTATCCAGGGTGGACTGCCAGGTCTGCTTGGCCGGTTGTTCATGCTGGGGTGGCGGTGTCAGCCAGGCGTTCTCGATGGGCCTGTCTAATGCCAGGGTACTGCTGCTGACGATCAGCAAGATGAAAGTAGCACGCATAGTGGATCTCCTTATCCCTCCTAAGAACATAGTATTCATCTGGCGAGGGAGGAAGGCGGATCCGGCATAAAACAAAGGGAGCCGAAGCTCCCTTTTTAAATCAATTGGTTAGACCTGTTTTACAGACGTTCTATGATGGCCAGGGTAAATTCGCTGGTGGACGCGGAGCCCCCTAGATCCCGGGTCACCCGATCACCGGATTCGATGGTCGCGCGGACCGCCTCGCGAATGCGCTCGGCCTTGTCCTGCATGCCCAGGTACTCCAGCATCTGGATGGAGGCGAGGATCACCGAGGTGGGGTTGGCGATGTTCTTGCCGGCGATGTCCGGTGCAGAGCCGTGCACCGCTTCGAAGATGGCGGCGCCATCCCCGATGTTGGCACCCGGGGCCATGCCCAGACCGCCTACCAGGCCGGCGCACAGATCCGAGAGGATGTCGCCGAACAGGTTGGTGGTGACCATCACATCGAAGCGCTCCGGGTACATCACCAGATTCATGCAGGCGGCGTCGACGATCATCTCTTCGCTCTGGATGTCCGGGTAGCGGGCCGCGATCTCGCGAGCCACTTCCAGGAACAGGCCTGAGGTGGATTTGAGGATGTTGGCCTTGTGGATGATGGTGACCTTCTTGCGTCCCTCCTGGCGGGCCAGCTCGAAGGCGAAGGTGACGATGCGTGCAGCCCCTTCCCGGGTGATGATGCTCATCGCCTCGGCGCTCTGGTTGTCGTCGCTGCGCTTTTGTCCGGCACCGGAGTACATCCCTTCGGTGTTCTCGCGCACCGTGATGATGTCGATGTTCTCGTAGCGGCTCTTGGTGCCCTTGAAGGAAAGCACGGGGCGCACGTTGGCGTAGAGGTTGAACTTCTTGCGCAGGGATACGTTGATGGAGGTGAAGCCGCCGCCGACCGGGGTGGTGAGCGGGCCCTTCAGGCTGACCTTGTTCTTCTCAATCAGGTCCAGCGTGGCCTGGGGCAGCAGCTCGCCGTGCTTCTCCAGCGCCACCAGACCGGCGTCGGCATATTCGTATTCGAAATCACAACCGGCGTGGGTCAGGATCTGGATGGCGGATTCGATGATGCTGGGGCCTATGCCGTCGCCCGGGATGACGGTAATTTTTCTTTTTGACATGAGACGTATCCACTTCTAGGGAACAGAGGGAGAGGATTCGGCGGATTTATACCATTTTTGCATCACTTCCTCCATGTTTCTTTACATATATCCCATTTATGTCAACAGGTACGGCCTCCCACTGTGCCATGGCGTGCTGGGGATCACGCCTGTGCACCGGCGTCGGGCGGATAGCGGATCTCCTTGAGGTTGAACCCAAGAGGAATGTCACGCTGCAGTTGCACCAGCCGCCGGGCCAGCAGGGCCTCTTCCTTGTGCTGGCGCAACCTGAGCAGGGGCCTGGCGGCATCCTCCTGCTCGCAGGCGGTCAGCATGGCGGCCAGGTCCCCGTATTGCAGCAACAGCTGGGTGGCAGTCTTGGGGCCTATGCCCGGCACGCCCCTGATGTTGGAACCGCCGATGCCGGTCAGGGCCCAGAAGTCCACGAGCTGCGCCGGGGCGACGCCGTACTGCTGCTGCACGAAGGCGGCGTCCAGCCAGCGCTTGTTGAAGTAGTCGCGGATCCGGATCTGCGGGCAGATGAGCTGGCAGAAGCCCTTGTCGGTGGAGATGATGGTCGCCCTGCCCCCATGCTGGGCAAGGCCGCTGGCCAGGGTGGCGACAAGATCGTCCGCCTCGTCGGTCTGGGAGAGCAGGGCATCGACGCCACACTCCCAGAAGGCATCCTGCAGATCGGCCAGCCCCTCTCTCAGCTCGTCCGGCATGGGCGTACGCCCCTCCTTGTAGGCCGGATAGACCTCCTTGCGCCAGCTGTGCACATCGCAGCCATTCTCTCCGTCAAAGACTGCGATGGCGTGGGTCGGCTCGCTGCTGGCCAGCAGCTTTCTGGTGGTGTTGATGAGGTTGGCGCGGGTGGCGATCAGAGCCTGGGCCGGAGTCAGCCCTTGCTGGTTCTGCACCGCGTGCAGGCGGCGGATGAGGTTGAGGGCATCGATGATGAGCAGGTGTGGCATGGGGCATTCTCGGGCGTCGGGGGGGCTCATTGTAACAAGGGATGGATGCCATGCTAACCCTGCTGGGAGGAAGGGGCGGACATGAAAAAGGGGCCTTGCGGCCCCTTCTTCATCCGGTGACGTCTCACTTCACGATTTCGTAGCAGGGGATGTACTGGCTGCCCGGCAGCTTCATGCGCTGCTGCTTGACGAAGCTCTCCAGCAACCTGTCCATCAGGTGCATCAGCTCCTTGTCGCCGTGCAGTTTGAAGGGGCCCTTCTTCTCGATGGCCCGGATGCCCCCTTCCTTGACGTTGCCGGCGACGATGCCGGAGAAGGCGCGGCGCAGGTTGGCCGCCAGCAACTGGGGCGGCTGGTTACGGTGCAGATCCAGGCTGGCCATGCTGGCGTGATCCGGCTCGAACGGCAGCTGGAACTCCGGTTCGATGCGCAGGGACCAGTTGAAGGAGTAGGCATCCCCCACCGACTTGCGGTATTCGCGGATCTTCGGCATCGCTTCCTTCATCACGCGGGCCACCTCGGGGGCATCGCCGATGATGATGCGGTAGAGGCTGGTGGCCGCTTCCCCCAGGGTCGCCTTGACGAAGTCATCGATGGCACGGAAGTAGTCCGCGCTCTCCTTCGGGCCGGTCAGCACGATGGGGATGGGTTGGCGATCGTTGGCCGGGTGCATCATGATGCCGAGCAGATAAAGCAGCTCCTCGGCGGTGCCGACCCCACCCGGGAAGATGATGATGCCGTGGCCCAGGCGCACGAAGGCTTCCAGCCGCTTCTCGATGTCAGGCAGGATGACCAGTTCATTGACGATGGGGTTCGGCGGCTCGGCAGCGATGATGGAGGGTTCGGTGAGGCCGATGTAGCGGCCATTGCGCACCCGCTGCTTGGCGTGGCCGACGGCAGCCCCCTTCATGGGGCCCTCCATGGCGCCCGGACCGCAGCCGGTACAGATGTTCAGCTCGCGCAGCCCCAGCTCGCTCCCCACCGCCCGGGTGTACTGGTATTCCACCTCGTTGATGGAGTGGCCGCCCCAGCAGACCACCAGGTTGGGGTCGGCGCCGGGCAGGATTGCCTTGGCGTTGCGCAGGATGGCGAACACCACGTTGGAGATGTGGGTGGAGCTGGTCAGGTTGACCAGGCGGTTTGATTCCAGCTGGGTCGACACATAGAGGATGTCCCGCAGCACGGAGAAGAGGTGCTCCTGGATGCCGCGGATGATCTCGCCGTCGACGAAGGCATGCTCGGGGGCGTTGAACAGCTCTAGCTTGACCCCGCGCTCGCGCCGGATCACGTGAATATCGAAGGACTTGAAGCGCTCCAGTATCTCTTTGGAGCTGTCGGTGTGGCTGCCGGAGTTGAGCACCGCCAGCGAGCAGTTGCGAAACAGTTGATAGATATCGCTGGAGGCGGTCTGCTTGAGGCGATCCACCTCGAGCTGGGACAGCAGGTCCATGCTGCCCACTGGATTGATATGTGTAATCATAATTCCCCTTTCACTCGCTTGTTATCGTTGTGCTTTCCCTGGGGAGAAAACGGGATGCCTGGGCATCCCTCTTTTCGATAGTAGAGGCAAGGGGGTGGGCAGGGGAATAGGGGACAAGTGCGTTTGCCGGTTTTTTAGCCTCAGTTAAGCCCGGATTCAGGCGAGATTGACCTGATCCCGACCCGAGTGCTTGGAGCTGTAGAGCGCCTTGTCGGCACGCTCGAATGCGTCCGTGGTATGGTCGCCGGTGCGAAACAGGGTGGCACCGATGGAGATGGTGATCTCGACCCTGGCATCGCGGAAGCGGAACGGAATGCTCTTGACGGTCTGGCGCAGGTTCTCCAGGGGCTTCTGGTACTTGTCCGGATTGATGTTCGGCAGCAACACCACGAACTCCTCCCCCCCGAAGCGGGCGATGAAGTCGGTATCCCGCAGGGCGTTCTGCAGCGCCTTGGCGACCACCTTCAATGCCTTGTCGCCGGCCATGTGGCCATAGTTGTCGTTGATGTTCTTGAAGTGGTCGATGTCGATGATGGCCAGGCACAGCGGGGTGCCGTAGCGCAGCCATCGCTTGTATTCGAGCTCGAGCCGCTCGTCGAGGGCCGCCCGGTTGTGCACCTGGGTCAGGCTGTCGAGGAACAGCTTGTGCTTTTGAATGGTGAGCCGCTTCTTGTATTCGGCCGTCTCTTCCTTCATGAGGCGCAACTTGGCCTCCATGTTGGAGAGGTGGGTGAGCAGGTGGCGCTCGCGGTGGCTCATCTCGTCGCGCTCCTGCTGCAGGCGACGGATGGTGTTCAGGTGGCCGGAGATGGCTCCCTTGAGCGTCTGTGGCGAGTCGTGCTCGGCCATGGTGCGATCGATGGCGGTGAGCTCCCGCTCCAGCGCCTGACCGCTCAGGTGGGAGGCATTTTGCAGCGCACGGCCCTCGTCCAGGGACTCGGTAAAGTTGAAGTGGACCGCGGAGAGGCTCTCGTTCAGGGTGCTGAGAAACGCCTGGGAGGCTTTGCGCTCCTCCCGGGTGCCTTCGATGATGAGTTCGATGATCTGCAGGCAGACCTCGGCCAGCAGGGCAGGGCTGATCCCCCCGAGCAACTGGCGGCGAATGTCGGCCAGGCTCTCGCCCACGGCCCCGGCGAAATCCAGCTCGGTGATGAGGCGCTGCAATTCATCGGAGATCTGGGCATGGGCCTTGATGTCGAAGGAGTCGGCAGGCGCCGGGCTGGAGAGCTCGGTGGTCATCTCCGGGGACGGCGGGATCAGCGGCTGGCGCGGCAGCAGCTGGATCTTGATGGCCTGCTGGTAGAACTCCAGCAGCCGGATCACCTTCTTCTGGTGATCGCCGATGCCATAACACTCGGGACTGGCGAGAAACTCCTTGAGGGAGCGCCGGGTCTCTTCCGGAAACCCCTTGATGGCCTTGAGCTGCTTGCTGCCCAGATCGATGGCGGTCCGGGTCAGGCTGATGGACTCTTCCATGGTATGGCTGTGCTGCTGCAACAGCTTTTCGATGGTGGCGAGTTCGGCATCTATGGTGGTGAGCGGGGGATTGCCATCCAGCTTCTGCTTGAGCTTGGCGAGGCGGTTGTCCAGCTCGCGATCGTGGCCACGGCAGGCCTGCATCAGCTTGGCGATGAACTGGATGCTCCGGGCGCGCTCGGCGTCGGAGAACGTGGCCATGCCATCGAGCTCCTGCTGTTTCTGCTGGAGGGATTCCCTGAGTCTTGCCAGTTGTCCTGTTACGGCAGCCATATCATTCATTGTTCAGGTCGCCCTGTCGTCATTATCGTTTTTGTGTCGTCCAGCAACAGTAAGCCAATGAAAGACCCCGTTGAGTACCTTGTTGTCACGGATTGTCCGGCGCTTTCGTCCGTGAAAGGGCAAGCCAGTTAACCCATTGCTTTTCATGAGAAGAATTTACTTTTACCAGTCCCTTGTCAATTGCCATCAAGCAGCATTGCCACACATCTCCATTAAAAAATGCGGCCTGCTGGCAATCGATGGCGGCCAGCTCCAGCCAGACACTTTGCTGGTATTTTTCGCTGAGCTGCATGGCCCCCGACAGCGCCAGGTAGCAGAGGTCGAACAGGCCGTGGTGATCGAGGGCGGTGGCGGCCTTGGGCAGGAAAGGATGGCTGACGATGCCGAGGCTGATGCGCCTGTCCAGCGGGTGCTCGCAGGGGAAGGCGGCCAGGGTCTCCAGCAGCTCCTGTGCCAGCTGGTGCAGTTGGGTCACGTGGCGCTGGGGCACCACATAGAGGAGG
>NZ_CDDD01000005.1 GCF_000820165.1 Aeromonas taiwanensis
CTGAGGTGGCGTATAATACCTTCCTCACTGCGAAAGTCAAGCGCTTGTTTTCGCTTTTCTTTCGGCGCCGGCTTTACAAGTAAGCTGGCTCATCAGTTCGGCGTGGACCGCCGTGCTGGTAGGGGCGCATTATAGGGAGCCCCGCCGCGATGACAAGGCATTTTTTGAAGAAAGTCACGGAAACTTCAAATTATCCAGTTAGAAACAGCTTACCCAGTGTATATATACAATGTTATCCACAAGCTGATGATTTCAGCCCTGTTTTATTGGCATTTAATCGGATCTTCCTTGCCGAAGGGATGCCATACTGAAGCGGATAATATGCCTCAAGTGGTCCATGGTAGCGTCTGGTCGTAAAGCTGGTTACCATGGAGGTGAATAGAGTGTTGCACCTTTTTTGCTTTCATTTACAAAAGGTCTTTAAAGATGAATTTATCCAAGTTTCCCGTTTATGTGCAGGCCGCCGTTCTTGCTCTGGTACTGGCGCTGCTCGGCTATCTGGTTGCCCAGGCACTGCAATTTTCTCTAAAAGCCGAAGTGATCTTTGCCGTGGGTCTGGCCATCGGCGGTTTCGTGGTACCGCTGTTCCTTAACCGCGCTCCTGCTGCGACGCCAGAACAACAGGCGACCAGCCAGGAGACCTGCACCTTATATGTAGGCAATCTGCCTTATCGCGCCAACGAGATTGCCGTGCGCGAGCTCTTTGCAGAACAGGGCCAGGTGATCTCCGTTCGCCTGATGAAGGACAAGGCCACCGGCAAGCGCAGGGGCTTCGGGTTTGTGGAGATGCCTGTCGCCGACGCGGCCAGGGCAATCACCGCTCTCAATGACAAGGAGTATCAGCAGCGCACCCTCAAGGTACGTGAGGCGAATGACAAGCGAGACAGGGACGAAAAGGAAGGGAACGACGTCGACGCCTGAGCGTTCAATCCGACACTTCTTCCAGTGATGACAGCCCCCATGCCTGCAAGGGGGCTGTCAGTTTCTGGGTCTGGGCATCCAGCCGACTGCAGTACGCCCGCCCTACCCCTTCCCCCTCGTGAGAGGATGGAAACGCCGCCAGCAGATGGGCCACCCGCCGTGCGACGGCACACCCCGAGTCGACCAGCTCACACTCCGGCATCAGTTGCCGGATCTCTTCGTTCAGCAACGGGAAGTGGGTGCATCCCAGCACCAGGGTATCCGGCCTGATTTCCCCTTCCATCCAGTCCGCCAACACCTCTCTCAGCAGAGCCATATTGACCGGCAGCCCCGCCAGCTTGCGCTCTGCCTCGATCACCAGCTCGGTGGCACCCTTGAGCAGCACCCGCTTGCCCGGCGCAAACTGGGCGATGAGTTCGTGGGTATATTCACGGCTGACGGTACCCGGAGTCGCCAGCAGGCCGATGCAGCCATTGCGGGTCAGGGCGGCGGCGGGTTTAATGGCGGGCACTACCCCCACCACAGGGATGTTCAACTCGGTGCGCAGGGATGGCAAGGCGATGGTGCTGGCGGTGTTGCAGGCGATCACCACCAGATCGATGGCATGTTCGGCCACCATGCGGCTGACCAGGCGGGTACACACGGTGATCAGTTCCGACTCGCTCAGCTCGCCGTAAGGGAAGTGGGCATTGTCGAAGCAGTAGAAATAGTTGTGTGCCGGCAGGGCGCGACGGATCTCCCCATAGACGGTCAAGCCGCCCATACCGGAGTCGAACACGAGAATATTGGCCACCTGAACTCCCCCTTGGATGCGAGGCGGCGATCATACTCCCCCCTGCCGCCAATAGAAAAGGCCCCGCACATGGCGGGGCCTCGCTTTTTCCTCTCTATATAAGCAGAGGCGGGATCAGAGACGGTAATCGGCGGTCAGCTTGAACTCTGTCCCTGCCGACGCATAGCCATAGGCAGGCACATAGTCGCGGTCGAACAGGTTGTCGATGCGTCCCCCCAGGGTCAGCTGTGGCAGCACTTCGTAGCTGGCCCCCAGATTGACCAGGGTGTAGGAGCCCAGCACCACTCGCTCAGCCGGGAAGCTGCTGAAGTTCTTGTCATCCCGTTTGCCCACGTAGAGCAACTCGGTAGACAGATCGACCGGGCCCAGCTGCGCCTGGGTCAACCAGCTCGCCTTCTGCTTGGCACGGCGCAGCAACTGCTGGTCCCCCTCGTTCTTGTCTTCGGTCTTGGTGTAATCGAAGCTCAGATCGTGATGAAGCGGGCCGGTTTCCAGCCCAAGGGCCACTTCCACACCCCGGATCTCGGCATCCGTGTTACCCGGCTTGCAGGTGGAGAATGCGCTCTGGCAGGAGATCAGGTTCTCGATCTCGTTGTGATAGAGGTTCACTGACCAGTCCCAGGCGGTGTAACGGCCAGAGAAGTCCAGCTCCAGATTCTTGCTCTCTTCCGGCTTCAGATCCGGGTTTTCATAACCTGGGTAATAGAGGTCGAGGAAGGTTGGTGCCTTGAAGGCCGTACCATAACTCAACCGGATGTTGTGGTTCTCATTGATGTCCAGCCCGGCCGCCGCAGACCAGGTATTGTTGCGGCCATATTGATCGTTGTCATCGGTACGACCGGACAACTCACCCAGCAGCGCCTGCCAGCGGTAGCTCGCCACGGCGAACAGGCCCGTGTTGTCGCGATCCGGCGCATTGAACGACTGACCATAACTGCGGGAATCGGACTTCATCTGTTCCTGCTGCCAGTCGGCACCACCGGTCAGGGACAAGCCTTCCACACCGTTCCAGTTGTTGATCCAGGAGAAACGGGTCAGACCGGTGTGGATGGGCTCGGCACTGGACTCCCCATTGCTCTCCCACCAGCTCTTCAGCTTGTTCTCGCCATAGCTGGCTTCCAGCCGGCTGCTCAGGGCGCCGCTCTGGTACTTGAGGCCACCGTCGTACTGGAAGGCCTGCACCCGGCTCTGATCCGCCGACATATAGGGGTCGTCCATCTCGGTCTGGTTGTCATAGCCCTGGGCGTTGAAATCGGCGCTCCAGGCGTCGTTGAACGCGTGGTTCAGTCCGAACTGGCCGTTCAGGCTGTCAAAACCGTCCCTATCCGGCTGCTGGGCACCGGCGACCACATCGAAGCCATCGGTGCGCTCATAGCCCACCAGCAGGTTCATGTCGGTCTGCTCGCCCAAGGCCTGCACTGTACGCACCTGCCCCTGGCCGTAGCCATGGCTGCCCACGCCGCCCTTCAGGTGGGTTTCGCTGCCGTTCTTGGCCGAGGTCTTGGAGATGAGGTTGATGACGCCACCGATGGCATTGGCACCATAGACGGCGGCGCGGGGACCGCGGATGTATTCGATGCGCTCGATATTGTCGAGGGGGATCTGGCTCAGATCCGGTGTGCCGGCCACCATGGCGGCAACGGGACGACCATTCATCAGCACCAGGGAGTGGTTGGAGTTGGTGCCACGGATAAACAGACTGCTGACATGACCGCGACCACCCAGTGTCGTGATCTGTACCCCTGGCAGGGTCTTCAACAGATCCGGCAGGCTCTGCACCTGGCGAGCCTCGATCTCGGCGCGCTCTATCACCATGATGGGGGCGAGCACGGTGCTGGCAGGTTGTTCCACCCGGTTGGCGGTCACGACCATGGTGGGGTTGACGGGGATGGTCATCTGTTGGGCAAAAGCCGCCGTTGGCAACAGGGCAGCCGCCAATAATGTCTTGGACATGAGAGATCCTTAAGTTCGCGTAAGCATCTACTTCGTGGCCGGTTTCTCTCGGCCCGAAATACGAACTTTGGCAGGTCTTCGGGCTTGGGGGCGGATGACCTACGGCGACGGCTTCCCACCCAATGGCAGTGCCCTGATGTCGCTTCGTTCCCCCTTACCGCTGCGCGCCAGCTCCGGATTTTCACCGGATTCCCTTTTAAGCATGATGCGCCAAAGCGGGGGGATTATAGGCAGAGCCGGATTGGATGTATAGCCATCTGGATTGCCGGCATCGTTTTTTCCCGATTGAGGGTGCCGAGTGGCACAACCGCCATCCCCCTCCTCCGTCGTGGCACCCACCGATGACCATCAGGAAGGGCTGACACAAGAAATGTTGAGCCAGATCCCACGGCTTTTTGGTAACATGCGGCAAACGTTTGACATCCGAGGAAGCCGTAATGACGACCCCCCCTATGATCGGCCTGGTAATGGGCTCCGACTCTGACTGGCCCGTGATGCAGGCCGCCGCCCGCATCCTCAAGGAGCACGGTGTGCCCTATGAAGCGCGCGTCGTATCCGCCCATCGCACCCCGGATCTCCTGTTTGAATATGCCGCCAGCGCCCGTGAGCGCGGCCTGCGCGCCATCATCGCCGGCGCCGGCGGTGCCGCCCACCTGCCGGGCATGCTGGCCGCCAAGACCACCATTCCGGTGCTGGGCGTGCCCATCCCGACCCGCCAGCTCAAGGGGATGGACTCCCTGCTCTCCATCGTGCAGATGCCCAAGGGCGTACCGGTCGCCACCTTCGCCATCGGCGAGGCGGGTGCCGCCAACGCCGGCCTGTTCGCGGTCTCCCTGCTCTCCGTCGCCCAGGACGGTGACGCCCCCCGCTACCACCAGCAGCTCGACGGCTTCCGCGCCAAGGAGCGCGACCGGGTGCTGGCCCTGGAGCTGGAGGACCCGGCATGATACTGCCCCCCGCCACCCTCGGCATGCTCGGCGGCGGCCAGCTCGGCCGCTACTTCGTGATGTCCGCCCACCGCCTCGGCTATCAGGTCATCGTGCTGGATCCGGATCCCGCCAGCATCGCCGGTGCCGCCGCCGATGGCCAGATCGTGGCCGCCTATGACGACGCCGAGGCCCTGGCCGAACTGGCCCGTCGCTGCGACGCCATCACCTGCGAATTCGAGAACGTGCCGGCGGCCTCCCTGGCCCTCCTGGAGCAGCACAAGCCGGTGCGCCCGGCCGCGAGCGCGGTGCGCGTCTGCCAGGATCGCCGGGAAGAGAAGGCCTTCCTGACCCGCGCCGGCGTACCCGTCGCGCCGAACCTGACCCTGCTGCCCCACGAGCCGCTGCCGGCCCTGTCGGACGACCTCTTCCCCGCCATCCTCAAGACCGCCCGCGAGGGGTACGACGGCAAGGGGCAGTGGACCATCCACCAGGCCAGCGAACTGCCGGCAGCCCTGGCCGCCAGCGGCGTGCCCTGCGTGCTGGAGAAGCGCCTGCCGCTGGAAGGGGAGTTTGCCCTGACCCTGGCGCGCAGCCCGAGCGGTGCCATCAGCGCTCTACCCCTGGTGCAGAACTGGCACAGCGGCGGCATCCTGGATCAGACCCGCTCCCCGGCCAACGTGCCCGCCCTGGAGGCCGAGGCCCAACGCATCGCCGAGCACATCATCGCCGCCCTCGACTACGTGGGCGTGCTGACGGTGGAGTTCTTCCTGGTCGGCGGCCAACTGCTGGTCAACGAGATGGCGCCGCGCCCCCACAATTCGGGTCATCCCAGCATCGACAACGCCGGCTGCAGCCAGTTCGAGCTGCAGGTGCGCGCTCTGTGCGATCTGCCGCTGCCGGCGCAGGCTGACGTTCAGCCCGCCATCCTGCTGAACCTGCTCGGGGATCTGTGGCAAGACGGCACGCCGGACTGGGCCGGCGCCCTGGCCCTGCCCGGGGTGCACCTGCACCTCTACGGCAAGGGCGAGGCCCGCCCCGGCCGCAAGATGGGCCACGTCACCGTCACCGGCCGCGACTGGCCGACGGTCGAGGCCACCGCGCACCAGCTGCGTGCCCTGCTGGGCCTGCCGCCGCGCTAAGCGCCGCCGTCCCAACGAAAAGACCCGGGCCAAGGCACGGGTCTTTTTTATGGTGCAGCCTTCAAGCGAAGAGTCAGGCCCGTTCGGCAGAGACCGCGACAGGAGCCGGCAGGCGGATGGTGAGGGAGAGCACCAGGGCCACCACCAGCAACACCAGAATGAGGTTGAATGTCGCCATGAAGCCGCCGAACAGGGAGGCGACGATGGAGCCGATGATGCTGCCCAGGCCAAATCCCAGATAGATGACGCCGTAGTTCTTGGTCAGGTTGTTGAGACCGAAGAAGTCGCTCACCAGCGAGGGGTAGACGGTGATGGTACCGCCGAAGCTGAACGCCACACAGGCCACTGCCACGAAGAACAGGTTGGCGTTGAGCGGCACGAACAGCAGCAATCCCATACCACAGAGCGTAATCAGCTGGGCGATGGTGATGACCCGGATGCGGGACATCTTGTCGGAGAGGATACCCAGCACCAGCCGGCCACCCAGGTTCGCCATGGCGATGATGGCGACGGCGTTGGCGGCGACCACGGCCGGCAGGCCCACCATCTTCTCGCCGATGTCCTTGGCCACCCCGATGACGTAGAGACCGCTCATGCAGGCGGTGAGGAACATCAGCGCCAGCATCCAGTACTGGGGCTTGCGCATCGCCTCGGCCAGGGTGAAGTCACGGCTTTCGCTCTGCTGCACGGAGGCGGCCTGCCTAGGCGCATCCTTCATCAGCATGCCGCCCACCAGCACCATGGACATGGCGATCAGCCCCCACAGCTGGAAGGTGGTCTCAAGGCCGTTGCTGGAGAGCAGCAGCAGGTTGATGTACTTGAAGCCCAGGCTGCCGAGGCCGTAGGCGCCGATGGAGCAGGCGGAGATGAGCCCCTTGCGCTCCGGGAACCACTTCACGCAGTTGGAGAGGGTCATCAGGTAGCCGGTACCGTCGGCAAAGCCCACCAGGATGCCGGCGCAGAGGTAGAGCATGGCCAGGTTGCTGGCGTGGGCGGTGAGGAAGAAGCCGATGCCGAGCAGCACGCCGGCCCCCAGGGTGACGTTGCGCACCCCGAACCGATCCTGCAGCTTGCCCGCCAGGGAGGAGGCGACCGCAAGCGACAGGCTGAGAAGGCCGAAGGCGAAGGCGACCTGGCTGACCGGCTCGTCCAGCTTGTCGGAGAGCTGGGCGTTGAACAGGCTCCAGGTGTAAACGGATCCCAGCGCGAACTGGGTGATGATGGTACCGATCAAGGTCAGGTACCGGGTGCGGTTCATCTCTCTGGTCATGATGCGTCTCGGAAAGTGGACTTCAGGAAGTTGAGGCCACTATAGGCAAGACGCCCCTCCCGCCGACCGATTACGGCATGAAATGCAGATCGGCGGGAATGAATGACAATCAGAGCCGCATCAGCTGACGGAACGCCTTGATGTTGCTGCGACTGACCGGCACCTCGAACGGCAGATCATGGAGCCGGATGAGATAGGTACTGTTGAACCAGGGCACTATCTCGCGGATCTTGTTGATATTGACGCAGTAGGAGCGATGACAGCGGAAAAAGCCCTCCGCCGGCAGCCGGCTGACGAACTCGCTGAGGGTCATGGTCATCACATAGCGATCCGTGCGGGTGTAGACATGGGTCAGCTTCTCGTCGGCTTCCGCGTAGTAAATCTGTTCGCAGGGGGTGACGATGATGCGCTCCCCCTTCACCAGATTGACGGTGCGATTGTGTGGCGTGCCCGGCTCGCTCCCCTGCCCCGTCTGCGGCTTGCCCGCCAGTTCGAGCTTTTGCAGCAGGCTGATGAGGCGCGGCTCGTTGTAGGGTTTGAGGATGTAGTCGAATGCCTCCAGCTCGAACGCCTCCACCGCAAACTCCTTGTAGGCGGTGACGAAGACGATGTGGGGCGGGTGGCTGGACTTGTGCAGATTCTTGGCCAGCAGCAGGCCGTCGATGGCGGGGATCTGGATATCCAGAAACACCACGTCCACCTCGTGATCCTGCAGGTACTTGAACGCCTCCAGCCCGTCCTCGAAGCTCGCCACTATCTCTATGGTGCTGTGCTGCCCCACCAGAAAGGCCAGCTCCTCGCGGGCGAGGTATTCATCTTCCACTATGATGGCTTTCAGCATGGCTGTCCCTCTCGCGTCATGGCGTTCTTCTCAATATTGATGGCAATCAGCAAGGCATGACCTCCGGATCCGGCAGATAGAAACAGACTTCGGTGCCGGGCTCCAGCCGCTTGAGGTGCAGGCCGTCGCCGTAGAGCAGCTTGACCCGCTGATGCACGTTCATCAGGCCGATGCTGCGGCTCTCCACCCGACCGGCGGCGACCCCGTCGATCACCGCCTGGCTGATGCCGTAGCCGGTGTCGCGCACCGCCACCCGGATACCGCCCGCCAGCTGTTTCACCTCTATGGTGACCCGACCCGGCGCACTGCGCGGCTGGATGCCGTGCAGGATGGCGTTTTCCACCAGGGGCTGCAACAGCAGGCTCGGCACCTGGATGTGCACGTCGTCCACCTCGAACACCACCTCCAGCTTGTCGCCGAAGCGGGCCTGCTCGATGGCCACGTAATCGCGCACCTGCTGCAGCTCCTCCTGGATGTCGATGAGGGTATCCCCCTTGTTGAGGTTGTAACGCAGGTAGTCCGCGAGGTTGGCGATGAGCTGGCGCGCCTGCTGGGGACGAATGCGGATCAGCGACGAGATGGCGTTGAGGGCGTTGAACAGGAAGTGCGGGTTGATCTTGCTCTGCAGCGCGGTGAACTCCGCCTTGCGGGTCATCTCCTTGAGCTGCTCGATGCGCGACACCTCCATCTGGGTGGAGATGAGCTGGGAGAGGCCCACCGCCATCTCCTTCAGGGAGCTGGTGATGCTGTGGGTGCGGCGGTAGTAGATCTTGAGGGTGCCGCTGACGGCGCCGTTCTCCCGCAGCGGAATAATGATGACCGAGTGAAAATCGGCCAGATGATACTGGCGCAGATCGTTGTTGATGATGATCTGGTCCAGCAGCACGGCCCGCTGGGTCATGGCGCTGATGGCGTGGTGCTCGTCCAGCTCGTAGTACCCCTTGCCCACCCCCACATAGGCCAGCACGTCGCGGGTGTCGGTGATGGCCACCGCATCGGCGCTGATCTCGCTGCGAATGATGCCGCACACCTGGCCGAGGGAGTGGCGATCGATGTTCTGGAAAAACGGCAGCGTCTTGTTGGCGATGTCGAGCGCCAGCTTGGCCTGCTTGGCGGCAATCAGCTCCTTCTCGTCATCCAGATCCTGCACCAGCTTGATGATGAGGCCGATGCAGAGTGCCCCGGCGATCATCGGATAGGCGATGTGGCTGACGATCTCCACCCCCACCGCATGGGGCTCGGTCAGCTGCCAGATAAGCAGCATGGTCAGCCCCTCGCAGGCCATGCCCGCCAGGATGCCGTACAGCCAGAGCCGCGACTTGCGGCAGCGCAGGTGCAGCCAGGTGGCGAGCAGGCCGGCGATGATGCTGGCGATGAGACACGGGATAGACGTGTGACCATCCATGTCGATGAGGTAGCGGTGCAGGCCGGAGATGACCCCGGCCGGAATGCCGACCCAGGGGCCGAACAGGATGCCGCCGGAGATGATGGCGATGATCCGCACGTTGATCAGCGCCCCCTCCACCGGAATGCCGGTGTAGGTGCTGAACACCGCGAACAGGCAGAAGATGCTGGCCACCAGCACCAGCTCGGCCGGGGTGTGGTCCCGCTTCTGGAACAGGCGCTGGAAGGGCCGGGTGCGGGTCAGCAGGAAGAGCGTCATCAGCATCAGGGCCGCCCGCTCGAACACCGCCAACAACATCATCTGATTCTCGAGCATGCATACCTCCGGGGCGCGACGAACGGGGGCCCACTATAGGGATTGTGAGCCCGGCCGCCGCTGACCGGGATCAAGGAGAGAGGGCGAGTCACGGCGCCAGAAACGAAAAAGCCCCGCGCCAGTGCGCGGGGCCTGGCAGAACAACCGTCCTCAGGAGAGGGTGGCCAGCCTGGCCGCAAACCCCATAAAGAAGAGGCCGATCAATCCATTGCCCAGCTTGGCGAGGCGCACCTTGCGCGCAAAGAAACGGGCCATCAGGGTACCACCGAAGATCAGCAGGGTCAGGTAGACGAAGCTCATGGCCTCCAGCATGCCCGCCAGCACCAGGTAGGAGATCCAGGTGTGGGCATAGCTGAAGTCGATGAACTGCACGAAGAAGGAGACGTAGAACAGGATGGCCTTGGGGTTGGTGAGGCTCAGGGTCAGGGCCTTGCTGAAGTAACGCTCCCCCGGATCCACCGCCGACGCCTGCCCGGCCTGTTTGGCGATGAAGTTGGCATGGAGGATCTTCACCCCCAGGTAGAGCAGGTAGAGGGCGCCGAGGTAGCGCACCAGGGTAAACAGCAATGGGGTGGTACGGATGAGGGAGGCGATGCCCAGATAGGCGCAGAAGATCAGGATGGCATCCCCGACGAAGACGCCGAGGGCCGCCTTGTAGCCGGCACTGATGCCGCGTACCGCCCCGGTACGCAGCACGTAGAGGGAGTTGGGCCCAGGTGCGATGATGATGAAGAAGAGCCCCACCAGATAGGTCCAGACGTTGATGACACCCAGGCTTTCGAACATGTTCCCTCCATGGCGGGCGATGAGCCGGATAACGGCGGCAGGCTTTCTATACTAATCCGCCCCGCGCCAAGCACAAGATCTGACCAGCCATCTACACACTTTCAGGATGAACGGCCTGAACGCCGCTCAAGATCAGCTCGGTGTTCGCCCACTTTGGTTATGTCCAGATGCGCCGGGATAGGGCATGGTAGAGGGAGCATGCCGTCACAGATACCCCAGCCATGGACAAGACCTTGAGTACCGACACTCCGATCACCGCCCCGTCTGCGGTGGATAACCCGAATACCACCGCTTATCCGGTGATCGCCGCCATCAGCTTCTCGCACCTGTTGAACGACATGATGCAGTCGGTGCTGCTGGCCATCTACCCGCTGCTCAAGCTCGGCCTCGACCTGTCGTTCACCCAGATAGGGCTCATTACCCTCACCTACCAGTTCACGGGCTCCCTGCTGCAACCCCTGATCGGCCTCTACACCGACCGCAGGCCCATGCCCTACTCCCTGCCGCTTGGCATGGGGTTCACCCTGGTGGGATTGCTCTCCCTCTCCCAGGCGGACAGCTTCGGTGCCGTGCTGCTGTCGGCCATGCTGATCGGCATGGGCTCCTCCGTCTTCCACCCGGAATCCTCCCGGGTCGCCCGCATGGCGGCGGGCAACCAGCCCGGCCTGGCCCAGTCCCTGTTCCAGATCGGCGGCAACCTGGGTTCGGCCATCGGACCCCTGCTCGCCGCGCTCATCATAGTGCCCCAGGGCCAGGGCAGCGCGGCCTGGTTCTCCCTGTTCGCCCTGGTCGGCGTCATCGTGCTCAGCTTCGTCGGACGCTGGTCCAGCCATCACGGCGCCAGCTTCCATCGTCGGATGAAGGCCCATGCCGGCAACGGCCTGAGCCGCCGCCAGATCGGCTGGTCGCTGGCCATCCTGGGCCTGCTGATGTTCTCCAAGTTCTTCTACATGGCCAGCCTGAGCAGCTATTACACCTTCTACCTGATGGACAAGTTCAGCCTCTCCCTGGACAGCGCCCAGCTCCATCTGTTCGCCTTCCTGTTTGCCGTCGCGGCGGGTACCGTGCTCGGCGGGCCGATCGGCGACCGCATCGGCCGCAAGCGGGTGATCTGGATCTCCATCCTCGGCGTCGCCCCCTTCACCCTGCTGCTGCCCCATGCCGATCTGTTCTGGACCTCGGTGCTCTCGGTCATCATCGGCCTGATCCTGGCGTCGGCCTTCTCCGCCATCCTGGTCTACGCCCAGGATCTGGTCCCCGGCAAGGTCGGCACCATCTCCGGCCTCTTCTTCGGCTTCGCCTTCGGCATGGGGGGCATAGGCGCCGCCCTGCTGGGCCAGCTGGCGGATGCCACCAGCATCGAAACCGTGTACCAGGTCTGCGCCTACCTGCCCCTCATCGGCCTGCTGACCGCCTGCCTGCCCAACCTCAGAAAGGACTAGGGACAAAGCGACAGCCCGCATCGACGGTCGGGGCGACCAACCATAAAAAACGCGGCCTGAGCAGGCCGCGTCTGAAGTGGATGAGCACGAGGGGACCTCAGCAATACTGGCCCCCAGCCCGCCGGGACTAAAGCCCCACTGGACGTTGTCACTGCCGAGCCCGCTCATCGGACAGGGGCAACCTCCATCAGCAGTACTGGCCGGCTACCCAACCGGAGGACCAGGCCCACTGGAAGTTGTAGCCGCCGAGCCAGCCGGTCACGTCCACCACCTCGCCGATGAAGTAGAGACCAGCCACCTTGCGCGCCTCCATGGTCTTGGAGGAGAGCTCGTGGGTGTCCACCCCACCCAGGGTCACCTCGGCGGTGCGATACCCCTCGGTGCCGTTCGGCAGGATCTGCCAATCCCCCAGCAGGGTGGCGACCGCCTCCAGCTCCCGCTCGTTGTACTGGCGCATCGGCTTGTTAATCAGCAGGCCCAGCTCCACCAGCTTGTCGACGAAGCGCTTGGGCAGCTCGCGCCCCAGCACGGTCTTGAGCTCCTGGGCCGGATGGGCCTGGACCCACTCCCTGAGGGCCGCCGGGATGTCCAGCTCCGGCAGCAGGTTGATGTGGATTTTCTCCCCCGCCAGCCAGAAGGAGGAGATCTGCAGGATGGCGGGGCCGGAGAGGCCGCGATGGGTGAACAGCATGGCCTCCTTGAAGCGGGTGCCGTCCTCGGCGGTCACCGCCACCGGCAGGCTGACCCCGGCCAGATCCGCGAAGGCCTCCTTGTCGGCCTGATGCAGGGTGAAGGGCACGAGGCCGGCGCGGGTGGGCAGCACATTGAGGCCGAACTGCTCCGCCAGCTTGAAGCCGTAGGGGGTGGCGCCGAGTTTCGGCATGGAGAGGCCGCCGGTGGCCACCACCAGGGAGTGGCAGGCGATCCCCCCCTTGCTGGTGTCGAGCACGAAGCCCTCATCGCCCTTGCTGACGGAGAGGATCTCGGTCTGGAACTGCAGGGTCACGCTGGCCCAGTCGCACTCGGTCAGCAGAATGTCGACGATCTCCTTGGCGCTCTCGTCGCAGAACAGCTGGCCCAGCGTCTTCTCGTGATAGTTCAGGCCGTGCCTGTCCACCAGATCGATGAAGTCCTGCTGGGTGTAGCGCGCCAGCGCCGACTTGCAGAAGTGGGGATTCGCCGAGAGGAAGGCATGGGGCCCGGCCTGATGGTTGGTGAAGTTGCAGCGGCCACCGCCGCTGATGAGGATCTTGCGGCCCGGCTTCTTGGCGTTGTCCAGCACCAGCACGGAACGGCCCCGGTAGCCCGCCTGGGCCGCACACATCAACCCGGCCGCTCCGGCACCGATCACCACCACATCAAACTGCTTCATCATCACTCACCCATCAAAAGAAAAACGGCCCCTTTGCAAGGGGCCGTCATTGTACTGGCTGAACACTAAGTGTCCACGACTATCAGGCGTTGCCGTCCATGATGCTGGCAGGGGCGCCCTTGGCCAGTTCGGCCAGCTCCTTGTCGATGAAGTAGAGACCCTTGCCATCCTCGCCCACCAGGCTCAGGCGGTCGACGATGCTCTTGAACAGCTTCTCCTCTTCGTGCTGCTCGGCCACGTACCACTGCAGGAAGTTGAAAGTGGAGTAGTCCTGGGTGGTGAAGGCGACGTGGGCCAGGCCGTTGATGCACTTGGTGATGTGGTACTCGTGCTCCAGGGTGGTGCGGAAGATCTCCCCCAGGGACTGGAACTCGTGGGGAGGTGCCTCGATCGCCCCCAGCACCGGCATGGCACCGGTCTCGCTCACGTAGGTGAACAGGCGCTCCATGTGCTGGCGCTCTTCCACCGCGTGCTGGCGCAGGAAGGTGGCGGCACCCTCGAAGCCCTTGTCCTCGCACCAGGCACTCATCTGCAGGTAGAGGTTGGAAGAATAGAATTCCAGATTAATCTGCTCGTTCAACTTCTCGATCATGGCTTTGGCCAACATGATGATTCTCCACTGTGATTTGCCCACGATTGTCGCCACTGTTGCGGCCAGACGCAACCAGATACCGTCGTCGAACCGCGCAGTCGGGGCGGCTTTTCACCTCATCCTGACCCCCATACGGCTATAGAGAAGCAAAGAAACATGGTGTAGGTAACGTCAGCCATTATGATGGCGCCAGTGGTCAGGGAAAGGATTCAATGAGATTCATAATGGCACTGGCGCTGCTCTGGATAACCCAGCTGCAGGCCGCTCCCTCCTTGCTCGACGAGGCTGAACTGCAGGCGGCGCGGGATCCCGTCGGCTATCTGCAGCGCCTCGATGCCAGCCCGCAGCAGGACATGGAGCTGTTTTACGCCAGAGCCCTGGCCCAGGCCGCGCTGGGACGCTACCCCCAGGCCCTGCTCGACAATGCCCGTGCCCGCGGGCTGGCCAGCGCCCGGCAAGCATCCCTGCGCCTGCTCGACTTCCGCCTGCAACAGATCGCCCTGACCCTGGAGGCGGAGACGCCGGAGCGCGCCCTCGACCTGCTGACCCAGCTCTGGCCCGCAGTCAGGGATCACCCGGCGCAGGCATCGGAATGGCACGCCCTCAACGGCCTCGCCTTCTACCGTGCCCAGCAGATGAAGGAGGCGATCCTCGAACTCAAGACCGCTCTCCAGCAGAAACAGCAGGAGCCCGTCACCCTGCTCTCTACCCTGCAGTGCGGTCGCCTGCTGATGACCCTCGGCAACCTCTACGCCGATCTCAGCCTCCACCGGGAGGCCGAGCGTTACTATCAGGATGCCCTCGAGCAGATGACGGGGCTCAACGACCCCAACAGCCAGGCCATCATCCGGGCCAACATGGCCAGGCTCTATATCGACATGGCGCACCCTGCCAGGGCGAACCAGCTGCTCGATACCCTGCTCGCCACCCCGGGGCTCTCTCCCCGCTACCGCGCCATCGTGCTTGGCTACCAGGCCATGGTGTTCAACGCGCAAGGGGAGTGGCGGGCCGCCTGGCTGAGCCTGGAGGAGGCACAGGCCATCTACGACGGGCTCGGCACCCCGCAGGCCGCCTCACGCCTCGCCGAGATCAGGGCGAAAACCCTGATGGGACGTGGCGAGAAGCTGCTCGCCCTGCAACTGCTGATGGCCCAGTCCGGCCCTCTCTCCATGAATGGCCGGGCGATGCAGGCCAGGCTGCTGGCCGATCTGGGGCGCTACCCCGAGGCCTATGGCGCCATGGCCCGCTACATGCAAAGCTACAAGCAGCACTTCAACCAGACCCTGAGCCAGCATGCCGCCGCCTTCCAGGTCGAGCGGGACCTGGCCCGCAGCGAGGCCATCAACCGAGCACTGCAACTGGAGAACGAGAACAAGCGCCGGCAGCTGCTCTATCAACAGAGCGCCCGCAACTACCAGCTGCTGTTGCTGGTGCTGCTGGCCGGTGCCCTGATCCTGCTCGGTCTCACTACCCGCAGGCTGCACCGCAACTCGCGCCATCTCTACACGCTCGCCACCTTCGACCAGCTGACCGGGTTGCCCAACCGGCGCGCCCTGCTGGAGCGGCTGGCGCAGCAGTGGCAGCAGGGGGGCCCCCTGACCCTGATCATCATCGACATCGATCACTTCAAGCAGATCAACGACAGGCACGGTCACCAGGCCGGTGATGAGGCCATTCGCCAGCTGGCCAGGGAGCTCAAGAGCTGGGCGCCCGATCAGCAACAGCTCGGGCGCCTGGGGGGAGAGGAGTTTCTGGTGGCCATGACCCTGGACGGAGCCAGCTGCTGGCAGCTCGCCGAACAGCTGAGACACAGGGTCGCCTACCTTGCCGCCCCGCACATGACCGTCAGCATCGGGGTCGCTGAGCGTTCACCGGAGGATGAGCACCTGGACCAGCTCATCCACAGGGCCGACATGGCCATGTATCAGGCGAAACGTCAGGGGCGCAATCAGACTGTCCTGGCACAGCACCCCGGCGAAGGGGACGAACTCGCCTGCAACGTCGCCTGATCCGGGGCCTCACAGTCCCATGCAGTGCTCAGGGAACCAGCTCGGTCAGGGACGACACATCCACCGGCTCCCCGTAGTCCACTCCCGGCAGCTCGAAGCCGTTGAGCTGCATGAAGTCCTGACGCAGGCCGGCAAAATCCCCCAGTGCGTGGAAGTTGTCCGGCGTCACCTTGGGCCAGAGCGCCGAGACGGCGGCCTGCACGGCCGGGTCCAGCTCGTGGTCATCCATGCGGATCAGCCGGCTGCCATCGGCCACCACCCCGCACGGCCCGTACATCTTGCGGGCGAACAACCGCTGCATCTGCTCGATGCAGCCTTCGTGCACTCCGCGCTCCTTCATCACCCCCATCAGCAGACCGAGGTAGACCGGCAGCACCGGAATATAGGCGCTCGCCTTGGTCACCAGTGCCTTGCACACCGACACCCAGGCGTGGCCGCCGATGTGTGCCAGTTGCAGGTTGATGGTCTCGGCGGTGGCGTGCAGATGTTCCTTGGCATAGCCGATGGTGCCGTCACGGTAGAGGGGATAGGTGGACTCGGGGCCGATATAGGAGTAGGCCACCGTCTGGGCGCCGGTGGCCAGGCAGTCCGCCTGCTGCAACGCCTGCAGCCAGAGTTGCCAGTCCTCCCCTCCCATCACGGTGACGGTATCGCGGATCTCCTCCGGGGTGGCGGTTGCCAGTGACTGCTGCACCAGGGCGTCGCGCTCCAGATCCAGCCCCCAGCCGCTGAACGGCTGGCCCGTGGTCTTGAGCACGGAGCGCACCTGGGTGCCGTCCGGCAGCACCCGGATGCCGCTCGCCAGCGAGTAGATCACCAGATCCACCTGCCCCAGTTGCTGGCGAATGGTCTCGATGGCCTGCTGGCGCAGGGTGTCGGAGAAAGCATCTCCAATGAGGTTGATGGCGATGCGTCCGGCCTGCTCCGCCGCCTGACGGAACCAGATGTTGTTGTACCAGCCGGCGCTGCCGAGCCCCTTGTCGGAGGGGCCCCGCTCGAACGACACGCCCAGGGTGTCGGCACCGGCGCCGAAGGTGAGCGCGATACGCGACGCCAGCCCGAAGCCGGACGAAGCCCCCAGCACTAGCACCCGTTTGGGCCCGTTGAAGGGGCCTGCGGCCCTGACGCTGGCGATCTGCTGCTGCACGGCGGCCCGGCAGCCGAGGGGGTGACAGTTGCGGGCGACGCAACCCTGGATCTGGGGGTGAATGATCATGAAACACGCTCCAAAGCATCAATACGATAAAAGGAGTGCCACTGCGGGAGCATCCACGTCCAACCTGAAGGTGGGGTAACGCGCGCTGCGGCATCATCAAGGGAACTGGCTACAGCATAACCAAGGTGCACTGGATTACCTTGATGCCGGGCGGGATCCGGGCAGGAAGAGGGCGGAAAAACAAAAGGGAGCACCAGGCTCCCCAAAGCGGTATTCAGATGCTTTTTGTTGTGTTGTGCTCATTGCGAAACACGGGCACATCCTATGCCCCTCCCTTCCCCGGGGCAAGAGAGGGGCTGTGATCGGCTTCAAACTCCCGCTCAAAATATGCACTACCTTTTCATCGGATACGGCAACCCGGGTGTACAGGGTCCATGCAAATCCTGAAACTGTGGTACCGCCGTCGTTTTAGTTTCAGCAGACATTGGTATAGTGGACCCAGGATCAGTGAGGAGAACTCCCATGAACGGTACCTATTACAAACACGTACTGGCCGCGATCGACCTGTCGGAAGATAACCGCAAGGTGATCGAGAAGGCGGTCGACCGGGCCCGCTCCAACGGCGCCAAGCTGTCGGTGATCCATGTCGATGTGGACCTCAAGGATCTCTACACCGAGATGATCGATATCGACATCGACAACGTGCAGGATCAGGTGATCGCCGAAGCGAAGGAGAAGCTGGAGACCTTCCTGGCCTCGGTGGATTACCCCATCGAGAAGAAGCTGGTGATCTGCGGCGACCTGAGCGAACGGGTCAACCAGGCGGTCAAGGACTACCAGATCGACCTGCTGGTGTGTGGCCACCGCCAGAGCTTCTGGAGTCTGCTCACTTCGAGCGCACGCCAGCTGATGAATACCGTGCCCTGCGATCTGCTGGTCGTGCCCTTGCAGAAGTGATCAAACAGGCGTAGCTTGATTTTCCATGAATACGACCTTCTTCACTCATAACTACTGGTGGTGCTGCTTATAACAGGCGGCACTGCTTTTCTATGTAAAATTTCCCAAAGAAAACACCGTGACCGCCGAGAGGCGGTCATTGTTTTCATCCCTTTGTCGCCTCCCGGCTCACCCAACCGGAGAGAGTGACATGCACAACCCCATCATACTGACAGGCGACCGCCCCACCGGCAGGCTGCACATCGGCCATTACGTCGGTTCCCTGCGCCAGCGCGTCGAGGCCCAGCACCATTACCGCCAGTTCGTGATGATCGCCGATCTGCAGGCGCTCACCGACAACGGCCACAACCCGGCCAAGGTGACCGACAACGTACTGGAGGTGATGGCCGACTACCTGGCCGCCGGCCTGGATCCCGCCAGGACCACCTTCTGCCTGCAGAGTGCCCTGCCCGCCCTCGCCGAGCTGACGACCTACTACCTCAACCTGGTCAGCGTCGCCCGGCTGGAGCGCAACCCCACCGTCAAGGCGGAAATCCAGCAAAAAGGGTTCGAGCGCAGCCTGCCCGCCGGCTTTCTTGTCTACCCGGTCAGCCAGGCCGCCGACATTACCGCCTTTCGCGCCACCCACGTGCCGGTGGGCGAGGATCAGCTGCCCATGCTGGAGCAGACCAACGAAATCGTCCGCCGCTTCAACACGCTAGCTGGAAAAGAGATCCTGATCGAGTGCCAGCCCATCCTGAGCGACACCGGCCGCCTGCCCGGCATCGACGGCAAGGCCAAGATGTCCAAGTCCCTCGGCAACACCATTGAGCTCGGCATGTCGAGCGACGAGATCAGGCAGGCGGTGTTCGCCATGTATACCGACCCCAATCACCTCAAGGTGAGCGATCCGGGCCGGGTGGAGGGCAATACGGTGTTCGCCTATCTGGATGCCTTCCACCCCGACCAGGCGCTGGTGGCCGAGATGAAGGCCCATTACCAGCGCGGCGGCCTGGGGGACATGCGCTGCAAACAGGTACTGAACGACTGCCTGCAGACCCTGCTCGCCCCCATGCGGGAGCGGCGCCAGGCGGCCATTGCCGACAAGCGCCGGCTGCTGCGCCTGTTGCAACAGGGCACGGAGCAGGCCCGCGCCCTGACCAACGAAGTACTGGCCGAGGTGAAGGGGGCCATGGGACTGGATTACTTCAGCGCGCTGGGGTGAGCCGCGCCGCCCAGTGCGTGCGGGCCGTAGCGCTCGAACGCCAGCCGGTGCAGCAGCCCCTTGAACCAGCCGATCGCCTCGTCATGGGCGGTGAGCGGGTGGCCCGCCATCAGATAGACGATGGGAATGGCGGGATCCAGCTGATGGAGTCGCAGCGGGTAGTGGCGGCAGAAGTGGCGCCCGATCATCTCGGGCACCACCACCAGATAGCGACCGGTGGCCATCAGCGGCGGCACCGCCATAAAGCTCGGCAGCCGGACCCCCAGCTCCCGCTCCACCCCGAAACGCCCCAGCCAGAGATCCACCATGGCCTGGCTGTGACCCCAGCTGGAAGTGTGGATGTGAGGGCGGCTGACCAGCTCGTCCGGCCCCAGCGCATCGGGCAGATCGCTGCCAAGGGGTGACAGGCAGACCAGGGGGTTGCTGAACCACTCCTCCCGCCACAACCGGGGGGAGAGGTGGTTGGCGCCGGCGAACCCGATCACCAGATCCAGCTCTCCCTTCTCCAGCTCCCGCTCGTAATCGCTGTCCGCCAGCTCGCACACTTCCAGCCGGCAGTGGGGCGCGAGCTGCACCATGCGCTCCACCAGCATGGGCACCAGCCCGTGTTCCACCGACCCCGGGGTGGCGATGCGAAACACCCGCTGGGCACTGGCGGGATCGAACCCCTTCGCCTGCCGCAGCCCCTGCTCCAGCATGGCCAGCGCCTGACGTACCGGGCTGGCCAGTGCCTTGGCCCGCTCGGTCGGCATCATCTCGCGCCGGCTCATCACGAAAAGGGGATCATCCAGCGCCTGGCGCAAGCGCCCCAGGGCATGGCTGACGGTGGACTGGGAGAGGTGCAGCCGCTCTGCGGCACGGGTGACGTTGCGCTCCTGCATCAGCATGTCGAACACGGTGAGCAGGTTGAGGTCGAGTCGGGAGAGGGGAAGTTCCATCGATAATGGCCATAGTTGAATGACGACAATTCATTTTTGGCATAGTAGCAGATTGCATAGAATGCGCTGGCGAATTACCTCGGAGATTCAAATGCGTAGTTATCTGTTGTTGCTGGCGATAGGCCTGTTGTGGGGCTCCCAGTTCATCTTCATGCACCAGGCCGTGGCGGAACTGCCTCCCATCCTGGTGGCGGCCGGTCGCGCCCTGTGCGGCAGTCTGACCCTGGGTCTGCTCTGCCTGTTCATGCGCCTCAAGAGCGAACATACCCCCTGGCGTACCTACATGCTGATCGCCCTGCTGGATGCCACCATCCCCTTCATCATGGTGGCCTGGGGTCAGCAGTATGTGGACAGCGCCATCGCCGCCGTGGTCATGGGTTGTATCCCCTTTGTGACCATTTTGGCAGCACCCCTGTTTATTTCTGGTGAAAGAATCACCAAGGGCGGCCTCGTCTCCGTGCTCATCGGCTTCGTCGGTGTGCTGGTACTGTTCTGGCCCAAGCTGGCCAACGGCATGAATGCCGGTCTGCTCGGTGCCATGGCCATCCTGTTCGGCGCCAGCTGCTTCGCCATCGGTCTGCTGATGATCAAGCGCTTTGCCAAGGATCACCCTGTGGTCGTGGCCCGCAACATCCTGATCTCCTCGGCCATCCAGCTGCTGCTGGCCGCCCCCTTCGTGGCCGACCTGAGCACCTTCACCCTGCCGAGCCAGCAGGCCATGGGCGCCGTCGCCATGCTGGGGATCTTCTGTACCGGTCTGGTCTACTTCCTCTACATGGCGCTGATCCAGAAGGCGGGCCCGACCTTCGCCTCCTTCAGCAACTACCTGGTGCCGCTGTTCGGCGTCATGCTGGGTGCCCTGTTCCTCGGCGAGCAGATCCAGTCCACCACCGGCGTGGCACTGGCCCTGATCCTGGGCTCGGTCGCGCTCAACCAGTGGGCCCAGCAGCGCCGCCAGCAGCGGGAGGCCACCCCATGTCAGGCATCCTGACCAGCCTCTGCGGCGGTCTGGTGCTGATCGCCGGCTGGCAGTATCGCCACCGGCTGGCCGGGGTAGTCGGCCTCTTGATGGTGCTGCTGCCCTGGTTCTTCGACAACAAGCTGCAGGCCATGCTGAGTTATGCGTTGAGTGCCTGAAGACACCCTCTGCGTGTGTGACGAGAGTATATCTCTCCTGTTTTTGGGACCGTTTTTCAAAAAACCTCCGATTTGTCCCCTCTACCGGCGCCCTGCGCCGGTTTTTTTATCTCTGTGTCTCTGATCCGTAGCGGTAGCTCAGCCGCTCGTTCTTGCGCGGTCCCGTGATCTGCCAGGCGAGCAGAAAACCGTCACCGGTTTCGGTCAGCTCGGCGCTGTAGTGATCCTGCCCGCACAGGTGCGGCTCGGCCGTCATCCAGCGTCCATTCTCCCCGGGCAGCAGCTCGAACAGCTCGACCGGCTGCTCGTAGCGCAGGTGGGAGAGCAGGATCCCCCGCTGTGTACGCCGCCACCAGAAGCGGTTGTGCATGGCCAGCACCCGGCCATGGGGCGTGGTGTAGCGCCCGCTCTCGGCAAACAGCCAGCCACCCTGGTGATCGGTCACCTGCACAGACCCCTCCCCGCGACCACACCAGTCGGTGGCGGACCCGGCCCCGTTGCTCGCCTCGAAGGCAAATGCTCCGATCTGTGGCAACCCTTCCCATAAACGCTGGATCGCGCCTTCCAACTCGGCCATCATAGCGCCCTCCAAATTGACAACTGACGACAATTCAATCACATGAACTACTTGATAGGGGTTACCCTGCTCTGGTCCTTCTCCTTCAGCCTGATCGGGGTCTACCTCGCCGGCCAGGTGGATGCCTACTTCTCCGTGCTGACCCGCATCGTCCTCGCCAGCCTGGTGTTTCTCCCCTTCCTGCGCCGCCGCTGGCTGCGGCCCGACCTGGTGATCAAGCTGATGAGCCTCGGCGCCATCCAGCTCGGCATCATGTATCTGTTCTATTACCACTCCTTCCTGCTGCTGACGGTGCCCGAGGTGCTGGTGTTCACCATCTTCACCCCCATCTACGTCACCCTGATCCACGATCTGCTGGAGCGGCGCTTCAAGCCGGTCTATCTGTGGGGGGCCCTGCTGGCGGTGCTGGGGGCGGCCGTCATCCGCTTCGACGGGCTCACCGAAAGCTATGTGCTGGGATTCCTGGTGGTACAGGGGGCCAACGTCTGCTTCGCCCTGGGTCAGGTCGGCTACAAGGTGCTGCTGGCCCGGGAGACCGAACAACCACCCCAGCTCGCGGTGTTCGGTTGCTTCTATCTGGGAGCCCTGGTGATCGCCCTGCCCGCCTGGTGGCTGCTGGGCCAGCCCCAGTACCCCACAAGCAACCTGCAATGGGGCATCCTGCTCTGGCTGGGGATTGGCGCCTCGGGACTTGGCTACTTCCTGTGGAACAAGGGGGCAACCCTGGTCAGCAGCGGCGTGCTGGCCATCATGAACAACGCCCTGATCCCGGCGGGTCTGCTGGTCAACCTGGTGCTCTGGGGCAAGGATACCGACATGCTCAGGCTCAGCCTTGGCGCCCTGCTGATGCTGGCATCCCTCTGGGTCTGCCAGCGTCAGCGGGTCAGTGAAGGCTGACGGAAAACGGGCTCGCCCAGGCGGGCCTTCATTGGATTCGCAGATGTTCGTGGTGAGTGAGCGCTGACTAAAAATCAGCCGATGACGGTGTTGTGCTCCCGCTTCGCCTGGCCGTGGCAGGAGGCCAGGCGCGCCAGCAGATGATCGAGCTGCTCGGCACTCTGGCTCTGCACCAGACCGATGCTGACGGTCACCGGGCGCTGGGGCAGCAGGCTGGCATCGGCTATCTCCAGACGCAGCCGCTCGGCAATCTCCAGACCGCTCAGTCGATCGGTCTGAGAGAGCATCAGGATGAAGCCATCCTCGTCCCAGCGGGCGAAGGGATCCTCCCGCCTCAGCTCGCGGCGGACCATGCGAGCCAGTTTGGCCAGCATGGCGTCGCAAGTGGCCTCGCCAAACAGCTGCAGGATCTTGCTGCGGTGATCCACGCTGAATTGCAGCAGACAGAAACTGCCGCTTTCACTGGCCAGCCGCTCATCCAGCAGCATCTCGAAATGGCTGCGGCTCTCAAGTCCGGTGAGCGGATCCGTGTCGTGGCGATCCTCCAGGGGCGCCATGGCGGCATCCAGATGGCGCACCACCCCCAGCAACTGCCCCCGCTCGTCGCGGTGCATCCGCTCCTCCAGCCGAATGTAGTGGCCCTGATGATGCAAGATGCGGTACTCGAGCCTCACCCCGCTGCTGCGCCCCTCCTGGCAAGCCGCCATGGCCTCGGCCAGACGGGGGCCGTCGTCCGGGTGCACCCGGGCCAGCCAGCCGAGATCATCCAGCTCTCCCCCCTCCAGCCCCAGCAGCTGCAGACAGGAGGGATCGCGCCTCAGGCCCTGTTCGGCCGACCAGGTCCAGATCCCGGCCTCCAACATCGCCATGGCCTGCGCCATCAGCGTCACCTCAAGGGGGGTGGTGATCTCTACCCAGGGAGTCTCATACCTTTCCATCACGCGCCTCGAAACCGGATCTGAATATCTGAATCAAACATTCTCAATAAGTAACATTGGCGCAGGCGCCGAGCAACCGCGCCAATGTCAGCCCCTCAGCCCGCCGCTCTTGTCCACTTCAAGATATCAGGTCCCAGCAAAACGCCATTCGCCTTGCCCTGATAACCCGCCATCAATGCCTGCCAGCCTTCAGACACGAAGTAGCAGAGGAACTCAGCCCGCCTTGCCCTGATAACCGGCCATCAGTGCCTGCCAGCCTTCAGCCACGAAGTAGCAGAGGAACTCAATTCACCTAGCCTTGATAGCCAGCCATCAGCGCCTGCCAGCCTTCAGCCACGAAGTAGCAGAGGAACTCAATTCACCTAGCCTTGATAGCCAGCCATCAGCGCCTGCCAACCTTCAGACACGAAGTAGCAGAGGAACTCAATTCACCTTGCCCTGATAACCGGCCATCAGTGCCTGCCAGTTCTCCGGCACGAAGTGGAAACTGGTATGCAGCTGGGATTCCTTGTTGAAGGAGCGCAGTAGCCGCTCCAGGTTGGCCTGTTGCCAGCTGCCAGGTGCGCGGATGGCCCCCTTGTCGAAATCGATCACCCACACCTTGCCCTCCTTGTCGAGCAGCAGGTTGTGGCTGTTGAGGTCCGCGTGACAGACACCGGCATCGTGCAGCCGGCGCACCGTCTGCCCCACCTTGTGCCACACCTCGGCGGCCAGCGGCCCCAGCTTGAGCAGGGCCACCAGATCCTTGGCCCCCCGGATGCGCTCGATCAGGATGTCGGCCCGGTAGAAGGGCCCCTGCTTGACCATGCGTGCCGCAAACGGACGCGGCACCGGCAGCCCCTGCTCGCTCAGGGTGGCCAGCAGGCGGTATTCGGCCATGGCCCGACTCGACTCCACCCCCTCGAACCAGAAGCGATCCCGCACCAGCTTGCCCACCATGCCGCCACGGTAGTAGTGACGCAGCACCAGATGGCGCGACTCATCCTTCACGAACCAGGTCACCCCCCGGCCGATGGCGCTCCCCACTACCTGGCGATGGGTCTGCCACCAGACCGGGTCGAACAGGGAGGGGGAAGGATCGCGGAAGGCACCGTCGGCATACCAGCAGATCTGGTTGTGGGTGGTCTGTGTCAGCATCATGAAAATTCCGGTCGGTAGTGGGACGCAGGGCATCCCGTCAGGGGACTGTGCCGGTCGGGCAACTGGCGCAATTTTACAATCCACAAGGGAGTTTGCATAATGCCATCCATCCATTTTGCCATCGTTGCGCCACATCATGCCGCTGTTCCAAACGCCGCCCTCCTCCATCTGCATCCTGCGCCTCTCCGCCATCGGCGACTGCTGTCACGCGCTGGCACTGGTGCGCGTCATCCAGCGGGCGTGGCCAGAGACCCGCATCACCTGGATCACGGGCAAGATTGAGGCGACCCTGTTTGCCGACCTGCCCGGTGTCGAGGTCATCCCTTTCGACAAGAGCAAGGGCTGGCGAGGCTATCGCGAGCTGTGGCAAACCCTCAAGGGACGCAGGTTCGATGCCCTGCTCCATCTGCAGGCGGCCTTGCGGGCCAGCATCGCCACCTTGGGGATCCGCGCCAAGGTCAAACTCGGTTTTGACCGGGAGCGGGCCAGCGACGGCCAGTGGCTGTTCACCAACCACAGCGTGCCGTCCCCCGCCTCTCCCCACGTGCTGGACGGCTTCCTCGCCTTTGCCAGGGAGCTCGGCATCCAGGATCTGACCCCGGACTGGCAACTGCCCATCAGCGCCGAACACCAGGCCTGGGCCAGGGAGAAGGTAGGCGGCAAGCCGACCCTGCTCATCTGCGCCGCCGCGAGCAAAGCCTTCAAGAACTGGACGGCGGCCGGTTATGCCGCCCTGGCGGATCACGCCGCCAACCGGGGCTTTCAAGTCTATCTGTGCGGCGGACCGGCCAAGCTGGAACGGGATCTGGCTGCCGACATCCAGCAGCTGAGCCAGAGCAAACCGGTGGATCTGGTGGGGCAGACCAATCTCAAGCAGTTGCTGGCGCTGATCAAGGAGGCCAGCCTGGTGCTGGCCCCGGATACCGGCCCCGCCCACATGGCCACCCTGGTGGGTACCCCGGTGATCGGCCTCTATGCCCATCACAACCCGGATCGCACCGGCCCCTATCTGTGCCGCGACTATCTGGTCAGCGTCTATCAGGAGCTGATTGAGCAGGAGACCGGCAAGCCCCTGGCCGAGCTCGGTTGGCGCACCCGCCTCAAGGATCCGGACGCCATGGGCAAGATCACCCGCGAGCGGGTCATCGCCGCGTTCGACCGGTTCTGTGCCGATCGCCAGCTGCTGCCAGCGGCGGGCAATTCGGAAATACCGAGCCCTGAGGCAGGGATAATCTGATGGCTCTCCCCCGGCAGCGGGGGCAGAATGGCAACCAATGTGGGTAACGCTCCTGCAGCAAGCTACGAATACTTTGATCGGCTGGAATATGATTCCGGCCGTTTTTTTATCCGCCCCCATCTGCTAACATTCGCCGCCTTTACATCCCCCTGATTCTGACTTTTCCGCGTTTTGCGTTTGGCTGTCTCCCTTTCGGGCACAAGACGGCGGCCTCTGCTACAACCAAAACTCGGGTCATCGATTAAAGGTAATGACATGGCGCAACAAGGCACTCTCTATATCATCTCCTCCCCGAGCGGGGCAGGTAAATCCAGCCTGCTCAATGCCTTGCTGACCAAACACAACGGTGCGGGCAAGATGCAGCTCTCCGTCTCCCACACTACCCGCGCCACCCGCCCCGGCGAGGAACACGGGGTGCACTACCACTTCGTGCAGGTGGAGGAGTTCAAGGAGTTGATCGAGCGCGGCGATTTTCTGGAGTGGGCCGAAGTGTTCGGCAACTACTACGGCACCTCCCGCGCCGCCATTGAAGCCTGCCTGGCTCAGGGGATCGACGTCTTCCTCGACATCGACTGGCAGGGTGCCCGCCAGATCCGCGAGTTGATGCCGACCAAATCCATCTTCATCCTGCCCCCCAGCCGTGAGGAGCTGGAGCGCCGCCTGATCGGCCGTGGCCAGGACAGCGTCGAGGTGATCAAGGGCCGGATGGAGAAAGCCATTGCCGAAATGGTGCACTATGACGAGTATGACTATGTCATCATCAATGAAGACTTTGAGCAGGCACTGTTCCAGCTCAGGGCCATTATCGAGTGCCAGCGACTGGAATTGCGCCAGCAACAGCAGGCCCAGCAAAACTTGCTGAAACAGCTACTGGCAGAGTAAGCCAAAAACAAGTAAACTTTTGCGTCATTTTTAAACACCGCTTTTTCAATCACAGAAAGCCCAAACACTGGAGTCCCGCATGGCCCGCGTTACTGTAGAAGATGCTGTAAAACAGGTAGGTAACCGTTTTGACCTGGTGCTGGTCGCCGCGCGCCGCGCCCGTCAAATCGCGGTACAAGGCAAGGATCCCCTGGTCGACGAAGAGAACGACAAGCCGACCGTGATCGCCCTGCGCGAGATCGAACTGGGTCTGGTCAACAACCAGGTGATGGATACCCAGGACCGTTACGAGCAGCAAGAGCAGGAAGCCGCCGAGCTGGCTGCCGTTGCCGCCATCGCCGAAGGTCGCGGCTAAGTCAGTCGTTTCCCATAGTCGGCGCCCGCCCGGGTGCCGGCTGTTATCCCCATTTACAACCGCTCGAAAACCTCGCAAACTCGAGGGCATACCCTCAATTTCACGGATTGCCGTTTAACCGCTGCGGGGACTGTCTTGTATTTATTTGAAAACCTTAAAGAAATAGCCAGTTCCTACCTGCCAGCCGAGCAGGTCGAGAAGCTCAGGCAAGCCTATGTGGTGGCCCGCGATGCTCACCAGGGGCAGATGCGTTCCAGCGGTGAACCCTATATCACCCATCCTGTTGCCGTGGCTCGCATTCTGGGCGACATGCGCCTCGATCACGAAACCCTGATGGCAGCCGTGCTGCACGACGTCATCGAAGACACCCCGGTCACCAAGGACGACCTGGCCGAGCTGTTCGGCAATGCCGTCGCCGAGCTGGTCTCCGGCGTCTCCAAGCTCGACAAGCTGAAGTTCCGCGATCGCAAGGAAGCCCAGGTCGAGAACTTCCGCAAGATGATGATGGCCATGACCCAGGACATCCGGGTCATCCTGATCAAGCTCGCCGACCGCACCCACAACATGCGCACCCTGGGTTCCTTGCGCCCGGACAAGCGCCGCCGCATCGCCCGGGAAACCCTCGAGATCTTCGCGCCCATCGCCAACCGCCTCGGTATTCACACCATGAAGAACGAGCTGGAAGAGCTCGGCTTCGAGGCGCTCTACCCCATGCGCTCCCGGGTGCTGCGGGAATCGGTGCGTCGCGCCCGTGGCAACCGGCGCGAGATCATCGACTCCATCCAGAGCGAGATTGAGGGACGTCTGCGGGAAGCCGGCATCGACGCCCAGGTGAGCGGCCGCGAGAAGAACCTGTTCTCCATCTACAACAAGATGGAGAAGAAGGAGCTGCAATTCCACGAAGTGATGGATATCTATGCTTTCAGAGTGAGAGTGAAAGACATAGACACCTGCTACCGGGTGCTTGGGCAGATGCACAGCCTCTACAAGCCGCGCCCCGGTCGCTTCAAGGATTACATCGCCATCCCCAAGACGAACGGCTACCAGTCCCTGCACACCTCATTAGTGGGGCCGCACGGTGTGCCGGTGGAGGTGCAGATCCGCACCGAGTTCATGGACCAGATGGCCGACAAGGGGGTCGCCGCCCACTGGGCCTACAAGCAGGATGGCGACAGCTCGGGCACCACGGCCCAGATCCGCGCCCAGCGCTGGATGCAGAGCCTGCTCGAGCTGCAACAGAGTGCCGGCAGCTCCTTTGAATTCATCGAGGGGGTCAAGACCGACCTCTTCCCGGACGAGATCTACGTCTTCACGCCGGAAGGCCGCATCATGGAGCTGCCCGCCGGCGCCACCCCGGTGGACTTCGCCTACACGGTGCACACCGACATCGGCCACGCCTGCGTCGGCTCCCGGGTCGACCGCCACCCCTATCCCCTGAGCAGCCCGCTGCACTCGGGTCAGACGGTGGAGATCATCACGGCACCGGGCGCCCGTCCGAACGCGGCCTGGCTCAACTTCGTGGTGACCACCAAGGCGCGCTCCAAGATCCGCCAGTTCCTCAAGAACCTGCGCACCGAAGAGTCCGTGGTGCTGGGCCGTCGCCTGCTCAACCATGCGCTCGGTGCCAAGAATATCGAAGACATCCCGGAAGCCCGCGTCAAACAGGTGCTGGCCGACACCAAGCACGAGAACCTGCAGGGCTTGCTGGCCGACGTGGGTCTTGGCAATGCCATGAGCGTCATGGTGGCGCGGCGCATGCTCGGTGACGAGCTGCCGCCGGAAGAGCAACCGAAATCCAACAGCAAGAAGATGCCGATCAAGGGTGCCGACGGCATGCTGGTCACCTTCGCCAACTGCTGCCGCCCCATCCCGGGGGATGCCATCATCGCCCACATCAGCCCGGGCAAGGGCCTGGTGATCCACCAGGAGTCCTGCCGCAACATCAAGGGCTACAGCCGCGAACCGGACAAGTACCTGCCGGTACAGTGGGAAGTGGACAAGGAGCAGGAACAGGAGTTCCGCACCGGCATCAGCATCGAGATCGTCAACCACCAGGGCGCCCTGGCGGAGCTGGCTAACGTGATTGCCGCCACTGGCGCCAACATCCACGCCATCAGCACCGAGGAGAAGGACGGCCGGGTCTATGTGGTCACCCTGCTCATCACCACCAAGAGCCGGATCCACCTTGCCAACATCATGCGCAAGATCCGGGTGATGCCGAACGTGCTCAGGGTGAGCCGACAGAAGAACTGAACACAGGCGGCGCAAGCCGCCTGCTGCTTTTCAAGAGATACCCAGGGCCCCATGCAGCAGGCCACCAGCCTTGTTGCATGCACCAGCCTCACGACATAGAAACCGATATGACTCCTGAACGCTTCAAACGCATTTCCGACATGCTGGCCCAGCGCCAGCTCGACTTGACCGTCTGCATGGAAGAGGTCCACAAGCCGCACAATCTGGCCGCCATCGTGCGCACCGCCGACGCCATCGGCATCCACCGGGTGCACGCGGTCTGGCCCAAGAGCTGGATCCACAAACGCAAGGGCACCGCCCGCGGCAGCCAGAACTGGGTGGACGTGAAGCTGCACCCGGACATCGGCAGCGCCGTGACCGAACTGAAGGCGTCCGGCATGCAGATCCTGGCGACCCACCTCTCCGAGAGCTCGGTGGACTTTCGCGCCATCGACTACACCAAACCCACCGCCATCCTGGTGGGCCAGGAGAAGCACGGCATCGGCGAAGAGGCGCTGGCCCTGGCCGATCACCATATCGTCATCCCCATGGTGGGCATGGTGCAGTCCCTCAACGTCTCGGTGGCGGCCGCCGCCATCCTCTACGAAGCCCAGCGCCAGCGCGAGCTGGCCGGTTGCTATCAGCGCGGGTGCCCGCTCAGCCTGGAAGAACAGAACACCATCTTGTTCGAGGGGGGCTATCCCGTCTATGCCCAGCTCTGCAAGGAGAAAGAGATGCCCTACCCCCAGCTCGGCCCGGCCGGCGAGATCCTGGCGGACGAGCGCTGGTGGCAGCAGATGCAGCTGACCCGCAAGGGGTGGGCCGCGCAACAGGAAGAGGATGAATGGCAGGATCAGTGATGGAGAATCCCTTTGGCAGCTGGCTGGAATCCCAGGTCATACGGGATCACCTGACCAACCCCAATATCGAGGCCGGGGAGTACAGCTACTACTCCGGCTACTACCACGGCAAGCCGTTCGAGGATCACTGCGTACGTTATCTGCTGGGTGACGGCTCGACCCGTGACACTTGGGAGAGCGGCGTCTGGGGCGAGGTGGATCGCCTCATCATCGGCAAGTTCTGCTCCATCGGATCCGGTGCCACCTTCCTGCTGGCGGGCAATCAGGGCCACCGCATGGAGTGGGCCTCCACCTTCCCGTTCGATCCCGGTATCTTTGGCGAGGGGGTGCAGAGCGGCTTCCAGTGCAAGGGTGACACCCGGGTCGGCAACGACGTCTGGATAGGCTCGGAAGCCATGATCATGCCGGGCGTCACCATAGGCGATGGAGCCGTGATCGCCACCCGCGCCGTGGTCACCCGGGACGTGCCGCCCTACACCATAGTGGGCGGCAATCCGGCCAAACCGATCCGTCTCCGCTTCGACGAGGAGCGGATCGCCATGTTGCAAGCCATGCAGTGGTGGGACTGGCCGCTGCCCCGTTTGCAGGCCGCCATGCCTCTTATCTGCTCGAGCGACATAGCGACGCTCTACCACCATTGGCGAGAGGAGCTTGCCCGATGAAATATTTCTCTCTTCCCCTGCTGGCCCTGACCCTGTTTTCTGCCGGAACCCTTGCCGTGAACAACCCCTATCAGCTGACCACCGAAGCCGACGTCCCCGCCCTCTATCAACAGACCCTGCCCGACTTCTGGCGTGAACATGCCGTGGAGGGGAAATTCAAGGGCAAGGACGGGATCGCCATCCGCTATGCCGCCCTGCGCCAGCCCACCGTCGATCGCGCCATCCTCATCGTCAACGGCCGGGTCGAGAGCTACCTCAAGTACCAGGAACTGGCCTGGGATCTGTGGCGCCAGGGCTACAGCCTCTACCTCATCGACCATCGCGGTCAGGGAATGTCCGGGCGCATGCTGGCCGACAAAGAGAAGGGATATGTCGACCAGTTCGACGACTATGTGCTGGATCTCAAGCAGTTTCACGACGAGGTGATCCTGGCGGACAAGCCCGCCAGCCTCTTCCTGCTGGCCCACTCCATGGGCGGCGCCATCTCGGCCCGCTATCTGGAGCGCTGGCCTGACGACATCCGGGCCGCCGTGCTCTCCTCCCCCATGATGGGCATCAACCTCGGCGGCCTGCCCAAGTGGCTGGCCAAGGGAGTAACGGCCACCATAGGCACGGTCGGCGGCTGGTTGGGCGAGCCCCCCTACGGCCCGGGCCAGGGGCCCTATCAGGATCAGGGCTTCGCCGACAACGAGCTGACCCACAGCACCTCACGCTATCAGGCCTTCCGCCAGATCTACGAGCAGCATCCCCAGGTCAAGCTCGGGGGAGCCACCGCCCACTGGATCCATCAGGGCATTACTGGGGCAGATGCGGCGATCGCCGATGCCGGCGCCATCAGGACGCCGCTGCTGCTGCTGCAGGCTGGCGAGGACAGCGTGGTGGACAACGCGGCGCAGGATGCCTTCTGCGCCAGGGCCAGGTGTGAGGGAGGCAAGCCGCTGCGCATCGAAGGCGCCTGGCACGAGCTCTTCATCGAGGCGGATCCCCAACGCCAGGCCGCGCTCAACGCGACTCTGGCCTTCTTCGCACGCCACTAACACCTGGTTATTTTTTGTATCCCTAAATAAATGGGGTCGCGGGAGCGGTTGCTGTACACTGCTCCCGCTTTCATTCGTAACCCCGAGGTGATGATGTATAAGGTCGTTGTATCCGATCTCGATGGCACCCTGCTCAACAAGCAGCACCAGATCTCCCCCCGCACCCGTGAC
>NZ_CDDD01000006.1 GCF_000820165.1 Aeromonas taiwanensis
GTCAGGGCAAAGGCCCAGCGCCATCGCTGGGCCTTTGCCCTGACCGACCCAGGGGCGCTGGAGGGCCCGGTGCAGCTGACCCCCCTTGCCACCCTCTATCGCCAGGGGCGCGGCGAGACCACCATTCGTTATCGGGTAAGCGGCCTTCAGGCGGAGCAAGGTGTCCCCCCGTCATCGCGCCAGCGCAATCTGCAACTGCCCGCAACGGGCAACCCCAGGGCGCGCGCCTTCGCCCTCGACTTGCGCGAGCGATACCCCGAGCGGGATGCCATGGTGGCCGCCTTGCTGGCGACCTTTCGCCGCGAGCCCTACGCCTACACCCTGACCCCCCCGCCGCTCGCAGACCATGGGGTGGATGAGTTTCTGTTCGATACCCGGCGCGGCTTCTGCGGCCACTACGCCATGGCCACCGCCTTCGTGCTGCGCGCGGCCGGGGTGCCCGCCCGGCTGGTGACCGGTTATCTTGGCGGCGAGTGGAATCCCAGCGGCAACTATCTCGCCGTCCACCAGTTCGATGCCCACGCCTGGGTGGAGTACCTCGATGCGCGCGGACACTGGCGGCGTATCGACCCCACGGCGGTGGTCGCGCCAGATCGCATCGAGGAAGGCATCCCCGAGGCGTTGAACGCGGAGTTTACCGCCGCCGATCCCCTCTCCCTGCAGCGCTATCGCGACTGGGCCCTGCTCAACCAGCTGCGCTGGTGGGGCAGCAACATCGACTATCAATGGAGCCGCTGGGTGCTGGGTCACGATGCCAGCCAAATATGGCAACGGCTCGGCCAACGCTGGCCCGTGATGGCCGACCAGACACCCTGGCTCATCCTCGCCAGCCTGATGCTGGTCACCCTGCTGGTGAGCCTGCCCCTGCTCTGGCCCGGCCGCCAGCCACCCCAGCGGCGGATCTGGTCGCCCCTGCTGAAGCGGGGCCAACGCATCGGCTGCGCCCCCGCCCCGGGGGAAGCCATGGCCACCTGGTGCGAGCGGCTGGCACAGCAGCGCCCCGAGCTGTCCCACTCCCTCAGGCAGAGTGCCTGGCTCTATCGCAGGTGGCGCCATGCCCCCCTCGGCAAGGGGCAACGCCGGCGCTGCTGGCGTCAGCTGCAACGACGGCTGGCGCAGGTCTGTCGCCGTTGGGATGGCACTAACGCATAAAAAAGGGGAGCCACTGGCTCCCCTTGTCGGTCTGACTCACTCGTTCTTATTTTTTGGGCGGGTTGTCCCAGATCCCTTCTTCCAGCTGGCTGCGCAGCTCGGGGTACTTGTTGGCATCGAAGGTGGGCACACGACCCACCTTGAGCTGGTCGTTGTAATCCTTGGCCAGCTTGATGGCGACGCCGGAGAGCAGCAGGATGGCGATCAGGTTGACGATGGCCATCAGCCCCATGGAGACATCCGCCAGGGCCCACACGGTCGGCAGCTCGCCCACGGAACCGAACATCACCATGCCCAGCACGAACATCCGGAACAGCATCAGGCCGCCCTTGTGGTTGTGCTCGAGGAACACCAGGTTGGTCTCGGCGTAGGAGTAGTTCGCCACGATGGAGGTGAAGGCGAAGAAGAAGATGGCCGCAGCGATAAAGATGTTGCCACCGCCACCCACCTGGGAGGAGAGCGCACGCTGGGTCAGCTCGACCCCGGTCACGCCGGAGCCCGGCTCGAACTGACCGGACATCAGGATGATGGCCGCAGTACAGGTACAGATGACTATGGTGTCGAGGAAGACACCCAGCATCTGCACATAGCCCTGGGAAGCCGGATGGGGCGGATAAGGGGTCGCGGTCGCGGCGGCGTTGGGGGCAGAGCCCATGCCCGCCTCGTTGGAGAAGAGACCGCGCTTGATGCCGTTGATCATCGCCTGGGAGATGGCATAGCCCATGGCACCGGAACCCGCCTGCTCGATACCGAAGGCAGACTTGACGATGAGAGCCAGAACCCCGGGCAACTCACCGATGTTCATGATCACCACGAACAGCGCCATCAGGATGTAAGCCAGCGCCATGAAGGGCACCACCAGCTCGGCGAAACGGGCGATGCCGCGGATGCCCCCGAAGATGATGAGGCCGGAGAGCACCACCAGGGCCAGACCACTCACCCAGTCGGGGATGCCGAAGGCGACGTTCATGGCCAGGCTGATGGAGTTAGCCTGCACCGCGTTGAACACCAGGCCGAAGGCCAGCAGCAGGCAGAGGGAGAAGACCACCCCCATCCAGCGCATGCCAAGCCCCTTCTCCATGTAATAGGCGGGGCCACCACGGTAGTTGCCGTCCTCATCCTTGACCTTGTAGAGCTGGGCCAGGGTGCTTTCGACGAAGGCGGTGGCCATACCGATGAAGGCGATCAGCCACATCCAGAACACGGCACCAGGACCACCCAGATAGATGGCGACGGCCACACCGGCCAGGTTGCCCGTGCCGACGCGGGCGGCCAGGCTGGTACACAGGGCCTGGAAGGAGGAGATGCCGGCGCTGTCGGATTTGCGGCTATTGCGCAGAACCGAGAACATGTGGCCGAAGTGGCGGACCTGGATAAAACCCAGGCGGAAGGTAAAGAAGAGTCCGACCCCGATGAGCAGGTAAATGAGCACGGCTCCCCACATCAGGTCGTTAATCATTGCAATCAAGGTGTCCATAAATCTCTCGTTGTTATCACATCCATGGTCAGTCTGCGCTGACCGCTCTCTGTCAATTTCCGAATTAGCATTGCGCCGAAGGGGCGGAATCTAGCATAGCGAGGGAATTCAGAATAGTGATGCAGCTCACTATGGAGGCAAAAAACGAGCGATTTGACGCAAAAAAGCTTCATTAAGCACGCAAAAAATCAACAAAAATTGATTCAGCATGGGGGCGACCCCAAGTGGGGGTCAATAGAGAACCATGTGTGCACGCGCCCCGGGGTGGCCAAACGGGCAGACCCGGGGGTCGGCAAGAAGACAAGCGTTTGCCTTTCGGTGCGTACTTTTCGGGGCTGAAAACGCAAAACGTTTTACACGTAATTAAATTTCAAGTAGCTGACAATAATATTTGTGTGACGTATCGCACAAAACTGACAGCCCATGAAAAAAACTGTGTTTGCCCAAGCCGCCATCCATTCCCAGCAAAATCAATAAAAGTCTTTTTTATCAAATACTTTTATCTTAGCCTCCCCTCCCCTTCCCACACCTGGATGATTCCCATACAAGCGCCCCTATTGCAGGAAGCGCCACATCCGTATTAATTAGGCAGGCAATGACGATGGGTCGCCCCCATCGTGCCTTTCTGAGCCTGAGCCGCCGGGATTTTGTAATTTTATTTCAGAACTGTCGTCTCATGCCCGCAACCCCTGGGATTGCTCCCTCATAAAGAGATGATATTTGCTATGGCCGATAAATTGACCCAGCTGAAAGCCCTGACCACGGTAGTTGCCGATACCGGTGATATCGAAGCCATCAAGCGTTACCAGCCCATCGATGCCACCACCAACCCCTCCCTGGTGTTGAAGGCATCCGAGATCCCCGAGTATGCCCCCCTGATCGAAGACGCCATCAACTGGGCCAAATCCCAGAGCCAGGACAAGGCACAGCAAGTCATCGACGCGGGCGACAAGCTGGCGGTCAACATCGGTCTGGAAGTGCTGAAAATCGTCCCGGGCCGCATCTCCACCGAAGTGGACGCCCGTCTCTCCTTCGACACCGACGCCAGCATCGCCAAGGCACGCAAATTGATCCGCCTCTACAACGAAGCAGGCATCAGCAACGATCGTATCCTGATCAAACTGGCCTCCACCTGGGAAGGGATCCGCGCCGCCGAGGTGCTGGAGAAAGAGGGCATCCAGTGCAACCTGACTCTGCTGTTCTCCTTCGCCCAGGCCCGCGCCTGTGCCGAAGCCGGTGCCTTCCTGATCTCCCCGTTCGTGGGCCGCATCCTCGACTGGTACAAGGCCAAGCACAACCGTGACTACACCGCGAGCGAAGATCCGGGCGTGGTCTCCGTCACCGCCATCTACAACTACTACAAACAGCACGACTACCCGACCGTGGTCATGGGTGCGAGCTTCCGCAACACCGGCGAGATCCTGGAACTGGCCGGCTGCGACCGCCTGACCATTGGCCCTGCCCTGCTGGAAGAGCTGAGCAAGGCTGAAGGCGCCGTGGTGCGCAAGCTGGACTACACCGGCGAGCGTCAGGCCAAACCGACTCCGATGACCGAAGCCGAATTCCGCTGGGAGCTGAACCAGGACGCCATGGCCGTCGAGAAACTGGCCGAAGGCATCCGCATGTTCGCCGTCGACCAGGGCAAGCTGGAAACCATGCTGGCCAGCCGTCTCTGACAGACGCCATAGCGGCCATCTGATCCGTCATCAGCCACCGCTGTCGGGTCGATAACAACCGGGCTCCCGCAAGGGCAGCCCGGTTTTTTTATCCCCGTTCCCGCTTGTCACAACTCCGTCATAAAAACGTTTTATTTTCAAAGGCGTCGTGTTATACGGATGGTGAAAACCATAAAACCAAGGAGGGAGCCATGGACATGTTCAACTTCGATTTTGACGAGGTCGTTGAGCTGGGTTCACGTAGCCGCGGGACAACGGGAAAAAAACGCAAATGGCGTGAGATTGAGGCGCTTAAAGACAAGCACCGCCTGCAAAAGGAGCTGCAGGCCATCGACATCGCCTACGAGGGGTCGGACGAACTGGAACTCTGATCGCAGCAAGCTCGCCCCCTGTCATGCTCGGATGAGCGGACACCTGAAAACAACGCCCCGGCTTGGCCGGGGCGTTGTTTTCAGGTGTCGGGAACTCAGGAGGCAGGCAGCGAGAGCTGTTTGGCCAGCGCCTGGAAGTGCTGGCTCACCTCGGCCCCGAACAGGGGATCATTGATGGCCCGGTTCTGCCAGAGCTGTTCGAGGTGGCGCCAGTCATCTTCTGTCAGGGAGTCGCGCAGATGGGGGAAGATCACCCCTTCCTCATAGTTCATGTGCGCCTCCTGCTGCGCGATGAACTGCTCCAGCCTGTCGGTGAACTGATCCAGCGGGATGACCGCGTCCATCAGGATCATCTCCACCATCTCCTTGAGCTCGGTGCCCGCATCCAGCAGGCGGGCGTGCTCCTCATGCAGGCGGTTCGCCACCTCCCCCTCCACGACCCTGTACTTCAGGTAGTAGTCGTAAATCATGTCCTCTTTCGGGTGGTGGTACTTGTCGGATACCTCCCTGAGATAGTCCACCACATCCCTGAGCAGGAAATAGCTCACCGGCTGCTCGTTGCGAATGGCGACCAGCTTCTGCCTGAGCAGCGTCAGCAACCGGGTGATGTTGATATGGTCCTTGTGCAGACTCGATAACATGGGCACTCCTTGCACTGAATTGAGAAGAATACTCTCTCGAGTATACGGTCATTTATTACGTGAACTTTGCACTCAATCAAGTCGACAGCAGACAATGGACGCCCGGATTCCTGCACGGATCCCCTGACACCGGCCATCACGGGGGCGCGATGACGCCTTGTCGGCGCCCCCGTACACAGGGTTATCAGGCAGTAGGTACGGCGGTGTCGCGGCAGACCGAGAGCCAGTCGATGGGGCTCATCCCCTGCTGGGTCAGCAGGCGGTTTGCCTCGGAGAAATGACCGCAGCCGATGAAGCCGCGATGGGCGGAGAGCGGGCTTGGATGGGGAGCGCTCAGCACATGGTGGCGCGACCTGTCGATAAAGCGGCCCTTCTTCTGGGCGTGGGCCCCCCACAGCAGGAACACGACCCCCTCGCGGCTCGCGTTGAGCTGCTCGATGACCCTGTCGGTGAAGGTCTCCCAACCCAGGTGGGCATGGGAGTGGGCCATGCCCGCCTGCACCGTCAGCACCGTATTGAGCAACAGCACCCCCTGCCTGGCCCAGGACTCCAGAAAACCGTGGCCGGGTGTGACAAAACCGGGCAGATCCCGCTGCATTTCCTTGTAGATGTTGACCAGGGAAGGAGGCGTGCGCACGCC
>NZ_CDDD01000007.1 GCF_000820165.1 Aeromonas taiwanensis
GGCAGGGTCAGATGTGGAGAAGGGACGGGGATGAAACCGGGGGGCAGAGACAGATGAAAGCGGCGGGGCTGAAAACAGCGAGGGCGCCAGTGGCGCCCTCGGATCGGTGCAGGTCGGCTTCTCAACTGCGCAGCTTGTTGTAGACAAACAGCACGATCAGGGCGCCGACGGTGGCGATGACGATGCTCGGCAGGTTGAAGCCGGTGACGGTACCCATGCCGAGCAGGGTGCTGACATAGCCCCCCACCATGGCGCCGGCCACCCCCAGGATCACCGTCATAAAGAAACCGCCCCCATCCTTGCCGGGCATGATCCACTTGGCCAGGATGCCGACGATCAACCCCAATACCACCCAGGTAAGAAATCCCATCACCTTGTCCTCATTGTGTACGGATAAATTGTGTGCGGATAACCAGAGTATACCCATGGATCTTTATTGCATCCCGGGCCGGGTGGGCATGGGTCAGAAATGGTCATATGAGGCTCGCCTGCCGGCGAGCCTCAGCGCAGGGTACGGGTCTCGAGTCGCTGCCCCGCAGGGGAGCACACCAGCACAGATCCCTGCTCGAACCAGTCTCCCAGCACGATGCGCCGCGCCCCTCGCCCATCCAGGGAGAAGTCGTGGATGGCCGGTCTGTGGGTGTGGCCGTGGATCATCATCCGGCAGTCGTGTTGGCGCAGCATCTCGTCCACCGCCGCCGGGGTCACGTCCATGATGGCCTGCTGCTTGGTGGCATTTTCCATTTGGCTTTGACCGCGCATCTTGCAGGCGATGGCGCGGCGCCGGGTCAGCGGCAGGCGCAGGAAGAGCCAGCGCAGCCACTTGAGCTGGGTGATGCGGCGAAACTTCTGATACCCCTCATCCCGGGTGCAGAGCAGATCCCCGTGGCTCAGCAGCACCCGCTCGCCGTACAGCTCGATGACGCAGGGGTCGCCGAGCAGGGTCATGCCGGCCCGCTTGGCAAACTGGCGCCCCAAGAGGAAGTCGCGGTTGCCGTGGATAAAGTAGAGGGGCGCCCCCTGCTGGCTCAGGGCGAGAAAGGCCTCGGCCACCTCGCGGTGCAGCGGGTTGGGGTCGTCGTCCCCAATCCAGAATTCGAACAGATCCCCCAGCACATAGAGGGCGTCCGCGCCGGGGGCGTCGTGCTCGAGAAAGCGCACCAGGGCGGCCGTCATGTCGGGCCTGCCTTGGCTGAGGTGAATGTCACTGATAAAGAGCGTGCTCATGAGGTCCTGGGCATCGTGGTTAAGAGTCCTCGGCGCGGGCGCAAGGCGGTGCATCGCCTCGGGCCGGGCGGGCGAGGGGAGAGGGGGGCCAGCACAGCCCCGCGAGACTGCGCCCCTCTAGGGTCAGCAGCGCCGCGTAGGGGTCGCCAAAGAGGCCCAGCAGACGGCAGATGGCGGCTTCCCCCTTGAGCCCGTCTTCCAGACGAAGGCGCCGCACTTCCTGATGGAAGGGCTCGCCGAAGTGGGCCAGCAGGGCGGCCATCAGGCTGAGGTGACGCCAGCCGTGAAGGTGCTCGAGGGGAGCGGGGGTGATATAGAGCTCGAGGGGCCAGCTCTGGCCATCGGGCCCGCGCCGGGTCTGCTCGGCGAGCCAGACCTGCTCGCCTTTGCTTCGCACCTGCCAGCCTTGGGTTGCCAGTGTCGCGGCCAAAGAGGCCGGGTCCGGGTGCTGGCAGAGGATGTCGAGATCGCTGCCGGGCCTGTCGAGCCCGATGGCGACCGTGCTCACCAGCGCCACGTCGGTGCAAAGCGTGGCCAGCTCATCCCAGAGGCCGTCCCCCATCAGGGCATGGGCCGAGCGCTGGCGCGGGTTGCCCTGGGCCAGATAGTCGAGGCGGCGCCAGTTGGGGGCGACAGATGGAAAAACTGCGGCCGGGGCCGCAGTTGTGTCAGAGCCTGGCCGGCAGGAATTACTCGGCAAGGGTCACCTTGGTGATCACCACGTCTTCGGTCGGGACGTCCTGGTGCATGCGGCCGTAGTTGCCGGTCTTCACGCCCTTGATCTTGTTGACCACGTCCATGCCGGCGGTCACTTCACCGAATACGCAGTAGCCGAAGCCCTGGGTGGTGGCGGACTTGAAGTCCAGGAAGTCGTTGTTGTTCACGTTGATGAAGAACTGGGCGCTGGCGGAGTGCGGCTCCATGGTGCGGGCCATGGCGATGGTGCCGACCTTGTTGGACAGACCGTTGGCCGCCTCGTTCTTGATGGGGGCGCGGGTGTCTTTCTCTTCGAAGCCCGGGGCATAGCCGCCGCCCTGGATCATGAAGCCGTCGATGACGCGGTGGAAGATGGTGTTGTCGTAGTGACCGTCACGGCAGTATTGCAGGAAGTTGGCCACGGTTTCCGGGGCTTTTTCCGCGTTCAGGGTGAGGGTGATGTCGCCGTGGTTGGTATGCAGAGTGACCATGAGTTGTCCTTTCATTGAATGCGGGCGACAGGGTGCCCGCAGGTGTATGGCATAAAGTGGTGGCAATTCTAGCCCATCAGGGCCCTGCGGCATAGATGGCAGGGGGGAGAGTCGGCTTTTCTGCCTCGTTTTCTATACCGGATGCGGGTAGAATGGCAGGCCATTTTACTCACAGGCAGTGGTCATAAGATGCTGAAGATATACAACACACTCACTCGTCAAAAAGAAGAATTCAAACCTATCCACCCGGGCAAGGTGGGCATGTATGTGTGTGGTGTCACTATCTATGATCACTGTCATATCGGCCACGGCCGCACCTTCGTCGCCTTCGACGTGGTGGCCCGCTACCTGCGCTACGCCGGGTACGATCTCACCTATGTGCGCAACATCACCGACGTGGACGACAAGATCATCAAGCGCGCTGCCGAAACGCACGTGACCTGTGACGATCTCACCGAGCGCCTGATCGGCGACATGCACCAGGACTTCGACGCCCTCGGCATGGTGCGCCCGGACATCGAGCCGCGCGCCACCGCCCACATCGGCGAGATCATCGCCATGGTCCAGCTGCTGCTGGATCGCGGCCACGCCTACGTGGCGGACAACGGTGACGTCATGTTCATCGTCGACTCCTTCGACGAGTACGGCAGGCTCTCCGGTCAGGATCTGGAGCAGCTGCAGGCCGGCGCCCGCGTCGACGTGGTGGATGCCAAGCGCAACCCCCTGGACTTCGTGCTGTGGAAGATGTCCAAGCCCGGCGAGCCGACCTGGGAAAGCCCCTGGGGCCCGGGCCGTCCCGGCTGGCACATCGAGTGCTCCGCCATGAACTCCAAGCACCTGGGCAACCACTTCGACATCCACGGTGGCGGCTCCGATCTGCAGTTCCCCCACCACGAGAACGAGATCGCCCAGTCCTGCTGCGCCCACGGTGGCGACTACGTCAACACCTGGATGCACAGCGGCATGGTCATGGTGGACAAGGAGAAGATGTCCAAGTCCCTCGGCAACTTCTTCACCATCCGGGACGTCCTGGCACACTACGACCCGGAGACCGTGCGCTACTTCCTGATGTCCGGCCACTACCGCAGCCAGCTCAACTACTCGGAAGACAACCTGAAGCAGGCCCGCGCCGCCCTGGAGCGCATGTACACCGCTCTGCGGGATCTGCCGGTGGCGGCCGCTGCCGGTGGCGACGAGCAGGTGGCTCGCTTCAAGGATGCGATGGACGACGACTTCAACACCCCGGAAGCCTACTCCGCCCTGTTCGATCTGGTGCGAGAGATCAACCGACAGAAGGCCGAAGACGTGGCCGTCGCCGCCGGCCTGGGTGCCCGCCTGCGGGAACTCGGCGCCGTGCTCGGCATCCTGCAACAGGATCCGGATGCCTTCTTGAAGGGTGACGAGGCCGACGACGAAGTCGCCGAGATCGAGCGCCTGATTGCCGAGCGCAACCAGGCTAGAGCCGACAAGAACTGGGCCGCGGCGGACGCCGCTCGCAACCGTCTCACCGAGATGGGCATAGTGCTGGAAGACAGCGCCGGCAAGACCAGCTGGCGCCGTGCCTAAGGCCGGTGGCGCTGCTGGCGCCAACCGGTTGAACCAATAAAAAAACCGCAGCCCTTGGGCTGCGGTTTTTTTGTGGCCTGTCTGAGGGCTGGCACCTTCCCTCTCTCCTGAATGGCATGGCTTCGCCATGCAGGACGCGAGGGCGCTGCCCTCGACAGGGTTTCGCCCGCCCTTCGGGCTGGGGCGAGTGACTTTTGAAAGACCAAAAGTCACCAAAAGTCTTTTCCCCCGGCAAACCGCCCGCTTCGCGGGTTCCCTCGTCTCGTCCAACGGGTCGGACGGAGCGCCGCAGACGGCACATCCCTGTGCCGACTGCGGCTGCGCCATCATCCCTGATGGCGCTCCTGACCCGTTGAACTCGACTCGGCGGTTTGCAGGGGGAACCAATACCATGCCCGTTCGTGGTTTCATCTTTCATATTGGCCGCTATCCTGCCGCAGGCGCCGAGTAATGCAAGGTGCTGACTAAATAGAGAGTCGGTTTGGGTGGAAAACTATTTTGGCAATAGAAATAAAAACCGTAGCTCTTGGGCTACGGTTTTTTAAGTTTGTAGAGAATGATGAAAATTTAAATTTTAAACGACAGGTCTGCTTAAAAACATATTTTGTGTATTCCCTGGGAATTTAGGTGTCCACTCCTTGTCATCATTAACAATTGAGTAATGATATTCGGTAGTGGAGAAAATGATTTGAATATTGGATTTTACACAGAGCTTTTTAAGTTCCTGAATGTAATTCTCTAGATCTTCAATATGGATTTCATGTTGCTTAGGGGTATCTAAAATCAAGAATCTAAAATGCAGTTTGTCTAAATTAGCCATTAGTTCTAGCAATGCAGCATGAAATGCTAGTACGGTTCTTATTTTTGTACTTCCTTTTAAGTTTTGAATGCTCTCGGAACCTAGGATAGGAATGAAATCAGTTTGAAAAGTTATATCTTTACTGATGTTTTGTGTTTTTATTACATCGAGCCACTTGATAAACAATGTCCTTAACTCAGATCTGACTCTAATTATCTCGGGGGTTAAAGAACGTTCAGTTGATAAAGAGTCATAGTTTTCTAGAGCCTTATTTCTATTTGCTAGCAACTCAAAATGATAGGATTCAATTTTATTAACTCTTTCGATGTTACTTAGTTGGGTTTGTAGCTCAAAAATTTGATTTTTTATTTCTGAAATTGTATCTACAAGTGCTGATATTTCGCTTTTAGCAGTAGTGATATTTCTTTCATCAACTAAGTTCTTGATAAGTATTTCTAACGCATTTTTTTGTTTGTCTAGTAGTTCTATTCTTATTCTATCGTTGTCTGAGTTTCGTTGTAGATCTTTGATTTGGTCTTTCAGGTATAATAGATTTTTACTATAAGAATTTGAGCTTGAGTTGAATAGATGGCAGCAAGAGGAACTGCATATTTCATTAAATGATAAAAACACTCTCCTAGCTTCTTCGTTAAGATTTAATGTATCAATCTCAGTGTTTATCTCATGTGTTAATTGAGCAAGACCATTTACACGTTTGCTAGTTTCAAAAATTTCATGATCGATTTTTTTTATTGATTTTCTATGTATATGAATAATTCTGTCTAGTGCTCCAATTGATTCATCATGCACGGTGTTGGAAGATTTAATTGTTTCGAAATCTTTTTCTAATATAGCAATTTCCGATTTTATGATGTCAGGGCTTTTGGTGACGGTAGCTATGTTATCTTTTGCTATTTGTAGCTGTCTATTATGGATTTCTATTTGCTTATCAAGTTGAGTTAGTACATCCTTCGCATATATTCTATCTTTTTTTATGTCAAAAGAGTTTTTTACAGGCAGATCAAAAATCATTCTGATCATTTCAGAAAATTGATCTCTTATAAAATTATTGGGTGGACAATAAACTTTTGAATACCCATCATCTTGATCTAAATAAAATATTGGCAATATAGATGAAAGGTATGCTGATGTGGCATGATTTGAATTTGATACAAGAGTGTGAGATTTTAAATCTAATAGCTCAAAAATAAATTCAGAATAATCTTGCTCGTTATAAAATGAAAGAGTCGTACCGGATTCATGCTGGATGGATATCTCAACATCTCTACTGATAGTTCTTTTTATTATCATGATTCCAGTAGATGTTTTTACTTTTAGCGTCACATGGCCACAATGATCATATATATCTTTACGAAAGATACTTGGAAAGCCGAGACAAAATGCAATGGATTGAACTATCGGAGTTTTTCCACATCCATTAGGGCCATAGATCTGAGTGATATTTTTACCAAATACTAACTCTTCTGACTCCCATCCGTAATTTCCGATGGCATGAATTTTAAGGCTTAGTAGTATCATATTAGTTCCAAGTCTAGATTTCTAGAAACACAAATATTTCTATATGCTCTGGATAACTGCGCTAGATTATATGAAAGGTTATCATCCCTACTCATCGCATGCCCAATAACTTTCTTGCCTAAATCAGTGATTTGTAGTTTGCTATTTCGATTATTAACCATTACAAGACTGGCCATTTCAAGAAAGCTTAGCGCTTTTACTGTCCTCACTCTTAAATTTGCTGACCATCCAATATGTTGAGCAGATCCTCTGAACCCTGGCATACTAGCCTCTATGCTCTCACCAACAAGTTGGCCTATCTCTGATACATTAGGCTTCCTTTTATCTTTGGCCATTAGCAATATAATTAGGCTAATTAACGGGAGTTGAAACAATGCTTCATTGTTAAGTAATTGATTTTGAGTTTTATATTCAACCATCTGAATAGAGCTTGATTTTTGAGATAAATTATCAAAAAATGCATCAAAATTCATGACTTTGCCTTTACTAGTTCAGCGAAAACGGCGCCTAATATCAAATCAATGTTCAGGTCATAAAGCAAATCTTGACATTTTAATTCATGTGCCAATGCTTTTATTGGTTGCCTTAATTCTGATATTTTAAGTGATTTTTTACTTCCAATAATACTGTTAAGTAATCCAGTTATATTGCTTTGTATAGATTGAAGGTCAAACTCATGTATTACATGTCTATTCTTTCTAAGCCAAATATCCCAATTGGTTTTACATCTAGAACAATACTCTATTTCTTCATTTCCTGCACCAGCAGAAGATAGCGTTCGTTGTATTATTGATGCATTTCTAATTGCTTTGCTATCACCACCTAGTAACAGCGCCTCATAAGCCTCTTTCGAAATACTAAGTATAGGTAGTAAGTCATCAATTGAGATAGCTGCATATTTCTCAATAGAATCAATGGATAAGTCATGAATAATTCCACTTGACTTATTTTCCACCAGATCCAGTAATTTTATTAAAATCTCTCTGGATTCTAAATAACTCAAATCTACTTCGCTAAATTTATATATTTTATCTCTTGCGATAGGCTCAAAGTTGTTATCACCCCCCTTTAAATATTGAACGTCAGTTTCAAACTTAAGTTTTGATAAATTAAACTTTATTTTTTCGGGAGATAATTGGCTAGTCAACTCATCAATGAAGCATAGATTGAAATTTGAAATAAGATGAGTCGTGTTCTTATCTTTGAATTTTCCTGTGGCGATGTCAGTTAATAGTTGCTCTACATCGTCTGCATTGTTTATATTTGTTTGGAAAACAATTGCATGGCAGAAGTTGTCAAAAACAACTGTGTGAAGTAGAAGCTTTCCAATAAAGCTATCTTTTATTTTTAATGGATCTTGTTGCTTAGCTCGCTTTTGCAATCCAAAAATGTCACTGACAGACCAATTATGATTCTGCTTTCCTTTGGTTTTCACCTGATAAAATATATAACTAAACCCATGCTCATCTTTTTTACGTATTACAAAGTCATCATGCAAATCACAATATACTCTGTCTATTTCATTGCCTTCAAGAATGGATAGAGATGCTATGCCCGCAGATCTGACTTGAGCTTTATATCGGCTAAATGCATCTCTACCACTTTGTTCTCTGGGTTTTTTAGTATGAAGCATAATGGTCTCAATATGCATAACTGAAAGAAGTCTATAAACTCGATTGGCGAAAAATAATCGGAAATTAGAGACATAACGTTATATTAATTCTTGTTACTGAATGTCGAGCATCCAATAAAAATACATTTCCGAGAAGGGAGTTTTCCCTCTGCTCTGTTTAAGATCTTGCCCAAGCAGGCTTGTGCCTCGGGGCTGCGGGTTGGTTTTTGTCCCCCTGTTGTTCGCCGAGGTGAGCCCGTTTGTCCAGGCCGCGAGGCAGGACGCCGAGCGAGCGCCGCTGGGCCAGGGATGGCCCATCGGCGCGTGCCGTGGGATAAACGGGTGAACCGAGGGAACCCGACGTAGGAGGGCGAACAAGCGGGGGTGGCCGCTCGATTGGTGACTTTTCTTTGGCCACGCAAAGAAAAGTCACTCGCCCAAGCCTGAAGGGCGGGCGAAACCCTGTCGAGGACGGAGTCCTCGTGTCCTGCGCGGCGAAGCCGTGCCAATCAGGCTAGTGACCCCTCACCCTAGCCCTCTCCCGCAAGGGGAGAGGGAATTGTTACCGTGGTGCAATGCGCTCCGCTTATTGCACCCTACGTCTCTCCCGCAGGAGGAGAGGGATCGTTACCGCGGACGATGACGCTTCGCTAATCGACCCTACTCGACCCTACCAATTGCTTCCAACGTCTCATCCGCAAGGGGAGAGGGGATGGAGCCCCGGGGCAGACGGGCACCCCGTCGAGGGTGACACCCTTGCCGAAGGCGCGGTATGCCGGGCTGGCCTCCTGCCGAGGCCCGGGAAGTTGGCCAAATTCCGTCGCTGCCGCCCCTGGCTGTCGCTACCACAATGCGCCGCTGACCCGAGGGGACGAAACAGGGGCCAACGGGCACCCATTCCCATCCTACGGAGCCGAGAGGGCCCGATCCATGGATATTGCTGGCTCAAGTGTCAGAATTGATTGATTTTTTGCGCTGGTTCAAAGTTATGGCCCGGGGCGGGCCGCCGGGCGGGGCTGCGGGACGGCCAAACGGTGAAAACGGCGGGATTTCCCCCCGTGAGGCCCACACTGGCGCTTGCGGCGGGCATCCCGAGTTGGCTAAGGTGTCCGGCAAGCACGTGCACCTTGGGAGATTGGCATGGACAACATATTGCAGGCTCTGTCGGTACAGGTCACCGGGGCACGGGATCTGGAGAGCCTGACCCGGCCCCTGCTGGAGATGCTGGAGACGGTGACGGGGCTGGAGTCGACCTACCTCACCCAGATCGATCTCCAGCAGAGCACCCAGCACATCCTGTTTGCCCGCAACGCGGCCGGGCTGCAGATCCCGGAGGGGGCGACGGTGGAGTGGCACGACACCCTGTGCCGGCGGGCCATCGACGAGGATCGCCGCTACAGCGACGACGTCACCGACAGCTGGGGGGATTCCCAGGCGGCCAGGGCCCTCGGCATTCGCACCTACCTGAGCAGCCCGGTGCGCACCTCGTCCGGCTCCCTCTATGGCACCCTGTGCGGTGCCAGCGCCGAGCGCAAACCCCTGGTGGCGGGGGCGGAACACCTGATCGCCTTCTTCGCGCGGCTCATCGCCGAGCACGTGGAGCGGGAGCAACTGCTGCACCAGCTGCAGCGGGCCAACAACGAGCTCTCCCGCCAGGCTCTGTCCGATCCCCTGACCGGGCTGCCCAATCGCCGGGCCCTGATGCTGGAGCTCACCCGCCTCTTCTCGTTGTCGGAGCGGGCCGGCCATCCGGTGCTTATCGCCTTTATCGATCTCGACGGCTTCAAGGCCATCAACGACACCCACGGTCACGAGGTGGGGGATCTGCTGCTCGTCGCCATGGCGCGGCAGCTGAGCGAGACCCTGCGCGGCGGCGACATGCTGGCGCGGGTGGGGGGCGACGAGTTCGTCGCCGTGGGCATGGGGCCCATCCCGGAGGAGCAGACGGTGGAGGCGGCGGTGCAGAGCTTCCAGCGCCGGCTGTTCGAACACAGCGTGCTGCAACTGCCCCTCGGCAGCGAGCAGTCACTTCACTACCCCGGCGCCAGCGTGGGGGTCGTGGCGGTCGATCCGGGGCAGATCAGCGTCGACGAGGCCCTGCGCCAGGCCGATGCGCGCATGTATGCGGTCAAGCGCCAGCGCCGTGAACAGGAAGAGAACCCGGTGCCGCCGCTCCCCCATTGAGGCAAGGGGCCCCGGCAAAGGCGCGAGGTCGGCTTGATATGGCCCATGGTGACCCGGGCCTCCGGGTGCTAGGATGTCGCCCCTCAACCAGTGCGGAGCCCCCGTCATGACAACCCCCCTTATCGACCGTGTTCGCGCCCTGGGGGCGCGCGCGGCCGCGCTCGTCGCCGGCCTCTCGGAGTTCCAGCAGCGCATCTGGGTGGTCAGCATCGTGCACGATGCCTACACCGACACCTTTATCGTCAACGAGGGGAGCTTCGAGGAGCCCATGCAGTGGATGCACCGCAAGGGCTACAGCGCCGAGATGCTGGCCCGGGTCGAGGCCATGGCGCGCTCCCAGGTGGTCCAGCTGGAGTTTGGCGGGCAGCGTCATCGCCTGATGCGGGTAAAATAAGCCCTCTCTGCCCGACGTCCCGCCTGTCCCCCCGACCAACAGGCCACGCTGCCCGAGCCACCTCTTGCCGTCAGTCAGCGCCGAAGGGACAGGCATTGAAGTGTGGCATGGAGAAGGGGCATGGGCGCGAGGAGGACGAGCTGACTGCACCGGGGCCTGGCCCCGGCGCGGGGAGGCTCAGGGGGCGGGAAAGTATTTGTGCTGGATCTGCTGGAACTCGCTGCTGGCGAGCACCTGGGTCAGGCCGTGCTGGAACTCCCTGACCAGGGCATCGTCCACCGCGTGGCTGAAGGCAAAACAGAACTGCTCGGAGCTCAGCACCCAGCGCACCTCGAACCGGGCGGGATCCAGCTGCTGGGCCTTGATGAGATCCATCAGGGTGGACTTGTTGCTGGCGATGAGCTCGACCCGGCCCGAGGTGAGCATCTTGAGCGCCTGGGGCAGGCGGTTGGCGGTCATGATCTTCTGCTCGTCGAAGCCGTTGTTGAGCAGCAGCTGCTCCCCCACGTCGGCGCGCACGGCGGCGATGGTGTGTTGCTGGGCATCCTCCATCCGGGTCAAGGTCAGGGGGCGATTGGCGAGCCCCATCAGCACGATCTCGGCGTAGCCGATGGGGCAGGCCCACTTGAACAGGGGATCGCGCGCCTCGGTGCGGGCGGTGGAGAAGAGCACCACATTGGGCTTCTGGGTCAGCAGGTAATATCCCCTGGCCCAGGGAAGGACGCTGACGGGCTGGGGCGGGGTGCCCGTCCTCTGCCACACCTGGTGCAGCAGCTCGACGGCAAGGCCGCTGGGGGCACCATCCTCCCCGGTGAAGTTATAGGGTTTGTACTCCTCGGTGAGGTAGTGCAGCTTGGCCAGCGCGGGGCTTGCCAGCGCCATCTGGCCGCTCCAGAGTGCCACCAACAGGGCGGCGGCGAGCCTGCCCCAACCCCTTGCGCTTGTCGTTCTCATCCTGACCGTCCCGCTGCCGAGTGCCCAGTGTAAAGTGTTGCCAAGTCACGCCGTTTCGCCAGCCGGACATCCGGATCCCCGGTGATGCCGCCCCCACAAGAAAAAGAGGGGCGCCTGCAGGTCCCCCTCTTTTTTCTTGTCACCACGGGCCTTGCCGGCCGCTTGTCATCACCTTACCAGGCGGGACGGGTGTCGCCGAGGGGCTTGAACCCCTCGTCGCGCAGGCCCACCAGCAGGGTGTCGCCATCTTCCTGCAGGCGAAACTCCCCGTAGCGCGCCCGCTCATACTGCGCGGCCGTCCCCTCCTCGAAGAAGAAGGCATCGGGCCCGACCCGCCACTGGCCGTGGATCTGGTGCACCTTGAGCAGGCGCTGATCCCGGGCCAGGGCGTCGGGGTCGCCCTCTTCCACCCAATGCGCCACCTGTTGCCCGTCCAGACGCACCACCAGGGTCCGGGTGGCGGCCTCCTGACGGCCCGTCAGCTGGCGGGCGAGGGCGTAGTCGAGGCGCATGTAGTCCCCCTGCATCAGGGAGCGGGGGTCGACCGGGGCGAGTTCGAGCAGCACCACCTCGCCGCTGCCCATGGCGTGCTCGAAGCGCCAGACGGTGGCATTGATCCCCGCCAGGATGGCGAGGCCGACCAGAAACAGGGAGAGGCGTCTCATGATGTTTTCCTTCCGTGCAGGCGTGTGTGCCCTGGATGGTGGCCGAGGGGCAGGGCGCTAGGCTCTGTGGTCAGGCCCGGAAACAGGGGGATAAGCCTCATGATTTGTTCCTTCCGTGCAGGTATTGGAGCCCCTGGCGGGCGCCGAGCAGCACGGCGCCCGACCCCAGCAGCAGCCAGGACTTGGTCATCAGGGTCAGCCCGAGATCGTAGTAATAGAGGGCGCCGAAGCCCAGCAGCAGCAGGCCGGCCAGGGTCATGAGGGTGAGGCTGCCGGCATAGAAGCCGAGCACCAGCACCAGGGCGCCGGCCCCCATGCCGGGGATGAGGGCGCTGAGCAGTACCAGGGGCAGGCAGGCCAGCAGCGGCAGGCGCAGGTGCACCATGACCCCCAGCAGCAGGGCGGCGCAGAGCAAGGGGTTGAGCCAGAGCGGCAGCCGGGAGGGGCCGAGCTCGTCCAGCACGCTGGCGCCGCCCTCCCAGAGCGGGTGGTGCAGCCGTCCCAGCACCAGCAGGGAGAGGGCCAGCCCCAGGGTGAGGGACTCATAGAGCTGATGGCGAACGGGATCGCGCTCCGCCTGCAGCCAGCAGAGGGCGGCAGCCCCCATCACCAGGGGCAGGGCCAGCAGTTGCAGGCCGAGGCAGGCGAGTCCAAGGGCGAGCAGGATGGCGGCGGCGAAGCTGTGGAACAGGCGCACCAGCCAGTGTTCGAACAGGGCGGCGATGCAGAGGGACAGGGCGGCGAGGCCGAACCAGAGCGGGGCGTGGTGCAGATCCAGCCTGTCCAGCAGGCCGTAGAGCAGCCAGGCATCGGCGGCCAGTGCCAGCGCCAGCACGAACTGATCCCAGAGATCCGTGTGCCGGGCGGTGCGATTGAGGCCGAGGGCGGCGGCCATCAGCACGGCCCCCATGGTGAGGGCGTGGTTCGCCTCCCGGGTGAGGCTCTCGAAGGCCATGAACAGGAAGAAGAGCAGGAAGAGGGCGGCTATCCAGCCCACCATGCCGAGCAGGAAGCGGCTCGACCAGTGGGGCTGTTCGTCACGGGGGAGCTCCCCCTCCACCAGACGGGCGGCCCGAAGCCGTTCCCAGGGGGTCAGGTCAGACATGCTGCCTCCGTTGTTGTTGCAGCCAGCGGCTGGCCAGGACCGACAGACCGATGGCGATAAGGGCGAGCAGCAGGAAGCCGTTCATGTCGGGCTCCATCCACTTGCCAAGGGCCGCGAGGATCACGGCGATGAGGCTCAGGCAGCCCATGGCGAGGCCGGCGATGAACCTGTGGTGCCAGCGCAGGTAGGCGGCGCCGAGCCAGGCGAGCCAGACGGGCCAGACCCAGGGGGAGGCGGCATTGAACAGGGCCAGCAGGGCCAGCAGGGTGATGCCGAGCCCGGCGGCCAGCCCGGCAATCCAGGAGGGCATGAGGGCGAAGCGGGCGGGGGCCAGGATCAGCAGGCCCCAGAGGGCGGCATTGAGCAGGGTCAGGCACCAGCCGAGGGCCTCCTCGTCGAAGGAGAAGAAGAGGTCGAACAGGCCGAGGCGCCAGTAGAGCACCAGGGCGAGCTGGCCGAGCAGCCAGGCGAGCGTCCAGAGCAGCGGGCTCCTGCCGAGCGCCGCCAGGGGCAGCAGCAACAGGGCCCAGGTGGCGAACAGCTGCCAGGGATCGGCGCCGGTCTGGTAGGTCTGGCCGACACGCCGCGCCAGGCCCTGCTGCTGGCCCTGGCCCTCAACCTCGGCGCCCTGCTGGCCCTGGTCGGCCAGACCTACCAG
>NZ_CDDD01000008.1 GCF_000820165.1 Aeromonas taiwanensis
CCCCCAGACCCCGCCCCTGTTCGAGGGGCGCGACTACGGGGACGACCTCAAGGTGCTCAAGGCGGGGCTAGACAACCTGGGCTGCGCCATCCCCACCCTCTACAAGCAGTACGCCGAGCTGTGCGAGCCGGGGGGCGTGCAGTTCGTGGACTTTGGCATCGACCCCGACTTCAACCACTGCATCGACGGCCTGGTCTGGGTGGACGTGCACCGCATCAAGCCCCACAAGCGGGCGCGCTATATCGGCGCCCCCGTCCAGGCTGACGTCGCCAGCCAGCCGTCACGGCAACAAAAAGAAGAGGGAGGCTGATGCCTCCCTCTTCTTTGTCATCTTCACGCCTCATTCGGTTGCGGGCTTGCGATCCGCGTGGCCGAGGTCGCGCTCGGGGGCGATGACATCGCGCACCCGCTGCTTGATCTCCTTGGCCTCCGGGAAGCCCTCGTCCGCCACCCGATCCCACACCAGCACCCCGTCCACCAGGATGCGGAATTCCCCCTTGCTGGCGGGCACCAGCGCCACCTCGCCGAGTTCGCTGTCAAAGGTGGAGAGCAGCTCCTGGGCCAGCCAGGCCGCCCGCAGCATCCAGCGGCAGAGGGTGCAGTAACGGATTTCGATGCGCGGTTTGTTCATCGGAATTTGTGTCTCTGTCATGGGGTGACTCCGTGAAAATCGGTTAACCAGTGGCGGGCGATGCGCTGCATGGTGGCCTCGGGCAGTTCGTGCAGGCCTGCGTCAGATGCCTGCCGGGCCAGCAGGTGCACCCCTTCGATGATCTCCGCCAGCACCAGATAGACATATTCGCCGATGACGGCGCCGTGCACGAAGTTGACCGCCTCACCCCGGTTGAGCAGGAAGATGGTGCTGCCGTCGGGACGGGTCAGGGCCAGCACGTGGGGGCACACCTCCTCGCTCGGCCAGGGCAGCTGGGAGAGGCAGAACGCGAACTCGTCGTCGGCGGAGGTGACGGACGCCAGCATGGCGCCGGGGCGCAGGGCCTGCAGATCCGCCAGATCGAGGGAGCCGTTGCCGGTGGAGCAGATCACCAGCTCGGCCCGCGCCAGGGCCTCGGCCTTGTTCACCAGCTTGAAGCCGTGGGAGAGCGCCTCCACCTGGCGCAGGGCATCCGTCTCCACCAGCTCCAGGTGCAGGTTGCGGCAGCGCAGCTCGCGGGCGATGCTGCGCCCCACCTTGCCATAGCCAAACAGGGCGGCCTGACAGACGTTGAAGGTGCGCCTCAGTGTGCGCGCCAGGGACTCGGCGGAGTAGACCACGCTCAGGCCGATCTGGATATCTTCCGCCTGCTTGAGGGGGCTGCGGGCCACCGAGATGACGGGGGCCGCCAGGTGCTCCTGCTCGTAACGCTGATGGCCGTTCTCGGTCATCTCCACCACCCCGATGAAGCGTTCGCCAAAGTGCTCGGCCAGCACCGCCTGGCTCTTGGCAAAGTAGCCACCGATGTCGAGGATGATGAGCCGCTCATGCTCCCGCACCAGGGGGGCAATCTGGTCGATGACCCCCTCGGGATCCGAGGTCCAGTGACGATTGAGGGGCAATACGGGGTAGTGCTGCTGTGCCCAGGCCAGGGTAGGTCCGTGCACGGACTTGGGTTTGGGCAGGATGGCGCCGACCCGCCCCACCTGGTCGAGCACCTGGATGAAGTGGGGTCTGTCGGGCAGCAAATGGGTCACCAGCAGGATGCAGAGATCCCCGAGGCGTCCCTGTTCGGTGAAATGGCTAAAAAACAGATGCTCAGATCCCTGACTGTGCAACTGTGGCCTCCTTAGCGTGCCGCGGGAAAGCAGGCAAACAGAACCCGGCAAAGCCGGGTTCTGTGTGTGTCCAGATAATGAAAATCCTTTTTATCTGAAAGCACCATGGGTCTCAATCTTTATCTACACAGACTATGACAAGCCCGTCAATTTATACGGTAATAGCCTGTTTTTTATACTTAAATCAATAAAGAGAGGCCTCTGGCCACACCCACCACAGGCTCACGCCTGCCCCTATCCCCGCCACCAGGATAAGCAGACCCCAACGGGTCAGTCCCGGGCGACTGTGCAGCGCCCGCTCAAGCAGGGGCAGCAACCAGACCGGCAGCAGCACCAAGAGCGGCACTTCCACGTACTGCCAGGCCAGCATCTGCACGAAGGCGAGCGCCAGTCCCAGGCTACTTGGCGACACCTTGACGCCGGCAAAGGCGCCGAGCAGGGCGCGGAACCCGGCGAAGGCGGCCAGGGCCCCCGCGAGCTGGGCGATGAGCAGGCTGCCGTCGATACCGATGACCAGCGCCAGCCAGATGAAGCCGAGGGCGAAACCGAGCCCCTCCTCGCTGTCAGCGTACCAGCGCGTCCAGCCATACCAGGCGATGGCGGGCAACAGGGCCAGCCAGATCCCGGGTTCGCTGCCGAGCACGGAGGAGAGTCCCAGCCACCACACCAGGGCGCCCAGCAGGGCGAAGATCGCGAGGGCAACGCGCTTGTCGGCCTGCTGCGCCAGGGCGGGCACCAGCAGGGTGAGCGGCAGCCACTGCCACGCCTTGGCCGGCACACCATAGGCGCCCCCCAGCAGGCAGCCCAGCAGCCAGAGGGCCAGCGCCCCCCACAGATACCCCAGCCGCGACCAGCGCCATGACAGCAAAGCGGCCCCCAAAGGGGCCGCCAGGGTTTGAAGCAGAAGTGCTGCGCCCATTACTTGCGCACACCTTCGACAAACAGGTTGATGCTCATCTCGTCCGGGATGTTCGGCACCATGTAGTTCACGCCAAAGTCGCTGCGCTTGATGGTGGTGGTGGCGTTGAAGCCGCTGCGGTAGCCACCCCAGGGATCCTTGCCTTCACCGATGTGGACCATGTCGAAGGCCACTTCCTTGGAGACGCCGTGCAGGGTCAAAGTCCCCTTGAGCACGCCCTTCTCCTTGGTGCCTTCATAACCGGAGCTGACGAAGGTCATCTTGGGGAACTGCTTCACGTCCAGGAAGTCGGGGCTGCGCAGGTGCTTGTCACGGGCTTCGTGGTTGGAGTCCACGCTGGCGGCATCGATCTCGAAGCTCGCCTTGGCCGCCGCCGGGTTGGCGTCGTCCATGCTGAAGGTACCGCTGAAGGTGTTGAACCGGCCGATGAGCTCGGAGAAGCCGAGGTGGCCCACCTTGAACTGGACAGTGGTGTGCGCCGCGTCGACGTCGTAATCGGCCGCCATCAGGGGAGCCGCCATAAACAGGCAGGAGGCCAGCAGGGCCTTGGTCATTTTCATTCCGATCGTTCCTTCATTAGGGGTTCACATCTGTGAACGAGATGCTAACCTCCAAGTAGTAATAGATAATCATCGATTTATTAAAATAATTATCAACCGAGAGTGGAATATGGATCAGATAGCCGCCATGCGTACCTTCATCAAGGTGGTGGAGTGCCAGAGCTTTACCCGGGCTGCCCACCAGCTTGGCATCTCGGTCGCCATGACCTCCAAGCTGATGCAGCAGCTGGAGGAGTCCCTGTCGACCCGGCTGCTGTCGCGCACCACTCGCCAGGTCAACCCCACCGAGGCGGGCCTCTTCTATTACCAGCGCTCCCAGGCCCTGCTGGCGGAGCTGGAAGAGACCCACAGCCAGCTCACCCGCAACAACCAGCAGCCCCAGGGCACCCTCAAGCTGTCGGTGCCCATGGACTTTGGCTACCTGCACCTCTCCCCCGCCCTGCCGCTGTTTCGCGAGCGCTTTCCCGAGCTCAAGCTGGAGATAGAGTACAGCGACCGGCGGGTCGCCCTGGTGGAGGAGGGCTTCGATCTGGCGCTGCGCATCGGCAACCTGCCGGACTCCTCCCTGGTGGCCAAGCCGCTCGCCATGATGAGACTGGTGGTGTGCGCCAGCCCCGACTACCTCGCCCGCCGGGGCACTCCCAGGACCCCGGAGGATCTCAAGCAGCACGACTGCCTCATCTACACCCTGACCCAGCCGGACTGGGTCTTCAAGCGGGATGGGGAGCAGCTGAGCGTGCGCCCCCAGGGGCCCCTTCGCGCCAACAACGGCGTGGCCCTGACCCGGGCGGCCTGCGACCACCAGGGCATCATACTGCAGCCCACCTTCATCGTCGGCGATGCGCTGCGCTCGGGGGAGCTGGTGCCCTTGCTGCCGGAGTGGGAGAAGGGACAGGTGGGGCTCTATGCCCTCTACCCGCATCGCCGCTTCATCTCCGCCAAGGTGCGCTGCTTCATCGAATTCGTGCAGGAGCGCTACCTGGCGCCCCACTACTGGGACAGGGAGACCTGAGGCGCCGGAGCGGGAGAGAGGATCAGGCCTTGGGAGGGAGCGGCAGATCGGCCAGCAGCAGGGTCTCCTGCTGCACTATCTGCCAGCGTGGCAAGCGCTGCTGCAAGGTGGCGAGCTGCGCCTCGCCCAGGGTGTAAGGCAGGGTAATGCGCAGGCAGTGGCAGTCCAGCATGGCCGCGAGCTGCAGGATGAGGGCAAGGTTGGCCTCGTCACTCTTGTGCCTGTTGATGCGCCTGGCCAGCTCATGGCGAAAATGGGTCTCGGGATCCTGGGTCATCGCCTGCCAGCCGTAGCCGAACAGCGGGATGAAGGCGCTGATGATGCCAAGGGCGGTCAGCGGCTGCTTGGGCGGGTGATAGAGGGCGTTGAGATCCAGCAGGATGGGGCTTTGATGGGGCTCACGACTGCCGGATAAAATAGCATTGCTCATTGGATAACCTTGTTGATTCCTCTAGACTTCGCCGCATATTTGACCCGACATGCCAACGAGGTGCTGATGCTAAGCGATATCGAGATCTCCCGCCAGTCCCCCCGTCTCCCCGTCCACGCGCTGGCCGAGCGCCTCGCCATCCCGCCGCACCTGCTCCACCCCCATGGCCACTACAAGGGCAAGCTGGACCTGGAGCTGCTCAAGCAGGCCCCCCCACACGCCGGCAAGCTGGTGCTGGTGAGCGCCATCACCCCGACGCCCCTCGGCGAGGGCAAGACGGTCACCACGATCGGGCTCGCCATGGGGCTCAATCACATCGGCCACCCCGGCATCGCCACCATACGCCAGCCGAGCCTGGGCCCCGTGTTCGGGGTCAAGGGGGGCGCCGCCGGGGGCGGCATGGCCCAGGTGGTGCCGATGGAGGAGATGAATCTCCACCTCACCGGGGATTTTCACGCCCTCAGTGCCGCCCATAACCTGGCGGCCGCCGCCCTGGATGCCCGCCTGTTCCACGAACAGAAGCTGGGCGACCAGTTCACCACCAGAACCGGCCTGACCCGGCTCGATATCGACCCGGCCAACATCCTCTGGCCCCGCACCCTCGACATGAACGACCGCGCCCTGCGCCACCTCACCATAGGCCAGGGTGGCACCGCCGACGGTGTCGAGCGCCCCGATCGCTTCGTCATCACCGCCGCCTCCGAGCTGATGGCCATCCTGGCGCTGGCGAGCGATCTGAAGGATTTGCGCGCGCGCATCGGTCGCATCCAGCTGGCACTCGATCTCCACGGCAACCCCGTCACCGCCGAGCAGCTCGAGGTCGCGGGCGCCATGACGGTACTGCTGAAGGATGCCCTGCAGCCCACCCTGATGCAAACCACGGAGCAGACCCCGGTGCTGGTACACGCAGGCCCCTTTGCCAACATCGCCCACGGCAACTCCTCGGTCATCGCGGATCGCATGGCCCTCGGCCTCGCCGACTATGTGGTGACCGAGGCGGGCTTCGGCTCCGACATGGGGCTGGAGAAGTTCTTCAACATCAAGGGCCGCCAGTCCGGCCTCGCCCCTGCCTGCGTGGTGCTGGTGGCCACGGTGCGCGGCCTCAAGGCCAACAGCGGCCTGCTCGACATCCGCCCGGGCCAGCCCCTGCCCGAGAGCCTGTTGGGGGAAGATCTCGCCACCCTGCGCCAGGGCTGCGCCAACCTCGCCTGGCACATCGCCAACGCCCGCCGCTACGGGGTGCCCGTGGTGGTCGCCATCAACCGCTTCCCCACCGACAGCGAGGCCGAGCTGGCCCTGCTGGAGCAGGAGGCGCGCCAGGCGGGGGCCCAGGGAGTCGCCCTCTCCCAGGCCTTCACCCAGGGGGGGGCCGGCGCCGCCGAGCTCGCCCGGGCCGTGGTCAGCGCCTGCGCACAACCGAGCAAGCCCCGCCTGCTCTACCCCGACGAGATGAGCCTGGCGGCCAAGCTCGCCACCCTGGTGGAGTGCGGCTATGGCGGTCGTGGCGTCACCCTCTCGGACAAGGCCCGCCAGCAGCTGGCCCGACTCTCGGCGGCGGGCTGGGATCACCTGCCCATCTGCATGGCCAAGACGCCCCTCTCCATCAGCCATGACCCCGCCAGGAAGGGGGTGCCGACGGACTTCGAGGTGCCCGTCGAGGAGGTGAGGCTCTGCGCCGGTGCCGGCTTCGTCTACGCCCTCGCGGGCCCCATCATGACCATGCCGGGCCTTGGCAGCCTGCCGGCCTATCGTCATATCGATATCGATGATAACGGAGAGATCATTGGGCTGAGCTAAATGGCCGGGTAAGGGGTCTGGCGTCGGCCGATTACGCTTCGCTAATCGACCCTACGGTCAAAAAAACTGCCAGAAACGACAAGGCCCCGCCAATTGGCGGGGCCTTTCGTTATCACGCCAGCAAGGCTTTAGAGGGTAAAGCGCTGGGTCATATGGTGCAGGGTATTGGCCAGCTTGCTCAGCTCGACACAGGCCTGGGCCGTCTGCTGCGCCCCCAGGGCGTTCTCGTCGGCGGCGGCATGGATGTTGACGATGCTGCGGTTGAGCTCCTCGGTCACCGCATTCTGCTGCTCGGTGGCGGTGGCGATCAGGGTGTTCATGTCGGTGATCTGGGTGACGGCACCGTTGATGCTGTCGATGCTGCCCCCCGCCTCCCGCGCCAGCTCGACGCTGCTCTGCATCTGCTGACGGCTCAGCTGCATGGCGTTGCCCGCCTCGGCGGTGCGCTCCTGCAGCACCTCGATCATCTTGCTGATCTCGGCGGTGGAGGCCTGGGTGCGCTGGGCCAGGGAGCGGACTTCGTCCGCGACGACCGCAAAGCCACGGCCCTGCTCGCCGGCCCGGGCCGCCTCGATGGCCGCATTGAGGGCCAGCAGGTTGGTCTGCTCCGCGATGCCGCGAATGACGTCCAGCACCATGCTGATGCTGGCGCTGTCGGTCTCCAGCTGCTGCACCACGGCGCCCGCCTGCTCTATCTGCTGGGATACCTGTTCGATGCTGCCGATGGCGCTGCGCACCACCTCATTGCCCATGGTCGAGGTGCGGGAGGCCTGCTTGGCCGCACTCATGGCGTCCGTGGTGTTGCGGGCGACCTCGTTGACGGTGGACTGCATCTCGTTCATGGCGGTAGCCACCTGGGAGACCTCGCTCTGCTGGCTGGCCATGCCCTTGGCGGACTGCTCGGAGATGGCGCTCACCTCCTCCACCGCGCTGCTGAGCTGGCTCACCGAGCCGGCGATCTCGCTCACGAGATCCGCCAGCGCCCCCTGCATCCGGTCGATGGCCGAGCCCAGCTGACCCAGCTCGTCACGGTTGAAGCGGTTGCCGCGGATCCACTCCTGCAGCTCCCCCTTGCCGAGATCGCCGCTCGCGATGCGCTGGGCCTGGCGCGCCAGCATGATGAGCGGGTCGCGGATCTGGCGGGTCAGCACCACGGAGAGCACGGTGACCAACCCCAGCCCCAGTACCAAGGCGATGATGATGCTCAGCTTGGCGCTGTCGAAGGCGCCGACGACCTCGGCACGGGAGCCCACGGAGTAGCCGTGGTTGATGCGGATGAGATCACCCACCGACTTGGTCAGGTTGGTGTAGAGGGTGATCCCCTCCCCCATGAAGAGGTGCTGGGCCTCAATCAGCTGGCCTGCGTCCTGCATTTGCCGGATGCGCTGGTGCAGGGCGATGTACCTCTCCCAGTCCGCCTTGACGGTGTCGAAGGTGCGACGCTCCTCCAGATCCTCTGCCCAGATGGTGGCATCGTGGGCCACTATCTGGCGTGCGACCTCCTGCAGGCTCTTCTCGCTCTCGTTGCGATAATGGGCTCTTTGCTGGGGATCGTCCGCCACCAGGAAGACATCCAGCTCATAGCGGCGCAAGGCATTGATGGTCTCGCCCAGGGTGCTGGTGCGCACGACCGCGGGCAGGATGCTGTCGGTAAACCCGATGGCGGCCCGGTTCATCTTGCTGAATTCAAACAGTGAGAAGCCGCCGATAAAGGCCATCATCAGGCCGAGAACGGCAAAGCCGGCGGTAAGTTTCTTGCCTATCGTCATGGTGTTCATGGCATGTCCTGCATGGGGAAAACAAGTGGCATTGGTCGGCGCCGGGCCTGGGAGCTCGACCACCGTCACCGCCATCCATAGCAGTACATAAAGCCTCACCCGCGTCGGTACCCGCGAAAGAGGCGCCGCGCCCTGGCGTCCCCCGGGGCGATATCACTCGCCGCAAGGGAGCCGGCTGACCAGTGGTCAGCCGACGGCACGAAGAGCCATATCGGCCGACGCGGACATGGCTTTAGGGATTTTCAGAAAATAATGGGATCAGGGGGCAAGCCCCCTGCGACTTAGCCCTTCAGGCCACCGAGAAACTCGGCACGGGTGTCGGGCTGGGTCTTGAACACGCCACCCAGGGAGGTGGTGGTGGTGTAGGAGGTGGAGTCCATCACGCCGCGAGCCTTCACGCAAAAATGGGTCGCTTTGATGCTGATGGCCACGTCCTGGGTGCCGAGCAGGGTCTGCAGCGCCAGCAGGATCTGCTGGGTGAGCCGCTCCTGCACCTGGGGCCGGCGGGCGAAGAACTGCACGATGCGGTTGATCTTCGAGAGGCCAATCACCTTGCCGCGGGGAATGTAGGCCACGTGGGCAAAGCCGTCTATGGTGACGAAATGGTGTTCGCAGGTGCTGGTCAGGCTGATGTCCCGCACCATGATCATCTCGTCCACCTTCATCTTGTTCTCGATCACCGTCACCTTGGGGAAGGTGGCATAGTCGAGGCCGGAGAAGATCTCGTTCACGTACATCTTGGCGATGCGGTGCGGCGTCTCTGCCAGACTGTCGTCGGCCAGATCCAGCCCCAGCGTCTCCATGATGGCGCGCATATGGCCTTCGATTTTTTCCTTCTTCTGCTGGCCGTTCAGTGCATTGGCCACCAGAGGTGTCTCGAGGCCCTGGGCCTCCAGCGCTGCCCTGACCAACAGGGCTTCCTGGCTTAAGCTCGTCATCGTGTTTCTCTCCCACGCTCAGGGACTGTGTTGGCCTTCGGCATGGTGCCATGGCGCAATCTTACAGGGCGATTATTGTCATAATTCTGACTAACTCAAGCCCGTTCCCTGACTTTATGCCAAACCGCTCCCTTTTCCCTGCCCCGGCCTGCCCATCCGGGGGGCGCAGTGGTGACCCGGTCGGCACTGCCGTCGCGGCATGGAACGCCGCCCCAGCCTGCGATGCCCTCTCTCTATCGGGTGGCCATGCAAGGGGATAGTCGGACCACCCTTCCCCCGCCCGGGAGTGCCTTTCCCGCATTCCTTGGCGATCAGCCTGCCCATCCGGGCGGATTTTTGGGATAATCCGCCCCCTACACACCAGAGAGGTCATGATGATGGGATTCGATACCGGTGCACTCCTCCCCTTGGACAAGGCGCTGCAAGGGATGCTGGAACAACTCACCTGCTGCTGCGAGACGGAGCAACTGCCGCTGCCCCAGGCGCTGGATCGGATACTGGCCGAGGAGATCAGCTCCCCCCTCTCGGTCCCCCCCTTCGACAATGCCGCCATGGACGGCTATGCCGTGCGCCTGGCAGATCTCGCCGCCGGCACCCCGCTTCCCGTGGCGGGCAAGGCCTTCGCCGGCCAGCCCTATGACGGCGAATGGCCAGCCGGCCATTGCATCCGCATCATGACCGGGGCCCCCGTGCCCGCGGGCACTGAGGCGGTGGTGATGCAGGAAGAAACGCAGGCCGGCAACGACGGGATCACTTTTCTGACCAATCCCGCCCCCGGCCAGAATATCCGCCGCCGTGGCGAGGACATGGCACAAGGCTCCCGGGTGCTCGCGAGCGGTCTGCGCCTGAGCCCCCGGGAGCTGCCGCTGCTGGCCTCCCTTGGCATCGCCAGCGTCTCGGTGCGCCGGCCGCTGAAGGTGGCCATCTTCAGCACTGGCGATGAGCTCAAGCCCCTGGGCACCCCGCTCCGGCATGGGGACATCTACGATTCCAACCGCTACGGGGTCAAGGCGATGCTGACCCGCATGGGCATAGACTGCCTGGACCTTGGCATCATCCCCGACGATCCGGCCGCCCTGCGCGCCGCCTTCCTGCAGGCCGACCGCGAGGCCGATGCCCTGATCACCACCGGCGGCGTCTCGGTCGGCGAGGCGGACTTCACCAAGCAGCTGCTCGAAGAGCTCGGGGAGATCGGCTTCTGGAAGCTCGCCATCAAGCCGGGCAAGCCCTTTGCCTTCGGCCGGCTGCCTCACGCCTGGTTCTTCGGCTTGCCGGGCAACCCGGTCTCCGCCATGGTTACCTTCGATCAGCTGGTGCAGCCGGCGCTGGCCCGCCTCGCCGGCCAGCAGTTCGAGCGCCCCATCCTCCTCAAGGCGACAGTCACCGAGTCGCTTAAAAAGAGCCCGGGACGACTCGACTTCCAGCGCGGCATATTGAGCGCGGGCCCAGACGGCCTGGAGGTGCGCAGCACCGGCTCCCAGGACTCCGGGGTATTCAGCTCCCTGTCCCGGGCCAACTGCTACATCGTGCTCGAGCAGGAGCGCGGCAAGGTGGCCGCCGGCGAGACGGTGACCGTCGAGCCCTTCTCGGGGCTGCTGCTGTGAGCGAGATCCTGAGCGACGCGGAGCTCCTGCGCTACAACCGCCAGATAGTGCTCAAGTCCTTCGACTTCGAGGGGCAGGAGGCACTCAAACAGGCTAGCGTACTGGTGATCGGCGCCGGGGGCCTCGGCTGCGCCGCCAGCCAGTATCTGGCGGTGGCCGGGGTCGGCCGGCTGACCCTGGTGGATTTCGATCGGGTGGAACTCTCCAACCTGCAGCGCCAGGTGCTGCACACCGATGAGCGCATCGGCCAGTACAAGGTGGACTCCGCCGCCCTGGCGCTAAGGGCACTCAATCCCTGGCTCGAGGTGGAGACCCACGCCACCCTCGCCGACGAGGCTCTGCTCGATGCCCTGCTGCCGAGCCATCAGCTGGTGCTCGACTGCACCGACAACGTCGCCATCCGCAACCTGCTCAACCTATGCGCGCGCCGGCACAAGGTGCCCCTGGTCAGCGGCGCCGCCATCCGGCTCGAAGGGCAGCTCTGCAGCTTCACCTGGCAGGAGGACGAGCCCTGCTACGCCTGCCTCAGCGCCCTGTTTGGCGAGCAGTCCCTCAGCTGCGTGGAGGCCGGAGTGCTGGCCCCCGTGGTCGGCCTGGTGGGCAGCCTGCAGGCCCTCGAAGCCATCAAGCTACTGGCCGGCACAGGCAGGCACCATGGCGGTCGCCTGCTGATGATTGACGGCCTCCAGGGCAGCTTTCGCGAGATGAAGCTGCCCAAACGGCCAGACTGTCCGGTCTGCTCCAAGCCCTGAGCAGCCCCCACAAAAAAGCCGAACCCCGGGGTTCGGCTTTTTGCATGGCGGTGTCGACAGGGCCCTAGAAGATCCCCTTCGCCTTGACCTTCTTCATGCTCGCCACCTGGTTCGAGAGATCCTCGATAAGCGGCTCCGCCGCCTCCGCGGCCCCTGGCCCACGCACCGGCTGGCTGGCCAGGCGCTGGATCAGGCGGTGCTGCTCGCGGATGAGGCGGGACTGCTCCTCCAGCTGGCGGGAGAGCAGCTCGATGCTGCTAGCCAGGGGCGCCAGATCCGCCGGCTCCCCCGCCGCCGCGGCGGGCAGCCTGCCCGCGATGGCCTCGGCCAGCTGGTCGTGATCGAGCGGGGCCGGCAGCCCCTGCTTCAGTTCGTCCCACAGCTCGACGGGTTGCTGCTCGCCGATGCGGCTTACTATCTCGTCCACCAGACTGTCCGGAAGCGGCGCCGCGGCCTGCTGGCCCAGACGCTGAACTATCTCGTCCGCCAGCCCCCGGTTATCCCCCTGCCCCAGCCGGGGAGCCAGCCTGGCCACTATCTCGTCGATCAGGGTGTCGGGCAGCGCGGGCGCCCTGCCCTCCCCCAGATCGAACCCGCAGCTGGCGAAGACGTGGCGCAGGGTCGCGAGGTTCACCTGCTCGGGGCCGAAGGCATTGGCCACCGCCTTGCACAGGCTCGGGGCCAGCACGTACATGAACATCCCGGAGAGGTAGATGTCCTTGTGAAAACGGCTCCTGGAGAAGTCGAACTCCTCCACATCGTCCTGGATCTTGCGCGCCCGCTGATACCAGCTTTGCAAGATCCCGGCCGCGTAGCGATCAGACTCCAGCGCACCCGGATCCATGAAGATGGAGAAGGTCATGCGCTTGAGTTGACTACTCATCGCCGACCTCGGCCATCACTGGCGATTCCCGGTACACCTCTTCCTCTTCCGTGGTGTAGAGGCAGATCTCCCGCGCCAGAGCGGACTGGGCGTCGTCCAGCAGCTCCACCCGCTCCCCCAGGGTCGGGTAGGCGGCCTTGATGGCATCAAAGATAAGGGAAGCCCCGCCACCGACCAGGTAGACCCGGTTCGGGTTCTTGGCGAACTTCTTCGCCTCGTGGGCCACCTGGGAACCGAGCTCGTCGATCTTGTTCTGCATCTTCTCGAGGATCTTCGGGATCTGGCTCTCGTCGTTGACCACGTCCCGCACGAAGCTCATGTCGTGGCGACGCTTGATGAACTCGTTGGCCACCAGGTAGCTGGAGTCGCTGTCTGCCGCCGCCAGGGCCTTGCGGGTCGCATCGGTCACCATGGAGACGCCGATCTCGTTGTTGCCGTAGACGTCGGAGACGTCGTCAAACTCGCCGACGATGATCCCCATGTCCAGGGTGGTGCCGCCGCAGTCGATCACTAGCGTCTTGGTGAACTCGTTGCAGCCCGAGCCAATCAGGCGGGAGAGCGCCGCCGGCAGGCTCTCCGGCATCACCTCCACGCTGACGATGTTGAACAGCTCCCCCTTGTTGAGGCTGATGGCCCGCATCAGGTTGCGGCGCTTCTTCTCTATCTTCTCTTCGTTGCGCTGGCAGTCGTCCGGGTTGTAGAACTCGGTGATGGGCAGGGTGACCGTGATGGCCACGTCACGGGGGGCAACCCCGGTCTGCAACAGGGCATGGTGCACGGAGAGCAGGTTCAGATCATCGTACTGGTACTCCACGTGGGTGGTGGCCAGGGACTTGTCGGAGGTGGCGTCGTAGGTGTACTTGGTGTTGCCTATCTCGTAGTTGTAGATCTTCTTGTCCTTGCGCAAGGCGGCGCTCTTCCAGTCTTTGCGAAAAGAGTTGGGGGAGATGATGGTCTTGAGCACCTTGTTCTCGATCCAGCTCACCTTGACGTTGGTCGAGCCATCGTCGATGGCCATTTTCATTACTTCAGACATGAGGAAATACCTGTTAGATAGAGCAAATAGGTCCGATTGCCTTGCCATCTGCCAATGGCAAGGCGATCGGACCAATACATACACGGGTGATAGGGCTAAGGGGCGACAAGTTTAATGAGTTTCTAAAATCCGGTGAAGCAAATGATTGAATCCGGCGGGATTTTCCGCCGGCCAGGCGTGGTGGCCCTCGGGGGTATGGATGGTGGCGTTCGGCAGGGAAGCGAACTGCTCCACCCGCTTGGCCAGCGGCAGGTAGTCGTGGCTGGTGGAGACGATGGCCACCGGCTGCCGGATGTTGCCGAGCCGGGCGCGCACCGACCAGCCGGGCAGCCCATCCAGCAGGGCCCGGTAGGTCTTCTTCCTGTTGTTCTGCACGAAGCGCAGTCGGAAGGTGCGGCGCACCTGGGCGAGCTCGGGGCCGGGGAAGAGCTCGCGCCCCAGCCACCAGGCTAGCGGTCGCATGCCGAACCAGCGCAGCCACTTGAGGCGCTGGGCGTAGCGCTCCTGCTCCTTGGGGGTCTCCAGCAGAAATTCGCTGAAGCCGTTGACCAGCACCAGTCCCTGCACCTTGTGGGGCAGTTGCAGCGCCAGCTCCAGCGCCACCATGGCCCCGAGCGACAACCCCACCACCCAGGCAGGCCCGGGCTGTTCGTCGAGCCAGCGGGCCACATCCGCCGCCAGGGTTGGCACGTCGAAGGGCCCCTCCTGCAAGCTCTTGCCGTGCCCGCGCAAGTCCAGCGCCACCACCCGGTAGTGATCGCAGAAGTGCTCTATCTGGGCCTGCCAGTCGAGACTGGAGGAGCCCAGCCCGTGCAACAGCACCAGCAGGGGCCCCTCCCCCGCAGTGCGCAGGGCCAGCCCGTGGGATTTCATTACCTGGTTGCGACGCACCCGTCCTCTCCTTACTTCGATAGCGGCCTGCCCGTACCGGCCTCAGCCCTCACCCACCAGGCTCACCGCCTTGACGTAGGCGTAGAGCCGCACTCCCGGCACCAGGGCGAGCCGTCTGGCGGAGCGGCTGGTGATCCGGGCCAGCAGTATCTGCTGCCCCAGAGCCAACTGCAACAGGGTTTGCCCGGGCCGGACCTCCCGCACCGCCAGCAGCCGGGTCTCCAGGCAGTTGGAGAGGCTGGAGTGCTCGATGGGGGTGGTGGCGATCACCAGATCCCGCGCCGCCACCTTGATCTGCAAGGGGCCCGCTTCATCGGGGGCATGCTCCATGGTCACCATCAGAGGCTGCTCCCCGAGTCGCAGGGTCGCCATCTGCTCGGTGGCATCGTAGTGGGCCAGGGTGGCCGAAAGCATGACGCCGACGTCGTCGCGACTGGCGAGCGACAGGTCGGTGCGGGCGAAGATCTCCCCGGGGGTCCCTTGCGCCTCCACCCGGCCGCCTTCCAGCAGCACCAGCCGATCGCAGAGCAGGCTCACCTCCTCCATGGCGTGGCTGACGAAGATCATGGGGATGCCGCTCTCCTGCTGCAACCCTTTGAGCACGTGGGCCTGATGGATGCGGCTGCGCCTGTCCAGCGCCGAGAAGGGTTCGTCCAGCAGCAACAGATCAGGCTCCGCGAGGAGGGCACGCCCCAGGGCCACCCGCTGGCGCTGACCGCCGGAGAGGCCGTGGGCCGGTTGCCCCAGCAGCTCGGCAAAGCCGAGTCGCGTCGCCAGCGCCTCCGGCTGCCAGCGCCCACTGCCCTTGCCCGCCGCCAGCTGCAGGTTGCCGAGCACGGTCAGGTGGGGGAAGAGGCGGGCGTCCTGAAACACCAGGCCGATGCGGCGTGCCTCGGGCCGCAGGGTCGCCAGCTCCCGTCCCCGCCAGCGCAGGGAGTCTGCGGGAGCCCTGTCCAGCCCGGCGATGATGCGCAGCAAGGTGCTCTTGCCGCAGCCGGAGGGGCCGAACAGGCCGAGGATCCGGCTTGGGGCGAGCGACAGCTCGCACGCCAGGGTGAAAAGGCCGAAAGCCCGGTGGGCCTTGATCTCCAGGGTCATCCGAATAGCCTCCGTTGCCGGCGCTGCAGGACACCGTAGACCAGCACCAGCATCACCAGGGAGAAGCCCATCAGGCCGCCCGCCAGCAGGTGGGCGTTCTGGTAATCCATCGCCTCCACGTGATCGAACAGGGCGATGGAGAGCACCTGGGTCTCGCCCGGGATGTTGCCCCCTATCATCAGCACCACGCCAAACTCCCCCAGGGTGTGGGCAAAGCCCAGGGCCGCCGCCATCACGAAGCTCGGCAGCGTCATCGGCAGGATGATCTTGAAGAAGCGCTCCATGGGGCCGAGCCCCAGGGTGGCCGCCGCCTCCAGCTCCCGGTTGCCCATGTTGACGAAGGCGGAGGTGAGGGGCTGCACCACGAAGGGGAGCGAGTAGATGACGGAGGCGATGAGCAGGCCGAGGAAGCTGAAGGCGAGCGGGGCCCCGAAGGTCTCCCGCCACCAGCTGCCAACGCCGTATTCGGGGGAGAACGCGATCAGCAGATAGAAGCCGAGCACGGTCGGGGGCAGCACCAGGGGCAGGGCCACCAGGGCCTCCACCACGGGGCGCAGCCGGTGCTGGCTGCGAGACAGCCACCAGGCGAGCGGCGGGGAGAGGATCAGCAGTATGACGGTGGTGCTGGCCGCAAGCCTCAGGGTCAGCCAGACGGCCAGCAGATCCCCCTCACTCATGGCACCCCCGCGCGGGGTCCGGGTATGACATCCTGTGCCTCCTTATCGTCAGACCGGCCAGCCCGAGGGCTGGCCGGCGATCCTGGGGTCGGCCGTCACTCATTGTGGCAGAGCATAACCTGCGGCCTTGATCTGCGCCTGGCCAGGGCCCTTGAGCCAGGCCACCAGGGCCTCCACCGCCTCCCCTTTCTTCAGCACCAGCCCCTGCTGTTCGATGGCCGGATAGAAGTCGGCCGGCACCGCCCAGGCTTCGTCAGTCTTGCCCGCCTCCACCAGGTTGGCCCAGGCGACGAAGCCCAGCCCCGCATTGCCGGTGTCGACGAACTGCCAGGTCTGGCTGATGTTGGTGCCGGTCAGCACCCGATACTGCTTGGGATCGATCTTGAGGTGGGCCAGGGTAGCCATGGCCGCGGCGCCATAGGGGGCGGTCTTCGGGTTCGCGATGGCCAGCTCCCCCTTCCAGTCGCGCAGGCTGGCCTCGTCGGGCACCGGGCCCCCCTTCTTCCACAGGCCCAGCTGGCCGATGGCATAGGTGAAGCGCTCACTCCCCTTGCCCTCTTTCTCCAGCTTCTCGGGGGTCACCACGTCGGCGGAGAGGAAGAGATCGAAGGGGGCGCCGTGGGTGATCTGGGTATAGAGCACCCCGGTGGCCGCCGAGCTGATGACGACGCTGTGCCCCGTCTTGGCGGTGAACTCCTTGCCGATGCGCTCCATGGTGCCCTTGAAGTTGGCCGCCACGGCCACCTTGACCTCATCGGCCCGGGCCGCACCACTGAACATCGCGCCGGCACAGACCCCCAGCAACACCACGGTTACGAACGCTTTCATTCCCTTACTCCCTTGACGGTCGGCACAGGGCCGACACCCGGATTGAGACGAGCCCAGGGCTCACTCCCCTTGTCGCCAGCGGGCCGCAGCGGCGTCATCGCTCGCCCTGGCCTCGACCCAGCGTTGTTCCCCGTCGGCGGTCAGCTCTTTTTTCCAGAACGGTGCCCGGGTCTTCAAAAAATCCATGATGAAATGGCAGGCCTCGAAAGCGGCCTCGCGGTGGGCACTGCTCACCGCCACCAGCACGATCTGATCCCCGAGCTGCAGCTCGCCGATGCGGTGAATAAGGGTGCACTCCTGCAGCGGCCAACGGCGGCGTGCCTCGGCGACGATGTCCGCCAGCGCCTTCTCGGTCATGCCGGGGTAGTGCTCAAGGGCCAGCCCCTTGACCGCGTCCCCCTGGTTGAAATCCCGCACCTTGCCCACGAAGGTGACGATGGCGCCGCTGTCATGGCGGACGGCGAGCCGCTCGTACTCCTCCGCCAGCGAGAAGTCCGCCCGCTGCACCAGGATGCGATCCACGCCGGTTGCTTCGCTCATGTCAGCCTCCGGTCGTTACTAGAGAGAGAGGGAAGAAGGCCACTTCGTCACCACCGCACAACTCAGTGGTGCGATCCACGGTCGTTATCTCGCTCATGGTCAGCCTCCCGTCACCGGGGGGAAGAAGGCAACCTCATCTCCGTCGTTGAGGGCCGTCTCCAGCGGCACCAGGGTCTGGTTCACCGCCACCAGCAGTTTGCCGGCTTCGAGTGCCAGCGCCCACTTGTCGCCCCGCTCGCTCAGGGCACTGCGAAGCGCCTCGGCGGTGGCATGCTCGCAGGGCAGGCTCAGCTCGTCGCAGTCCACCAGCTCCCTGACCTGCGCAAAAAACAGTACCTTGATCATGCGTTCTCTCCTGCACCGGCATTCAACTGGAAGTGACCGGACTTGCCGCCCTTTTTCTCCACCAGCCGCAGCTGTTCGATCACCATGTCCTTTTGCACCGCCTTGCACATGTCGTAGATGGTGAGCGCCGCCACGGAGGCCGCGGTGAGGGCTTCCATCTCCACCCCCGTCTTGCCAGAGAGCTTGCACAGGGTGCGGATGTGGACCCTATTCTGCGCCGCCAGCGGCTCTATCTCTACCTCCACCTTGGTGAGGGCCAGGGGGTGGCAGAGGGGAATGAGGTCGGCTGTCTTCTTGGCCGCCATGATGCCGGCGATGCGGGCGGTGGCAAAGACGTCCCCCTTGTGGTGCTGGCCGCCGAGGATCAGGGCCAGGGTTTCCGGCGCCATGGTGACGAATGCCTCGGCACGGGCCTCGCGCTCGGTCACCTGCTTGTCGGTCACGTCCACCATGTGGGCCTCACCGCTCTGGTTGAGATGGGTCAGGTTCATGTATGCCCTTATCGAAAAATAAGACGGATGATCCGGGGAACCCCCGGGATCACAGATGGGACACGAAGTTGCACGGCTTGGTGCGGGCGTCGAGCTGATCCCGGATCAGCTGCTCCCACCCGAGCTGGCAGGCGCCGGTCGAGCCAGGCAGGCAGCAGACTAGGGTACGATTGGCGAGCCCTGCCAGCGCCCGGCTCTGCATGGCCGAGCCCTTGATCTCCGCAAAGGAGAGCTGGCGGAACATCTCGCCGAAACCCTGGACGGTGCGCTCGAACAGCACGCCGACCGCCTCGGGTACCCGGTTCTGTTCGTTGAACCCCGTCCCGCCGTTGACCAGCACCACCTGGACGCCCTCGTCGGCAATCCAGTCGCTCACCCGGGCCCGGATGCGAAACAGGTTGTCCGGGCAGCGCGCCCGGTCCGCGAGCTGGTGCCCGGCCTCGGTCAGGGCCGATACCAGATAGTCGCCCGAGCTGTCGTCGGCGGCGGTACGGCTGTCGGAGACCGTCAGGACGGCGATCTTGAGGGGGATGAATTCGCTGTGTTTGGGGGCCATGGGGCATTTCCTGTCAATGATTGACCACGAGAGGATGGGATGAACGCGCCGCCCGGTCGGGTCGACCGAAGCAGGACAACCCGGGCGTCGCGCTACCGGGGCGGGATTCTATCAAAAGTTGTCGGGCAGAGGGGGTCATGGACCCATAAAAATCGCGGGCCACCGGATCCGCGAGATCCGGTGGCCCGGCTATCAGAAGCCTGCGACGCCTTTCATATCAGGCAGTTGATGCGCAATCCCCTTGTGGCAGTCGATGCAGGTATTGGCCCCGCTTGCCAGGTTGGTGGAGTGCATCTGGGACGCTCGCCGCCCCTGCAGGGAGAAGTCCATGTACTCGAAGTTGTGGCAGTTTCGACACTCGCGCGAGTCCGTATCCTTCATCCGCTTCCATTCCCGCTCGGCCATCTCGCGCCGGTGCGACTCGAACTTCTCGCGGGTATCCACCTTGCCGGTGATCATGCCCCACAGCTCCTTGGAGGCCTGCACCTTGCGAATGATCTTGTAGGTCCACTCGTGGGGTACGTGGCAATCCGGGCAGCTGGCGCGCACGCCGGAACGGTTGGCGTAGTGGATGGTATCGCGGTACTCCACGAACACGTTGTCCTTCATCTCGTGACAGCCGGTACAGAACTTCTCGGTGTTGGAGGCTTCCATGGCGGTGTTGAAGCCACCCCAGAAGATGACGCCGCCGAAGAAGCCCATCAGCAGGATGACCCAGAGGGCTGCCCTGGATGGCGACTTGAAGGTGGTCCACAGACGCTGGATAAAACCGGGTAATTTCATCTATGGGTTCCTCAGTTCAAGGCTTCAACTGGTTTAAACGTATTTTCCACCAGCGGCTTGGCATCCGCTTGCGGCACGTGGCACTGCAGGCAGAAATAGCGGCGGGGAGAGACTTCCCCCAGGGTCTGGCCATCGCGGGTCTCGAAGTGGGTCGGGCTTATCTTGGGCGCCTTCATCTTGCTGGCGTTCTTGAAGCTGTGACAGGCCAGGCACTTGTTGACCTTGTTGTCCACCTCGTAGTTGCGAGTGTCGTGGGGGATCAGCGGGGGCTGATGCATGTACTGGCGATCATAGGTGTCGCCGTCCTTGCGGTAGTTCTTGAGCGGGGCCGCGTCCGCCTCGGTCACGAGATCCGTGCTTCCCCGTTCCGACTTGATCCCCCCCGTGCTGTTGGTGATCTCGGGGACGGCCGCCATCAAGGAACCCGCCATCAGACAGGCCAGCATTGCTCCAATCAGCTTTTTCATTATTTGTTCTCCGACGTTTTCTCTGCCTTGACGGCAAAACCTGTAGTGATTTCGAAAACTTGCTCCGCGCAGACATCGATGCAACGGCCGCAGTTGGTACACTCCTGGGCCACAATCAAGGGCCCGTGACCGCGTTTGGCCCCGTGAACCGGGCCGCGCAGTATGGGTCGCTCCGGGCAGACTGCATAACAATCCATGCAGTTGCTGCACCGCTCGCGCCCATTGGCTGCAATCTTGATAAAACCGACCCGGTTGACCAGGGCATAGAAGGCCCCCACCGGACAGAGATGACCACACCAGCCCCGCTCCACCACGAAGAGGTCGAACAGGAACAGGGCCGCCAGCAGGCCCCAGCCCGCTCCCATGCCAAACAGCAGGCCGCGCAGGGTGAGCGACACCGGGTTGACCAGCTCCCACACCAGCACGCCAGTGATGGCGGGTGCCACCAGCACCATGGCCAGCAGCCAGTAGCGGGTGTGGCGATTGAACTGGCCGTTACCCTTGAGGCCGAGCCTGGCCCGAACCCAGGCGGCGGCGTCCGTCACCAGGTTGACCGGGCAGACCCAGGAGCAGAACACCCGTCCCCCGACCAGCCAGTACCCGGCGAGCACCAGACCCGCACCGAGCCAGAGGGTGGTGAGGGGCCAATGGCCCGTCGCCACCGACTGCAGCAGGGTCAGGGGATCCGTGAGGGGCACCGTCTCCAGCAACAGCGAGCTGGAGAGGTTACCCTTGAGGATCCAGATGCCCGCCAGCGGCCCCAGCAGGAACAGCGCCAGCACGCCGACCTGGCTGAGCCGGCGCAGCACCAGGAAGCGGTGGGCGCGCCACCAGCCCAGCCTGGCACTGGCCTCGGCCCCCGGATAACGACTCATAGCCCCTCCGGTTTGCGGGTAGGCAGGGTGAGCCTGTCGCCGATGAGGGACTTGCCCGCCTTCGCCTTCTCTTCCCAGCCGAGCCGATAGTGATGGCCCAGCTCCCCCTTGGCGAGCCGATGGGGCACAACCTTGATGGCCGCCGTCTCCAGCACGCAGGCGTGCTCGCACTTGCCGCAGCCGGTGCAGGACTCGCTATGCACGGTCGGCAGGAACATGGCGTGCTTGCCGGTGCGCGGGTTGCGTACCAGTTCGAGCGAGATCGCCTTGTCGATGAGCGGGCAGACCCGGTAGCAGACATCGCAGCGCAGCCCCAGGTAGTTGAGGCAGGTCTCGTGGTCGATGAGCACCGCCACCCCCATGCGCGCCTGATCGATGTCTGTCATCCCCTGATCCAGCGCCCCGCTCGGGCAGGCCGCCACGCAGGGGATGTCGTCACACATCTCGCAGGGGACGCTGCGCGCCTCGAAGTAGGGCGTGCCCGTGGTCACGGGATCCAGCAGCCGGGCGAGCTTGAGGGTGTCGTAGGGACAGGCCTCGACACAGAGCCCGCAGCGCACGCAGGCACCGAGGAACATGTCCTCCCCCAAAGCCGCCGGCGGGCGCAATGCCTGGGCCGGCACCGCCTGGGCCTGCTGACGCGCCACGCCGCCGAGCCCCATGCCAAGCAGGCCCACTGAGCAGGCCCCCTTGGCGAGGTCGGTCAGAAACTGGCGACGACTACGGCTCATCCCGGATCCCGCCTCAGGCCTTCATGACCTTGACGGCGCACTTCTTGTAATCCGTCTCCTTGGAGAGCGGATCCGTCGCGTCCAGGGTCAGCTTGTTGACCAGCTGGCTCGCATCGAAGAAGGGCATGAACACCAGACCTTTGGGTGGACGGTTGCGGCCGCGGGTCTCGACCCGGGTCTTCACCTCACCACGGCGGGAGGAGACGATCACCTCCTCGCCACGGCGCACACCACGGGCCTTGGCGTCTTCCGGGTGCATGAAGAGCACCGCATCCGGGAAGGCGCGATAGAGCTCGGGCACGCGGCGGGTCATGGTGCCGGTGTGCCAGTGTTCCAGCACGCGACCGGTGGAGAGCCAGAGATCATACTCCTTGTCCGGCGATTCGGCGGCCGGCTCGTAGGGCAGCGCGAAGATCACCGCCTTGCCGTCGGGCTTGCCGTAGAAACGCACCCCTTCACCCGCCTTCACGTACGGGTCGAACCCTTCGCGATAGCGCCACAGGGTCTCCTTGCCGTCCACCACGGGCCAGCGCAGGCCGCGGGCCTCGTGATACTGATCGAACGGTGCCAGATCGTGACCGTGGCCGCGACCGAAGATGGCGTACTCCTCGAACAAGCCCTTCTGCACGTAGAAGCCGAAGTGATCCGCTTCGTCATTGAGCGCGCCCTTGCTCTGCTCTTTCGGGAACTGGTTGACCTGGCCGTTGGCATAGAGCACGTCAAACAGGGTCTTGCCCTTGAGCTCCGGCATCTTGGCGATGAGTTCGGCCGGCCACACCTCTTCCACGGTGAAACGCTTGGAGAACTCCATCAGCTGCCACAGGTCGGACTTGGCCCCTTCCGGTGCCTTGACCTGCTGGTGCCAGAACTGGGTGCGGCGCTCGGCGTTGCCATAGGCCCCCTCCTTCTCCACCCACATGGCGGTGGGCAGGATGAGGTCGGCCGCCTGGGCGGTCACGGTCGGGTAAGGATCGGAGACCACGATGAAGTTGGCCGGGTTGCGATAACCGGGCAGCCCCTCCTCGTTCATGTTCGGGCCGGCCTGCATGTTGTTGTTGCACATCACCCAGTAGGCGTTGAGCTTGCCGTCTTTGAGCATGCGGTTTTGCAGCACGGCGTGGTAACCCACCTTGTCGGGGATGGTGCCTTCCGGCAGCTTCCAGACTTTTTCTGCGATGGCGCGGTGCTTGGGCTCGGTCACCACCATGTCGGCCGGCAGGCGGTGGGCGAAGGTGCCCACTTCCCGGGCGGTGCCGCAGGCGGAAGGCTGGCCGGTCAGGGAGAAGGGACCCGAACCCGGCTGGGAGATCTTGCCGGTCAGCAGGTGGATGTTGTAGCAGAGGTTGTTGGCCCAGACGCCACGGGTGTGCTGGTTGAAGCCCATGGTCCAGTAGGAAACCACCTTCTTGCTCGGGTCTGCATAGAGCTGGGCCAGCTTCTCGAGCTTGTCCTTGGGCACGCCGGAGAGCTTGGAGACGGACTCCAGATCGTAATCCGCCACGAATTTCGCGAAGTCGTCGAAGCTCATGGGGGTGGAGTCGCCGTTGTCCGGGTTCTTGGCCTTCTGCTGCAGCGGGTTGGTGGGGCGCAGGCCGTAGCCGATGTCCGTGGTGCCCTTGCGGAACTGGGTGTGCTTGTTGACGAACTCCCAGTTCACCTTGTCGTTCTGGATGATGTAGTTGGCGATGTAGTTGAGGATCGCGAGATCGGTCTGCGGGGTGAAGACCATGCCGTTGTCCGCCAGCTCGAAGCTGCGGTGCTCGAAGGTGGAGAGCACGTGCACCTGCACGTCCTGATGGGACAGGCGGCGATCGGAGATGCGTGACCAGAGGATGGGGTGCATCTCGGCCATGTTGGAGCCCCACAGCACGAAGGCGTCGGCCTGCTCGATGTCGTCATAGCAGCCCATGGGCTCGTCCATGCCGAAGGTACGCATGAAGCCCACGACCGCGGACGCCATGCAGTGGCGCGCGTTGGGGTCCAGGTTGTTGGAGCGGAAGCCCGCCTTCATCAGCTTGGCGGCGGCATAGCCTTCCCACACGGTCCACTGGCCGGAGCCGAACATGCCGACGGCGGTCGGGCCCTTCTCTTTCAGGGTGGCCTTGAACTTCTCGGCCATGATGTCGAAGGCCTGATCCCAGCTGATGGGGGTGAAGTCGCCGTTCTTGTCAAACTTGCCGTTGGTCATGCGCAGCATGGGCTGGGTCAGGCGATCCTCGCCATACATGATCTTGGACAGGAAGTAGCCCTTGATGCAGTTGAGGCCACGGTTCACCGGTGCGTCGGGATCGCCCTGGGTCGCGACGACGCGACCTGCCTGGGAGCCCACCAGCACGGAGCAGCCGGTCCCGCAGAAGCGGCACGGCGCCTTGTCCCAGGTGATGGCGGTCTTGTCGGTACTGGTGATCAGGTTCGCCGCCAGGGTGGGGGCGCTGACACCGGCCACGGCAGCGGCTGCCGCCACCGCATTGGCCTTCATAAAGTCGCGTCGACTCAGCTTCATGACATATCCTCGCATTGCTTAATCACATCAATGACAGCCATTGTGACGAGCCGCGCTGGCTCAGCTCCATGGCGCTTATTCCTTGCACTGGGCATCAAGTTCATCGAACTGGTGGTAACAATAGACCCGGCATCGTTTTTTTCATCCGTGGCGACCATCGGGGGCCTCTCGCCGGCCCGACCTCATGGCTCGCTACTCCTCGACTTCGCCTTCATCGAACTGGTGATAGATGAGGGAGGCGGAGAGCACCCCCGGCATCGCCGAGATGGCGTCGATGGCCGCCATGATGGGACGCTGGCTTGCCCCTTCCAGGGTCACCACCAGCTTGCCCTCCTCGCTGACGGCGTGGATCTCGGCCCCTTCCAGGGTGGCGATCCGCTCTGCAAGCTGGTGACGCTGGGCCGGCTGGGCCAGCACCACCAGGCTCGATACATGGAACTCTTCTCGCTTCATCTCGCTGCTTTCCAAGGTGCTCATCTCATGGGTCATGTCGCCTCCCCGCCGTGGGCGAGGCCAATCCTGATACTGCCGACCGGACAATCCGCCACACAGGCACCACATCCATTGCACGACTCGGTCTGGATGCTGGGGGTCGGTACTCGCCCCAGCTGGGGGGAAAATCGGATGGCCTGCTGCTCGCAGCTGTCCTGGCAGCGCTGGCAGAAGACCTGGGAGCTGGCCAGACAACCGGCCTCGATATGGGCCACATACTCCCAGGGCGTCTGGGTTGTCGGTCGAAAGACAGGCGCCTGGCAGGCGTCGACACACTCGGCGCAGAAGGTGCATTCGCCACGCAAAAAATCCACGGTGGGAAAGCCGCCGTCGCCCTTGACCAGGATCTGTTCCGGGCAGGCCGTCAGGCAGTCACCGCAACGGGTGCAATCGGTAATGAACTCGTCCCAGGAGACGGACCAGGGCAGCTGGACTCCGGGTTTGGGCGTCGCCAGGCGTCCTCGCAGCAGGCCGCGGCGTGACAGATTGATCCCATCGGCCATATCGACTCCTCTTCACAGGGACAGAACCCTGCGTGGATCCCGTGAGTAGCATTTTCAATACCAATTATAAGCGTGGGTGTATATTGCGACTCTGACAAGTCCAGCGATATACCACCAGGGAGATAAACAGGGGGGATTCTTGCGCTGGATCAAACCCTTGGCGCAATTAGGCGAAAGAGGGGCAAGGCAAATTACCCCTATGTGAGGATTGCTAATTAATCGATGACGATTCGGGGGTGGCGACCCGGCGTCAGCCGCCGATGGACGCCAGGTGAGGGGTCATGCCGGCATTGCCTTCGTGCAGACGGTGGGTGGCGGCCTTGCCGGTCAACGCCTGGCGGATCCGCGCTTGCAGCGCATCCTGCTGGTCGTCGGCGGTGAGCAGGTCCCGCAGTTCCACCCCGTTGTCACCAAAGAGACAGAGGTGGAGCTTGCCCAGGGAGGAGACCCGCAGCCGGTTGCAACCGGCGCAGAAGTCCTTGCTGTAGGGCATGATAAGCCCGACTCCGCCACGCGATTCCGGGTGCATAAACACCTGGGCAGGGCCGTCGTCCAGCCCGCGCAGCTGCTGCACCCAGCCCGTCTCCAGCAGTCGCTGCTTGATGAGATCGCCGCTGGTGTGGCGGTCACGAAACAGGGTGTCCATCTCGCCGGTCTGCATCAGCTCGATGAAGCGCAGTTCGATGGGCTTGTCCTGGATCCAGGCCAGAAAAGTGCCCAGCTCATGGTCGTTGAGCCCCTTGAGCAACACGGCATTGATCTTCACCGACTTGAAGCCGGCCGCCAGCGCGGCGTCTATCCCCGCCATCACGTCGGCCAGCTTGTTCTCGCCGGTGATCTGGTGAAACTGCCGGGGATCCAGGCTGTCGACGCTGACGTTGAGGGCCGTCAGCCCCGCATCGAACCACTCGCGGGCACGCTCTTTCAGGCGATAACCGTTGGTGGTCATGGCCACCTTCTCGATGCCGGGGGTATGGGCAACCGTCTCTATGATGGCGGTAAAGTCGCGGCGCAGGGAGGGCTCACCGCCGGTTAGGCGCACCTTGCGCGTCCCCATGGCGGCAAAACCGGAGACGACGCGGCGTATCTCCTCCAGGGAGAGGAAGGACTTGCGCCCCTCTGCCCCCCCTTTCGGCGGGTGATATCCATCCGGCAGACAGTAGGTACAGCGAAAATTGCACACGTCGGTGACCGACAGGCGCAAATAGTAAAAGCGACGGGAAAAACCATCTTCAAGTGGCAACATAAACACCTTTCCAAATACGGGAGGCCAGGGCATTTCTTTCCTGACCCTTTCAGCTCGAACAACGGCTGACGGCGATCTCCCCCTATCTCAATGACTTAGGCAAAATCGCTCGGAGTTCATCTAGTTTTTCGATGCTAGCACAACTTGGAGTACACTCCCATGCTACTTTGTGGGGTCTTTATGGCTGTGAGGGGAGCCTGTCGGCATGGGAAAATGGTTCAGAGTGCACTCGGTCAGCAGCGCCATCGGTCGTTCCATGGTACTGATCCTCTTCATGGCCAGCCTGATCGCCGTGGTGGCCATGGTTACCCTCTTCTATTCGGTGCCGGACGCCAAGGCCATCAACCTGTCTGGCTCATTGCGCATGCAGGCCTACCGGATGGCCTACGAAATCGAGAAGGACCAGCCCGTCCTGGGGCGGCTCGCCCAGTTCGAGCAGACCCTCAACGCCCCCGAACTGCAGGAGACCCAGCGCTGGATCACCCCCGCCTCCCTGCGCCGCACCTATGGCGAGGTGTTGCTGCAGTGGCAGATGATGCGCGAGCACATCGAGAACGCCACTCCCAGCCGTTATACCGACAATACCGAGCAGTTCGTCGCTGCCATCGATGATTTCGTCAACCAGATGCAGTACCACGTCGAGTTCAAGGTGCGCATGCTGGCCCTGGCCGAGGGGCTTGGCCTGCTCGCCATCATCACCATCGCCTGGTGCACAGTCCGCTTTACCCGCCAGCAGGTGGTAGCGCCGCTCAATCAGCTGGTGTTGTGCGCCCGCCAGATCCAGCGCCAGGAATTCGATCTCACCCTGCCCCCCCACTGTGAGAACGAACTGGGAGAACTGTCGGGGGCCTTTGCCACCATGGCCGCAGAACTCGGCAAGCTCTATCGGGAACTGGAGAGCAAGGTAGAGGAGAAGACCGCCAAGTTGCAGCAGGCCAACGACACCCTCTCCTTCCTCTATTCCACCGCCCAGAAACTGCATGCGGCACCGCTGAGCCGGCGCACCCTGCAAAAACTGCTGGAGCGGGCGGCCGCCCACCAGCACATCGATTACATCCGCCTCACCCGCTTCGAGCACAATGCCATGCCCGTCTATATCACGGGACGCAAAGGGTGGCCCGGCGATCTCGAGGCCGTGGTGAGTTTCTACCTGCAGATGGATGACGAGGAGTACGGCCGGCTCGACATGATAAGCACACATCCCGTCGACGAGCGCCTGATGAAGAACTTCTCCATGCTGCTGGCCCAGGTGCTGCACAAGGATCAGACCCTGCTGCAGCATCAGCGCCTGCTGTTGATGGAGGAGCGGGCCGTCATCGCCCGCGAGCTACACGACTCGCTGGCGCAGGCCCTCTCCTATCTCAAGATCCAGGCCACCCTGCTCAAGCGATCTTTTGCCAAGGGAGATACCGCCAAGACCGAGGCCGCCATGCAGCAGATCGACGAGGGGCTTGGCAACGCCTATACCCAACTGCGCGAGCTGCTCGGCACCTTCCGCCTCAGCATCGGCGACGCCAACCTGGGCGAGGCCATCGGTGTCATGCTGGAGCAACTCAAGCCCCAGACCCGGGCCGAGATAGGGCTTCAATACGGTCTGACCGATACCGATCTCGAGGCGGGACAACATATCCACATCTTGCAGCTGATCCGTGAGGCAGTCCTCAATGCCATCAAGCATGCCAACGCCGAGCGCATTGACGTTAGCTGTGAGACCCTGGCTGATGGTAACATTCTGGTTCAGATTGCAGATGATGGTGTCGGAATAAGGGGTGCAAGCTCGGCAGTGAATCACTACGGTCTCAGCATCATGAATGAACGAGCCAGCAAATTGCACGGCCAGTTGACCATCAGTGAGCCGCCTTGTGGAGGCACCCGCGTACACCTGACCTTTCCCACCAGCCTAACAAGAGATGCCTGATGGACGAGATGAAATACAGTGTTCTGGTCGTAGATGATCACCCCCTGATGCGCAAGGGAATTGTGCAGTTGCTGGAATTGGAAGAGAACATCGAGGTCGTCGGCGAGGCGTCCAACGGCACTGACGCCGTGGCCATGGCCAAGGAGTCCGAGCCGGACCTCATCCTGCTCGACCTCAATATGAAGGGCCTGTCCGGTCTAGATACCCTCAAGGCGCTGCGGGCCGAAGAGGTCACCTCCCGCGTGGTGATCCTGACCGTCTCCGATGCCCGCCAGGACGTGGTGGCCCTGCTCAAGGCCGGTGCCGATGGCTACCTGCTCAAGGACACCGAGCCCGACATGCTGCTCGCCCAGCTGGCCGATGTCATGACCGGCAAGCAGATCCTGAGCGAGCCGCTGCGCCCCTACCTCGAGAACATCTACGAGCTGGATCACCTGCAGCAGAAGCTGGAGAGCCTGACCCGACGCGAGATGCAGATCATGCGCGAGATAGCCAAGGGCCTCTCCAACAAGCAGGTGGCTTCCGTCCTTCACATCTCGGAAGGCACGGTCAAGGTGCACGTCAAGAGCCTGCTCAAGAAGCTCGAGGCCCAAAGCCGCGTGGAGGCGGCTGTGATGTATCTGGAACAACGCAACTAGGCAACCGGCCCCCGCGCCAGCAAGCCCGCCATCCCCGGCGCCTTGCTGGCGTGCCCCCCTGCCCTCTCTGGTTCATAGGTGTAACAACCCTCTGCGTAACGCGGCTGCTGTCTCTTTGGAACAACACTGCCAGGCAACCCGCCCGCAGCAGCAAACATGACCTCCCCGGCACTTATCTGACCTGCCTCTCCCCTTCGTCCTTGTGGTTCATAGGTGTAACAGCACTTTACTGAGTAAATGCATTATTATCTTCAGGATGTCGTTCACTGGCCTGAGGAGAAAACGCATGACTGCCGAACAGATAGAACTGGTGCAAAGGGCATGGGGCAAGGTCACCGCCCTGAGCACCACCTATGTCGCAGAGGTATATGAGGAGCTGTTTCGCCTGTCACCGGAGCTGCGCACTCTCTTTCCCAGTAATCCGGAAATGCCCGTCACCAAGGTTGCCGACACCCTGAATACCGTCATTACCAGTCTGGATCAGCTGGATGCATTGAGCTTCATCATTCGGGATCTCGGCAAACAGCACCAGAAATTCAATGTGCAGCCAGACCAGTTCGTACCCCTGAAGCAGGCATTAACCCTGGTCTTGGCGCGGCGTCTGGGGGAGTACTTCACACCCGCGCTGGCTGACGCCTGGTCGCAGATGTACGACGAAATCGCCGTCCTGATGAAGGAGGGACTGACTCGGAACACCGAATCCATTCACTGATCCGGCCCTATCCATCGACGGCCAGCAGGCGGCTAGCAGTGCCTCCTCCCAGGCAATTTGCGTGTTCCATTTTTGCAATATGCGAAAGCAGCCCCATTCTGCAGATGGGGCATATTCGAGCCCCTTAAACCTCACCTGAATCCTGCCTGTTTCGTGCTTCACCACATCAAATAGAAAACATTCAATATATTGATTTTAAAGCCATTAAAGAATTTCACGCGCTATTTCCCGGTCATCTCCTCCCCACTTCCCACTCTCTGGCACGGTCACTGCATTGTCACATTCAGATACGACTCATCGGAGGATGGAACATGAAACTTCAACACCTGGCACTGTTCCCCTTGCCTTCACACATACTGCCTGGCGGAAAACTTCCCCTGCGCCTGTTCGAGCCGCGCCACCTCCAGATGCTCAAGGAGTCCTTCATCGAAGATCGGGGCTTTGGCATCGTCATGGAGGAGACGACCAGCACGGGCACTTGCGGGCGGATCCTGCCGGTCGGCACCCGCGTCAAGGTGACGGACTTCTATACGCTCAACGATGGTTTGCTCGGGGTAACCGTGCTGGGTCTGGAACGGTTCTGCATCCACGAGATGGAGACTGACGCCTCGGGTCTGCGACATGCGCAGGTCGAGACGCTGCCCAACTGGCCCAGCGCCCACTCCGACTTCAGCGACGAGCAGTTGGTCAGCAGATTGAGGGAGGTGTTTGAGCAGTATCCGGAACTTGATGAGCTCTATCCGGACAAGCAGTTCGACGATGCGTCCTGGCTCTGCCAGCGCTGGCTCGAGATCCTGCCCATGCCGATCTATGAAAAGCAGATGTTGATTGCCAAACAGAACAGTGAAGCGGCGCGCCAGTTTTTACGCCGACTGATCGCACAGTGAGTCAAGAAGCGGTTTGCAAAACGCGAATTTACTGACAGTAAAATTCTTATAATGAAAGTAGTAATTTGCATTTTGCAACCAAGCGTAGCGATAAATAACACCTAACTCGGCTACAAACCGCAAAAAACAGGTCATGAAAAGTTGGCACGACTTTTTCATATAAGACCGTACAACCCGATTTATCCCGTGCTCTCTTCAGTATTTGCTGAAGAATTGGTCAACTACCCAGTTGACCATTTTTTTTACCCAAAAATCGGCTCACCGGGTCCGGCAGTGCCGCAACAGACAATTGCGCAGCCGCGCCAGGCTGATGGGCTTGGCCAGAAAGTCGTCCATGCCCTGCGCAAGGCAGCGGGCCCTGTCCTCCATCATCGCATTGGCCGTCAGCGCCACTATGGGCACCTGGCAACCCAGTTCACGCAGACGACGGGTGGCCTCCAGCCCGTCCATCTGGGGCATCCGCATATCCATCAGGATCAGATCCGGTCGCCGTTCACCAACCAGTGTCAGCGCCTCCAGGCCGTTGTTTGCCACCCTCACCCTGCACGCCAGTTTTTGCAGCATGAGCGACACCACCAGCTGATTGACCGGGCTGTCCTCCACCACCAGCACGTCCAGATCGAGCGCACCCACCCCCTCGCTGGCTGGATCCGCTACCGGGGAACAGGGGGTGGCCATCCCGGGCAACTCGAACCAGAAGCAGCTCCCCTGCCCCGGCGAGCTCTGCACGCGAATGTCCCCGCCCATCAGTTGTACCAGTCGCCGGCAGATGGCGAGCCCGAGTCCGGAACCGGAGAAGCGCCGGGTCGCCGAACTGTCGACCTGGTAGAAGGGTTCGAACAGCTGCGCCTGATCCTCGGGGGAGATACCGATCCCCGTGTCGCTGACCGATACCCTGAGCCTGTCGTCCTGCCAGGTGAGTGCGAGTCGCACGCAGCCCTCTGCCGTGAATTTCACCGCATTGCCGAGCAGGTTGCCGATCACCTGGGAGAGGCGCACCGCATCCCCTTGCAGACGGGATGGCACCGTCTCATCGAGGTGCCAGTACAAGCCGATACCCTTGGCGCTGGCTTGTGCCTGCAGGGGGCCAACCAGAGCCCGGCACAATTCGGCGGGCTGGAAGGACTCACAGTGCAGCGTCAGGGTATGGGACTCGATTTTCGAGAAGTCGAGCACATCGTCGATGATGGTCTGCAACAGGTGTGCGGAGTGGGTGGCATGACCGATAAGGGTCTGCTGCGGGGCGTCGAGCTGCCCGTGCTGCAGCAGATCCAGCATCCCCAGCACGGCATTCATGGGGGAGCGGATCTCGTGGGTCATCATGGCCAGGAACTGGGACTTGGCGCGGTTCGCCGTCTCGGCCTCGTCCCGCGCACGCGCCAGCTCCTGTTCGCGGCGGATCTGGTTGCCTATCTCCCGCGCCGTCCCCCGATAGCCGATGAAGGCCCCCTGGGGGTCGTGACAAGGCTCGGCGTGGATCTCCATCCAGCAGGGGCCGTTGGCCAGCAACACCTGGACGCGGATCCCCCGCACCGACAGATGGCGGTCGATAAGACGCCGGTAACTGCTCCAGGCGGGATCCTGCTTGTCGTGGGCAAAGTCGTAGAGGCTGCGTCCGGCATGGCGGGCCAGCAGCTCCCTCTGGTAGCCAGGCGCAGAGACATAGCTGAGCCTGTGCTCGGGATCCGTCTCCCAGAACCAGTCCGACGCCATGGCGGCGAAGCTGCGAAAGCGCTGCTCGCTGGCCTTCAGGGCCAGGGTCTTGAGCTCAACCTGCTCCTGCAGACGGGCCCGGTAGGCAATGTTGACCAGCGCCTGGGAGATGAGCGGCTGGCAGCGCTGCATCGCCGCCTTGCTCTTGAGATCGAAGGTGCCTGCGGCACTGTGCCGACAGACCAGCACACCGGAGAAACCTGGCCCTTTCAGCCCGGTCAGCATGATGCTGGCCCAGCCAGCCTGCCCCACCAGAGGGGCCAGCTCCGGCAACTGGGCAGGATCATAGATGATCAGGGTGTCCCCATCGATGGCCCTGGAGAAGAGCGGAGAGAGCAACCAGGTGCGGCCGACCTCTTCCGGCTGGGTGCTGAGATGGGTAGTGCCGCTCGCCCCCTCCCAGGCGATCACGTCTGCCTCTTCAAACCCGATGAAGGTCTTGAGCGCGAGAATGAGGCTCTCCAGCACCTGCTCCAGGCTCTGGGCCTGCGCCAGCGTCGCCACACCACACAGCAGAGCCTGCGACTCCTCGCGGTATCTGGCCTCCCGTTCCCGGCAGCGCATCAGCTCCACCATCGTGGTCTGCAGCTTGTCGCCCAGGGTTTCGAGTTCGCTATTGCCTGTCATCTTGGATCCAGCTGAGTGTCAGTTCTCGAGGAAGATTACGCTCGATACCATGAGGTTGCCATGCGCCAGCTCACCATGGGGCAATCTCCCCTGCTCGCCGAACGTAAATGGCGTGATGAAGGGGATCTCCCCCAGTCGCAGGCAAAATTGCGTCACCACGTCGTCAAACCGCTCCTCCAGAGCCAGGCGGCAGCCAGCGCAGAATATCACCAAGGCCCCCAGGGGTCGCATGCTCCCCGCCATGCCGTATTCGGGCTCGATGCGCACCGCATTCAGGCTGCGCTGCAACAACCCGTCCTGACTGCAGTACATGAGTTGCAAGCGCTCCCCCAGCCGGGCTTCGGTAAAGAGGCGAAGCCCTTCCCGCACGGTCACCGCTTCGGGGTGCGAGAGCTTGTAGTAGGGGATGTCATCGAGCATGCCGACCTGGCGTGCCAGCGGGGAGAGCGTCGTCTCCCTTAGGATAGGGCCCACCGGCCAGGGTTTATCCCGTTCAGTCCAGCGGGCGTAGACCCGGGCCGCCGGCTCATGGTCTATGGTCAGCACCTCGCGACCGTCGAGGGCAGTGATGATGCCCTGGCGCTCGGTTGGCACATAACCGGAATGAAACTGGAACGCCAGCTGGCAGCCGGGGTAGAGCACCGCCAGCACACAGCCCTCCCCCCCTGCTCCCTCATCCCAGCAGAGTTGCCATTCGCCGCGCACGCCGTCATCCGCTGCGGATCCGCCGACGACGGGAACGGTCGCGCCAAATTCGCTCTCGATGCCCGCCAGCATGGCTTCTTCCAGACCCGGACTGGCGTGCAGCAAGACCAGCTGGGGCAGCTCGCCAGGGCGGCCGCCATCGGCGATGGCACGGCGCAGCAGAGTCCGCACATCCGGTGTCTGGCCAACCTGGCCGGCCACGCCGTACGCGCCCTTGTCATCATAAAGCGCTGCGACCGCCAGACCCCGGCCCGCCAGGGCATGGTGCCCGGCCTGGGTCAGGATACCGCCGCAGGAGCTGCAGCCGATAAGCCGGCTGTCGGGAAAGTGCTCCTTGAGTGCATGGCGCAGTACCGCAGCGTCGTGCGCTTGGGTAAAATAGACCAGCAACAATGATGGGGCGTGGGGAGATTGGGCAAGCAACCGCTCTGCTATTTGTTGGGCAGCCAGTTGGGTCGTCTCGGCAAGCGAGTGAGCCGTCAGGAAGTTCAACACCGTCTCCTACAGGTATGGGATGCTGCTCTTAAGCAAAAATCATACCTTTATCAAACAATTACCTGGCCGCAGAGACTAGAATGAAGCTCGCTGGCCTCCCACGGGATCACTGCATGTGGCAGAAAAATATCAATGACTTCGAGCGGGTCGTCGCCATCGGCGGTGGACACGGCATGGGCCGCGTGCTCTCTTCCCTCTCGTTTTTAGGCTCCCGGCTGACGGGGATAGTGACCACCACGGATGACGGCGGCTCCACCGGACGCCTGCGCAAGAGCCAGGAGTGCATCGCCTGGGGTGATCTGCGCAACTGCCTCAACCAGCTGGTGACCACCCCCAGCATCGGCAGCCAGCTGTTCGAGTACCGCTTCACCGGCCGCGGCGAGCTGGCGGGTCACAACCTCGGCAACCTGATGCTGCTGGCCCTCGACAACCTCTGTGTCCGCCCTCTTGATGCCATCCGGCTCATCAGCGACATGCTGGAGATCGAGCCGACGCTGCTGCCCATGTCCGAACACCCCACCGACTTGTGCGCCCATACCGTCTGCGGCGACCAGATCCTGGGAGAGGTCTCCATCGACCAGCTCACTACACCGCCGCGGGCCCTGAGCCTGAAACCGGCCGTACCGGCCACTCGAGAGGCCGCCCTGGCCTTGAGCCAGGCCGACATGATCATCCTGGGTCCCGGCAGCTTTCTCACCTCCGTCATGCCTCCCCTGCTGCTGTGCGACATTGCCGAGGCGATCCGCAGCAGCGGCGCCATCGTTGTCTTCATCAGCAATCTGGTCGCCGAAGAGGGGCCTGCGGGTCAGTTGACTCTACTCGATCAGCATCGCTGGCTGGAAGAGAGGATAGGCATGGGCCGGATCGATGCCATCCTGGCCCCCGAGGGTCATGAGGACCCCGAGCTGCAGCATTGCCTCGTCCGAGCCAACCTGGGTGAGGCTGCCCTGCCCCATCGCCACGACCGCCTCAAGCTCAGGCAGGCGCTGGATAACGTCATCCTGAACTGGCATAGAACGCATGACAAGGCGGGCTGAGCCGCCCGGGGATCAGTGAAATTGGGCCAGGTGGGTGAAGACCTGAGGCAGGGAATATTCCAGCTCGCTCAGCAGACGCCCGGCTTCTTGCGCGTCTTCCCGCCGACAGGCTGCTTCCAGGGCCATGACTTGTTGATAGCTGGGTTGGGCGCCATAGCTGCCACAAGAAGATTTCATGCTGTGGGCAAGACGGGCCAGAGCGGACCAGTCCCGCTGATCATAGAGTGGCCTTAACTGGGCCAGCTGTTCCCCTACCTCTTCGACAAACACCGAGATGACGACCGGCATCATCTCGTGACCGATGTCATCTGCCAGTTGCCGCAGCACTTTCTGATCCAGCCATTCCATCTTCTCTTCCCTATGATGGTATTCAAACAGACCACAATATAGCCGATTGGTACAGCGGCTGTCATCCACCCTCCGGTGGCGTGCGGGTCGCCAAGGCGGCGTCGGAGTGTGAGCGGGTTCAAGTTATCGACATGTCCCCCATGGAGGGGAGAGATAAAGGTTGTCACAAAATTAACATTAAAGTAACAATGCAACCCATGAGAATGATGCGGCTCAGCAACACCTCTCTCATCCCTTTTTGCCTGTATGGCTGCTGCGAAGAACCAGGGTAGGATTCTACCCTGGTATTTTTTTATTGCCGGGCGGGCAATCTGGCTGCGTTGCCATACTCCAGCTCGCCCAGACGGAACAGGCAGAACTCCCCGGGTACCATCTTCACCCAGCTTTCATTGCCTGTGAGCGGCCGGGTAGCGATCAGGGTCACCACGTCGTTCGGGGTGGTTTCGCTCTGAAAGTCGATGACCACGTCCTCATCCAGCAGGCTCGCCTCGCCAAACGGCGCCCTGCGTGTCAGCCAGTAGAGGTTGTTGCTGCAATAGGTCATCACGAACTCCCCGTCCGACAGCAGCATGTTGAATACCCCGAGCCCGCGCAACTCGTCACACAGGGTCGCCAGATAGCGGAACATGGCGGGAAAATTTGCCGGACGCTTGGGGTATTTCTGCTCCAGCCTGTCGAGCAGCCAGCAGAAAGCGTGCTCGCTGTCTGTGTCCCCCACCGGACGATGCCGGCCGGTCGGCAGCTTCTTGTAACCGGTCAGCTGGCCGTTGTGGGCGAAGGTCCAGTAGCGCCCCCACAGCTCACGGGTGAAGGGGTGGGTGTTCTCGAGCGACACGCAGCCCCGGTTCGCCTGCCGGATGTGGCTGACCACGGCGCGGCTCTTGATGGGCAACGCCTGCACCAGCTTGGCGATGGGGGACTGGGCACTGGGTTCGGGATCCTTGAAGGTGCGAAACCCCTTCCCCTCGTAGAAGGTGATCCCCCAGCCATCCTTGTGAGGGCCCGTCTTGCCGCCCCGCAGCATCAGCCCTGTGAAGCTGAAGCAGATGTCGGTCGGCACATTGGCGCTCATGCCGAGCAGTTCGCACATATCCCGTCAACCCCCTGAATTACATGATTATCTCTGCTTTCATCAGATTTGTCGGCAGGCTGCGAGGCGTCCGGATCTGTCGTCCAGCCGGGCGCCTCTCCACCTTCGATGCCCGCCCGATTACTTGGCCATCTCTTTTTCGACCAGCTGGATCAGGATGTGGATCACCTTGATGTGAACTTCCTGGATGCGATCGGCATAGCCGAAGTGCGGCACCCGGATTTCGACATCGGCCAGACCGGCCATCTTGCCGCCGTCCTTGCCGGTCAGGGCGATCACCTTCATGCCTTTGGCATGGGCCGCTTCGATGGCCTTGAGGATGTTGCCGGAATTGCCACTGGTGGAGATGCCGAGCAGCACGTCGCCACGACGGCCGACGGCCTCCACGTAGCGGGAGAAGACATAGTCGTAGCCAAAGTCGTTGGAAACGCAGGAGAGGTGGCTGGGATCGGAGATGGCAATGCCGGCATAGCCGGGACGGTTCTCGCGATAGCGGCCGGTCAGCTCCTCGGCGAAGTGCATGGCATCGCAGTGGGAACCGCCGTTGCCACAGGAGAGTACCTTGCCTTCCTCTTTGAAGGAGGCGGCCAGCAGTTTGGCGGCGGCCTCGATGTTCTTCAGATTCTGCTCGTCGGCCAGAAACGCCTGGAGCACGCCGGCAGCTTCAGTCAATTCGTTGCGGATCAGTTCTTGGTACATGGTCTTTGAGATCTCGTGGTCCAACATAGGGTGGCCGCATTGTCGCACAAGCCGGCCCAGTCGTCGCCCCCCGCCCGCCAAGATGCGGCGGACCGTGCGTTATGCCGATCACAGAGCCAAGGTAACAAGCTTGTAAACAGCTTGATAAGTTTGTGCGTATGAATTACAACAGGGACCACGACCAACAGGTCAGACCTCTGGATCAGTTAGTCCACGATTCTCCAACTTCGGCTACTCATTGCAAGGAGCGAAAAATGACGACGACCCTCACTCTGCTCGGGGTGATCCTGGTGATCGGCGCCATGGCATACCGCCGGGCGTCCCTGTTCACCGCCACGCTTGCCACGGCCGCCGCCCTGGTCGCCGGCACCCTCTATGGCCACGTGCCCCTGCTGGTGTGGGTACTGTTCGCGGTGCTCGCCATCCCCCTCAACCTGGTGGAGTTTCGCCGCAACCAGCTGACCAGGCCGCTGTTCAAGATCTACAAGTCCATCATGCCGGAGATGTCCCGTACCGAGAAGGAAGCCATCGAAGCGGGCACCACCTGGTGGGAGGCCGACCTCTTTGCCGGCAACCCGGACTGGAAGAAGCTGCACGCCATTCCGGTCAGCACGCTGTCAGCCGAAGAGCAGGCCTTCATGGACGGGCCGGTAGAAGAGGTGTGCCGCATGGTCAACGACTGGGAGGTGACCCACGAGCGCGCCGATCTCTCCCCCGAGGTGTGGCAATACCTGAAGGACAACAAGTTCTTCGCCATGATCATCAAGAAGAAGTACGGCGGCCTGGAGTTCTCCGCCTACGCCCAGTCCTGCGTGCTGCAAAAGCTGTGTGGCGCCAGCGCCGTGCTCGCCTCCACCGTCGGCGTGCCCAACTCCCTCGGCCCGGGTGAGCTGCTGCAACACTACGGCACCGAGGAACAGAAAGACCACTATCTGCCCCGCCTGGCCGTCGGCAAGGAGATCCCCTGTTTCGCCCTGACCAGCCCGGAAGCGGGATCGGATGCGGGCTCCATCCCCGACTTCGGCATCGTTTGCAAGGGAGAGTGGGAAGGGGAAGAGGTGCTCGGCATGCGCCTGACCTGGAACAAGCGCTATATCACGCTTGCCCCCATCGCCACCGTCCTGGGGCTGGCCTTCAAGTTGCGCGACCCGGATCACCTGCTGGGTGACGAAGAGGAGCTCGGCATCACCTGCGCCCTGATCCCCACCGACATCGACGGGGTCGAGATCGGTCGTCGTCACTTCCCCCTCAACGTGCCGTTCCAGAACGGTCCGACCCGTGGCAACGAGGTGTTCGTGCCGCTCGACTTCATCATCGGCGGCCCGGCCATGGCTGGCCAGGGCTGGCGCATGCTGGTGGAGTGTCTCTCCGTCGGTCGCGGCATCACCCTGCCCTCCAACAGCACCGGCGGCGTCAAGATGCTGGCCCTGGCCACCGGCGCCTACAGCCGCATCCGTCGCCAGTTCAAACTGCCCATCGGCAAGATGGAAGGGATTGAAGAGCCGCTGGCCCGCCTCGGCGGCAACGCCTACATCATGGGCGCCGCCGCCAAGCTGACGGTGACCGGCATCGATCTCGGCGAGAAACCCTCTGTCATCTCCGCCATCGTCAAGTACCACCTCACCGACCGTGCCCAGAAGTGCATCATCGACGCCATGGACATCCACGGCGGCAAGGCCATCTGCATGGGCCCGAACAACTACCTGGCCCGCGGCTATCAGGGCGCCCCCATCGCGGTCACCGTCGAGGGAGCCAACATCCTGACCCGCAGCATGATCATCTACGGTCAGGGGGCCATCCGCTGCCACCCCTACGTGCTGCCCGAGATGCTGGCCGCCAGCCATCCGGACAAGGAGCAGGCCCTCAAGGACTTCGACAAGGCGGTGTTCAGCCACGTGGGCTTTGCCATCAGCAACCTGGTGCGCAGCTTCTGGCTGGGCCTCACCGGCGCCCGCTTCGCCGCAGCGCCGTACAAGGATCAGACCAAGGGCTACTATCAGCAGCTCTCCCGCCTCTCCGCCAACCTGGCGTTCCTGTCGGACATGGCGATGGGTACCCTGGGCGGCGAGCTCAAGCGCAAGGAGCGGGTTTCCGCTCGCCTCGGTGACGTGCTGAGCCAGCTCTATCTGGCCTCCAGCGCCCTCAAGCGCTATCAGGACGAGGGCCGCCAGCAGGCAGACCTGCCGCTCTTGCACTGGGCACTGCAAGACGCCCTGTTCAAGGCACAGGAAGCCATCGACGAGCTGCTGCGCAACTTCCCGAACCGCTGGATCGGGCTGGCGCTGCGCGCCATCGTGCTGCCGCTGGGTCGCGACCTGAAGCGTCCCTCCGACAGGCTCGACAGCCAGGTGGCCCGCCTGCTACAGACGCCGAGTGCGACCCGCAGCCGTCTGGCCGAAGGCCAGTACCTCACCCGCGAGGAGGGCAACCCCTTCGGGCTGCTGGAGCAGGCCCTCGACGACGTGCTAACCGCCGAGCCGCTGTTTGACAAGGTGTGCAAGGCCGAAGGCACCAGACGTCCCTTCACCCAGCTCGACAAGGTGGCGGAGGCCGGTCTGACTCTCGGCGTCATCAACCAGACCGAAGCTGAGCTGTTGCGCCGCGCCGAGGCAAGTCGCCTGCGCACCATCAACGTCGATGACTTCGACCCTGTCGATCTGGTGGCAAACAAGGCGCTGTTTGAAGCCTCAGCCTACCACCGTGCAGCCTGATCCAGACCCTGTCAAAACGCCTCCCTCGTGGAGGCGTTTTTCATGAAGAGATCGACCTGCGGCCTTTCGGGGGGCGGGAGAAAACGACTGGATCATATTTTGAATACCAATCCATTTCCTATATTGAATGAAGCGGTTAAGGTAAACACAGTATCACTCACAGGATTGCGTAATGGATGATCAAATCCTGATTATCGACGATGAAGATCTTCCCCCGTCAGCGCTGCAGACCGCAGGCTGGAAGGTGATGATAGTGGACGATGAGCCCGAAGTGCACCGCATCACCAAGATCACCCTGAGCAAGTTCGAGTTCGACGGCAAACCCATAGATTTCCTGCACGCCTATTCCGCCGCCGAAGCCAAGGCGCTGCTCGCCATCACCCCGGATGTCGCACTGCTGCTTCTCGACGTCGTCATGGAGGCCGATCACGCCGGCCTCGAGGTTGTTAAATTCGTGCGCGACGAGCTGCAAAACAAGATGGTGCGCATCGTGTTGCGTACCGGTCAGCCCGGCCAGGCCCCGGAAGATGACGTCGTCACCAACTACGACATCAACGACTACAAGGACAAGACCGAACTCACCTCCCAGAAGCTGCGCACCCTGCTGCGCGCCAGCCTGCGCTCCTATCGCGACATCCGCACCCTGGAGAGCAATCGCCAGGGGCTGGAGAAAGTCATCGAAGCCTCCAGAGGGATCTTCGAGCAGCGCGCCCTGCGCCAGTTTGTCGAGGGGGCCCAGACCCAGCTCAGCGCCCTGCTGAACCTGGAGGGGTCCCAGATCTACGATGTGAAGCATCTGGCCTACGAGGTCCGGGACCAGGTGCTGGAGCCCCTGCTCAGCGACGGCCCTGCACTGCGGCTCACCGAGGCCCCGGCCATCCTGCGCAGCGCCATGGCCAGGGGAGGCAACGTCTACGATGGCAACCAGATGGTGCTCTACTGCAAGAATGCCCGCCATCACCTGCTGTTCCACATCGAGACCACTCGCCCCCTCAGCCAGATGGATACCGGCCTGCTGAGCCTGTTTACCGAAAACATCATAGTGGCGCTGGAGAACATCCGGCTCAACGAGGTGATCGGCGACAACCAGCGGGAGATCATCTACCGCATCGGCGAGCTGGTGGAGAGCCGCTCCAAGGAGTCCGGCCTGCACGTCAAGCGGGTGGCACTCTACACCGAGCTGTTCTGCCAGTTGCTCGGTATGAACGAAGACAGGTGCGAGCTCATCAAGCGCGCCTCCCCCCTGCATGACATCGGCAAGGTGGGGATCCCGGACGCCATCTTGCACAAGCCGGGCAAGCTCACCCCCGAGGAGTGGGAGATCATGAAGACCCACGCCCAACTCGGACACGACATGCTCTCCGGCAGCGATCTGGCGCTATTCCAGATAGGCGCCACCATCGCCGGCAATCATCACGAGAAGTGGAACGGCACCGGCTACCCTCGCGGACTCAAGGGGGATGCCATCCCTCTGGAGGGGCGCATCGTCGCCCTGGCGGACGTGTTCGATGCCCTGGGCTCGGATCGCTGCTACAAGCGGGCCTGGCCCCTTGAAGAGGTACTGTCGCTGATCAGGGAAGAGCGGGCGCAGCACTTCGATCCCCAGCTGGTGGATCTGATGCTGGCCAATCTGGAGAAGTTTCTCGACATCCGCGAACAGTACAAGGACATCTACATCGGCGCCCACTGAGCCATCCTGCGAGCCACAGCAAGAAGCCGCCTCATGGGCGGCTTCTTCATATGCGGATGAAGGCGGGCTATTGCTCCGGCAGATTGAGATCCAGCTTGGGGGCCGGGGCGGGCTCGCTCTGCTGCGCCTTCTGTGCCGCCATCGCCTTGTGCAACGTGCGGCGCTTCTGCAGCAGGATGAAACCCACGGCGCCCAGCAGGAGCAGCACCACGCCTCCCCCGCCCAGTGCCCAGGGCAGCCAGACCGGGCTCTCACGCTCCTCAAACTTGGCCTTGGCCGGCTTGGCCGCCGAGGTGGCTGGCGCTGCGGAGGGAACCGGCGCCGGTGGCGGCGCTATGGTGAACGACTTGGCAGGCAGTTGCAGCCGCACTTCCCGGCCGAGCCGGGTCGTGCCGAACAGGGTGGCCTCCACCTGGTACTGGCCCGCCGCCTCGAGGGCGGAGAGATCGACGCCGAAGCGAAGCTCCTTCGCCACCTCGCTGAAGTCCAGGCTGTGACCGGTGCCGTCGCTGGCCTTGCCCTGGATCACCACGGAAGCCGGATCCAGCTCCTCCCCATCGATGACCAGGGAGAGCTTGGCCCCCGCCTCTCCCGAGGGAGCGACAAGGGTGTAGCTCACCGGCCAGGGGTAGAGCAGTACCTGCTGCGACTCGGCGCGAGAGAACACTTCGTTGCCGGTACTGTAGAGGGCGCGATACTTGCCTGCCGGCACGTCCAGCACCGCCTCGGCGGTCAGCACCCCATCCCCTGGCACCTCGTCCAGCCCCTTGCCATCGTCCAGATAATGGCCGAGCGTCTCCTCGAAGATGGGCTCTCCGCTCTGGGCCTCATCATTGAACTGCTGCAGCCTCACCGTCATGCCCAGATCGGTGAGGTAGTACCCCGCTCCCGGCGCCGCCCCGTCGATCAGCAGGCGGGATTGCAACTTGACCCGCTCCCCCTGGTAGAGACGAGCCGGCAGCGGTTCGCTCACGACCCGGATATCGGAGAGCAGACGCACCCGGTTGTCGGGATCGACCTCGCCGATGGCCTGCCAGGGGCCCGGCATGGGATCGCGCACCGTGATGAGATCCTGATCCTGCAGCGCCTGCCAGCCCACCTCCGGCGGCTTGACCTTGCCGACATAGAGCTTGCTGCCGTCCGGTCGCACCAGGATCACCGAGGGGGTCCCCGGCTTGCGTTTGATGATGAAGGTGACCTCCTTCACGCCGTAATCGATGCGAAAGCGGTTGTCGAGCAGGGGAATATCGGAAGGACCGAACACCTCGTTGGCCGAGGCAGAGAGCGAGGCCAGCAGCAACAGGCTGCCCCAGAGCGAACTCATTGCCGCCACAGGCAGGCACCTCCTTTCTTCTGCACCAGATCCAGCCTGGCCTCATGGGCGGCCACCACCTCCTTGCTGGCGCGCACCACCCTGAGAGGAGCCCGGTTGCTCTCCAGGCGGCGAATGCCGGTGTCCTGGTTGCTGTCGCTCTCGCTGCTCTCGCTGGCCAGGTTGAGCTTGGTCTGGCCACCCGTCATCAGCAGGTAGACGTCTGCCAGGATCTCCGCATCGAGCAAGGCCCCGTGCAGGGTACGGTGGGAGTTGTCGATGCCGTAGCGATCGCACAGCACATCCAGGTTGTTGCGCTTGCCCGGGAAGAGATCCCGCGCCATCGCCAGGGTATCCGTGATGCCGCAGATGTCGGCGGTCTTGAAGTCGAGGCCGAGCTTGCTGAACTCGTAGTCCATGAAGCTCACGTCAAAGGGCGCGTTGTGGGCGATGAGCTCGGCGCCACGGATAAACTCGATGAAGTCGTCCGCTATCTGGTTGAAGGAGGGCTTGTCCGCCAGGAAGGCATCCGTGATGCCATGCACCGCGATGGCTTCAGGGTCCACCAGCCGGTCCGGCTTGATATAGACGTGGAAATGGTTGCCGGTCAGTTTGCGGTTGATCACCTCCACACAGCCGATCTCGATGATGCGGTGCCCGAGGTAGACGGGACCGCCCGCGGTATTCATGCCGGTGGTTTCGGTATCCAGAATGATCTGGCGGTTCAGTTGGGGTGTGCTCATGATCAAATCCATGTCAAACTTCGGTTTTACTCGCTAGTTTACCCCAAGCCTTCGGCTAAAACAGATTGATTGCTCATGTTAAAACAGATTGATTTATTTACGGATGGCTCCTGCCTCGGCAACCCGGGCCCCGGCGGTTATGGCGCCGTCATGGTCTATGGCAAGCATCGCAAGGAGATCTCGGCCGGTTTCAGACTGACCACCAACAACCGGATGGAGCTGATGGCGGCCATCATGGGACTGCGCACCCTGAACGAATCCTGCCAGGTACGGCTCACCACCGACAGCCAGTATGTGCGCCAGGGCATCACCCAGTGGATCATCGGCTGGAAGAAAAAGGGATGGATGACCGCCAACCGCCAGCCGGTCAAGAACGTCGATCTCTGGCAGGCCCTAGATGCGGAGGTGGCACGCCACCAGATCGAGTGGCTCTGGGTCAAGGGTCACTCCGGTCACCCGGAGAACGAACGCTGCGACGAGCTGGCCCGGGACGCCGCCAGCGGCAAGCAGCTTGCCGAAGACGAAGGCTACCAGCCCTGAGGGCCGCTAGCCGCCCTGGCGCGCCATCCCAGGCGCGGCCATCGACTCCGGCAGCCGCCAGCGGCGGCGCACCGGGGTGACAGGAAAACGCCGCTTGCGGGCGGCAATCACATAGACGGATGCCAGGGATCGGCAATAGTCCCGTCCCAGACTCTCCCGCCACCAGCCGATCCGGCTCTGCCTGCCCATGAAGGAGAAGCCGAATCGCTCGTCGAACATCACCTCGCACCCGAGCAGCTGCAGCCAGTCCGTCACCCGGGCGGGCGTGAACATGCGGGCGGACCAGGGCAGATGTCGTCGCATGAAAGGCAGATAGTGGCCCAGACCGACCAGGCTGACAGGATTGTAGCCGCTGACGATGAGCCAGCCATCGTCGGTCAGCACCCGCTCCGCCTCGCGCAGCACCTGATGGGGATCCGGCGAGAAATCGAGACAATGGGCGAGCAGGCAGGCATCCACGCTGCCGGAGCGGACAGGCAAGGCCAGGGGATCCCCCACCAGGTCCAGCAGTCGCCCACCGGGAGCGACCCCGATTTGATGGCGAATGGTTGAGCAGCCGCAGGAGAGTTCGGCGCTCAGGGCGCCGATTTTCAGCAGATGATAACCAAACAGATGGGGGCACCAGCTGTCGAGCCGCTCCTGCAACTCGGCGGCCACCCAGTCCCCCATGGGCAGTGCCGACCAGCTGGTCGGGATCGCGATCTGTTGTTCGGTACGTGCCAGCTGCATAATGGAACCAACTCGGGGGTGCGAATGCCATCCAGTTATATAAGATCCCATCCCTAAAGAACACTAAAGAGAAGCCGACCCATGTATACCGTCATCACAGTTCCCGCCTTTAGCGACAACTACATCTGGTTGATCCGGCACGAGAATCACTGCCTGGTCGTCGATCCGGGCGAAGCCGCTCCCGTGCTGGAACGGCTCGAGATCCTGGGGCTGGAGCTCGACGCCATCCTGCTGACCCATCACCATCGCGACCACGTCGGGGGTGTATCCGAGCTGCTGCACCATTTCCCCCACGCCCGCCTCTATGGCCCCAAGCATGACCCCATGCCCGATCATCATGGCCAGTGGCTTGATGACGGGGACAGGATCGACTGGCACGGCCTGAGCCTGGACGTCCTCCATCTTCCCGGCCATACCCTGGGTCACATCGCCTATTACGGCCAGGGCATGCTGTTCTGTGGCGACACCCTCTTCAGTGCCGGCTGCGGCCGCCTGTTCGAAGGCACCCCGGCCCAGATGTACGGCTCCCTGCAACGGCTCGCGGCCCTGCCCGACGACACCCTCCTTTATTGTGCCCATGAGTACACCCTCTCCAACCTGCGTTTCGCCCATGCGGTCGAGCCGGACAACCCGGCGATCCAGCAGCAGATCGGGGTGATCAGCAAGCTGCGCCAGCAGGGCCTGCCGAGTCTCCCCTCCCGGTTGGGGGATGAGCGGCATTTCAATGTTTTTCTGCGCTGCGAGCAGGACTCAGTGAAATTTTCTGCTGAGAAATACGCCCTTAAATGCTTGGAAAATCCAGAGGATACCTTCACTGTCTTGCGGGCCTGGAAGGACGTTTTTTGAACAAACCTTGATCAGGGGGGGATTGCCCCTTATGATGCGAGCTGTTTTTCCATAGATGACCTGAGCGAGATGAAGCTACGAACGGCCTTATTGGCAGCGCTGTTTCTCAGCGGCTGCCAAAACCTGAGCCATCAGGATGACCGGGCGATAACGGCAATCGAGCCGATCAAATCCCCCCAAGTCAGCAAGAAAACGTACAAGAAACACTCTTCCCGATTGCTGTTCGGTGACGAACAGATAGAAGAGATGGATGACACTGATAACCTGTGGGTGCGTATCAGCGATGATATGCAGCTGGACTCGCATGATAATGCCCGTGTCCGGCAGCAGCGTGATTGGTTGTTGCGTAATGATAAGCATATGGCGACCATTGCCAGCCGGGCTGAGCCCTACCTGTATCTGATGGTAGAGGAAATCGAACGGCGTGAGCTGCCAATGGAGCTTATTACCATCCCCATGATCGAGAGCATGTTCGATCCCAACGCCCGCTCCCGCAGCAATGCGGTCGGCCTTTGGCAGTTCGTTCCTGCGACCGGCAAGAATTTCGGCCTGCGCCACGACAACTGGTACGACGGCCGACGCGACGTCCTGGCATCCACCAATGCCGCACTGGACTACCTGGAATACCTGAACCGTTTCTTCGACGGTGACTGGCTCCAGACTCTGGCCGCCTACAACGCGGGTGAGGGCCGGGTGCGCAACGCCATCGTCCGCAACGAGCGGGCCGGCCGGCCGACCGACTACTGGTCGCTGGATCTGCCCCGTGAAACCCGGATGTATGTGCCCAAGATCCTGGCCATGGCCGACATGATCCGCAATGCGGACCAGTACAATGTCACCCTGCCGGTGCTGGCCAACAAGCCGCAGCTGCGGACCATCAACACCGGTGGCCAGATCGATCTGAACGTGGCGGCGCAGCTGGCGGGAATTTCCGCCTCCCAGCTCAAGGCGCTCAATCCGGCGCTCAAGCGTGGCGTGACCTCACCGCGGGGTCCCTACAACCTGCTGGTGCCCGTCGAGTATGCCGATACCCTGGAGCTGGCCCTGGCCGATCTGCCCCAGCGTGAGCGGACCCGTGGCGTGCGCTCCTATCAGGTCACCCGCGGCGACACCCTGTCCCGTATCGCCCAGAATCACGGGGTGAGCGTGCAGCAGCTCAAGCTGGCGAACAATCTGCGCGGCAACAACCTGCGTCGTGGCCAGAGCCTGATCATCCCCAATGGTGGCAACGCCATGGTGAGCCAGGCCGCCAAGAGCAAGCCGCAACAGCTCGCCAGCAACAGCGGCAACAAGATCCAGTATCAGGTGCGCTCCGGCGACAACCTGTGGAGCATCAGCCAGGCACACGGCGTCAGCCACGCCGACCTGGCCAAGTGGAACGGGCTGAGCGCCAAGTCGGCCCTGAAACCTGGCATGAAGCTGGTGGTCTGGCTCAAGCAGGGCAAGGGCAGCAACAAGTCCATGGTCTATCAGGTGCGCCGAGGGGACTCCCTCTCCTCCATCGCCGCCCGATTCCAGGTCGGCGTCAACGACGTGATGCGCTGGAACCAGCTCGGCAAGAGCGACTACCTCAAGCCCGGTCAGGAACTGACCCTGTTCGTGAAGAACAACAGCTGATCGCTCATCACAATCCAAAAAAATACCCCGCCTGGTGCGGGGTATTTTTTTACCTGCCATCCGGCCCCGTCAGGGGGTGATGGCCTGGGCCGCGAAGCGCGCCAGTATGGGGTTGTGATCCGAGGCGTCGGTGGCCGGCGAGCTCACCTCCACCAGATCCAGATTGCGGTAATAGAGGTGATCCAGCGGGCGGCCGAAGGCGGTACGGCGCAAGTCGGGCACCGGGATGGCCTCCTGCAGGCCGAGCTCCCCCACCAGCTTGTTCAGCCAGAATTCGCGTTTGTCGCTCCAGGTGTTGAAATCCCCGGCCAGGATGACGGGCCCCTGATGGCGATGGACCAGGGCGGTCAGATCGTTGAGCTGCTCCCGGAAGGTGGCCATCCCCAACTCGAAATTGACCGCGTGGAGGTTCACCACCAGCACGCCGTCAGGATCCCCCTGCAGGGGGTAGAGGCTGACCAGACCTGACTTGGGGATGCGCAGCAGCGGCTCGGGGGAGCGCACGCCACAGACAAAGGCCTGGGGCGTCTTGGCGACCGTCATGACGCCGAAGGAGACACCCCCCTGGGTGAAGGCCTGCAGCTGCTGCCACTGGAAGTCGCCTCGCCTCAGCCAGTCCAGCATCTCGGGTCGGGTCGCCGACTCCTGCAACAGCACCAGATCCCGGGATTTGGCATACTCGTCCAGCCCCTCCTGCCAGTTCTTGCGCTGTCCCTTGTAAAGATTCCAGACGGTGATGCCGAACTCCCGGGGCAAGGCGGTGGCAGCGAGCGCCACCAGCGGAGGGCGATCGCAGTGAGCGCCGGGCACTATGCCCGCGGCCGTGACCAGATGGTCCTGATCCGGCACCTCGAAACAACCGACCAGTCCCAATGTCAGCAGGGAGGTCCCCAGAATCCGATAACTATTTTTCATTGGCTAACAACCACCTGCCTCTGCAAGACGCCATGATCTGAACAGAGATCATGATCGCCAACTAGTCTCATTATTCGTGTCCGGCCCGACTCATTCACGAGGGATCCCGCCATGGCGAAACAGCATCAGTACCGTGTGACATTTTACGATCAACAAGGAACCTGTCATCAAGTGGAACTCTCCACCGTCTATCAGATCAGGCGGGATCCCCAGTGCGATCTCTGCCTGTTTGACACCAAGCAGTGTGTCGGCTCGGAAGAGATGCTGGAGCGCATGATACGGCAAAAAACCGGGCTTGAGCAGGAAATATCCATCATCAATGCCCGGCTGATCTAAGCCGCCTCAGACCGGGACAGGACGGGATTTACCCTGCTCATCGATGGCCACGTAGGTAAATACCCCCTCGGTCACGCAGTATCGCTGGGCTTCGTTCTCCCGCAGTACCGGCTTGACCCAGACCTCCAGCTTGAGGCGCATGGAGCTGCGACCAATCTTGAGGCAGCGTCCGTAGCAGCACACCACGTCCCCCACCTTGACCGGACTGTGAAAGGTCATCCCCTCCACCGAGACGGTACAGATGCGTCCTTTTGCCAGCTCCTTGGCCATGATGCCCCCCCCTATATCCATCTGGGACATGATCCACCCGCCGAAGATATCGCCATTGGGGTTGGTATCGGCTGGCATCGCCAGGGTTCTCAGCAACAGTTCCCCATCGGGGTGACGCTTGGTCTCTTCCATCATTACCGCTCTCTTTATCATGGATGGCGGCATGATAGGGGGCGATCCCCCCCTTGGCAAACCTCAATTGCCACCCAAGTCCGCACTCCACCTGCTCCGCGACCAATAAAGAGCGCCACATTGACCCATCCGGTTCAACCCTGCCGGGCCGCCTGTTTGGCAAACCAGTGGGCGGGATCAGGCCAGCGGTAGACAAAACCGTGCCGCTGGCAGATGCGCTGCCCCTCGATGGGGAGAAAGTCCCCCGCCGGCTCGATGAACTGTGGTGGCGCCAGCCCAAGCAGGCGGCTCGCGAAGGGATAAAGCTGCTCCCGGCGCGGGTGGACAGGGGCGCTCAGGTTATAGGCCTCCCCATCCTGCCCCTTTGCCAGCATCAGCTGGCAGGCGGCCACCACATCGTCCAGGTGCACCAGATTGACCGCCTGACCGCCTCCCGCCAGCGTCTTGCCGGCAAGAAACCGCCCCGGGTGGCGCTCCGGGCCATAGAGACCGGCCGGGCGCAGTATCATGGCGCAGGCAAAGCCCCCGCCCAGCACCGCGAGCTCGGCCGCACGCATCCGCGCCCCCCGCTCATGCGAAGGCTCGGGGGTCTCCTCTTCGGTCTGGCCGGGCGACCACACCGAAGTGGCGCTGATGAACAGCACCCGCCGAACGCCCGCCGCCCTCGCCTGCTGACACAGACGGGCCACCGAGGCCGGATAATCCGGGGTCTTGCTCGGCGGCACGCAGATCACCAGATCATGGCAGCGAAAAGGCAGCGCCCCCATCTCGGGGGCAAGCAGCAGCGGCCAGGCCGCGATACCCTCCCCTCGCAGCTGCTCGGCCTTTTCGGCTGAGCTGACCGTCACCACGACCCGCTGGCCCGACCCCTGAAGCGCCCTTGCCAGCGGCAGCCCCAGCCAGCCGGCCCCCAGGATCCCCGTCTGGTACTCATGTTCGTTCGTCATTGCAAAATCCTGACAAAAAAAAACGGCCATCCTATGATGACCGTCGAAAGTAACGAAGGAAATAGCCGGATAAACCGGTTACCTCCCACAGCGGGAAAATCGGGAGCGCACGCTCCTAATTCGTGGGCCTATCCTAGTGGCAGCGCAGGTAAAAAGCTTTGAAGCGGATCACAGTTGAAAAGGATTTCTGAAAGCGCTTTCACTCTATTGCAAAAAAGTCGACCCGCCCGGGGCCAACTTGATGGCTCAGGCCACCGATTCCCGCCGAACCAGTTCTGCCTCGAACTTGAGTGCCAACCCCTCTACCGGCTTGTGATCCAGCAGGCGCAGGGCCAGCTCGGCCGCCCGCTCCCCCATCTCTTCGATGGGGTAGCGCACCGTGGTGAGCTTGGGATAGATGTAGCGGGCATAGGGGATGTCATCGAAGCCCACCACCGACACCTGCTGGGGGATCTTGTAACCCCGCTCCAGCAGACAGGAGATGGCCCCCGCCACCATGGCGTCGTTGAAGCCCAGAACGGCGGTGAACTCGATGCCGCGCGACAGCAGTTCGCTCATGGCCACATAGCCGCCCTTCTCGTCGGCGTAGGCGCGACCGATGAGGGCTTGATCCAGTTCGATACCTGCCCGTTTCAGGGCGAAGCGATAACCGGCCATCCGCTGCTGACCATCGACGAACTCCTCGTCATCGGACGTGACAAAGGCGATCTTGCGATGACCCGCATCCAGCAGATGCTGGCAAGCCGTGGTGATGCCCGCCTGGTTGTCCAGCCAGACACAGCGATCCTCGCAGCCCGGTACCTGACGGTTGATGAAGACGATGGGGGTCGTGCCCGATGCCAGCTCGCTGAGCTCCTCGTCAGGCAGCGCCTTGCTGTGCAGGATCAGGGCGTCGCACTGGCGCTGCAGCAGCGCCTGGATGGCGTGACGTTCCCTCGCGGCATCGTGGTTGCCGGAGACGACGATGGTGAACTTGTTCGCCTTGTCGACCATGCTCTCGATGCCGCGCATCATCTGGGCGAAGAAGGGGCCACCACACAGATCCCCGACCAGCACGCCGATGCAGTTGGAACGTTTGCTCACCAGGGCCTGGGCGAAGCTGTTGGGACGAAAGCTGAGCTCCTTCATGGCCGCGAGTACGGCCTCGCGCTTCTCTGGCGCTACCTGTGCCGTGTTGTTGATCACTCGAGACACTGTCGAAATGGAGACATTCGCCAGCTGAGACACATCTTTGATCGTTGCCACTCTCGATTCCTTTGTTGGACAAGCCTGTCTGTGTTAATCGGGCATTGTATCGAACCTGCCAGCCCAAGACGCGGTGCCCGATCACCCGGCAGGTTTCCTTTTGTAACAAAATCTTAGGGGATAATAACCATTCTGAAGCCAGAATGGGAGGCAGCCGCGACAACGGCTGCCTCCGAACTCAATAGGCGTGATTCAGCTCGCGTTCCGACATGAAACGCAGTGGCTGCTGCAGCTTGTGCTGATAGATAAGGTCGAAGGAGAGCACGTTCTGGACATAGTTGCGCGTCTCCCGATAGGGAATGCTCTCCACCCAGACATCCATCGGCTTGTTGTCGCTCTGCTCGCGCCAGCGCTTCACCCGACCGGGGCCGGCGTTGTAGGCCGCCGCCGCCAGGATCCGGTTGCCGTCATACACGTCCAGCAGGCGCTTGAGGTAGGCGCTGCCGAGGCGGATGTTCATGGCCGGATCGAACAGTTGCTGCTCGTTGCGATAGGGGACCCCCAGCTTGCTCGCGGTCTCCCTGGCAGTGGCCGGCATCAACTGCATCAGGCCACGCGCCCCGACCGGCGACTGCGCCAGCGGGTAGAGCGCGCTCTCCTGGCGGGAGATGGCGTAGAGCAGGCTGGTGTTCATGGTCCGCTCCTGAGCCATCTGGGAGAAGGTACGCTTGAGCGGCAGCGGGAAACGCAGGTCCAGCGCATCCCAGGCTTCCGCCCGGATGCTGGAGAGGATCGCCAGCTCGTGCCACCCCTGGTTGAGGGCGATGTGGCCGAATTCGAGGCGCTGGGCCACGCTGTTGCGATCCATGTTGTGAATCCACTCGGAGCGGGCCGCCGTGATCTCGTTCATCGCCAGCAGCTCGCGCACCCGCAGCAGGAAGGGCCAGCGCTGGCTGGCGGTGCGCCAGTCCGGTACCTTGTGCGCCACGCTCTGGTTCTTGATGCGATAGGGTACGCCGGTGCGCTGGGCCGCCATGAAGCCATAGAAACCACGCAGATTGGCGGTCTCGAGATAGAGATCCCGTGCCGGTTTCTGCCGCCCCTGTTTCTCCAGCGAGCGCGCCATCCAGTAGCGCCAGCGATCTTCCTTCTGCAGCCCCATGGGCAGCCGTTTGACCCAGCCCTCGAGCCCGCGCCAGTCCTGCTCCCAGACAGCCAGGCGCGCACGCAGCTCCATCAGCTCGGCATCGTTGAAGCGCACCAGGGCCCCATCCAGCCAGTTGCGCTGGACAATGGCCCGATCGAGCAGCAGGCGGCGAGCGGCGGCCTTCTCCACCCGGGTCACCTCTGCGTGGTTCAGGCCGAAGCGGCGGGTCATCTCCCCCAGCTGGCGCAGGACCGCCTCGGGCTCCTGGTTCGCATAGCGCGCCAGCCCCAGGGAAAGCAGTTGCCGCGATGGCACCGTCGCGCTGAAGTTGGCCGGGTTCATCGCCCTCGCGGGTTGGTCGAACAAGGCGATCATCTGATCACCGTACGCCTTCATGCCACTGCCGAGCTGGGCCCCCAGGTGGCGGATCAGGTTGGCATTCTGCGCCTCAAAGGCCAGGTTCATGCGCTGCCAGATCTTCTCCTGGGTCTTCAACCCCGACTGCTGCCAGAGCTGGAACAGGGGATCGCAGGCATCGGGCCTGGACTGGCCGCTCAGCCAGAGCTTGCCGGCCTCCTGCAGCGCTTCACTCTTGTGTCCCGTGTAGTAGCGGGCCTGATAATGCTGGCAGAGCAGATCGGTGGAGCTCGGCTTGGCCGGGTAGAAGCGCAGGAACTGGGACCACTGCTGGCTCTGGGCCAGGTAGGTGAGATAGCTGCGCTCCAGCCGGTTGGACTGGGGCGTGTCTCCGTGCTGGCGGATGAAACGGGTCACGTCGTTGTAGTCTGCCGCTCCCGGCCGGAAGGCGAGCTGGTAGTAATCCAGATAGGGCAGCAGCGGATAGTGGGTCAGGCGGGCGCGGATCTGGTTGAAGGCGGCCTGATCGTTGGCACGCACCGCGTCATAGGCCTGGCGATAGAGGGACTGCTCCATGGTTTGCGCAAAGACGGGTGCCACGAGCCCTGGCACGCACAGTGCCGATAAGATGATTCCCTGCACGGCTTTCACGAATGGCATTCTCCCTTACAAAGGCACGACCACCGCCCGCTGGCGGTGGTGACATACCTTCATTCTACCCGCTAAGCCCCGGGGCTACGCCACACTATTTTTGTCGACAACCGCGAGGCGTTCGCTGCGGGTCAGCCGGCTGACATAGCGCTCCAGATAGGGGACGGGTAGCGGCTTGGAGGCAAGGTATCCCTGGTAGAAATGGCAGCCCTGCGCCTGCAGAAACTCCAGCTGCTGGCGCGACTCCACCCCCTCCGCCGTCACGTTGAAGCCCATGTGACGGGCCATGGCGATCACCGCCTCCACGATGGCCATGTTGTCGCCATCCTTGGGGATGTCCTGGATGAAGGATCGGTCGATCTTGAGCTCATCGGCCGGCAGTCGCTTGAGATAGCTCAGTGAGGAGTAACCCGCGCCGAAATCGTCGATGGCGAAGCTGATGCCCAGGGTCTTGAGCTCGGCCATCTTGCTGATGGTGTCCTCCGCGTGGCCGAGCACCACGGATTCGGTGATCTCCAGGTTCAGGCTCGCCGGATCCATGCCGGTGGAGGCCAGTACATCGTGGATGCGATCGACGAAATCCGGGGCATGGAACTGCTTGGCGCTGACGTTGACCGACAGCTGGGGGACGTGGATCCCGTTCTCCTCCCAGGAGACATACTGGGTGCAAGCCTCGTGCAGCACCCAGTTGCCGATATCGACGATGAGATCCGTCTCTTCGGCGATGGGGATGAACTCCGCGGGGGAGACCAGGGCCCGGCCCGGCGGCTGCCAGCGGATCAGGGCCTCGACACCGATGATGTCCCCTCCCTCCACCATGTGCTGGGGCTGGTAGTGAAGGGTCAGTTCATGGTTGTCCAGCGCGCTGCGCAGCTCGTTGTGAATGAGCAGGCGCCGATCCGCCTGCAGCTGCATGGAGGCATCGAAGAAGCGCCGGGTCTTGCGCCCCGCCGACTTGGCCTGGTACATGGCGGTATCGGCCTGCTTGAGCAGATCCCCCGCCTCCTGCTCCCGGCCTGGGAAGAGCGTGATGCCCACGCTGGCCCCGATGTGCAGCACCTGCCCCCCATAGCTGTAGGGGGCGGCAATCTCCCCGATGAGCCGCTCCGCGATGAGGTCGGCCTGCATCTCTGCCTGGGGCGGGCTGATGGAGAGCGCCGGCAACAGCAGCACGAACTCGTCCCCCCCCAGCCTGGCGAGGCAATCCCCCTGGCGCACCAGCCGCTTGAGCCGGCTGGCCACCTCCTTGAGCAGCCAGTCGCCGGTGGCGTGGCCGAGGGAGTCGTTGATGGTCTTGAAGTGGTCGAGATCGATGAACAGCAGGGCGCCGATAAGGTGATCCTGGCTCGCCTCCGCAAACGCCTGCGCCAGGGTTTCGTGCAGCTGGCGCCGGTTGGGCAGGCCGGTCAGTTCGTCGTAATAGGCGAGATCCTGGATGCGGCGCTCCGCCGCCTTACGCTCGGAGATGTCTTCGAAGAAGATGACGTAGTGGCTGATGCCCCCCTTGTCGTCCTGAACCGGGGTGACTATCTCCCACTGGGGATAACTGCGGCCATCGGCGTGCAGACGCAGGGTCTCCCCCTGCCAGCGGTCGAGGGCATTGAGCTCGTAGCCCAGCCCGGACCAGAGGTCATTGCCCAGGTGCAGGCCGATCACCCCCTGGCTGTCGAAGCCGGTGATCTGGCTGAAGGCGTAATTGACCCGCAGGATCTTGAAGTCGGGGTCCGTGATGATGATGCCTTCATGAGTCTCGAACGCCACCGCCGACAACCGCATCAGGGCATCGCTCTGCAGCCGCTCCAGCTCCGCCACCATGCGCACCGAGAAGATGGTCAGCACGGAGCCCAGATCGGCGGTCCGGGTTTGGCTCGGAAACAGCAGGGCAAGGTGCCCCAGGATCTGGCCGCCGCGATCCAGCAGAGGCTGGGCGTAATAGTGCTGGCCGGGCGGCAGGCAATAGCCGTCGCCCATGGGCTCGCTAAGGGGGGAAGCACTGGCGGCCCCCTGACGATAGAGCTGCTGGCAGGGCATGTCGGCCAGGGCGTACTCCTTGACGTCCATGCCGTGGCTCGCCAGCACCCGCAGCCGGTCGAGGCCGACCCGCTCCGTCAGCCAGACAGCATCGGCCCCCAGGATATGAGCGAGTTCATTGACCAGGGTCTGGCAGAAGTCGAGTCCGGTCTTGGCGGAGAGCGCCTGTGCCAGCTTGGCCAGCAGGGGGGCCTGCAGCTGGGGCATCGGCGGGGCCATCCCGGCGGCAGGCTCGGCACGGTTCATCTCGCGATGAAGCATCTCGAGCGGGGCCAGCCAGCCACAGCAGAGCCGCTGGGTCGGCACATACTGACCATACCAGAGCACATGGTGTACATTACCGGCGTCGTCACAGAGGTGGCCGATAAACTGACCGGGTTGACCGGAGTCGTGGAGTCTGGCGAGAAAATCGGTAAAACCCGCGTCATCTTCCCGCAGCAGCTGCCCGGCCCAGGGATGAGACCCCTCACCAATCCAGGGCTCACAAGAGAGATGATCCGACAGGCTCCACTGCTCATGCTGCCGATCATAAAACCACATCATCTGGGTGGCTTGTTGCTTCATTGACGACTCCGACACTACAACCACGTCATCCCCCCGACACGTGCAGGAAAGCATATCCGTTCACGGGCATATCTCCACGGGCGCATGGCAATCTTCTGCGATGGGATAATGCGATGTGGGTCGAGAAAATGCGAGACGGTGCGGCTAAAACCAGATATCGGGTCGACACAAGGCGCTGCCAGGGGGGACAGAAACGATCCTATTCACTGATACTGCCTGCCTGTTTCACTGAGCTCAAGCGGTTTTTGGCATGAAACGGGAAAAGCTCACAATTTGGGTGGTGCGGGATCCCCAGGGGGATATTTCGTGACACAGATCACATTTTGATTTGACCACATGGGTAATCTGAGGGTGAAGACACAAGCAAGACGACCCGAAGGGGGCCAATATGAAAATTGAAATGACCAGCAAAATCATTGACATCACCCCAGCCATCCGCGAGCGCATTGAATCCCGTTTTGAAAAGCTCGAGCGTCTTCAGGTGCCTCTTATCACACCCCATGTGATCATCTCCAAAGAGCGTTTGATGTATATCGTCGAAGCCACCGCCGGCATTCCCAACGGCAAACTGTTTGCCCAGGCAGAGCATGAGGATCTCTATGCCGCCATCACGGATCTGGGCCAGAAGCTGGAACGCCAGCTCAACCGTCACACGGAGAAACCCCTCGCCCGCCGTGCCGCCGGCAAGGAAGTCCCTCAGACCGAACCGGATGAAGCGGACGCCTGATCCCTCTCCATCACAGCATTCATCGAGCAAAAGGCGGGTTATCCCGCCTTTTTGCATTCCGCCATCCAGGCGCCTCTCATCCCAACCAGTGCAGCCGGGCATCTACCCCGCGCGAGAGCTCATCGAGCAGTGGCAACATGAGCAGGGGCGCCTCCCCCCTGGGCTCGGCATTCATCGGGCTTGCAGCCTGCCTTCCCTGCCAGCGTGCACGCCCCAGCGCCGAGAGGTTGTCATAGACGGCGGGGGCCAGCGCCGGCGTCTTGCTCACCAGCGGAGGCGTACGCAGCGCCAGCCACAGCCTGACATCCACCATGCTCCCCCCCTGCTGCAATCGCTCGTTGATGGCGCCGGCTCCGCTCTCGTCCCCTGCCCCTTCCAGGGCCGCTTGCGGCATCAGACCGAAGCGGGCACGCCACGACGTCTCTGCGGCCTGCGCCCTGGGCGTGTCGTCAAACCAGGGTTGCTCCTCCACCGCATCGGTCAGCAGCGCCAGGTGCAGCCTGAAGTCGGCCCTGTCCCCCAGGCGGAGATCCTGGTTGAGCCGTTGCCCCAACTGGGTTTCATCGACGAGCCATCGGTCACGGATTGCACTGGGCAGCATAAGATAAATCTTGGAAATAAGGGTTTCATTGCTTATCGGCCATCAACCCGATCCTTTAAGCATTAAAAATCCTTGCCCGGGGGTTCACAAGCGCGACAGATCTGTTAGTATGCGCCTCGCACTTGGGGAGGGGTTCCCGAGCGGCCAAAGGGATCAGACTGTAAATCTGACGGCTCTGCCTTCGAAGGTTCGAATCCTTCTCCCTCCACCATTCAAGTGCGCACAATCAGGCAATACCCCGTGGAGGGGTTCCCGAGCGGCCAAAGGGATCAGACTGTAAATCTGACGGCTCTGCCTTCGAAGGTTCGAATCCTTCTCCCTCCACCATCATTCAAGAAAACCCGGCCTCGTGCCGGGTTTTCGCTTTTCCGCTTCCCTGGTTTGTTCCCCATGTACCGGCCTTCGCGCCCGGGACATAAAAAACGGGAGGCCAGGCCTCCCGTCTCGTCATGACTCGCTCACAGGGTGAAGCGATAGAAGATGTCCACCGCCTGGGCCACCCCGCTCATGGCCTGCAGGTAGAGCCTGGGCATCAGCTCGTAGCGCAGCTTGAACTCGGCGATGGGGCTGAACACCCCGACCCCGTACTGGAACTGCAGGCCTGGCAGCAGGTAGGCCGACAATGTCACCTGGGTGTCATCCCCGCTCCCTGCGGTGTCGAGCGACACGTCGCTCATGCCGAGGGACTCCCCGATACTGGAGACGACCCCGCTCGCCTGGCTCACGGCCCCCGCCACCAGCAGACCGTTGAAGCCGCCATCCTCACCGCTGGTCTGGAGCCCCTTGCCCCGCAACAGGTAGGAGAGCTGCTCGGACTGCGCCATCTGCGGCTCGGAATAGACGGTGATCTTCGGCTTGGCGGCCGGTCCGGTCACCCGCACCCCCACGGTGACGTTGTCCTCTATGGTGTCAGGATCCCGGTAGGTCTCGATGTTGAGATAGGGCTGATCGATGGGGCCGGAGAAGGTGATCCTGCCTTCCTTGATGATGAGGTTCTGGCCGTAGGCCTTGAAGCGCCCGTCCTTTAGCTCCAGCTGACCGTTGCCGGAGAGTGGTTTGGACGGATCCTGGCGAATATTGAGCGCCCCCGTCACCTTGGTCTTGAGCCCCATGGCCTCCAGCCGGACATCGTCGCCGAGGCGGATGGCCAGCTTGATCTCCATGGGCAGCGGCTCCGCCTTGGGCAGCGGCGGCATGTCCTCGTAGATGACGGTCACGTCATCGGAGACCGCCACCGCACTCTCGGGCAGGGTCTTGACCAGGATGCGCGACCAGGGAATGTCCACCTGACCGCTGATCCGGGTCTCCTCCCCCAGGGTGATGGCGATGTCGGGGGTCACCCTGACGCGACCCATGCCCGGATACTGGGCCTCCAGCTCCTTGCCCTGGATGGTGAGGCTGCCGGTGACAGGCTGCTTGGCCCAGCTCAGCCAGCCCCCCAGCGCCAGCGGCCCCTTGCCGACCATCATGGAGCCGTCGAGCTCAGCCCGGTTGCCGTTTATCTTGAGACGGGTCACCAGCTTTGAGAGGGTCACCATGTCGGAGTGGGTCTGCACCTCCCCCTCCCGCAGGTTCAGCTCCCCGAACAGCAGCGGAGTGGCCAGGGTGCCGTCGAAGCGGGCATCTGCCGAGATGATCCCCTGCAGGGAGCGCACCTCGGGGATGAGAGGGGCGAAGGTGGTCAGCTTGAGGTCATCGAACCTGAGTTGTCCCGAGAGGTTGCCGCGCCCGGCGGGATCCCGGATGAGCAGATCGGTGTCGATGTTGCCGATCTGCTGGGACGCGAAATCGACCCGGATGGCGGCCTGCTGGCGTTCGAAGTCCACCCCCAGCTCCAGGCGCTGGTAATCGGTCTTGAGATCGTCAGCCACGAAGGTACCCGGCGTGGTGCGCACGGTGGCGTGCAGGGTTGGCTGGCTGCCGCGCCAGCTGGCACGCCCATCGGCGGAGAGCACCGCCTGCCAGCGGAAGTTGTCAGGCAACCAGGGACGCAGCCGCTTGAGATCGAACGCGCTCAGGGCGAACTCCAGGCTGCCCTGGGCCGGGGCTACCCGGCTGCCCTTGACGCACAGGCTGGCCCCCTGGGAGCCGAGGCAGAGATCCCCCATGGTCAGCTGCTGCTTCGGCAAATCCAGGTCCAGGGCCCAGGGCGCCGTCAGCGACCAGCGCTTGAGCGGGGTCTTCAGCTTGAGCTCGGAGAGGGAACCACGCCAGCGATCCCCGCGCAGGCTGCCGCTCAGGCGCAGATCGGCGGCCACCGGATCCCCCTTCATGGTCAAGGTGAGCCCGTGACGGTCGAGATCGCCGTTCAGGTTCAGGGCCATCTGGGAGAGGGCGGTGCTGCCCTGCACCAGGCTCGCCACCGTCACCGCCAGCTCGCCCGCAGGCTTGTCCCCCACCAGGGCATTGCCCTTGATGGCCGTCTCCTTGAACACTGTCCCCGCATAGGAGAGGCGGCTCGATGCCAGATCCACATTCACGCGCGGCGCCTGCTGGCTGCCGGTGACCCGCACCTGGCCCTTGATGTCCCCGCCAAGACCGGGGTAGATGCCCCCGAGCTTGGGCGCATCCAGATCCGCATCCAGCTTCCAGGCCTGGGCCGTGAGCGACCCCCTGGCCTGCAGCCGGTTGGGGCCGCTTTGCAGCGCCAGGGCCGGGATGGTCCACTCCATCTTGTCGTTGCCGCTGAGCTGCCCCTGCAGGGCCAGGGGATACTGGTTGAGCTTGCCGTCAACCTTGAGCTCGGGCAGTGCCAGCTGCCAGTGACCCGTCTCGTCAAGCTCGAAGCGGCTCGCTATCTTGCCCGCCAGCGCCCCTTCGATCTCGGGCACCAGCTCGGCCGGGTTGATCCCCTTGAATTCGGCGTTGCCCTGCCACTGGACTCCCTTGCTCCAGGCCAGCTTGCCGTCTAGCTTGAGCTCCCCCTTGAGGGCGTTGAGCCGCAAGGCGATCTTGCTGAGTCGCTCCAGATCCCCCTTCCCTTCCAGCGCGATCTTGAAGGGCGGCACATCGGTGCCCTTGCCCGAAGTCTCGAGGGCAAACCGGTAGCCGGAGAGCTTGCCCTTGGCGCTCAGGGTCCCCTTGTCCAACCGGTAGCTGGGTTCATCCTTGGCCGGCTTGTGCAGCGGCCAGGATAGGCGCTTCCAGTCGAGGGCCAGATCGAAGGGCAGCTCGGGATCCAGCGCTGCCAGCGTGCCCTTGATATTGGCGCTCACCGGCCCCTTGGCTTGCAGGGCCAGCGCCAGCTTGCCCACTGAGCCATCCAGCTGGAGGGTGGCCTGCTCGGTCTCGAGCTCCCACGGCTTGAGTCCCTTGCGGCCCTTGGCATCCAGGGTCAGGGAAAGGGGATAGTCATCGACCAGGCGTACATGACCGCTCAGGGCCAGATCCGCCATGGCATGGCGCAGGGAGAGCTCCCGGATGTCGATGCGCTCCTCCAGGGCACTGGCCGACAGCAGCAGCTTGTCGAGCCCCTCCACCAGCTCTCCTTGCTGGTAGCGCACCCGGGTCAGCGTCACCCCTTCCAGCTGGACGGGGAAAGGCAGGCGGATGGCGGGCAGGGCTATGGGTTCGGGCTTGGCAGGAACAGCCTTGCCCTTGCTGTCAGCCTCGCTCGGCTTGCCTTCTGCGGGCGAGCTCCTGGTCACCCTGGTCTCGTCCTTGGAAGGCGCGGTGCTCGCGGCGCCCGAGACGGCCGGTGTGGCTTGCTGTGGCGCCTTGCTATCGGCTGGCTTGCTATCGGCTGGCTTGCTCTCTGCCGCCTTGTTCTCGGCAACCGCGCTCTCTGCCAGGACCACGTTCAGGCCATCGAGCACGGGCCCGCGCACGATCAGTCCCTTGCGATCCAGGGTGGCGCCTATCTCCAGATCCTTGAGGGTCACCGCCACGCCGGGCACGGCCAGATCGAGGTCGGCCACCTGGAGGCTGTCTATCTGGATCTTGAGCGGCAACGGGCGCCAGACGAAGGGCTCTGACGGCTCTTCCGGCGCAGGTTCCGAGTCGGCGACCTTGACCACGGGGTGGGTGACCGCCAGGGACTTGATCCAGAGCTTGCCCTGCAACAGCTTGCCCAGATCCCAGTCGAGCACGGCACGCTCGACCGTGACGTCCACCAGTTCGTCCTGCCAGCCGACCCCTTCCAGGGTCCAGCCATAGCCGAGCTGGCCCGCCACCAGCTCCCCCTTGAGGGAGGGCAGTGCGGATCTGGCCTGCTGCCATAGCCACTTGTTGCCCTGGTGGGTGAAGCCCAGCAGGCTGACGCCGATGAGCAGCAGGAAGATGAGGCCCATGAGCCACAAGACGATGCGTTTTACCCAGATCACGATGCAGACCCCTGCAAGAAGCTCAGCCGCAGCGGCCAGAAAAGAGAATGAAGAGAAGAAGCGCGTTCACACCGGATCATAGTTCTGGCCCCAGTGCGAAGTGCAGCCGCAGCGGCTTGTCTTCTTCGGAGATGCCCACCGCCAAGTCCAGCCTGACCTGGCCGATGGGGGTCACCCAGCGCACCCCGACCCCGGTGCCTATCTTCCAGGCCTCGCTGTAGTCGACGGTGGCGGTCCCCCCATCCACGAACAGGGCGCCGAGCCACTTGTCACTGAAGCGGTAGTTGTATTCCAGGCTGCCCACGCTGGTGTAGCGGCCCCCGGTGAGCTTGCCCTCCTCGTCCCGCGGCGAGACGGTCTCGTAGCCGTAGCCGCGGATGGTCTGGTCGCCACCGGTGAAGAAACGCAATGAAGGGGGCACCAGGGAGAAGTCATCCCCGACGATGGCCCCCTGCTCGACCCGCATCAGGAAGCGGTGATCCTCCCCAAGGGTACGCAGCCACTTGCTGCGCCCCCACACCCGCATGAAGTTGATGTCGGACCCCCAATAGGGGCTGGAGAACTCCACCGTCAGCTGCTGGCGATCCCCCCAGTCCGGCACCAGGCCGCCGCGCACCCGCAGCCGCGACCAGGAGACACCGGGGATCAGCAGCAGACTGTTCCCCTCGTCGGTGCCCTGCACATAGCGCTCGTTCTCCAGCCGCACGAACACGTCCCTGTCCCAGCTGTCGGGCCGCCGCTTCCAGCGGTGCACGCCGAAGGTGGCCAGATCGGAGCGGGTATCGTTGTTGTCGGTGTATTGGTAGCCGGCCTGCAGGGAGTAGTAGTCCCGCAGCGGGTTGCCCACCGGGATCTGGTAGTCGAAACTCAGCTCCGCCTCCGGGGCCGAGATCTTGGCGGTACTGGAGAGGCTGTGGCCGTAACGGTTGACCCAGGGCTTCTCCCAGGTGGCGCTCAGGCGCGGCCCCACGTCGGTGGCGTAGCCGATACCCGTCTCAATCTCGTGGTCGACCCGGTTGCTGAGGGTCACCTGCACCGGCACCAGGTTGTTCTCGGCCTGGCTGATGAGGGGCTTGATGTCCACCTGCTTGAACAGCTTGGTGGAGGAGACATCCTGGGACATCTCCGCCAGCCGGATCGCCAGGTAGGGGTCACCACTCTTGATGTTGACGAGCGGCCGGATCAGGCGCAGGGCCTCCGGCGTCGCGTCGTAGTGGATCTCGCCAAAGTGGTAGCGCGGGCCGGAGCGGAACAGGATGTAAATCTCCGCCTTGCCCTGCTCCGGGAAGACCTTGACCTGGCTCTTGCTGATCTTGGCGTCAAAGTAGCCCCGTGCCAGCCCCAGGCTGCCCAGATCCGCCTTGATGGATTCGTACTTGCCGTGGTTGAGGGGATCCCCCTCTTTTAATGGCAGCTTGTCCAGCAGCTCGCTGTAGACCTCGTCGCTGCCCGCCTGCCCCTCCAGCAGGATGTCGAGGCGCGAGACAATCACCGGCTCTCCCCGCTCGATCTCGATCACGACCCTGGCCGGGGATTTCTTGTCGCGGTTGAGGGTGATCTTGGGCTGGTAGTAGCCATAGACCTGGAGGGCCTTCTGCACGCTCTCGGTGATCTTGACCCGGGCGGGTCTGAACTGGCGCTCCTGATAGACGGGCAGTGCGTTGAGGTAGGCCTCGACGTTGTCCTTCTGCTCCCCCTTTACCCCCTTGACCTGATAGGTCAGCTTGGCCGCCAGGGCGGGGGTTGCCAGCAGCCAGAAGCAGAGGGCGAGCAGCAAGGCGCCGGCCCCGTAACGGCGGGATGGCCGGAATGCGGTGCTCCCGGCAGGAGAAGTAGGATAGCATCCTGTCAAACGTCTATTTCCCCGAATAACATGATTAAAAGAGTGTTAACTTCAGAACGATAGCGGGACTCACCCCGACCAAACTCGCCCATCCTAGCACAACCAGGGTCGCGAAATCCCCCGACCGGGCCCCAATCGGGGTGACGGCCCTTCCCCCCTAAATCGCCATCCAAACGGCGGCGCGCGGGGCGCTTCCCCGGCCGGGCCGAGCCGATTGCACACGCTTGCGGCAAGGGGCGTATAAAAAACACGCGCATCCGGTGCACTCCGCCTGCGTTCATCCACCGCCATCCCCCGTCCGCCGCCCTCCGGTGCGCGACAATTCCTGTCGAAGCGCCCCGGACTTTGCGAGGGGACGCCGTCTAGCCGACTTGACATCATCGTCTGACGCCAGCGCCATCATGCCTGCTATTGAACCGGAAAATAAGTGTAAATCAATAACTTGATGGGTGGCACTAAAGCTTCGTTCAATCCAATCGATTTATCCCGCTGCCACTGCTCTCCCGCCTGCCTCACACTGATCCCATTCATCGCAGGAGAGACACCATGACCTTACGCAGCGAACAACTGGCTGACTACATCGCCGACCGACTCGAATTCATCACCTTCCTGGCCTGCTGCAGCGCCCTGCTGGCCCTGCTGACCGGCATGAACGGCCAACAGGCGCTGGCCTTCACCGCCCTCAACCTGCCCTTCGGCCTCGCCCTGCTGCTGGGCATGGCCCTGCTGGCGCCGCTGCCCGCCCACTGGCGCCTGCCCGGGGTGTCGCTGCTGCTGGTCGGCGGTGCCCTGCTCACCCTGCAGATGGGTGGCGAGTGGCTCAATCCCCTGGCCATCTGGAGCCTCTATGCCCTGCTGGGGCTGGAGATTATCTGGCAGTCCCGACCCAGGGCACGCCTGGCCGCCGGGGCCCGGGGCTGAGCCCGAACACCGAGGGCTGACGCGGGCGCCCATTTGGAGTAATCTTGCGCCCCTTTACCGCCACCGAGGAGCCTCCCGATGAAAAAAGCCTGTGCCCAGCACATCCTGGTCAAGACAGAGAAACAGTGTCTGGAGATCAAGGAGAAGATCGAGAAGGGTGCCGACTTCGGCCAGATGGCCAAGCGATTCTCCACCTGCCCCTCCGGCAAGCGCTTCGGGGATCTGGGGGAGTTCTCCAAGGGGGACATGGTCAAATCCTTCGACGACGCCGTCTTCAAGGGGGAGCTGCTCAAGGTCCTGGGACCGGTGCGCACCAAGTTCGGCTTCCACCTGATCAAGGTGCTCTACCGCAGCTGAGACCTTGCCCGAGCATCGCTCCAGCCCACGCCGGCTTGCTGGCGCCCCGCCCCAGACGTGCCCCGTCCCGGGGCGGCACCATACCGAAGCAATATGATAATTTACTAACGTTATCAGTCAATTAAGTTTATCCTCTGGGCATAGTTCCATCCTGACCAGTGGATCCTTCTTATGCACAGCTCTTTGTGGTGGCCCCTGCTGGCCTGGTTGCTGCCCCTCGGGGGCGCCCTTGGCAGCCGTGCCCACCTCTGGCCCTGGTGGCTCGGTTTCACCCTCTGCCTCGCGAGCGCCCTGATCAGCCTGTGGCTGCTGCTGCGCCTGCCCTGGCGCTATCGCCGCACCGCCAACCTGTGGCCCGATGCCTGGGGCATCGCCCCCCTGCTGTTGCCCCTGCTGTTCATTGTTCAGGCCTTGCGCTCGCCGCTCACCAACGACGTCAGCACGGATCCCTACCACCCTCCCCGCCTCCAGTGGGCCGCGCAGCTGAGAACGGCGCAGGATCTCCCCGTCAGCGTCCCTCCCCTGCAAGTTTTTCCCGGCAACCCCGGTCCTCTCTATACCCGCGCCTCTCCCGCCGAGGTGCTCGCCGAGGCGGATGAGCTGATGACGGAGCTCGGCTGGCAGGTGCACCCGAGCCCGGACGGCCTGGATGCCGTCGTCACCACGAGCTGGTTCGGTTTTCAGGATGACGTGGCGCTGCGGGTCTTCGCCGGGCCGAAAGAGACCCGCATCGACATGCGATCCGCCTCCCGTCAGGGGCGCAGCGATCTGGGGGCCAACCGGGCACGGATCCTGGACTTCCTGAACCGGCTCAACGAACGGCTGGGGGGCGCCTACAAGCCCAAGATGCAAAAACTTCAAGAGGAACAAAATGCGCATTGAGGTCAAGCCGGACAGTGCCTATGCCTGGTTCATCCGCCCCTTCTTCTGGCTGCAGAAGCGCAACTACGGCCAGGTGCTGATCCCCGGCAAGTGCTGGGGCCGCGCCCCCCGCCTGTTCGCCGCCGTCGCGACCCTCTATGGCGTCATCAACCGCAAGCGCTCTCCCATCGATCCCGTGCTGCGCTCCCTGGTGACGGTACGGGTCTCCCAGCTCAACTGGTGCCGCTTCTGCGTCGATATCAACGCCATGACCCTCATCAAGCGGGCCGGCTCCAGCGAGAAGGTGGAAGCCCTGGCCGAGTGGCGCGAAAGCCCCTTGTTCGACGAGCGGGAGCGGGCCGTACTCGACTACACAGAGGCGATGACAGGGCTGGATGGTGTGAGCGATGAACAGGCTGCCCGTCTCAAGCCCTGGTTCGATGACGATGCCATGGTGGAGCTCACCGGCCTCATCGCCTTCCAGAACATGTCGGCCAAGTTCAACGCCGCCCTCGACATCGCCCCCCAGGGCTTCTGCCAGCTGCCGGTACAGCCCGTGCGCCCCGCCGATGCCAACGCAGGCAAGGACGCCAAATGACGCGAGCCCGTCTGCTGCTTCTGCTGGTGATGGGCTGCCTCATCGGCGCCTTTTTCGCACTTGATCTCGGCCACTATCTGAGCCTCGCCCAGTTGCAGGCTCGCCAGGCGAGCCTGGCGCTCTGGGTAGAGCGCCATTTTGTCGCGGCCAGCCTGCTGTTTCTGATGATCTATGTGCTCAGCACCGCCCTCTCCCTGCCGGGGGCCAGCCTGCTCACCCTGGCGGGCAGCGCGGTCTTTGGCGTGGCGTGGGGGCTGCTGCTGGTCTCCTTTGCCAGCTCGCTCGGCGCCACCCTGGCGTTTCTCAGTGCCCGCTTCCTGCTGCGGGACTGGGTAAGCGCGCGCTTTGGTGACAAGCTGGCCACCTTTCAGACCGGCATGGCAAAGGATGGCCCCTTCTATCTGCTGAGCCTGCGCCTCATCCCCCTCTTCCCCTTCTTCCTGGTCAACCTGGTGATGGGGCTGACCCCCATCAGAGTCAGTACCTACTACTGGGTGAGCCAGCTCGGCATGCTGCCGGGCACCTTCGTCTATGTGCTGGCGGGCAGCGAGCTGGCCACCCTTACCAGCACGGGCAACATCCTCTCCCCCGGCCTGGTGGCGGCCCTGACCCTGCTCGGCCTCATGCCCTGGTTGATGCGGGGGCTGCAACGCAGGCTCGCCCTGCGCCGCCTGCACGCCCCCTATCAAAAGCCGATCCGCTACGACTACAACCTGGTGGTGATCGGTGCCGGCGCCGGCGGCCTGGTCACCAGCTATATCGCCGCGGCGGTGAAGGCCAAAGTGGCCCTGATTGAAAAACACAAAATGGGGGGAGATTGCCTCAACACCGGCTGCGTCCCCTCCAAGGCGCTGATCCGCGCTGCCCGCTTTGCTGCCGAGCAGCGCAAGGCGGGCGAGCTCGGCTTTAGCCCGAGCCAGAGCGAGGCTGATTTTGCCGCCGTGATGGCGCGGGTCGCCCAGGTGATCAGGGAGGTCGAGCCCCACGACTCCGTCGAGCGTTACCAGGGGCTGGGGGTGGAGTGCATCGAGGGGGCGGCGCGGCTGGTCTCCCCCTGGGAGGTCGACGTCAACGGCCGGCGCCTCACTACCCGCCACGTGGTCATCGCCACCGGCGCCAGACCGCTGGTGCCCGATTTGCCTGGTCTTGGCGACGTCCCCTACCTCACCTCGGACAGCCTGTGGCAACTGCGCACCCCGCCGCGCCGCCTGCTGGTGCTCGGCGGCGGCCCCATCGGCTGCGAGCTGGCCCAGAGCTTCGCCCTGCTCGGCATCCCCGTCACCCTGGTGGAGCTGGCCGATCAGCTGCTGCCGCGAGAAGAGCGGGAAGTGGCCGAGGCGCTGTGCCAGCAGATGGAACGGGACGGCGCCACCCTTCTCACCGGCTGGCGCGCCGAACGGGCGGAATACCAGCCCGAAGAGGATATGCGGGTTGGGCTGCCCATCCGGCTGCACCTGCGCCGGGGTGACGAGACCCAAGTGATCGAAGGAGATCAGCTGCTGCTGGCGCTGGGCCGGGTCGCCAACGTGAGCGGCTTCGGGCTGGAGGAGCTGGGAGTCACGCTGGCGCCGCGCGGCACAGTCGCGGTCGATGGCTTTCTGGCCACCAACTACCCCAGCATTCTGGCGGTGGGGGACGTGGCCGGCCCCTACCAGTTCACCCACTTTGCCGCCCATCAGGCCTGGTATGCCGCCGTCAACGCCCTGTTCGGCCAGTTCAAGCGCTTTCGCGCCGACTACCGGGTGATCCCGGCGGCTACCTACACCACGCCAGAAATTGCCCGGGTGGGCCTCAATCGCAAGGAGGCCGAGGCGCAGGGCATTGCATTCGAGGCGACCCGCTTCGATCTGGCCGAGCTCGATCGCGCCATCGCCGACGGTGAGCGCGAGGGCTTTGTCGAGGTGCTGACCGTGCCGGGCAAGGACAAGATCCTGGGTGCCACCATAGTGGGTACTCACGCCGGCGAGCGGATTGCCGAGTTCGTCCTCGCCATGCGCCACAAGCTGGGGCTTGGCAAGATCCTCGCCACCCTCCACGCCTATCCCACCCTGATGGAGGGGAACAAATACGTGGCCGGCGAGTGGAAACGGGCCCACCAGCCCACCCGCATCCTAGCCCTGCTGGCCCGTTATCACAGCTGGCGCCGCGGCGCCTGATCCCTTAGGTGACACTCATGTTCAAGACCCTGCCCCTGCTCAAAACCCTGGTCTGTGCCCTGCCCCTGCTGGCAAGCGGCTCCCTGTTTGCCGGCGAGAACCCGGCCCCCGATGCCCGCTGGCAGCAGACGCTGGACGAGGCCAAGGGCCAGACTGTTTACTTCAACGCCTGGGGCGGCAGCCCGGAGATCAACGGCTATCTGGTGTGGGCCGGGCAGGAGATCGAGCGCCAGTACGGAGTCAGGCTGGTGCAGGTCAAGGTGGATGATATCGCCCAGAGCGTCAGCCAGCTGCTTGCCAACAAACAGGCGGGCAAACTCGCGGGCGGCCCCATCGATCTGCTCTGGGTCAATGGCGAGAATTTCAAGGCGCTCAAGGAACAGGGGCTGCTGGGGGTGCCGTTCACCGGGGAGCTGCCCAACATGGCGTTAGTGGATATGAATCTGCCGGTGAGTGAGGACTTCACCGTGCCGGTAGCGGGGCTCGAGGCCCCCTGGGGCATAGGCCAGCTCAACCTGATGGTCAACGGAGAGGAGGTCGCCACGCCCCCCACCTCGGCCGCCGCCCTGCTCGCCTGGGCCAGGGCCAACCCCGGCCGCTTCACCTATCCCAAGCCACCCCAGTTCCACGGCTCGAGCTTTCTCAAGCAAATCCTGCTGGAGCTCACCCCGGATCCCGCCCCCCTCTATCGGGAGGCGACCGATGCCGAGTTTGAGCGTCTGACGGCGCCCCTCTGGACCTGGCTCGATGCGCTGCACCCGGCGCTATGGCGCAAGGGCAAGCTGTTCCCTGCCAGCGCCGCCGAGACCCGCCAGCTGCTGGATGACGGCGAGCTGGCCATGGCCATCAGCTTCAACCCGGGAGAGGCCCGGAGCGCGGTGCAAAACGGTGCCCTGCCACCTGGCGTGGTCGCGGTGGCCATGGCAAAGGGGGCGCTCACCAACAGCCACTTTCTCGCCATTCCGTTCAACGCCAGCGCCCGTGCCGGGGCCAAGGTGGCGGTCAATTTTCTGCTAAGCCCGGCAGCCCAGGCACGCAAGGCCGATCCCGCCTTCTGGGGCGATCCCAGCGTGCTGCGGACCGACGCCCTGCCCGCCTCGGCCAGCCAGACGCCGGCCCTGCGCTTCAAGGCGGTGGCAGAGCCCCACCCCAGCTGGCAACTCAGGCTTGAAGCTGCCTGGGCCGAACGTTACGGCCACTGATGCCATCAACCACCGACAACCGGCTGCCAGGCTGGCGTCCCCTCTTCACCTGCGCTTGCGCCCTCCTGCTGGCGGCGCCCGTGCTGGCGGGGCTGTGGCAACTGCTGGGCAGCGGGCTAAGCCAGCTAAACCTTCATCGCCTGCTGGCCCAGCCCGGACTCTGGCACTCGGCGGCCCTGAGCCTGTGGATTGGCACGGCCTCGACCCTCGGCAGCCTGCTGCTGACCGCCCTGCTGCTGGCGCAAAGCGGTCAGCAGGGTGACGAGCGCCCCTGTTTTCGCTGGCTGCGCCGCCTGCTCTCCCCCCTGCTGGCCCTGCCCCACGTCGCCTTCGCCATCGGCTTTGCCTTTCTGCTCGCCCCCTCCGGCTGGCTGCTACGCCTCGTCTCTCCCTCCCTGACCGGGTTCGAGTTTCCCCCCGATTGGCAGACCATCCGGGATCCCTGGGGGCTTGGCCTGATCCTGGCCCTCATCATGAAGGAGACGCCGTTTCTGCTGTTGATGGCGCTGGCGGCCCTGGAGCCCGCCAAACTGGCGCGCCAGCAGTGGCTCGGGGCTAGCCTGGGCTTCAGCGCCCCCCAGATCTGGTGGCGTCTGCTGCTGCCCGCCCTCTGGCCCGCCCTGCGCCTGCCCCTCTATGCGGTCGCCGCCTACGGGGTGGCGGTGGTGGATCTCGCCCAGCTGCTGGGCCCGGATGCCCCCGCTCCGCTGGCAGTCAGGCTGTGGCTCTGGTATCAGGATCCGGATCTTGGCTGGCGCGGCGTCACCGCCAGCGGCGCCCTGCTGCTGCTGGCCATCAGCCTGTTGCTGCTGGCGGCGCTGCGCCTGCTGGAGTGGGCTCATCAGCGGTATGGCAAGCAGACCTGGCTCGACGGACAGCGCCGCACATCGCGCCCCCTGGCGGCCAGGCTGGCCAGCTTCTGTGTGGCCGCCCTGTTTGCCATCAATCTGGCGGTGCTGGCGGCCCTGCTGCTCTGGTCGCTGGCGCGGCGCTGGTCCTTCCCGGATCTGTGGCCAAGCCAGTGGAGCGGCCAGCACTGGCTGGTGCTGCTGCCGGACCTGATGCCCCTGCTAGTCGACAGCGCCCTGCTGGCCCTGGCGGGCGCGGCGCTGGCCCTGCTGCTGGTGGTATTGAGTCTGGAGGCGCAGCAGGGGCGTCGCCCCTGGCCGCTCTGGCTCATCTGCCTGCCGTTGCTGCTGCCCCAGGCCAGCCTGCTGTTTGGCATCCGGCTCGGACTCGACTGGCTTGGTGGCGGAATTGGCTGGGGCTGGGTGCTCTGGAGCCAGCTGCTGTTCGTGTTTCCCTACGTCTATCTCTGTCTGCACGCCCCCTATCGCCAGTTCGATCCCCGTCTCACCCAGACGGCGCTCCTGCTCGGCGCCAGCCCCTGGCACACCTGGTGGCGGGTGAAGGGGCCCTTGCTGGCCCGCCCGCTGCTGTTCTCGTTCGCGGTGGGAGCGGCGGTGAGCCTCGCCCAATATCTGCCGACCCTGTTGTTTGGCGCAGGTCGAGTGGTCACCATCACCACGGAGGCGGTGGCCATCGGCAGCGGCCTCAACCGGCGGCTGGCCGGGCTCTACGGCCTGTTGCAACTGCTCCTGCCACTGGCAATCTATCTGCTGGCGCTCTGGCTGCCAGGTCGCCTCAACCCGGCGCTCAAGGGCGCCCGATAAACACGGGAACGTCTCGATGCTAAGCACCACGCCCCTTCACCTCTACCTTGGGCAAGCGCCCTTGCTGTCGTTACCCGCACTCGCCATCGCCCCCGGCGAGGTGCTGACCCTGATGGGACCCAGTGGCTGCGGCAAGAGCTCGTTGCTGGCGGCGCTGGCGGGCGTCCTGCCCCCCATGGGGCCCCTTCGGCTGGAGGGGGACGTCCGGCTCGGCGAGCGACGGCTCACCCCGCTGCCTCCGCAGGCGAGGCGCATCGGCATGCTGTTTCAGGATGACCTGCTGTTTGCCCACCTGACGGTGGCCGAGAACCTGATGTTCGGCATGCCCGCCTCCCTCAAGGGAAGCGGCGCCCGGCGGGCGAAAGCGCTGGAGGCCCTGGCACAGGTGGCGCTGGCGGATCAGGCAGACAAGCTGCCGAGGGCGCTCTCCGGCGGCCAGAAGGCGCGCGTCAGCCTGCTGCGGGCCCTGCTGGCCGAACCGCACGCCCTGCTGCTGGACGAGCCCTTCTCCCGCCTCGACAAGCCGCTGCGGGCGGCATTTCGCGCCCTGGTGTTCGAGCAGATAAGGATGCTGGCGATCCCCGCCATCCTGGTCACTCACGATGAAGAGGATGCTCCCGGCACCATCCTCGACCTCACCCTTTCCATCCCTGTTTCCCGAGGATCCTGACCTTGTTCGATCGCTACCTCATCCCCTTCATTCGCAGCCCCCTCACCCGGCTGGCCAGACCCTTGCGGCGCATGGGGATCAGCGCCAACCAGGTGAGTCTCACCGGCTTTGCCATCGGCATGCTGGCGCTGCCGCTATTGGCCTTCAACCTTTATCTCTGGGCACTGCTCGCCATCCTGCTCAACCGCATGCTGGACGGGCTGGATGGCGCCGTGGCACGGGAGACGGGGATCACCGACTGCGGCGGTTTTCTCGACATCACCCTCGACTTCATCTTTTACGCCGCCGTGGTGCTGGGGTTCGCCCTCGCCGACCCCGCCAACGCCCTGCCCGCCGCCACCCTGCTGTTTGCCTTCATGGGCACGGGCTCGAGTTTTCTCGCCTTCGCCATCATGGCGGGCAAGCGGGGGATCGATAACCCCGTCTATCACCACAAGTCGCTCTATTACCTCGGCGGCTTGACCGAGGGGAGCGAGACCATCGCCCTGTTCGTCTTGATGTGTCTGTGGCCCGCCGGTTTTGTGTCCCTCGCCTACGGCTTTGCCCTGCTCTGCCTCATCACCACCCTGACCCGGCTCTGGAGCGGCTATCACACCCTGCGTTGAGGAGGCGGGAGACAGTGGGAAAGAGGGAATGCCACTGCACGGAGCACTTGCGCATGGACGCCAATGTTTTACCATGACGGCACTCTTTTTCAGGCTCACGAGAACCTTATGCGTCGCCTTGTCTGTCTCCTCTCCCTGTTTCCCCTGCTCTATGGCTGCAGCAGCACCCCGGCGCCCAAGCCCGTGGTCAAACCCCAGCCCAACAGCGCCTTCATCAACCAGACACCGCCGAGCAAACCCTTCTACGGCCAGGTGAGCCAGCCGGGCGTCAGCAGGGGGGACTTCGCCAACCGCAGCAATGTGGACAACTTCGTGCAGCGCATGGTCTCCAAGCACGGCTTCAACGGCGCCGAGCTGCACCAGTTGCTGGCGCAGGCGCAGCGCTATGACTGGATCATCAAGCTGATGGACGCCCAGGCGCCTACCACCACGCCGCCTACCGGCCCGACCGGCGCCTGGAATCGCTACCGCGCCAAGTTCATCACCCCGGACAACGTGCAAAACGGCGTCAACTTCTGGCGCGAATACGAGAGCGAGCTCAACCGCGCCCAACAGATCTACGGCGTGCCGCCGGAGATCATCGTCGGCATCATCGGGGTGGAGACCCGCTGGGGTCGGGTGATGGGCAAGACCCGCATCCTGGATGCCCTGGCGACCCTGGCGTTTGACTATCCGCGCCGCGCCGACTTCTTCACGAGCGAGCTGGAGGCCTTCCTGGTGATGGCCCGGGACGAGGGGATAGATCCCACCGAGCCCCAGGGCTCCTACGCCGGTGCCATGGGCTACGGCCAGTTCATGCCCTCCAGCTTCCAGCGCTATGCGGTGGACTTTGACGGCAACGGCCACACCAACCTCTGGGATCCGGTGGATGCCATCGGCAGCGTGGCCAACTACTTCAAGGCCCATGGCTGGGAGAAGGGGCAACCGGTGGCGGTGCGCGGTCAGGGCCAGCTGCCCGGCTATGAACACGGCTTCCAGACCCGCTACCCCGTGGCCACCCTGCGTGGCGCCGGCCTGGCGCCGACCGGCAATCTGGGCAACCACAAGGAGGCGAGCCTGCTGCGTCTGGACGTGGGCACCGGCTACCAGTACTGGTACGGTCTGCCGAACTTCTACGCCATCACCCGCTACAACCACAGCACCCACTACGCCATGGCGGTCTGGCAGCTGGGGCTGGCGGCCAAGGAGGCCAGGGGCGGCTATTGAGGCTATCCCCCTGCCGATGTGAAAACGGGCCCCATGGGCCCGTTTTGCTATTCGTTCTCCAGCAGCCAGCGTTTGAGCAGGGCCGCCAGTTGCACCTGTTCGCCCTCGCTCAGGGGTGCCAGCAGGCGACGCTCGTTGGCGACATGCCGCGCCACCGCCACATCGATGAGCTCCCGCCCCTCTGCCGTCAGGCAGACCAAGAGGCTTCGCCTGTCGCTCGGAGCGGCCTGACGCTCGATGAGGCCCCGCTCGGCCAGCTTGTCGAGCCGGGCCGTCATGGCCCCCGAGGTGAGCATGGCGGACTGGTAGAGCGCCGTGGGAGTGAGTGGCTCATCGGCCCGGCGCAGGGTCGCCAGAATGTCGAAGTCCGACCCCAGCAGGCCGCACTCCTTCAGCTCGTCATTGATCTCGCGCCCGGCGATGGCCGCCATACGCGCCACCCGCCCAAACACCCCCATGGGGCTGCAGTCGAGATCCGGCCGCTGCCGGGCCCACTGCCCCAACAGCTGGTCCACGTGATCTGTCTCCATCATGGCTCCATTATCTTTTCATAAAGATACTTGATAATAAACCAACTCGCGGCTAGCTTATCTTTTCTTAAAGATACTTTTTTGTGAGACAACCATGCCGCTAATGATCGCCCTGCTCGCCCCCCTGCTGTGGGGCAGCACCTATGCCGTCGTCAGTCTCTACCTGACCGACTACTCGCCCTACTGGGTGGCCGTGTGGCGAGCCCTGCCCGCCGGTGTGTTGCTGCTGATGCTGCATCCGCGCTGGCCGCCCCTCAGCTGGAACCGCCAGTTCCTGCTGGCGTTTTGCAACATCACCGCCTTCTTCGCCCTGCTGTTCGTGGCCGCCTTCCGCCTGCCCGGCGCCGTGGCGGGCACCCTGGGCGCCACCCTGCCCCTCATCCTGATGGCGCTGGCCTGGCTGCAGGATGGCAAGCGGCCGACCCTCAAGTGGCTGCTGCTGGGCCTCATGGGGCTGACCGGTGTGCTCCTGCTGCTCAACCCTTCCGCCAATCTGGATCCCGTCGGCGTGGCCTGCGCCCTGCTCGCCACCGTTCTCATCGGTCAGTCCAGCCGCTGGATGCAACGCTGGCCGGTGAGCGATCTGCTGGCACTGACCGCCTGGCAGCTGCTGCTGGGCGGCCTGATGCTGATCCCGCTCGCCTGGTGGCTGGCGGGCCCCATGCCCCTGCCCCATGCCGCCAGCACCCCGGGGCTGCTCTGGCTGGTGCTGCTCAACACGGCGCTCGCCTACTGGGCCTGGCTCTGGGGGCTCAAACGCCACGGCCCCGAGGTGATGGGCATGCTGGCCCTCACCAACCCCATGGTGGCGGTCTCAGGCGGCGTGCTGCTGGTGGGCGAGACACTGGACGGCCGACAGTGGCTCGGCATCGCGGTGATCCTGCTCTCCCTCTTCCTGATGAAGCTGCCTGCCCGTCCTTTCCTCAAGCGCTGGCAGAACCGCAAGGCCGCCACCGGCGGCGTCGACAACGGCTGATCTGCGATCAACCCGACATAAAAAAGAGGAGCCACCAGGGCTCCTCTTTCACTTGGGTTGATGCCAGAAGGGTCAGACGCCGGCCTTGGCCAGGGCAGCGGAGACAATCTGCTGGGCTTCCTGCTGGATGAGGTCCAGGTGTGCCTCCCCCTTGAAGCTTTCCATGTAGATCTTGTAGATGGACTCGGTGCCGGAGGGGCGCGCCGCGAACCAGCCATGCTCGGTCACGACCTTGAGACCGCCGATAGCGGCGTCGTTGCCGGGGGCCTTGGTCAGCTTGGCGGTGATGGGGTCACCCGCCAGCATGGAAGCCTCCACCAGCGCCGGATCCAGCTTGGAGAGCACCGCCTTCTGGGCACTGTTGGCCGGGGCGTCGATGCGGCGGTAGCTGGAGCGGCCGAATTTCGCCTCCAGGGCGTCGTAATGGGCCTGGGGATCCTTGCCGGTGACGGCCAGGATCTCGGCGGCCAGCAGCGCCAGGATGAAACCATCCTTGTCGGTGGTCCAGACGGTGCCGTTCTTGCGCAGGAAGGAAGCGCCCGCGCTCTCCTCGCCGCCAAAGCCGAACTCGCCGCTGTAGAGACCGTCCACGAACCACTTGAAGCCGACCGGCACCTCTTTCAGGGTGCGGCCAATCTCGCCGGCGACCCGGTCGATCATGGAAGAGGAGACCAGCGTCTTGCCGACGGCCGCCTCTTTCGCCCAACCGGTTCTGTGGGTGAACAGATACTGGATCGCCACCGCCAGGTAGTGGTTCGGGTTCATCAGCCCCGCTTTGGTGACGATACCGTGACGGTCGTAGTCCGGATCGTTGCCAAGGGCAATGTCGAACTTGTCCTTGAGGGCGATCAGACCCGCCATGGCAAACGGACTGGAGCAGTCCATCCGGATCTTGCCGTCCTTGTCCAGGGTCATGAAGGAGAAGGTGGGATCCACCTTGTAGTTCACCACTTCGATGTCGAGATCGTAACGCTTGGCGATGACGTCCCAGTAGGCGACGCCGGAGCCGCCGAGCGGGTCCACCCCGATCTTGATGCCTGCTTTCTTGATGGCGGCCAGGTCCAGCACGTTCTCCAGATCATCCACATAGGGGGTGACATAGTCGTGTTCCACCACGAACTCGCTCGCCAGGGCCTCGGCGAACGGCATGCGCTTCACGCCGGCCAGGTTCGCTTCCAGAATCGCGTTGGCGCGGTCTTCCACCCACTTGGTGATCTCCCCTTCCGCGGGGCCGCCGTGGGGCGGGTTGTACTTGAAGCCACCGTCTTCCGGCGGGTTGTGGGACGGGGTGATCACCACGCCGTCAGCCTGCGCCACGGGTTTGCCTGCATTGTGGCGCAGGATGGCGTGAGAGATGACCGGAGTCGGTGTGAAGCCGAGGCCGGCCTGGATGCGGGTCTCGACACCGTTGGCCGCCAGCACTTCCACCGCGCTGGCAAAAGCGGACTCGGACAGAGCATGGGTATCCATGCCCACAAACAGCGGCCCAGTGATACCGGCCTGCTGGCGGTACTCCACCAGGGCCTGGGTCACCGCCAGGATATGGGATTCGGTAAAGGCACTGTGCAGGGCGCTGCCGCGGTGGCCTGAGGTACCGAAGGCAACCCGCTGCTCGGGGCGGCTCATGTCCGGCTTGTTGAGGTAGTAGGCGCTGACCAGACGGGGGATGTTGGTCAGATCGCAAAGACGAGCCGGCTGACCGGCGTGAGAATGCTGTGCCATGGCGTTTTCCTTGTGCTGAGCCTTGCCCGGCAAGGCCTTGAGTCGTTGATGCGTTAAACGGCGCCGCACACCCGAGCCGTCAGTTCCTCGTCATACCCCATGCTGCTCATCAGCTGGGCCACCATGTTCTGCTTGCGACTGGTATTGGTGTTGGTGATCACCCAGAACGGGGTTTGTGGCACCTGCTTGGGCTTGGTGGTGCTGCCACTGGCCCGCAGCGCCTCGGGGTCACGGGAGAAATAGACGCGCTTGCGCCCCTTTATCTCGGTCGCCTGGGTGAAGCCCTCCGGGTTGTCCCGGTAGAGGGTGCTCAATACCAGCATGAAGCGGTTGATGGACTTCTCTTCTTTCTGCAACGCTCCGGAATCCAGCAGGGCCTCCAGTCCCATGGCATCGGCCACGGGCTGCGGCTGGACCGCGGGGGCCGCCGTCACAGTCGCCGTCCGGGTCTGGGCCGGTTGCTCCAGCAGGCGACGCAGGATATCGGACGCACTCTCGCCGATGTGCCGGGTCTGGCTCGCGATAAAGAAGTAGAGATCGTCATCAAGCTCGATGGTTTTCATAAGGATGCGCTGGACTCGTCGAAATTCGGATGCGGCGATTATACATAGGCAGACCCGGCAGCCCAAGGGAGGGGCTGGCAGATGTGCATGAATCTCCCCGAGAATACGGCATAATGACGGGCCAAGTGTGTGATCCCCCGCACTGATAACCGATCTCGGAGGATTTTTTTGAAAAAAAACCACAAAAAATATCCCCATGTCGGAGTGAAATCCTTTTCTTTCAGTGTGTTAAAAAATATGGCGACATCGCCCACGACCGACAAGGTGTCATTTTGCAACAAAATTCACGATTGAACTTCAAGGATCAGGGAGAGGGTCCTGCCGTCGTCCTGATCCACGGCCTGTTCGGCAGCCTGGACAACCTGGGCCTGCTGGCGCGCCCGCTCGGCGAGCAATACCGGGTCATCAGCGTCGATCTGCGCAACCATGGCGCCTCCTTCCACAGCGACGAGATGAGCTACCCGGCGCAGGCGGCAGACGTCCTCGCCCTGTTGGACTTCCTGGGGCTCGATAAGGTCGCCCTGGTGGGCCACTCCATGGGCGGCAAGGTCGCCATGCAGCTCGCCAAGCAGGCACCGACGCGCGTCGCCAAGCTGGTGGTGGCAGACATCGCCCCCGTGGCCTATCCCCACGCCCGCCACAAGGATGTCTTCGCCGGTCTCAACGCCACGCTCGAGCATGCTCCTCAAAGCCGCAGCGAGGCGGAAGCCATCCTGGCCGAGCACATCGGGATCCCCGGGGTACGCCAGTTCCTGCTCAAGTCCTTCGCCAAAGGGGAGTCAGGCTGGGGTTGGCGCTTCAATGTGCCGGCCCTTGAGCGCAACTACGCCAACATCATGGGCTGGCCCGACGATGAACGCCGCTTCGAAGGCCCGACGCTCTTCATCAAGGGGGGAGAGTCCGACTATATGCTGCCCGAATACACCGGGACCGCGATGGCCCAGTTCCCCGCCGCCAAGGCCCGCATCATCGCCGGCACCGGTCACTGGCTACACGCGGAAAAGCCGGTTTTGTTCAACAAACTGGTTGTGGATTTCCTGTCGACAGGCGGTTAACAGTTTCAAATCCTTTGTGATATAGTGCGCCCGTCATTAGGAGTGCGCGCAATCCATGCTGAGTGAACACATCGATCTCATCGAGAGTCTGGGCCTGAAACTGTTCTTCGTGGCCATCTTCCTGCTGATTGGTCTGGCCATTCACGATGTGCTCAAACGCGGCAACGTGCCCCGGTTTGGCCGCTTCGTCGTCTGGCTGGTGCTGTTTCTGGGTTGCGCGGGTTTTGTCGCCAAGGGGCTGATCGAAATGGGCTGGGAAGGCTCAGGGATCGGCTAACTACTTTTCATCTGTGATGTATGGCCAAACAGCAAACTGATCGAACAACACTGGATCTGTTCGCAACTGAGAAGCGCCCCGGCAGGCCAAAGACCAACCCACTCCCCCGTGAGACCCAGCTCAAGATCAACAAGCGCAACCAGCTCAAGCGCGATCGGGAGAACGGGCTGAAGCGGGTCGAGTTGAAGGTGGAAGCCGAGTTGCTGGAGCGCCTGAACCAACTTGCGCTGCAACAGAACGTCAGCCGAGCCGAGCTGATCCAATCTATCCTGAAGCAACAGATTGAGTCTGCTCACGCAGCAGGCATCGCAATCTGAACCGTTAAGAATCAACACCAGATACGGGTAACTAAACACTATGGCTAGTGTAGGTCTGTTTTTCGGCAGCGATACCGGTAATACCGAAGCTGTCGCCAAGATGATCCAGAAAGAACTGGGCAAGCAACTGATTGAAGTCCGTGACATTGCCAAGAGCAGCAAGGCCGACATCGACAGCTTCGATCTGCTGATGTTCGGTATCCCGACTTGGTACTACGGCGAGGCCCAGGCCGATTGGGACGACTTCTTCCCCGAGCTCGAAGAGATCGACTTCACCAACAAGCTGGTCGCCATCTTCGGGTGCGGCGATCAGGAAGACTATGCCGAGTACTTCCTCGACGCCATGGGCACCCTGCGTGACATCGTCGAAGCCAAGGGCGCCATCATCATCGGTCACTGGCCGACCGCCGGTTACGAGTTCGAAGCCTCCAAGGCCCTGGTGGATGACAAGCACTTCGTGGGTCTGGGTATCGACGAGGATCGCCAGCCGGAGCTGACCGCCGAGCGCGTCAAGGGCTGGTGCAAGCAGCTGCACGAAGAGATGTGCCTGAGCGAGCTGGAGTGATCTCCCTCCCCTTCCATGCAACAAGGGCCCCGTCGGGGCCCTTGTTGTTTCTGTCTCTGCATCGGCGTCACTCTGCGCCTTGCCGGTGCTCTGGCCGGGCCCGCACATAGAGCGTCCGCTTGACCTGGGCCACCAGCTCGCCCTGGCTGTCCTGCACCGTCACCTCAAACTCGGGGAAGTGCTTGTCGCCTCCCTCGGTTGCGGCCACGATGGCGGCCAGCTTGCCGTCGGTCAGGGTGAACTCCGCCACCAGCTTGCCCTTGCCGGGCTTGGTGAAGTTGATGCTGCCCGCCTTGTCCCAGACGTAATAGCGGTTCTTGAAATGGCCCATCAGCATCAGCGGATAGATGGGATCCGTCATGGCAAACATGCTGCCGCCGAACTGGGTCCGGTTGGCATTCTTGTTCCACCAGCGGGACTTGAGCGTCACCCGGCAGAAGCGAAAATCGGGGCTCAGGGTCTCTATCTTGATGCCGGCGCCCCAGAAGGGGGGCCAGGCGTTGAGGGCGCAGCGAACCCAGGCTGCGTTGCCAAAAAGCCAATCCATGGATCTCATCCGACCAGATTATAAAGAGATCACATAGTATCAACATTCTCTGGCGGAGCAAGCGGGCCGGATTAATCTCCCGGCGGGGGAAATGTGCTAAACCCATTGAATTACTGGGTTTATTTTTAACTTGGCTACGACCTATAATGACAGGCCATACGAGTTCGTGGTTGCCATTCCCTCGGCAGTCAATCAGAATAACCACACCTTCGAGAATGCGAATACATAGAATATGGCAGACAACAACCAAGCGTTAAAAAAGGCCGGGCTCAAGATTACCCTGCCCCGCGTCAAGATCCTGGAAATCCTGCAACAGCCGGACTGCCAGCACACCAGTGCGGAAGATCTGTACAAACGGCTGATCGATCAGGGTGAGGAGATTGGTCTCGCTACCGTCTATCGCGTTCTCAACCAGTTTGATGATGCCGGTATCGTTACCCGTCACCACTTCGAAGGGGGCAAGTCGGTGTTCGAGCTGGCCACCCAGGAGCACCACGACCACCTGGTCTGCCTCGACTGCGGCAAGGTGATCGAGTTCTCCGACGAGGTGATCGAGCAGCGTCAGCGCGACATCGCCAAGGCACACAACATCCGCCTGACCAACCACAGCCTCTACCTGTACGGCCACTGCGCCAACGGCGACTGCAAGCACGACGAGTGATCGCACCGGTCAGCACAATATAAAAAAGCCAGCATCACGCTGGCTTTTTTGTGTCCGTAATCCGGATCAGAAGTGGCAGGGTCTCCCCTGCCCTTTCGTCTATCAGGCTTCGGCCTTGCCCCAGACGTCGCGCAGGGCGACGGTGCGGTTGAACACCAGGTGTTCCGGGCTGGAGAGCTTGTTGTCGGCGCAGAAGTAGCCTTCACGCTCGAACTGGTAGGCAGACTCCGGCTTGGCGTCCTTGAGGGAGGCTTCCACACGGGCACCGGCGATGATCACCAGGGACTCGGGGTTGAGGGATGCCTCGAAGTCCTCTTCGGCACCCGGGTTTGGCACCTTGAACAGGCGATCGTAGAGACGCACTTCGGCCGGCAGGGAGTGAGTGGCGCTGACCCAGTGGATCACCCCTTTCACCTTGCGACCGTCCGCCGGATCCTTGCCCAGGGTGTCGGCGTCGTAAGAGCAGTAGATGCAGGTGACCTTGCCATCGGCATCCTTCTCGATCCGTTCGGCCTTGATGACATAGGCATTGCGCAGGCGCACTTCCTTGCCCAGTACCAGACGCTTGAACTGCTTGTTGGCTTCCTCTTTGAAGTCCGCCTCGTCGATGAAGATCTCGCGGGTGAAGGGAAGCTCGCGGCTGCCCATCTCCGGCTTGTTCGGATGCGCCGGCGCGGTCAGCACTTCGTCGGCCGCCAGGTTCTCGATCACCACCTTCACCGGGTGCAGCACTGCCATGGCGCGCGGCGCGTTCTCGTTGAGATCGTCGCGGATGCAGGCTTCCAGCATGCTCATCTCGACGATGTTGTCCTGCTTGGTCACGCCGATGCGCTTGCAGAACTCGCGGATGGAGGCCGGGGTATAGCCGCGGCGGCGCAGCCCGGAGACGGTCAGCATGCGCGGATCGTCCCAACCGCTTACGTGCCCCTCGGTCACCAGCAGGTTCAGCTTGCGCTTGGACATGACGGTGTATTCGAGGTTCAGACGGGAGAACTCGTACTGACGGGGGTGACACTCGATGGAGATGTTGTCCAGCACCCAGTCATAGAGACGGCGGTTGTCCTGGAATTCCAGGGTGCACAGGGAGTGGGTGATCCCCTCCAGGGCGTCCGAGATGCAGTGGGTAAAGTCGTACATCGGGTAGATGCACCACTCGTCACCGGTCTGGTGGTGGTGAGCAAACTTGATGCGATAGATGACGGGGTCGCGCATCACCATGAAGGGAGAGGCCATGTCGATCTTGGCGCGCAGGCAGGCGCTGCCCTCGGCCATCTCGCCGCTCTTCATCTTGGCGAACAGGGCCAGGTTCTCTTCCACGCTGCGATCGCGGAACGGGCTGTTCTTGCCCGGGGCGGTCAGGGTGCCACGGTATTCGCGCATCTGCTCCGGGGTCAGTTCGTCCACATAGGCCAGCCCCTTCTCGATGAGCTCGATGGCGTAACCGTGCAGCTTGTGGAAATAGTCGGAGGAGTAGCAGATCTCGCCGCTCCACTGGAAGCCGAGCCACTGGACGTCCTGCTTGATGGACTCCACGAACTCGATGTCCTCCTTCGCCGGATTGGTATCGTCGAAGCGCAGGTTGCACTGGCCCTGATAGTCACGGGCGATGCCGAAGTTCAGGCAGATGGATTTGGCGTGGCCGATATGGAGATAACCGTTCGGCTCCGGCGGAAAACGGGTATGCACGCGGGTGTGCTTACCGCTGGCCAGATCTTCATCAATGATCTGACGAATAAAGTTAGTTGGGCTGTTCGCCTGACTCATGGCTCACCTCAAAAAAGCGTCACTGGCGGAAGTTGTGCCGGCTGGCACCCTCAACCCCCCGCCGTCAAGCCGGGTATGATCCCTCATTACGCGCCCTGCCTCAACCTGAATTTGGCCGATCCGGGGCATTGGCGCACCAAAAACGGCGAAGCGGGCAAACGGGCAGGGATCCGGGTCAAAAAAAGCCCCGCACGAGGCGGGGCAACAAGTGATGAAAAACAGACAAAACACACACACAACAAAGGCTCACATGCACAGTCAACCTTTCCCAAGCCCGATGCTTATCGCCCTTGGGAAAGGCGGGTCTTGCGACCCGCCCTGTGTCAATGACCCGAGCTCATCAGTTCAGCTCGGTGACGCGGCTGGTGCGCTTGCCATCGAAGCTGACGGTGCGCAGGTAGACCTTGCCGTTGACGCTTGGCTTGGCCGCGGCGTCGTAGGCGCTCCAGCTCTTGCCATCCAGGCTGTACTGGATGGGCAGGCCCGGCAGATCCACGTTCGCTTCAAGCACACCGTTCACCACCTTGGCACCCGGTACGGAGAGGCGGTACTCGACACCGGCCTGGTCGAGTTTCGGCAGCACGCGCTGGCCAAGCACGTTGGCAAACTGGTTCCACTCCTTGTTGAGGGTGGCCTTGTTCACGTGCTTGGTCTCACCGGAGAACTCGCGACCCTTCACGTAGTCCAGCTCGAAGCCCCCTTTGTGCCAGGCGCGCTCGGCCACGGAGAAGATGCGCGGGTAGACCATGTACTCGTACTGGGCGTCGGTGCGCACGGTTTCACTCCACTGCTGACCGGAGATCCCCTTGAACTTGACCGGGTCCTGGTCACCCTTGGCCACGAAGGCGTTGCCGTCGCGGTCAACCGAGGTCTCGGCGTTCTGCGGCAGGTTTTCCGGGGCGAAGGCGAACACCTTGCGGGTGTCGTTGAAGCGGGTGGCCCAGTAGTAGCCGCGCTCGGCCGGGTGTACCTCGTTCGGGAAGTCGAAGTAGAGGTAATCCGGGTTGGAGAGCACCACGTCATAGCCCTTGTGCGCCCACTTCATCGCCTCGTTGAAGCCACCCCAGTAGAGGGTTTCCCAGAAGTTGACCCGGGTCTTGTCGGTGGCGAACACGCTGGCATCCGTGGCGTACTTCAGTCCATCTTCCCACGCCTGCAGGGTGGAGAAGCCGTGGCCCTTGACCATCTCGCTCACTTCCTTGGCGAAATGGACCGGCAGCTCAGCCACGTCCTTGATCTTGCCCTCATCGATCATCTTCTGGCACATGGGGGACTTGCCAAACGGCTTGTCCTGCTTGCTGGAGTCGACGTTGCCCTTCCAGGCCACCAGTTCTTCTTTCTTGGTGACGGCCGGATCCTGGTAACCACCACCCTGCATGATGTTCTTCGCCTCGTCACCACCGTAGTGCCAGGCGGTCAGCGGCTGGCCGGCGGCCTGGTGCATCTGGGCCACTTCGTCCATCACCTTGGCCACGAAGGTGGCGGCGCCCGGCTGGCAGGGGTTGATGAAGGACATCTTGTCGTAGAACTGCACCGAGGTGACGTTGGAGGTGTCTTCTGGGTCGGTCAGGCGGAACTGGTTGGCCTCAGCCTCTTTGCCCTCTGCCATCAGACGCTGGTAGCGCGCCTCCATGGAGACCACGGCGGCACGGGCGTGGGCCGGCATGTTGATCTCGGGGATCACGGTCACGCCGCGGGCCTTGGCATAGCGCACCAGGTCGATGTAGTCCGCCTTGCTGTAGAAGCCGGTGCCCATGTTGTCGCTGGTGGGGCCTGAGCCCAGCTGCGGCAGCAGGCACTGGGTCTCGGACAGATCATGGCAGCGTTTGCTGCCGACGTCGGTCAGCTCCGGCAGGCCCGGGATCTCGATGCGCCAGCCTTCATCGTTGGTCAATCCCAGGTGCAGCACGTTGAGCTTCATGGCGGACATCTGGTCCACCAGCTTCTTCATGGTTTCCGGGCTTCTGAAGTGACGGGCCACGTCGGTCTGCATGCCACGGTATTCGAAGCGCGGGGCATCCTCGACACTCATCTGGCTCACCAGCTTGTCGTCAACTCCCAGGAGGGAGATCAGGGACTGGGCCCCCCAGAAGGCGCCGTCAACGTCGTGCCCCTGAATGACGGTCCCCTTCTGGCCTATGGTCATGTCGTAGCCTTCGGCCTGCTTGAGCTTGCTGCCGAGTTTGATGGTGACCGGGTAGCCGGTGTCGGAGAGGGTAACACCCAGCTTGGTCAATTGCGCCTTCAGGGCCTCGGCGCGGTCGCTCGGCAGGTCGAGGGCATTGAGCTTGATGGTGGAGAAGTCGACCTGGGGGCCGGCTTTCACCACCTGCTTCATCGGGCTCGGCAGGATCTGGTCGTCAATCTTGCCAGCCGGCAGCAGGGTGCTGGTCTGGTTGGCGGCGAAGCGGGTCTCGCTGTTCATCAGGATGTTGTTGTCATCCTTGGTGCGCTTCCAGCCGTCGGCCGGCATCGGCTTCTCGTAGGTGGTGGCGTCGTCGATGTTGCTCATGCTGGCCAGCACTTTCGGCTCGGCCCCTTCGCTGGCGACGTACCAGTTCGGCATGATGTCAGATTCAAAGAGTACCCAGTATTCCACCACCAGGGGCACCTCGACCGTGGCGTCCTTGGCAAAGCCCTGGAACTTCTCGGTCGGCGTCAAACGATAGAGGTCGCCGGTCAGGTGCGTGATGGTGAACTGGTCGTTGTCCACCCGCTGGATGCGGCGGATGGAGGAGACATAGATGCTCCAGTCCTTGGAGGTGACGTCGGCACCGGTATTGGTCAGGTGCAGCTTGGCCACACCGCAGCTCGCCCACTCGGAGCCCAGCGCCTGGCAGTCGAGACCGGCGCCGGCACCGTCATTGGTGACGACTTCGTACTTGACGACGAGGTTGCTGGCGAGGGAATCGACCACGGCTTGCTTGGCGGCATCGGCTGCCTGTACCTGGGCGGCACAAACGGTAGACATGGCAATGGCTAACAGAGAATGTTTGAAGTTCATAACTGCTGCTCTCGTTTGAAGTAAAGGTTGGATTTTCTTGGCTTTTTTTATATGGGGCCCCGAGGCGGGGCCCTTAGTTATGTCAACAATGGACTTAGACTTGAGGTGAGCTCACGCTCGATTAACGCAGGGCTTTCATCTCACCGGCGATGATCTCGGCCAAGGGACCCAGAATCACCTGCAGGTTCTGCTCACCGAGCTTGACCACACCGGCCGCGCCCAGGGCTTTGAGCTTGCGCTCGTCGACGATGCTGCGATCTTTCAGGGTCAGACGCAGACGGGTGATGCAGGCATCGATGGTCACCAGGTTTTCCTGGCCGCCCAGCACTTCCAGATATTGCTTGGCCAACTCGGTGCGGTCGGTGGTCTGAGCCTGTACCGGCACGGCTTCGTCGTCTTCACGACCCGGGGTTTTCAGGTTGAACTTGGCGATCACGGCGCGGAAGACCACGTAGTAGAGGCCGAAGAACACCAGGCCCTGTACCAGCAGCATGTACCACTGGGTGGCCAGCGGGTTGCGGCTGGAGAGCACCATATCCACCAGACCTGCGCTGAAGCCGAAGCCGGCGATCCAGTGCATGCTGGAGGCGATGAACACGGACAGGCCGGTCAGCAGGGCGTGGATGACATACAGCACCGGCGCCACGAACATGAAGGAGAACTCGAGCGGCTCGGTCACCCCGGTGAAGAAGGCGGCAAAGGCGGCGGCGATCATGATGGACGCAACCTTCTCTTTGTTCTCTTTCTTCGCGGCGTGGTAGATGGCCAGCGCGGCACCCGGCAGACCGAACATCATGATGGGGAAGAAGCCGGCCTGGTACATGCCGGTCACGCCCACGACCGCTTTACCGGCGTCGATGGAGGTTTGGCCACCCAGGAAGTTCGGGATGTCGTTGATGCCGGCCACGTCGAACCAGAACACGGAGTTCAGGGCGTGGTGCAGACCGACCGGGATCAGCAGACGGTTGAAGAAGGCGTAGATGCCGGCACCGGTGGAGCCCATGCTGACGATGGATTCACCGAAGCTCACCAGGCCACCGTAGATGACCGGCCAGACGGCCATCAGGATGAAGGAGACCACGATCATCACCACGGAGGTCACGATCGGCACCAGACGACGGCCGGAGAAGAAGGCCAGTGCCTTGTGCAGCTCCACGCTGCTGAAGCGGTTGTACAGCTCGGCGGCGATGACACCGCACAGGATGCCGACGAACTGGTTGCTGATCTTGGCAAAGGCTGCCGGTACCTGGTCGGCCGGGATGCCCTTGATCTGGGCAACGGCGCCCGGGCTCAGCAGGGTGGTGACGACCAGGAAGCCGACCAGACCGGCCAGCGCGGCGGAGCCGTCTTTATCCTTGGACATGCCATACGCCACGCCCACGGCGAACAGAATGGGCATGCTGTCGATGATGGCGGCGCCCGCCTTGATCAGAAACGCAGCCAGAGGGCTTCCGCCACCCCAGCCGTTCGGGTCAATCCAGTAGCCAATCCCCATCAGGATCGCGGCGGCAGGCAATACCGCTACCGGCACCATCAGGGCGCGGCCGATCTTTTGCAAATAACCGAGAATGTTCACGGTTCCTCTCCTTAGTTGATGATTTTCTAGAAATTAAGTGCTTATCACGTTCGACGCATAAGCCATCAAGGCTTGATTGGCAGTCTAGGGCTTTTATTTCGCTGCGCAAATTAATAAACCCGCATTCGTGATCATTATCACTCATCAGACATAAAGGTAGTGGATTGATGTGGCTTAGTTCGCAATCTTTATTTACGCTATAAAACAACTTAGATGTGTCTTTTAGTCTTGCCGTCAATAGACAGCTGCAACCCGTATAGAGGTATAGATAATGCGCCTGATCCCGTTGAAGTCTGCCAGCCAGGTGGGTCTCTGGTCCGCCCGTTACATCGTTGACCGCATCAATGCGTTCAAGCCGACAGCCGAGCGCCCCTTCGTACTGGGCCTGCCCACCGGCGGCACGCCGCTCAATACCTACAAGCGCCTGATTGAACTGCATAAAGCCGGCGAGGTGAGCTTCCAGAACGTGGTCACCTTCAACATGGACGAGTACGTGGGGCTGCCGAAGGAGCACCCGGAGAGCTACCACAGCTTCATGTACAACAACTTCTTCAACCACGTGGACATCCGCCCGGAAAACATCAACATCCTCAACGGCAACGCGCCGGATCTGGTGGCCGAGTGCCAGCGCTACGAGGACAAGATCAAGTCCTACGGCAAGATCAACCTGTTCATGGGCGGGGTCGGCAATGACGGTCACATCGCCTTCAACGAGCCGGCCTCTTCCCTGGCTTCCCGCACCCGGGTCAAGACCCTGACCGAGGACACCCGCATCGCGAACTCCCGCTTCTTCGGTGGCGACATGGAGCAGGTGCCCAAGCTGGCGCTGACCGTGGGCGTGGGAACCTTGATGGACGCCGAAGAGATCCTGATCCTGGTGATCGGTCATGCCAAGGCTCAGGCCCTGCAGGCCACGGTGGAAGGGAGCGTCAACCACATGTGGACCATCTCCACCCTGCAGCTGCACCCGAAAGGCATCGTCGTGTGCGACGAGCCCTCCACCATGGAGCTCAAGGTCAAGACGGTGCGTTACTTCCAGCAGCTGGAAGCCGACAACATCAAGCACCTCTGAGGAGCCCCCATGTACGCACTGACCCATTGCACTCTCTACACCGGCAGCTGCGTGCTGACCGGTTATGGTGTGGTCATCGATGGCGACAAGATTGTCGCCATCTCCCGCGAGGCGGAGCTGCCTGCGAACCTCGAGCGGATTGACCTTAAGGGCGCCAACCTCAGCGCCGGCTTCATCGACGTCCAGCTCAACGGCTGCGGCGGCGTCATGTTCAACGGCCACATCACCACCCAGACCCTGGCCACCATGCAGGCGGCCAACCTGAAATCCGGCACCACCAGCTTCCTGCCGACCCTGATCACCAGCCCGGATGCGGACATGAAGCAGGCGGTGTCGGTTACCCGCGACTACATGGCGGCGCATCCCAACGAAGTCCTGGGCGTGCATCTGGAAGGCCCCTACACCAACCTCAAGCGCAAGGGGATCCACCCGGCCGAGCAGATCCGTCAGCCCGCTGACGAGATGATCGACTTCTTCTGCGCCAATGCGGATGCCATCGCCAAGATCACCCTGGCGCCGGAGCGCAACAAGCCCGAGCACATCCGCCGCCTGGTGGAGGCCGGCATTCTGGTCAGTGCCGGCCACACCGCCGCCAACTACGACCAGGCCATGGACGGTTTTGACAACGGCATGCGCTTTGCGACCCACCTCTACAACGCCATGACCCCGACCCTGAACGGGCGCGAGCCCGGCGTGGTCGGCGCCATCTACGATCGCAAGGATGTCTATGCGGGCATCATCGTCGACGGCCACCACGTGCACTGGGCCAACGTGCGCCTGGCGCACCGGATGCTGGGGGAGAAACTGGTGCTGGTCACCGACGCCACCGCGGCGGCCGGGGCACCGGAAGGCTTTGAGAAATTTGATTTTTGCGGCGCAACCGTCTATTTCCGCGATGGTCAGTGCGTCGACGAGAATGGTACACTCGGCGGCTCCGCCCTCACCATGATCGAAGGGGTGGAGAATCTGGTCAAACAGGTCGGTTTGCCGCTCGACGAAGCACTGAGAATGGCCACTCTTTACCCCGCGCGCGCCATTGGATGGGACTCACGTCTCGGTAGTATCCAGGTCGGAAAAATTGCCAACCTCACCGTCTTTGATCAGGCCTTCACGGTCTGCGGGACCGTGGTTAACGGACACTACACAACACAGTGACACTATGACTGGCGGACAAATAGCAAACGTAGATCTCATCAAGCAGGTGAACAGTGCAGTCGTCTATCGGCTCATCGACCTGCAGGGCCCCATCTCGCGGGTCAAAATTGCCGAGTTGAGTCAGCTGGCCCCGGCCAGCGTGACCAAGATAACCCGGCAACTGATCGAGCATGGGCTGATCAGGGAAACATCGCCGCAAGCCTCCACCGGCGGGCGCCGCGCCATCTCCCTGACCACCATCAAGCATCGCTTCCAGTTTGTCTCCGCCAAGCTTGGCCGCGGCTATCTGCAGCTCTCCCTGTATGACCTCGACGGCAAGGAGCTCGATCAGCACGTCACCCAGGTGACCGAGATCGAACAGCAACCCGTGGTCGACATGCTGCTGCGGGAGATTGGCGCCTTCATCGACGCCAATCAGGATCGCAGCCGCAACCTCATCAGTATCGCGCTCACCATGCCGGGCCTGGTCAACCCGGAATCCGGCATGGTCATCTACACCCCCACCTACCAGATCCGAAACCTGGGGCTCGCCAAGCTCCTGGAGCACCACTTCAACCTCCCCTGCTACGTGGGCAACGACACCCGCTCGCTGGCACTGGCCGAACACTTCTTCGGCGAGTCCCGCGACTGCATGGACTCCATCCTGGTGAGCGTCCACCAGGGGACGGGATCTGGGATCATCACCAAGGGCAAGGTGTTCCTCGGCCAGAACCGCAACGTCGGCGAGATCGGGCACATCCAGGTCGAGCCCCTCGGCAAGCGTTGCCACTGCGGCAACTTCGGCTGCCTCGAGACCATCGCCTCCAACGAGGCCATCGTCGACAAGGTGAAGGAGCTCATCAGCCGCGGCCACCTGAGCTCGCTGCAGGAGAAGCACATCACCATCCAGGAGGTGTGCAAGGCGGCCCTGGCCGGCGACGAGCTGGCCCGCAGCGTGATCGAAAACGTGGGGGAACATCTTGGCCGCGCCATCGCCATCACGGTCAACCTGTTCAACCCCCAGAAGGTGCTGATCGCCGGTGAAATCACCGCCGCCGAGGAGATCCTGATCCCGGCCATCCGCCGCTGCGTCGAGCACCAGTCCCTGCCAAGCTTCCACCGTGGCCTGCCCATCGTGAAGGCCCGCTTCCAGAACCAGCCTACCATCGGCGGCTTCGCCCTGGTCAAGCGCTCCCTGCTGGAAGGGGATCTGCTGCAGATCATCATGGAGCAGAAGTAGGGCCAAAGCCTTGAGAAACAAAAACGGCAGCCTCTTGGCTGCCGTTTTTTATTGTGTGCGTTTTTGCCGCACTACCCTGCCCGGCAGGGTTTGAACACATCCAGCTTGCCGTCATACACCCGGGTCTGCACATCCATGATCCCCAGAATTGAATGGAACAGGTTGTCGTGGGAGAAGCGCTTGGCGGTCGCCTCCTGTTGCAGGCAGTCCAGGTTCAACTGGCGATCCGCCTGCAGCTGGGGGGAGAACCAGGTCAGGAGCGGCACCCGGGTCTGATCGTCCGGCGCGAACTTGTAGGGTGTGCCGTGCAGGTAGAGCCCCATGGCCCCGAGGGATTCCCCGTGGTCGGAGAGGTAGATCAACCCCACGTTGTACTCCTTCTCCAGGGTCTTGAGCTTGCCGATGAGCTCGGACAACACCTTGTCCGTGTAGCGGATGGTGTTGTCATAGGTGTTGACCAGCTCTTCATTGGTGCAGTTTTCGATGTCGCTGCGCGGGCAGTCCGGCAGGAAGGCGCGATCGGCGGCCGGGTAGCGGCGATAATAGGTCGGACCGTGGCTGCCCATCAGGTGGAAGGCCACCAGCTTGCCGCCCTGCCCGCCCCGCATTCCGGCGATCTGCTCATCCAGTCCCTGCAACAGGACCTCGTCATGGCAGGCTTCCCCCTCGCAATATTGCGGGAACGCCTTGGGCTCGATCTCGATGGTGGGCACGTTCTTGCACACCCCCTTGCAGCCGCCGTCATTCTCCTTCCAGAGCACGGAGACACCGGCGTGTTGCAGCACGTCCAGCAGGCCGTCCCTGGACTTGGCCAGGGTCTCGTCATAGCCGCGACGGGTCAGGTTGGAGAACATGCAGGGCACCGAGACCGCGGTAGCGGTGCCGCAGGAGCGCACGTCCCTGAAGGAGACGAGGCCCTGCTCCTTCGCGGTAAAGCCGTTGGTTTCCTTCTGGTAGCCGTTGAGGGAGTAGTTCTGGCTGCGGGCCGTCTCCCCCACCACCAGGAACATCAGGGTCGGCTTGTCGCTCTTGGCCACTATCCTGGCATCGGTGCCAATCTGCTCATAGGGGATGGGGGTGGCGAAGACGATGTCCCGGAAGTAGCGATAGACGCCGCGCACATAGTTGGAGGGCACGATCTCTTTGACGATGTTGTGGTTGTTGCGCCCGACCGAGGCGTAATCCTGGTAGTAGAGGGCGCCGACCCCGAGCAGGAACAGCAGGGAGCAGGCGATGCCGCCGAGGCGCAGCCCCAGCCCCTTGTACCAGCGGCTCGGGTAGTCAATGCGGATCCAGAGCAGGCAGAGTACGGGCAGCACGCCGGTCAGCAGGAACCAGAGCATGACAGACCCGTTGAGGTAGGAGCCCGCTTCCCCGCTGTTGGTCTCGATGATGTTCTGCACCATGCCCACGTCGAAGATGACCCCGTATTTGAGCATGGCGTAGCTGGCCAGCGAGCCGGTCAGGATCAACAGGGTAAAGAAGGGCTTGAGCAGGTATCGAAAGGTGAACGGCAGAAAGACCGCGTTGAGGGCGGCGATCAACACGAAGGGGATGGAGAGCACGAACCCCGCCTTCACATGCTCGAGGGCGGTGAGGATACGGTAGAAGTGCATAAAAATGGGCCAGTTGAAGAGCAGTGCAAAGAGCAGCACCAGCAACAGATTGACCTTCATCACTCCCAGAGTGAGACGCATAGAGAGACTCCGACAAACCAGTGATTTCTGAAGCCTTGCAAGGAGGCTCCGTTGTGCGCATCCCCTCCCTCTTCCCGAGTGGAGCGATGACCGGAGCGGCCAGGATGCAAGCTGATCCTAGAGGGGCAAACTTAAGCGGACATTAAGGGAGGTGGCGCGCAGAAAAGCGGGAGCAGGCAGAGTCTGGCGAATAAAAAAACGGCAGCCTGTGGCTGCCGTTGTTGGTGCGGGTTGCGAGGTGGACGCTCAGGGACGTTGCCGCCTCGCCGAAGGGGGATGCCGCCATTGCGGCCCCCTCCAGGGCGGGATTACAGGGTCGCCGCCACTTCGTCGGAGATGGAGCCGTTGTGGTACACCTCCTGCACGTCGTCCAGATCTTCCAGCATGTCGATGAGGCGCATCAGCTTGGGGGCGGTCTCCGCATCCAGCTCCGCCTCGGTGGAGGCGATCATGGTCACTTCGGCGCTCTCGGGCTTGAAGCCGGCGGCTTCCAGACCGTCCAGCACGGTGCCGAAGTCGTTCGGGGTGGTGTACACCTCGATGGTGCCGTCTTCTTCGGTCACCACGTCGTCGGCACCCGCTTCCAGGGCGGCGTCCATCAGGGCATCTTCATCGGCACCCACGAAGGTCAATACGCCCTTCTTGGTGAACAGATAGGCCACGGAGCCGTCGGTCCCCAGGTTGCCGCCGCACTTGCTGAAGGCGTGACGCACTTCGGCCACGGTGCGGTTGCGGTTGTCGGTCAGGCACTCCACCATGACGGCGGAACCGGCTGGGCCGTAACCTTCGTACACGATGGTCTCGAGCTGTTCGCCGTCACCACCGCCGGCGCCACGCTGGATGGCACGGTTGATGGTGTCACGGGTCATGTTGCTGGTCAGGGCGGCGGCCACCGCGGCACGCAGGCGCGGGTTGTTGGCCGGGTCGGCATCACCCAGACGCGCGGAGGTGGTGATTTCGCGGATCAGCTTGGTGAAGATCTTGCCGCGCTTGGCGTCTTGCGCCGCCTTGCGGTGTTTGATGTTGGCCCATTTACTGTGACCTGCCATAGGGACTCTCCGTTATAGTTTGAAATTTCAGTAACACAGGTTGCGACTGCGCGGGGGGAAACGGGAAAGGCCGCATTGCTGCGGCCTTCGGTGCCTGTGAAGGCTTATTCGTCGCCCTTGACGGTGGTCGCAATCGCCAGCTCGCCCAGTTGGGCCGGGTTGGCAAAACTCGGGGCATCTGTCATCAGACAGGCGGCCGCAGTGGTTTTCGGGAAGGCGATGACATCCCGGATGTTGTCGGTACCGGTCAACAGCATGCTGAGGCGATCCAGACCGAACGCCAGGCCGGCGTGGGGCGGGGTGCCGTATTTCAGGGCATCCAGCAGGAAGCCGAACTTCAGGCGCTGCTCGTCCGGGGTGATCCCCAGGATGTCGAACACGGTGGACTGCATCTCGCTGTTGTGGATACGGACTGAACCGCCACCCACTTCGTAGCCGTTGATCACCATGTCGTAGGCATTGGCGTAGGCACCCAGCGGGTTGGCCTTGAGCTCGTCCGGGCCCAGGTTGCTCGGCGCGGTGAAGGGGTGGTGCATGGCAGCCAGACCGCCTTCGCCATCTTCCTCGAACATGGGGAAGTCGATGACCCACAGGGGCTTCCAGACGTTCTCCACCAGGCCCAGATCGCGGCCCACCTTCAGACGCAGGGCGCCCATGGCGTCGCACACCACCTTCTTGGAGTCGGCGCCGAAGAAGATGATGTCGCCATCCATCGCACCGGTGCGGGCCAGGATCTCGCGCACGATGGCGTCGGAGAGGAACTTGGCCACCGGAGACTGCACGCCTTCGATGCCGTTGGCCGCTTCGTTGACCTTCATCCAGGCCAGGCCCTTGGCACCGTAGATGCCGACAAACTTGGTGTACTCGTCGATCTGCTTGCGAGAGAGCTCGGCGCCGCCCGGCACTTTCAGAGCCGCCACGCGGCCTTTCGGATCGTTGGCGGGGCCCGCGAACACGGCGAACTCGACGGAGGTCAGCAGATCAGCCACATCCACCAGCTCCATCGGCAAACGCAGGTCCGGCTTGTCGGAGCCGAAACGACGCATGGCTTCGTCGAAGGTCATGATGGGGAAGTCGCCCAGATCCACGTTCAGGATGTGCAGCCACAGCTTGCGGATCATCTCTTCCATGATCTCACGCACCTGGGGCGCGGTCATGAAGGAGGTCTCCACGTCGATCTGGGTGAATTCCGGCTGGCGGTCGGCACGCAGGTCTTCGTCGCGGAAGCACTTGACGATCTGGTAGTAGCGGTCAAAGCCGGACATCATCAGCAGCTGCTTGAACAGCTGGGGGGACTGCGGCAGGGCATAGAACTTGCCCTTGTGCACGCGGCTCGGCACCAGGTAGTCACGGGCCCCTTCCGGAGTGGCCTTGGTCAGCATCGGGGTCTCGATGTCGAGGAAGCCGTGCTCGTCCATGAAGCGACGCACGAAGGCACTGGCCTTGGCGCGGGTCTTCAGGTACTTGGCCATCTCGGGACGGCGCAGGTCCAGGTAGCGGTACTTGAGGCTCACCTCTTCGCTGTTGACCTGGTTGAAGTCCAGCGGCAGCGGCTCGGCACGGTTGATGATGGTGAGCTCGTGGGCGAACACCTCGATGGCGCCGGTGGCCATGTCGCTGTTGCGCTGTGACTCCGGACGGGTGCGCACCACGCCGGTCACCTGGATGCAGAACTCGCCGCGCAGCTCGGAGGCCAGGGCAAAGGCGTCCGGCTTGTCCGGATCGAAGAACACCTGCACGATGCCTTCACGATCGCGCATGTCGATAAAGATGAGGCCGCCGAGATCACGACGACGATGGACCCAACCGCACAATGTAATGGTCTGCCCGGCATGGGCCTCATTGACCTGTCCGCAATAGATAGAGCGCATGGACTTCTTCCTTCGAAATGGTAGAGAGACGGTTCATCCTGGGTCGCCGGGCACGACTGGCAAGCACCGTCTGTCTCACAGCTGGCCAGATCCTGCTTCTTGCCCGGTTTGAAATCTGTCTCGGGTCGTCCGGCTCCCCGAGCCGGACTCTTGCCGCCAATGCCGGCGCGTCCCCGCGATCCCGGCGGGATGACGAATGGGGGCGAAGGCGTTGGCAAGCGTCGTTGTCTGGCAACTGCCGGGCCGCGATCATCGCCACCCGGGGTGGACGGCCGCGCGCGTCACAACAATTTGGCAAACAAAAGGGTTGGCATTATAGAGGAAAACCTCCATTTGGGTAAAATGGCCCGCAGCCTCCTTTGCCCTGTTTTTTGTTGTTCTCGCGCAAAAAGGAGGAGAAACCCCCTCACCACGCAGACAGGAACCGTCATGAGCCTCTATTTGGGCCTGCCCCAGTGGTCACATCCGGCCTGGCCCGGTCAACTTCTGGGCATGAATGTCAAACCCGCCGAACACCTCGCCCACTACGCCCGGGTGTTCAACACCGTGGAGGGCAACACCACCTTCTACGCCTCGCCGACCCCGGAGACGGTGCAGCGCTGGGCCGATGCGGTTCCCGCCCACTTTCGCTTCAGCTTCAAGTTTCCGCAGGCCATCAGCCACCAGAGCGATCTGGTGAGCGCGGACAAACAGGTCAGCGACTTTATCCGCCTGCTGGCCCCCCTGCACGACAAGCTGGGGCTGCTCAAGCTGCAACTGCCCGCCCGCTTCGGCCCCGACGGGCTGCCACGCCTGCAGGCCTTCTTCGAGCGCCTGCCGGGGGAGTTTCGCTACGCTCTCGAGGTGCGCCACCCGGACTTCTTCGCCAAGGGGGAGGCCGAGCGTGCCCTCAACCGGATGCTGATGGAGAAGGGGGTGAACCGCATCATGCTCGACAGCCGGCCGCTCTTCTCGGTGCCCGCCACCTCGGCCGCCCTGGTGGATGCCCAGGGCAAGAAGCCAAGGCTACCGGTGCACCTGCTGGCCACCGCCAGCGCCCCCGTGGTGCGGCTCATCGGCCTGCCGGATCCCGCCGCCAACCACCCCTTCCTGCCGGGCTGGCTCCCCCGCTGGCAGCAGTGGCTGGCCGAGGGGAAGGATCTCTACCTCTTCATCCACACCGCCGACAACGTCCAGGCCCCCGCACTGGCCCGCCAGGTGACCCGTCTGCTGGGGCAAGAGATGGCCCCCTGGCCGGGAGAAAACGATCGCGCGCACCAGGGTGTGCTGCCCTTTTGAGCGGCGCTCTCCCCGCCCCTTCCCCGACGCTAAAAAAAGCCGTTTTTTTGTGGCCCCACGGGGCTTGGCGTCAAGACAAACGCCGACCTTTCCTCTACACTAGCGCCCCAAGTAAGGTCCCGGCCCTGGGTGCATGGCAATGCGTTGCCCACCAGTGCCCGGCACCAAGGCAGGGCCCGGACCATGGCCCGTTGCGAGCAGGGCAAGCCCGAAGGATCCCGGAGCAAGCCACCCCGTTCGTCAACCGGTGACGACGCCATTTCGATGCCCGTCTACCCAAGATTCAATTGAACAAAACAGCCGTGGACTCCACCGGCTGTCAGGTTGCGTCAGCATGCACGATCAGATTTTTGCCGCCCCCATCGCCCGTCTGGGAGACTTCTGCTTTGACGAGCAGGTCGTCGACGTCTTCCCCGACATGATCCAGCGCTCGGTGCCCGGTTACAGCAACATCATCTCCGCCATCGGCATGATGGCCGCCCGCTACGCCCAGCCCCAGAGCCGCCTCTATGACCTCGGCTGCTCCCTGGGCGCCGCGACCCAAGCCATGCGCCGTCACGTCAATCAGCCCGGCTGCCGCATCACGGCGGTGGATCTCTCCCACCCCATGATAGAGCGGGCCCGCGCCCACCTCTCCGGCTTCAAGTCCGAGGTACCGGTGGAGCTCATCGAGGCGGACATCTGCGACATCGCCATCGAGAACGCCTCCGTGGTGGTGCTCAACTTTACCCTGCAGTTCGTCGCGCCCGAGAAGCGGGCCGCCCTGATCCAGCGCATCTTTGATGGCCTGCGCCCCGGCGGCATCCTGATCCTGAGCGAGAAGTTCCGCTTCGATGACGAGCAGGTCAACGAGTTGCTCATCGACCTGCACCTCGACTTCAAGCGGGCCAACGGCTATAGCGAGCTGGAGATCAGCCAGAAGCGCACCGCCCTTGAGAACGTGATGCGCACCGACACCCTGGCGGTCCATCAGGCGCGCCTGCGGGACGCCGGCTTCACCCATCTGGATCTCTGGTTCCAGTGCTTCAACTTCGGCTCCATGATCGCCATCAAAGCCAGCGACCCGACCCAGCCATGATCGACTTCGCCAACTTCTATCAACTGATCGCCAAGAACCGGCTGAGCCACTGGCTGCACACCCTGCCGGCCCAGCTGCACGCCTGGCAGCACGACAACCAGCACGGGGATCTGCCGCGCTGGAACCGCGCCCTCGCCAAGTTGCCGGTCGTGCCCCCCGGACAGATCGAGCTCAAAGAGCGGGTCGCCATCGGCGGGGACGAGAGCCTGGGCGAGGGGGAGCGCAAGAAGACCGAGAGCCTGCTGCGCCAGCTCATGCCCTGGCGCAAGGGCCCCTTCCATGTGCACGGCATCCACATCGACACCGAGTGGCGCTCCGACTGGAAGTGGGATCGGGTGCTGCCCCACATCAGCCCCCTCGAGGGGCGCTATGTGCTGGACGTGGGCTGCGGCAGCGGCTACCACCTCTGGCGCATGGTGGGGGAAGGGGCGAAACTGGCGGTCGGCATAGACCCCAGCCCGCTCTTCCTCTGCCAGTTCGAGGCCATTCGCCACTTCATGGGTGGCGACCAGCGCGCCCACCTGCTGCCCCTCGGCATCCAGGAGCTGCCGGCGCTGCGGGCGTTTGACACCGTCTTCTCCATGGGAGTGCTCTATCACCGCAAGTCCCCCATCGAGCACATCGAACAGCTGCGCAACCAGCTGAAAGACGACGGCGAGCTGGTGCTGGAGACGCTGGTGGTGGACGGCGACGAGAACGAGGTGCTGGTGCCCGCGGATCGCTACGGCAAGATGCGCAACGTCTGGTTCCTCCCCTCGAGCGCCGCCCTCAAGCGCTGGGTCGAGCGCTGCGGCTTCACCGAGGTGCGCATCGTCGACGAGAATATGACCAGCATCGACGAACAGCGTCGTACCGACTGGATGATTAACGAATCCCTGAGTGATTATCTGGACCCAGACAATCCCGCACTCACGGTCGAAGGATACCCGGCACCCAAGCGTGCCGTACTGATCGCCAGAAAGGCCAAAGACTAGCCGATGGCGGCTGTGGAAGTTACACTGACCCAATTCCAGGAAGCACAGTTAAATGAATGACATGAAAAGCAAATTAAAAGGAATGACCCTGCTCTCCCTGCTCAGTCTCGGCGGGTGTGTCAGTATGGAAAAAGCCCCCCCGGTCCCGACCCTGACGCTGGCCGAGCTGCGCAACGAGATTGCCCTGAGCGAGCAACGCCTGCAAACATCCATGGAACAGCAACAGAAGCAGTACGTGCAGCAACAGCACCTGCTGGTTCAGCTCAACACCGATGTCACCAACATGAAAGAGTCCGTGAACAAAGTCGACAGCAAGCTCGATCAACTGCCGCCAGAGCCGCCCAAGGCCATGCCCATCCCCACCGAGAAGTGCCCAGCCCCGAGCCAGGGTCACACGGTCGACGGCAAGCTGCTGGTGGGTGAAGCCGAGTGGATCTGGGTTGACGCCGCCAACGACGCCTTCCAGGCCCGGGTCGATACCGGTGCCACCACCTCCTCCATCAGCGCCCAGGAGATCACCATCTTCGAGCGCAACGGCAAGAACTGGGTGCGCTTCTTCCTGAGCCACCAGGAGATGGACGACAAGATCCAGATCGAGGCGCCTCTGGTGCGCCACGTGCGGGTGCGCCAGGCCTCCGCCGACGACCTCGACCGCCGTCCCGTGGTGCGCCTCACCGTGCGCATCGGCGACATGACCGAGAAGGCCGAGTTTACCCTGAAAGACCGCAGCGACATGACCTTCCCCGTGCTGCTGGGCCGTGAGTTCCTCAAAGACATCGCCGTGGTCGACGTGGCCCGCGAATATATCCAACCCAAACCCAAGCTCAAGGATGTGAAATAATCCATGGTTTCCCGTAAGCCGTTCTATCTGCTGGTCGCCCTGTTGTTCATCGTCGGCCTGGGAATGACGTTTTATCACCATGTCGCCCTGGACGTGCCCCTCACGCCCGGTGAAAAACGTCAGATCTGGTCCATCGAGGCCAAGCTCGAGTTCGAGGCGACCGGCGAACCCGTCATCGCCTCCCTGGCCATTCCGGGCACCCAGCCCGGCTTCACCCTGATGAACGAGAACGCCGCGAGCCCGGGTTATGGCCTGTCGTTCGTGGAAAAGGACGGGGATGCCCGCGCCGAGTGGTCCATCCGCAGTGCCTCCGGCCGCCAGGAGCTCTACTACCGCGTCGACATGATGGCGGATGCCCACGCCAAGCCGGCCGCGAATCCGCAGCCGCCCGCCATCGAGAAGCAGATCGAGAGCGAGCCTTACGCCACCGCCATGAAGCAGATCCTGGAGCGCGCCCAGGAGCGTTCCGCCGACGGCTACACCCTGACCCGCGAGATCATCAAGGAGATCGAGAAGCAGGAGCAGAACGCCGAGCTGCTGAAATCCCACAAGAGCCGTGCCAACCTGATCGCCGAGCTGCTGAACAACGCCGACGTCCCGGCCCGCGTCGTCCATGCCCTGAGCCTGGAAGATGGCCGCCGCCGTCAGGAGCTGGTGGACTACCTGCAGGTGTTCAACAGCCCGACCGACTACAAGCTGTTCAACCCGCAAAGCGGTGAACAGGGTCAACCGGCCAACCTGCTGCTGTGGGAGTACAACTCCGGCGCCCTGCTGGACGTCACCGGCGGCCACAACTCCCGCGTCACCTTCTCGATGATCGAGCAGGAGCAGCCGGTGAACGTGGCCCTGGCCCAGAAGTTTGAAAAATCGGAGATGATGAACTTCTCCATCCACAGCCTGCCCCTGGAAGAGCAGGCCCTGTTCAAGGGGCTGCTGCTGATCCCCATCGGCGTGTTGATGGTGGTGTTCCTGCGGGTCATCGTGGGGATCAAAACCTCGGGCACCTTCATGCCGGTGCTGATCGCGGTCGCCTTCATCCAGACCTCCCTCGTCACCGGTCTGGTGGGCTTCCTGTTGATCGTCGGCACGGGTCTGGTGATCCGCTCCTACCTCTCGCGGCTCAACCTGCTCCTGGTGGCGCGGATATCGGCGATCATCATCATGGTGATCTCGATGATCGGCATCTTCTCGGCCTTCGCCTTCAAGCTGGGGCTGACCGACGGCATGAAGATCACCTTCTTCCCGATGATCATCCTCTCCTGGACCATAGAGCGCATGTCCATCCTGTGGGAGGAAGAGGGCCCGAAAGAGGTGTTCCGCCAGGGCGGCGGCTCCCTGCTGGTGGCCGTCATCGCCTACCTCGCCATGGACAACGAGCTCATCCGTCACCTCACCTTCAACTTCCTCGGCCTGCAGCTGGTGCTGATGGCGACCGTGCTGTTGATGGGCAACTACACCGGCTACAAGCTGAGCGAACTCAAGCGCTTCAAGCCGCTGGTGGACGAGATGAAGTCTGGTGCCACCCCGGGTAAGGACAAGTAACAGATGTGGTTCTGGCAGAAATACACCAGTCCGTGGAGCCTGTCCCAGGCAGGCATCCTCGGCATGAACAAGCGCAACCACTCCTACATCAGCCGCTATAACCCGCGCCGTCTCTACCCGCTGGTGGATGACAAGCTCAAGACCAAGCGCATCGCGCTGGACGCCGGGGTGACGGTGCCGGAACTGATCGGCACCATCCGCGAGCAGCACGACGTGGGCCGCATCACGGCGCTGGTCAAGGAGTGGCCGGGCTTCTGCATCAAGCCGGCCCGCGGCTCCGGCGGCAAGGGGATCCTGGTGATCCTGCGCCAGGAGGACGGCCTCTTCTACAAGCCCAACGGCAGCGCCTGCAACGGCCAGGATCTGGAGCGCCATGTCTCCAACATACTGGCGGGCCTCTATTCCCTGGGCGGCAAGCCCGACGTGGCGCTGGTGGAAGGGCTCATCAACTTCGACGACGTGTTCGACGGCTACTCCTTCGAAGGGGTGCCCGATGCCCGGGTGATCATCTTCAAGGGGTTCCCGGTGATGGCCATGATGCGCCTCTCCACCTCGGCCTCCGACGGCAAGGCGAACCTGCACCAGGGCGCCGTGGGGGTGGGTCTGTGCCTGCGCACCGGCCGCGCCCTGCGGGCGGTGCAGTTTGGCGCCCCCTTGCGCCATCACCCGGACACAGGCCTGGATCTCTACGATCTCAAGGTACCCCACTGGGACACCCTGCTGACCCTGGCGGCCTCCTGCTACGAGATGTCGGGCCTGGGCTACATCGGCACCGACATGGTGCTGGACAAGTTCCGCGGCCCCATGCTGCTGGAGCTCAACGCCCGTCCCGGCCTCGCCATCCAGATCGCCAACGGCCGCGGCCTGGTGCCGAACCTCAAAACCATAGAGAAGCTGGGCCAGGTCAAGATGAACGTGGAGCAGCGGGTCAACTTCGCCAAGGATCACTTCGGCATCTTCGACGAGTAGGCGATGACATCGTCCTTCCCTTGCAAAAACGCGCCCCTGGCGCGTTTTTTATGGCCGCTCCTCACCGGAGCCGGGGAAGGCCGATCCCCGTCACATCCCCCGGCGGCGCCCCTTCAACGGCGCGCTACAAGGGGATAAGCTCCAGACGAATGAGGGGGTCGCCAGCCCATCGGCGCAGGCCACCCCATGTGCATGAGGCAGTGCGCCTGCCAGGGGGCACCGATTTGTCGGCGACAACGGGGTCTCTCGATGGTAGATTAATCAAATCAAATAGATAGCATCGATCGGGTTTCTCCTATGCAACGTTGGCCCAGCCTGAAACAGCTCCAGTATCTGGTCGCTCTGGACGAGCACAAGAATTTCAACCGCGCCGCCAAGGCCTGCCATGTCAGCCAGTCCACCCTGAGTACCGGGATCCAGACCCTGGAGGACATGATGAACCTGCAGCTGGTGGAGCGGGATCACAAGAGTTTCATCATGACGCCGGTCGGCATGGAAATCGTCGCGCGGGCGCGCAACCTGCTCTCCGATGCCCGGGATCTGATGGAGCTGGGCCAGCAGCAGGGGGGCGTCATGCACGGCACCGTCCGCCTCGGCTGCATCCCCACCATAGCCCCCTTCCTGCTGAGCAAGCTGCTGCAGGTGTGCGGCAAGGCCTATCCCGAGCTGGAGCTGTTGCTGCGGGAAGACACCACCACCAATTTGCTCAAGCAGCTGGAGCAGGGGCAGCTCGATCTGCTGATCCTCGCCCTGCCGGTGGAGATCGGCGGCTTCCACAGCAAGACGGTCGGCCAGGATCCCTTCCACATGGTGATGCCCTCCCACATGGCGGCGGGGCTGCACATGCCGTTCGACTACAAGGAGCTGCCCAACCAGAGCATCTTCCTGCTGGAGCGGGAGCACTGCCTGACCGAGCACGCGGTGAGCGCCTGCCGGCTGCGGGACAAGAGCAAGATCAACCCGTTTGCCGCCACCAGCCTGCACACCCTGGTGCAGATGGTGGGCGCCGGCCTTGGCACCACCTTCCTGCCCCAGATGGCCATAGATGCCGGCATCCTCGACAACTCGGATCTGGTGGCTATTCCCCTGCCCGGGGAGAAGCCCTATCGGGAGATTGGCCTGGTGTGGCGCCCCAGCACCACCCGGGTGCAGACCTTCTACAAGATTGCCGAGCTGCTCGCGCCGCTCATCAACCCCAAGGGGGACGATTAAGACCCGCTTGCCGTGCGCAGTTGTGCGTGCGGCAAGCCGTTATGCTCTCATTCAGGTACCAGGCAGGATCATCGTCTATGATGAATCCCGAGCCCTATCAAGGAGTTGAGATGTTCCGCACCTTGCTGCTGCCCCTGCTGGCCCTGCTTGTCACCGCCTGCTCCAGCACACCGGAGCCGCCACCCCCCGTGCGCCAGAGCAGCGCCTTCGACAGCTTCTATCAACAGTGGCGCGGTGTCCCCTATCGCATCGGCGGCACCAGCCGTGCCGGCCTCGACTGCTCCGCCTTCACCCAGCTCGCCTACAGCCAGGTGCTGGGGTTCAGCCTCCCCCGCACCACGGAATCCCAGGCCAGCCTCGGCCGCCCGGTGGACAGATACCGGTTGCAGCACGGGGATCTGGTCTTTTTCAAGACCGGCTGGCAGCAGTACCACGTCGGGGTCTACACCGGAGCCGGGGAATTCATCCACGCCTCCACCAGCAAGGGAGTGATCCGCTCGCGCCTCGACAACGTCTACTGGAACAGCCGCTACTGGCAGGCCCGCAGGCTGATTCAGTAGAAAGCCCTGAAAAACAAAAGGCCCCCAGGGGCCTTTTTTGTCATCCATACCTCAGTGCTTGCGGTGCCAGCGGGGGGAGGTGGCGCGCTCCCCCCAGGGGGTCGTGCAGGGCAGCAGGGCTCCCTCGATCACCCCGTCATGGCTCGCCAGCGCCAGGGCTATCTTCTCGTGGAGCAGGCGAAGCAGGTTCTTCTCCTGATCAGCCAGGGAGTGCCCCGCGGCGAAATACTCCCGCTGATGCTGCAACGCCAGTTTCTGGGCAAATTCATAGGTGGTGAAGCTGTCCGGCATCCGTGCGATGACGTCGTCCAGCCTGGCCAGCAGACTGTGCAATTCCCTGGTCATGTCCAGTTCTCCCTCTGAGTTGAAGCTCAAAATTACCCCTTATTGGATAGACAGCCAATCTGCATGCCCCAGAAGTGAGAGCCCGAGCACAGTTCCAGGCAAAGCCTCTCCCCTGTCCCGCCACCCTGTTTACACGGGGCTGATGAGCCGCTAGATTTGGACCGACTAATCAGTCGGTTGTTTTCTGTGCGGAGATCATCATGAATACCACCCTCACCTCATCGGACAAGTTCTCCCTGCCCGATCAGCTGATCCGCCTCAGGCAGGCTTGCCTGTCACACCCCATGCCGAGCCTGGCGGAGCGCCGCACCAGGCTCACCCAACTCAAGGGCGCCCTGCTGGCCCACAAGCAGGCCCTGTGCGACGCCCTGGCCCTGGACTACGGCCAGCGCAGCGGCTATGACAGCCTGATTGCCGACATCCTCCCCTGCGTCATGCAGATCAACTACAGCCTGAAGCGGCTCAAGGGCTGGATGAGACCGGAGCGCCGCCACCCAGGCCTGCTGCTGGCCCCCGCCAGGGTCGAAGTGCACTACCAGCCCCTCGGCGTGGTCGGCATCATGGTCCCCTGGAACTTCCCGGTGATGCTGAGCCTCGGCCCCCTCATCGGTGCCATCGGCGCCGGCAACCGCGCCATGATCAAGCTCTCCGAGTTCACGCCCCGCACCAATGCCGTGCTGCGTACCCTGCTGGGGGAGGTCTTTGCTGATGACGAGGTGATGGTCATCGAGGGGGATGCCGAGCTCGCGGCCGCCTTCAGTGCCCTCCCCTTCGATCACCTGGTGTTCACCGGTTCCACCGCCGTGGGTCGGCGGGTGATGGCTGCCGCCGCGCCCCACCTCACCCCCCTCACCCTGGAACTCGGTGGCAAGAGCCCCTGCCTCGTCGCCCCCGACATGCCCATGGCGCTGGCGGTGGAGCGGATGATCTTCGGCAAGAGCCTCAACGCCGGCCAGATCTGCGTGGCCCCCGACTATGTGCTGCTGCCGCGCGGCCAGGAGCAGGCCTTTATCGAGGCCTACCGCAGCCACTTCACGCGCCTCTATCCCAAGGGGCTGGCGAGCCCGGACTACGGCTCCGTCGTCAATGCGCAGCAGTATGCCCGGCTCACGGCCTGGCTGGATGAAGCCAGGCAGGCGGGGGCCCAGGTACACCCCTGCACTTCGCCTGCCCGGGATGACAGCGCCCACCGCCTGGCGCCCCACCTCCTGACCGAGGTGCCCGACCATTGCCAGGTGATGCAGCAGGAGATCTTCGGCCCCCTGCTGCCGATCGTGCCTTATGACTCGCTGGACGAGGCGATCGCCTATGTGGCGGCGCGACCCCGCCCGCTGGCACTCTATCTGATGAGCCTGGATGAGCCCCTGCAGCGCCGTCTCATCCGGGAGACCCACGCCGGCGGCATGGCCATCAACGAGAGCCTGTTCCAGGCCGCGGCGGACGACGCGCCCTTCGGCGGCATCGGCCCCTCCGGCATGGGTCACTACCACGGCCGCGAAGGCTTTCTCACCTTCTCCAAGGCGAAAACCGTGCTGCGCCGCGGGCGTTTCAGCCCCGGGGGGCTTATCCACCCGCCTTATCGACGCTGGTATCAGCGGCTGATGATGGCCCTGTTCCTGCGCTAGGAGGCAAGATGCGAGAGACCATGACCGACAAACGCCGCCAGATCCTGGATGCCGCCCTCGCCCTGTGCGCCGAAGACGGCCTGCAGGGCGCCGCCACCGCTCGCATCGCCAAGGCGGCCGGGGTGGCCAACGGCACCCTGTTTCACCACTTTCCCAGCAAGGAGGTGCTGATCCAGCAGCTCTATCAGGAGATCAAGGGGCGCCTGGGCGCCGCCATCAGCGAGGCGGATCCGACCCTCTCTCTCGAGGAGCAGACCCGCCACTACTGGCAGCAGGCAATGGCCTGGATGCAGGCCCATCCCCACGAGCTCAAGTTCGTGCTGGGCTTCTTCCACTCCCCCCTGCTGGCCCGCTCCCTGCGCAGCCAGATCCTGGGGGAGACCCTGCCCTTTCTGCCGCACCTGCTGGCCCAAGGCCAGGCCAGTGGCGAGCTGATGCAGGGGCCGCCCCTGCTGATGCTGGAGGTGTGCCAGAGCCAGTTTCTGACCTGCGCCTCCCTGTTCGTCGACCAGCCGGAGCTTGGCGAGGATCCCCACTGGCGGGAGAGCGCCTTCTCCCTCTTCTGGTCCGCCATCGCGGGAGGGCGCCATGCACGCTGACTCCCTGCTCGCCACCGGCAGACGCCTCTGGATCGGGAGCCTGCTCTGGGTCATCGGCCGCACCCTGTGCCGCGCCGCCAGGGTCGACGAGGCGGTGCGCCGCGAGCTCGCCCCCCTGCCAGACGGCCTCAGCATCCAGCTGTCGGTGAACGGTCTGGCGGGCGGGCTGACCATTCACAAGGCGGGGGGGCGCTGGCGCACGGGCGCGGCACCGCAGCCGGATGAGGCCGCCCCCCACCCGCTGCGGGTGCACTTCAAGCACCCCGCCATCGCGTTTCGCACCTTGAGCTTTCGCCTCGGCATCAACCAGGCGTTTTGTGAAAACCGCCTGCAGGTGGAGGGGGATCTCAGCGCGGCCATGCACCTGGTGCGCGCGCTGGAGCAGTTGCAGAGCCTGATCCTGCCCGCCTTCATCGCGCGACCGTTGCTGCGCCACTATCCGAGTCCGCGCCACAAGCTGGCACGGGCCTGCCACATCTACCTGGGTCTGCTGACCGGTTGAACACCAAGAGGAACACCATGAGCCGCTATTACGATTTCTTCTGCCCGGTCAAGCTGATGGCGGGGGAGCAGGCGCTGGAACAACTCCCTGACGAGCTGATGGCGCTGGGGGCGCGCCACCCGCTGCTGCTCACCGACAAGGGGGTCGCCGGCACCGGGCTCGCCACCCTGCTGGCCGGGGTGATGGCCGAGGGGGGGCTTGCAGTCGCCGCCATCTGGGACGAGATCCCGGCCGACTCCTCCACCGCCGTGGTGGAGCGGATAGCCCGCCACTACCGGGAGCTGGATTGCGACAGCCTGGTGGCGCTCGGGGGCGGTTCCGTCATCGACACCGCCAAGGCGGTCAATATCCTGGCCACCCTGGCGCCGCGCGACGGTGAGACAGGGGGCGGGAGGTTGCTGGACTATGCCGGAGCAGGCTGCCTGACCCGCCCCCTCAATCCCCTGGCGGTGGTGCCCACCACGGCGGGCACCGGCTCCGAGGTGACCCTGGTGGCGGTGATCAAGGACGAGGCGAGCGGGCGCAAGGTGCCCTTTACCTCCCCCTTCCTGCTGCCCCGGCTGGCGGTACTGGACCCGCGCCTCACCCGGGGGCTGCCGCTCAACATCACCGCCGCCACCGCCATGGACGCCATGACCCACGCCATCGAGGCCTTCATCGGCAACGCCAGGAACCCGGTCAGCGACGCCCTGGCCCTGATGGCGGTGGAGAAGATAGCCACCGCCCTGCCCAAGGTGCTGGAGCAGCCCCAGGATCCACACCTGCGCCTGCAGCTCGCGGAGGGTTCCACCCTGGCGGGCATGGCCTTCTCCAACTCCATGGTGGGGCTGGTGCACGCCCTCGGCCACAGCCTGGGGGCCCGCTGCCACCTGCCCCACGGCCTGTGCATGAACCTCTTCCTGCCTGCGGTGCTCGACTACAACAGGCCGGAGATAGATGACGCCCTCGCCCGCCTGCTGCTGCCACTCGCGGGACCGGAGCGCTTCGCGGCGACCCCGCCCCCCCTGCGGGCCCAGGCCACCCTGGATGCCCTCCATGCCCTGCGCGACACCCTGTGGCAGGCGGTCGGGCTGCCACGCACCCTGCGGGAGGCGGGTCTCACCGACAAGGGTCTGCTGCCCGAGATCCGGGATCTCGCCATCAACGACGGCGCCCTGCTCTACAACCGCAAGGATGCAGACAGGGCGCAGCTGCTGGCACTGCTGGAACGGGTGTGGGAATAGCGGGCTCCAGGGCCCGCCCGGAGGTCAGGACGCGGGGGTAAAGACCCCGGTGGAGAGGTAGCGATCCCCCCGATCGCAGATGATGGCCACCACCACCCCTTCGCCAATCTCGGCGGCGACCCGCAGGGCGCCGGCCACGGCGCCCCCCGAGCTGACGCCGCAGCAGATCCCCTCCTCCCGGGCCAGCCGGCGCATCGTGGTGAGGGACTCCTCCAGCGTCACATCCAGCACCCGGTCGACCCGGGCGGGCTCGAAGATGGCGGGCAGGTAGGCCTCGGGCCAGCGGCGAATGCCCGGGATCTGGCTCCCCTCGGCCGGTTGCAGGCCGATCACCTCTACCGCCGGGTTCTGCTCCTTGAGGTAGCGGGAGACCCCCATGATGGTGCCCGTGGTCCCCATGGCCGACACGAAGTGAGTGACCGCCCCGCCGCTCTGGCGCCAGATCTCGGGGCCGGTGGAGAGGTAGTGGGCATCCGGGTTGGCCGGGTTGTTGAACTGATCGAGCACCAGCCCCTCCCCGCGCCCCTGCATGGCCAGGGCGAGGTCGCGCGCCGCCTCCATGCCGCCCTCCACCAGCACCAGCTCTGCGCCATAGGCCTGCATGGCGTCGCGCCGCTCCTGGCTCATGGTGTCAGGCATGATGAGGCGCATCCGGTAGCCTCTGGCCGCTGCCACCATGGCCAGCGCGATGCCGGTGTTGCCGGAGGTGGCCTCGATGAGCCGTGCCCCTGGCGCTAAGTGACCGCTCGCCTCCGCGCACCGGATGAGGTTCAGGGCCGGCCTGTCCTTGACCGAGCCGGCGGGGTTGTTGCCCTCCAGCTTCACCAGCAGGGTCACACCGGGGTAGGGATTGATGTGGCGCAGCGCCAGCAGGGGGGTGTTGCCTATCAGATCTTCCAGGGTGGCGAAGGCCATGGGGATCCATCCTCTGTCTGTGTTCTATACCTTGCCATGCGACCATTCGCAGGCCGGCCAGTGTAAGCGAGCCCGCCACGGCGGCAAAGAATGACGTTGGCAAAGCGTGCCCGCCATGTTCTGATCACCCCATTCACCCAGAGAGGATCCCAGATGAGCGACATTCTTCACCAGCCGGAACAGCAGCAGTTCGTCTGCACCGTGGACGGCAAGCTCGCCCGTCTCGCCTATCGCAGGCTGGACGCCACCACCGTCGACGCCTACAGCACCCAGGTCCCTGCCGAGCTGCGCGGACAGGGCATCGCCGATCGGCTGGCCCGCAGCTTCTACAACTGGACTCTGGCAGAGGGGCTCACCATAGTGCCGACCTGCAGCTATATCGACGTCTGGCTTCGCCGCAATGCCGGCTGAGCAGGCCAATCAGGAAGCCGCTTTGCAGGCGTGCACCGAGGCCCTGCTGCGGGCCGATGACCGGCGCATGGATTGCCTGCGGGCCGCGCGGGCGCTGGCCCTGCCCGACTGGGCGCTGGGGGCGGGGTTTGTGCGCAACCTCATCTGGGATCACCTCCATCACAAGGCCGAGCCCACCCCGCTCAACGACATCGATCTTATCTATCTGGACAGTGCTGATCCGACTGGATTGAAGGAGGCCGATCACGAGGCCTGGCTGAATGCCCGACTGCCTGACCAACGCTGGGAGGTGCGCAACCAGACCCGCATGCATGTGCGCCAGCAAGTGCCCCCCTTTGGCAGCACTCTGGAGGCCCTAGGACACTGGGTGGAGGTACCCACCTGCATCGGGGTCAGATTGCTGGCAGACGACGGGTTCGAGTGGCTGGCCCCTTACGGCTTTGCCCCCAACTGGTCCCTGCGGGTGGACCCCAACCCGCGCTGTCGCCAGGAGAGCCGGGTCTTTACCGAGCGCGTCAAGGCCAAGGGGTGGCAGCAGATCTGGCCTGACCTTGTCGTGAACTGGCCATGACCGGATTGCAATGTTTCGGCAACCTTGGGCACACTACGAAAAAGCTGTTTGTAACTCAATGGGTTAAATAATGCGCGACTTCTTCTCTCTCGAACGCTGGCTGCCGGGGCTCGCCGCCCTGCTGCAATATCAGCGGGCCTGGCTGATGCCGGACCTTCGCGCTGGCCTCTCGGTCGCGGCCGTGGCGCTCCCCGTGGCCATCGCCTACTCGGAACTCACCGGGGTGGGGGCCATCGTCGGCCTCTACTCCTGCATCCTGCCCATGGTGGTCTACGCCCTGTTCGGCACCTCCCGTCAGCTCATCGTCGGCCCGGACGCGGCCACCTGCGCCGTCATCGCCGCCGTGGTCACCCCCCTCGCCGCCGGGGACCCCACCCGCCACTGGCAGCTGGTGATGACCATGACCGCCATGACCGGCTTCTGGTGCCTCATCGCCAGCCGCTTCAAGCTGGGGGTGCTGGCGGACTTTCTCTCCCGCCCCATTCTGATGGGGCTGCTCAACGGGGTGGCCATCACCATCATGGTGGGCCAGCTCTCCAAGATCTTCGGCTTCACCTTCAGCGAACGCTATCTGATAGAGCGGATCCTCAACGGCACCAACTACCTTACCCAGACCCATCTGCCCACCCTGGCCATGAGTCTGACCGCCCTGCTCACCCTGCTGCTGGCCAAGCGCTACAAGCCTGCCTGGCCCTCTTCCATGGTGGCCATGGTGGTGACGGCGGCGCTGGTGTGGCTGTTCAACCTCGGCAGTGTCGACATCGCCACCCTGGGGGCCATCGGCTCGGGCCTGCCCGCCTTCCAGATGCCGGAATTCCCCCCTGGCCTGATGCGGGAGCTGGTGCTGCCGGCCCTCAACCTCGCCATGGTGAGCTTCGTCTCCATGATGCTCACCGCCCGCAGCTTCGCCGCCAAGAACGGCTACGAGATAGACGCGGACAAGGAGTTCCGGGCGCTGGGCATGGCCAACCTGGCGGCGGCGGCCTCCCAGGGCTTTGCCATCAGCGGAGCGGATTCGCGCACCGCGGTCAACGATGCCAACGGCGGCAAGAGCCAACTGGTCTCCATCATCGCCGCCGCCGTCATCGCCCTGGTCACCTTCTACCTGACGGGGCCGCTGCAATACATCCCCACCGCCGCCCTCGGGGTGGTGCTGGTCATGGCCTCCCTGTCGCTGACCGACTTTCGCGGCCTCTGGGCCCTGCGCGACTCGGACCGCGCCGCCTTCTGGCTGGCCCTCATCACCTTCATCAGCGTGCTGACCATGGGGGTCATTCCGGGCATCACCCTCGCGGTCTTGCTGGGCCTGTTCCAGTTCCTGCGCAACGTGATGCGCCCCACCGACCAGCTGCTCGGCATGGATGACGAAGGGGTGGTGCGCACCCTGGGGGACAACGAGCAGGCCAAGGCCATTCCCGGCATCCTGGTCTATCGCTTCAACTCGCCGCTGACCTACTTCAACGCCCCCTACTTCAAGCGGCGGGTGCTGGCGCTGCTGGTGCAGGATCCCCACAGTCCCCAGTGCCTGGTGGTGGACGCGGTGGCCTGCTTCACCCACCAGGACATCAGCGTCATGAGCATGGTAGGAGAGCTGCACAAGGAGCTCAAGCGGCGCGGCATCCACATGGTGATGGCCGGTCGCCACGGCCAGTTGAGCCAGTGGTTCAGGCAGGCGGGGATCCGGGTCGGCGAGGATGGCATCATTCTCTGCCCCGACATGTATCAGGCCCTGCGCATGACCCGCTGCTACCGGGAGCCGGTGTTCAAGGATGACGAGGTGGTGGAGAGCACCACGGACGCCCTGATCACCCGCTGGCCCCAGGACGAGGCCCTGCCCGATTCGGCGCGTCTCACCCACCCCTGCGAGCAGGAGGCCGGCACGACCCCGGTGTGAGGCGCCACGGCCGGCGGCCCCAACCCGCCGGCCCTCTTCTCTGCCACCAGGATTGCGCCCCGCACCCGCTTGGTGTTAAATGCCCGTCCAGCTGGCCCTGACGAGGGCCACCACCAGCATCTGGATATTCCATGCAGACTCAATCCCACGCCGGGCCGGGCTCCCTCTTCTCCCTGACCTGGCCACTGTTCATCGATCTCGCCCTGCATTTTCTGACCGGGGCCCTCAATACCTTCATGGTGGGTCACGTCTCCTACCAGGGGGTGGCGGCGCTCGCGGTCGGCAACCAGGTGTTCGATCTGGCCATCACCCTGTTCAGCTTCGTCAGCATCGGCACCAGCGTGGTGATCACCCAGTATCTGGGGGCTGGGGACAAGGAGAAGGCCCGGGTCGTCATTCACACCGCCATCGGCTTCAACCTGCTGGTGGGGCTGGTGGCCGCCGTCGGGGTCATGGCCGGGGCCGGCACCATGCTGGCGCTGATGAACCTGCCCGCCCACCTGATGAGCGACGGCAGCCTCTATCTGCAGATCATCGGCCTGTGCCTGCTGCCGGAGGCGGCGGCCCTCTGTCTGGCCGCCACCCTGCGCGCTCACGGCCACACCCGCCAGGCCATGTACGTGACCCTCATCGTCAACCTCATCACCTTCGTCGGCAACCTGCTGCTGCTCTACGGCTGGTTCGGCCTGCCCCAGCTCGGGGTCGCCGGGGTCGCCATCAGCACGGTGGCGGGCCGCATCGTCGGGGTCGTGCTGCTGGTGTGGCTGGTAGCGCGCAAGACCGGCATCCGGCTGCGTCTGCCAGAAATCGTCCGCCCGAGTCGCGCCATGCTGGACAAGGTGCTGCACATCGGCCTGCCCGCGGCGGGGGAGAACCTCTCCTGGATGCTGCAGTTCATGGTGGTGACCGCCTTTGTCGGCCTGCTCGGCGACAAGGCGCTGGCGACCCAGTCCTACTTCTTCCAAATCTGCCTGTTCATCCTGCTGTTCGGCCTCTCCATCGGCCTTGGCAACGAGATCATCATCGGCCATCTGGCGGGAGCCAGACGCTTCGATCAGGCCTATCGCCAGCTGATGAAGAGTCTGAAACTCGGCCTCATCGTCACCGCCGTCATCGCCGTCGCCGCCGCCCTGAACGGCCGTGCCATCATCAGCCTGTTCACCGACGACGCGGACATCATCACCCAGGTGGCCCAGCTGTTCCTCATCAGCCTCATCCTCGAGCCAGGCCGTACCTTCAACCTGGTGGTGATCAACGCCCTGCGCGCCACTGGGGATGCCCGTTTCCCGCTCTACATGGCGCTCGTCTCCATGTGGGGCATTGCCGTTCCCCTCTCCTATTTCCTTGGTATCATGCAGGGCTACGGCCTGGTAGGCATCTGGCTGGCCCTCGCCTGCGACGAGTGGGTGCGCGGTCTGGCCATGTTCTGGCGCTGGCGCAGTCGTCGCTGGCAAAACAAAATTCTTGTCGAAACATAAGCGGAATCATCATGAAGAAAATCGGACTCTTGTTGACGGCCATCCTGCTCAGCCCGCTCGCCATGGCGCAAATCGCCCCGGCAGCGCCCAAGGCGCAGGCTCCCCAGACCTGGTATGTGGCCCCCATCGTCATCGACGAGACCAGCGAAGCCCAGAAGGCCCTGACCAAGGAGTTCATGGCCCAGATGATCAAGACCATCAAGATCAACGAGTATCAGACCGGCAAGGCAGTGGGCAAGACCAAGGAGCCCAAGTGGCTGATCCGCACCAAGCTGATGCCCGCGAGCACCGAACCGCTGGTCGGCAAGAAGCATGCCCAGGGCCTCACCTACGGCAAGGGCATTCCCACCCAGGAGATCGTCGGCGAGCTCATCATGAACGGCACCCTGGTGGCTCATGTGGGTCAGGGTTGGCGCGAGCCCATCGTCCCGGGCACGCCGGTGGCGGAGAAGATCACCATCGCCAACTACCAGTACGCCATCGGCAACGAGGCCAAGGCGCCGGATCTGGAAGAGCTGGCGGCACAAATAGGCTTCGAGGTGGGCAAGGTGATCGCCCGGGACGGCAAGCCCCTGCCCGAGAAGAAAAAGAAAAAAGAGTAAACACCACGCTCGTTATCCGGAAGGGGCCTCGCGCCCCTTCTTGCTGTCCGCCGCCGCTGTCCGCCGCCCGTCCTTTCCCCGTTTTCCCCAGTGCAATTATGTGAACAGGATCCCGGTTTTATCCTCTCCTGCCCACCATTTATCCGCCAATCTGCTTGTGATTCAAACAGTTAAAAATCGTCGCCTCCATGCTGCAAAACGATGTCCCCGAATTGGATCCGGATCACGTTTATCTCCCGGGGGAAGGCGTAGCTTGAAGGTCAAGGCACATCAAACGACAACAAGGAGGCTTCATTACATGTTTCCAGAGTACAGAGATCTCATCTCGAAACTGAAGGTCAGTGATGCCCATTTTCAGAAGAAGTTTGACTTGCACAACGACCTGGATGCGGAGATCCAGAAGCTGGAAAAGCACCACGCCAGCGACTACAGCGCCGAGGTGAAGGATCTGAAAAAACAGAAACTTAAACTGAAAGAGGAGATATACGACATCCTCAGACAACATCCAAACTAGACGCCTTGACGAATGCCCGGATAAGCAATTTATCCTCCAGCCCGGCCCGACGCCGGGCTTTTTGTTGTCCGCTCATGAGGATGTGGCACAGAGCTCATCCGGCCGCCTGCGTCGGAACTCGCTGGGCGTCTGGCCGGTGTGGCGCCGGAAAGCCGTGTTGAAGGTGGATTTGCTGTTGAAGCCGGCCTGATAGCAGACAGTGGCCACCGTCTCGTCACTCTCCTGCAGCAGCCGCTTGGCCTCTTCCACCCGATGGCGGTTGAGCCAGTCGTAGAAGTTGCCCCCCGAACAGGCATTGATGGCGCTGGAGGCCTGATGGGTACTCAGGCCGCACAGCTGTGCCAGCTTGCCAAGGGAGAGGGCAGGATCCCGGAAGGCTCCTCGCCCGAGCTCCCCCTCCAGCGCCTCGAACAGGGGTTGCAGCGACTCATCCTGCACCGGCGCCGGCATCCCCTCGGCACCGCGCTCGCGCCCCTCCCCCATGGTGTCCTGCTGGGGCAGCCGGGCGTGGGCCAGCACCAGCAGCAACAGATAGGCGGTGACGGGGGCCTGCAAATACACCGTTGAGAGCGGCCAGCCAAGCCAGCTCAGGGCGATACGGCCGAGCAGCAGGAGGGCGACCAGCAGTTGCAGGCCCTGCAACTGGTTGACCCAGGCGCGCAGCGCCGGCTTGCGGCTGACGACCCCGAGGCGCTGCTGCTGCCACCAGTAGGCCAGCCCCAGCAGGGCGATGCAGGCCAGATAGCGGTTGCCATAGAGGGTCATGCCGGGCCACAGGGCCTCCTCCTGGCTGCCAAGCAGGATCCAGCGAACCTTCTCGTCGCCAGACAACAGCCAGTAGGGCAACGCCAGGGCAGCCACCAGCAGCAGGGGCAACCCGTGCACCAGCCGATCGCGCCAGCGAGCGAGCACCCCCTCCCCCTGCACGGCCCTGATATAGCCATAGAGACAGAACGGCAGCATCACCACCAGGGGATCGATCAGCTTGAGCAGATGGGGCCGGGCCAGAAACCACTGCTGCTGGTGATAGAGATACTCCAGCGCCTGCAGGCCGCTCAGGGTCAGCAGGGCCAGCAGATAGCCGGCGGCGGTATCCCGACGCGTGCGCCGCAACCATCCCACGTTCGCCAGCACCAGCATGCCGGCCAGACCCAGACTGAGCACGGCGGCCATATTTTCCCACTGCATAACACTCCTCCTGCAGGTACGGCTCCATCGAGACACACCTGTTCATCCTTGTTTTTATTTGGTTTTTCATTCCATGACCGATTCCATCCAGTCGGGCGACCCAAGGGGAGGGCTGCGCTTGAATAGCTGCTGCATCGACTGAAAGGAAACAAAACATTAACAAATCAACACCACAGAAGGAATCAAGATGCGAACCCCTCTTCCTCTTTCCCTTTCCCTGCTCGGCACTCTGGTACTGGCCGGCTGTCAGGATAACGACAGCCAGCCGGATCCCGCCCGCCACTACGACGTCACGCTCACCTACACGGAGCAGGGGGTACCCCACATCAAGGCGAGCAACTATGCCAGCCTCGGTTTCGGATCCGGATACGCCCACGCCGAGGAGAACCTCTGCACCCTGAGCGAGCAGATCATGAAGCTGCGGGGAGAAAAATCCCGCTGGCTGGGCGCCGGTGAGCAGCAGCGCAACCTGCTCTCGGACCTGGGCTATCGCTCCCTGGATCTGCAGACTCAAGCCGCCACCCTGTATGAGAAGCTGGCCCCGGAGGCGAAGGACCTCATCGAGGGCTATGTGGCGGGCTTCAATCACTCGCTCACCGAGCGGGCCGATCCGGCGGACTACCCCTCCCCCTGCCGCGGGGCCGAGTGGGTCGAACCCATCACCCCGGTCCAGCTGCTGGCCTATCACCTGGATCTCGCCCAGCTGGCCAGCGGCCGCAGCTTCATCAGCGCCATGGCCAGTGCCCAGCCCCCTGTCGGCGCACAGGCGCGTGCCACCCTGCCGGCCCCCGCACAGGATCCCGTCTCGCTGTTGACCTCGGAGGGGATCGGCAGCAACGGCTGGGCGCTGGGGGCGGAACGCACCAGCAACGCCACCAGCCTGCTGCTCGGCAATCCCCATTTCCCCTGGGATGGCGAACTCAGGTTCTATGAACAGCATCTGCAGATCCCGGGCGAGCTCAACGTGACCGGTGCCACCATGATGGGCTTTCCCGCCATCCTGATCGGCTTCAACGAGCGGCTCGGCTGGACTCATACCGTCTCCCAGTCCAAGCGATTCACCCTCTATCAGCTCACCCTGGACCCCGCCAATCCGCTGCGCTACCGCTATGGCGACCAGTGGCGCGAGATGAGCCAGAAAGAGATCACCGTACAGGTACGGCAGGCCGACGGCAGCCTGCAGCCTTATGTCCAGACGCTCTATGCCAGCCATTTCGGCCCCATGGTCAACCTCGCCTCCCTCTCTCCCGCCCTGGGCTGGACCAGCAGCAGCGCCATCAGCTTGCGCGATGCCAACGTCGGCAACTACCGGATGCTGGAGCAGTGGCTGGCCATGGCCAAGGCACAAAGCACTCCGGCCTTCTTCGATGCGCTGGCCGAGCATCAGGGCGTGCCCTGGGTCAATACCCTGCTCATCGACAAGGCGGGCCAGGCCAGCTACGTGGACGCGACCCAGGTTCCCCGCCTCGGCGCCAAGGCCGAAGCCTGGTGGCGCGCGGCCTCCCAAAGCCCGCAACTGGCTCCCGTCTGGCTGGATGGCGAGGGCAGCGTGCTGCTGCCAGGCAACGACCCCGACTTCGAGTGGGTCGACAGCGGCCTGACCCGCACCCCCGGACTGATCCCGCTGAGCCAGGCCCCACGCCAGACCCGAAGCGATTACGTCTACAACGCCAACAGCAGCCACTGGCTGACCAACCTGACTGAACCGCTGGAAGGCTATTCCATCCTCTACGGGCCGGAGCAGACGGTGCGCAGCCCGCGTACCCGCTACAACGCCCAGCTCATCAGCACCCCCGAGAGCATGGGGCTGACCGGTGCCGATCGCCGCTTCACCCTGCAAACCCTGCAGGGAGTGGTGACTCACAACGGCGCCCTGTTTGCCCGCGAGCTCAGGGAGCCTCTGCTGGCCCGCTGCCAGGCGCACCCGCTGATCCAGCTGGACGCTGGTTCCCTGGATCTGACCCCGAGTTGCAAGGCACTCGCCAACTGGGATGGCGAGTATCAGCTGGAGAGCCGGGGCGCCCACCTGATGCGCGAATGGCTGACGGCGTTTCGCACCAGCGGGCACAGAGACATCCAGGATGCCCTGTTTGCCATCCCCTTCGATCCGGCCAGGGCCGCCACCACCCCAAGCGGACTGGCCCCCTGGAACGGCGCCCCTGATCAGGATCCCGCTCTGCTGGCGCTGGCTCGGGCCCAGCAGCGCTTGCAGGCGGCCGGTATCGCGCCGGATGCCGAACTCGGTGCGCTGCAATTCGTGCAAAAGGCCGCCGGTTTGACCCCGATCCCGCTGCCTGGGGGCAATTCGTTCGAGGGGCTGTTCAACATGGTGCAAACCAACATGCCTTCGCGCAGCACCTCGGATTTCGCCAACATTGTGACCGGCAAGAGTGTGGCAGGCACCACGCTGCGCAGCCTGGATGACGACGGTGACGGCCAGCCCGAGCTGCGATATCGCGCCAACTACGGCTCCAGCTTCGTGCTGGCCCTGCAGTTCGATGCCGCGGGTCCCAAAGCGGAACGCTTCCTGAGCTATGGCCAGTCTCACGATCCCGAAAGTCCCCACTTCACGGATCAGACCGAGCTGTTCGCCCGCCAGCAGTGGCAGCCCATGCGCTTTACCGATGAAGAGATAGCGGCCCATCAGGAACGTACCCTGCACCTCAAGGTGCCGCGTGTGACCCAGCCCTGATCCCGACGTCCTTGTTCATGCCATCCAAAGCGGGCCATTGGGCCCGCTTTTCTATCCGGTCATCCCTCTGCTCTGCTGATCTGACCGCGAGCAGTCTCTGCTCTGCGTTCACCACGCCAGCGGCATCGGCCCCCCCCATCATGGGAGACAGAGAAGATTGCCGCACGGGGCAGGAATCGTTATCTTGCCCTCTTCACAGGAATCGCCACAGCACAAGGACCCGGACATGCCGACTCTCGCCAGCATACATCTCTACCCCATCAAGTCGACGGCAGGCATGCCACTGGCCCGCGCCCTGGTGACCCAGGAGGGGCTCGCCGGGGATCGCCGCTACATGGTGGTCAAACCGGATGGCAGCTTCATCACCGCCCGTACCCACCCCCAGCTGCAACTGGTCGTCGCCACTCCGGTGGAGGGCGGCCTCCTGCTGCGCTATCCGGGGTGCGAGCCGCTGACACTGCTGGAGCACGAATTCACTCTCACCCCGCAGGCCACCGGCGTCTGGAGCGACAGCTTCAACGCCCTGCACACCCACACCCGCGCCGATGAGTGGTTGAGCCGGGTGGCGGGGGAGCCTGTTCAGCTGCTCTGGCTCGGCGAGGAGTCGAACCGCTATCGGGAGAAGACCGGCACCCGGGTGAGCTTTGCCGACGGCTATCCCCTGCTGCTGATCGGTCAGGGTTCCCTTGAGGATCTCAATCTGAGATCCGATGCCCTGCACCAGATGAGCCAGTTTCGTACCAACCTGGTGGCGAGTGGCACCAGTCCGTTCGAGGAGGACGGCTGGAGGCGGATCCGCATCGGCGAGGTGGAGTTTCTGGTGGCCAAGCCGTGCAGCCGCTGCATCATGACCACGGTGGAGGCGGGCACGGATCGCTTCAATGCCCTGAAAGAGCCGCTCGCCACCCTCACCCGCTATCGCCGTGGCGAGGATGGGGAGGTCTATTTCGGCCAGAACCTGGTAGCCCTGAACGAGGGGTGGATCGAGGCGGGCAGCGAGATCGAAGTGCTGGAGCGGGTACGCCCGCCGATCTACCCCAACGCGGCGCCCAAGAAACGGGAGCTGGTGTGTGTAGCCCGGGAACCCCTGGCACGGGATCTGGAGACCTTCTGGTTCGAGGCGGCCGACGGCGAGCCCCTGCCCGACTACCTGCCGGGCCAGCACCTGCCCATCAGCCTGGACATCAAGGGAGAGCGGGTGCAGCGCCGCTACACCCTGAGTTCCACCCCGGAAAAGCCCGAGCGTTACGGCATCAGCGTCAAGAAGCAGGCCGATGGCCGCCTCTCCCCCTGGCTGCACCATGAGCTGAGCGTGGGCGATCGTCTGCTGGCCGCCTCCCCGGCCGGCGAATTTCATCTGGGGTCCGAGCGCAAGCTGCTGCTGCTCTCGGCAGGCTCCGGCGTCACCCCCATGCTATCGATTGCCCGCACCCTGCACCTTCGCGGTGAACTCGACGAGGTCCATTTCATGCACCTGTGTCGCAGCGAGACGGACATTCCCGCCGCCCGCGAGCTGCACGCCATGGCGCAGCTGGGGATGACCCTCACCCTGATCCTGAGCCAGCCCGAGGCTCACTGGCAGGGGCTCAGGGGGCGACTGGATGACAGCCACCTCGGCCAGGTCAAGGGGCTGGCCGAGCGGGAGGTCTTTATCTGCGGCCCCCTGGGCTTTATGGCCGATGCTGCCAACCGGCTGACCGCCCTCGGCGTACCGGCTGGGCGCATCCGCCAGGAGAGCTTTGGCGGCGCCATCCTCTCGGTGGCCCGTCCCCACAAAGCGGTAAAACTGCGCATCGGGGAGCAGGAGTTTGCCGGCAACAACCAGGGTACCGTACTGGATCAGGCCAACAAGCAGGGGGTGGAGATGCCCTGGAGCTGCCGCGCCGGCATCTGCGGCAGCTGCAAGCGCACCCTGATCACAGGTGAGGTGGATCACCCGGATGCCCCCGCCATCACCGCCGCCGAGCGGGCCGAGGGCAAGTTCCTCGCCTGCTGCGCCGTGCCTCTCACGGATCTCGTGGTCGAATAGGGTGATCGGGGGCAAGAATGCCCCGTCCCGTAATGCAAAACGGCTGCCCAGGGGCAGCCGTTTTTGCTATCGCGTCTTGCTATCAGCCACGCAGGGCGGCGATGCGCTGCTCGATGGGCGGGTGGCTCATGAACAGCTCGCTCATGGAGCGCTTGCCGTTGATGCCAAACGCCATCATGGAGCCCTCCATCTGCGGTTCGGCACCGCGGGAGAGACGCTCCAGCGCGGCAATCATCTTGTCGCGGCCGGCCAGTTTGGCAGCACCGGCGTCGGCGCGGAATTCACGCTGACGGCTGAACCACATGACGATGATGGAGGCCAGCACACCGAACACCATCTCCAGCACGAACACGGTGATCATGTAGGCAAAGCCGCCGGTGCTGCTGCTCTCTTCCTCGTTGTTGGAGCTGAAGAAGTTGCTGATGACGCCGGCCACGATGCGGGCGAAGAACATCACGAAGGTATTCACCACCCCCTGGATCAGGGTCAGGGTCACCATGTCGCCGTTGGCCACGTGGCTCACCTCGTGGGCCAGCACGGCTTCCGCCTCGTCGCGGCTCATGCTGTAGAGCAGACCGGACGACACGGCGACGAGGGAGTCGTCGCGACGGGCGCCGGTGGCGAAGGCGTTCATCTCGGGGGAGTCGTAGATCCCCACTTCCGGCATCTTGATGCCCGCTTCACGAGCCTGGCGGGCAACGGTGCTCACCAGCCAGTGCTCGGTCTCGTTGCGGGGTTGCTCGATGACCTGGACGCCATAGCTGCGCTTGGCCATCCACTTGGACATCAGCAAGGAGATGAAGGAACCCCCAAAACCGAACACGGCGCAGAACACCAACAGACCGGAAATGCTGGACTTGTTGATCCCCAGAACCGAGAACAGGATGTTGAGCACCACCCCCAGCACCAGCATGACGGCCAGGTTGGTCACCAGGAATAGCATAATTCGCTTCATATTGACTCCTTGTGAGATATGGATGCATGGTTCGGGCCACCCCGGAGGGAGACCCAGCCCATACTTGCCCCCGATAATAGACAGACTCGATGAATGTTTGCTGAATGTCTGGCGTCAGAGCAGGGGTTCAACGTCGAGATACCCGCACAAGTCCGCCTCGTGCACGGCCTCGACAAAGGGTATCTCACCCAAAAATGGGGCCGGCAGCAAGGCTTTCAAGGTCCCCAGGTTCTCTTCATAGCGGCTCATGTGCGGATCCACCCGGTTGACCACCCAGCCGGCGATCCTCAGCCCCTGCTGGCGGATGGCGGCGACGGTGAGCAGGGCATGGTTGAGGCACCCCAGCCTGGCCCCCACCACCAGGATCACAGGCAGGTCTTCCCGGGCCACCCAGTCCGAGAGCAGATGCTGGTGATCCAGCGGCAGGCACCAGCCCCCCGCCCCCTCGACGATCACGAGTTCGGCACCGCTTGCCTCGATCTCCCGCAGTCCCGCCGACAACCCGGCAAAGGAGATGCTTTCCCCCACCTCCCGGGCGGCGATATGGGGGGCGATGGGGGGCTCGAAGGCATAGGGGTTGACCCGCTCATAGGGCAGCGGGAGGCTGGCGGCTTGCTGCAACAGCAGGGCATCCAGGTTGCGCAGCCCTTCCGGGGTCGGGGTGCAGCCCGCCGACACGGGCTTGTATCCGGCGCAGCGAATGCCCCGAGCGGCGAACGCCTGCAGCAGGGTGCGGGCAACCTGCGTCTTGCCGACGTCGGTGTCCGTGCCCGTGACGAAATAGGATCTGGTCATGATGACTCCTTGATGCAATGCAGGGGCGCGCCATCACGCCCCGTTTCGAGATGGGATAAGGGCGACCCTGCGCCCGCCACCGATGGCGGCCAGCCCCGGCCTGTGACCGAGGCGCCGGGCCTTTCGGGTCAGCGGCGCACCAGGCGCCCGAGGCAAACCTCATAGGTGGCGGCCAGCAGGCCGTCCGGCTGGCGGTAGCGCTCGTAGGCCTCTCCCAGGCGCACCAGGCGCTGGCGATGGCCGAGGCCGGTATTGCGCGCGTCGTTGACCTGGCTCGCGCCTATGCCCTTGAGGTCGCGCAGCAGACCGCCGATCTCCGGGTAGGCGAGGGACCAAGTGACGGGACAGAGCTCGGGCGCCGTGAAGCCCGCGGCGTCGACGGCCTGCTGCAGCCGGGGCAGCGTCAGGAAGCGGTTGACATGGGCACGGCCATCGACGGAGCGCCAGGCCTCCCGCAGTTGCCACAAAGACCCCGCCAGCAGGGTCGAGAAGAAGATCTGGCCGCCGGGCCGGAGCACCCTGTGCAGCTCGGCAAAGGCCTGGGCGGGGCGCTCGCACCACTGCAGGGCCAGGCTGGAGAAGACCCAGTCCAGGCTCTGGTCGGCAAAGGGCAACGCCTCCGCATCGCCGCACACCAGGCGGGCGCCGCTGCCGCGCAATGCGGCCTGGGCCAGCATGCCGGGAGCGAGATCCAGCCCCGTCAGTCCGTTGCAGCGAGAGGCCAGCTGGGGCAGAAAGAAGCCGGTGCCACAGCCCAGATCCAGCCCCTGACCCCGGTGCTCCTCCGCTATGCCCTCCTCGCTCATCCGCCCCAGCAACGCCTGCCCCACCTCCTGCTGGAAGCGGGCATGGGCGTCGTAGTGGCGGGCCGCCGCCCCGAAGCGGCGGGCAAGCTGCGCCTTGTCCACCGACTGGAAACGCTCATGGAGCATGGGCGCCTCCTCTCTCGTCGACCGGGCGGGGACCCAGCGCCTCGAGCAGGCGATCCACGTCGTCCTCGCCGTGGGCGGCGCAGAGGGTGATGCGAAGGCGCGCCGTGCCGGCCGGCACCGTGGGCGGGCGGATGGCGCCGGCCCAGACGCCGCGCTCACGCAGTCGCTCGGCCAGTTGCAGGGCGGCACTGCTCTCCCCCACCAGCAACGGCTGGATGGGGGTGTCGCTTGCCCCAAGCTGCCAGCCCAATGCCTGCGCCCCCTGCCGGAACCGGGCGACAAGGCGAGTCAGGTGGGCACGGGCCTCGTCGGCCCCACGCACCAGCTCGATGCTCTGGCGCACGGCGCACGCCTGGGCGGCAGGCATATGGGTGCTGTAGACGTAATGACGGGCGAAGTTGACGAGATACTCCACCAGCTCGCGGCTGCCACCCACAAACGCGCCGGCCACCCCGAGCGCCTTGCCAAAGGTGCCCATCTGGATGTGTACGCTGCCCGGACTGACTCCTTGCGCCGCCAGGGTGCCACGCCCCTCCGGCCCCAGCACCCCGAGGCCGTGGGCATCGTCGATCATCAGCCAGTTGCCGCTCCGGGCGGCCAGGCGGCTCAGTTCACCCCAGGGGCCCTGATCCCCGTCCATGCTGAAGACCCCCTCCGAGACGATCAGGCCCCGGCTTGGCTCAAGCAGCCGTTCAAGAGCGGACATGTCGTTGTGGCCAAAGCGCTTCATCTTGCAGGGCAATTGGCTCCCCATCTCCTGCAGGGAGGCGTGGTTGAGCCTGTCCTGCCACAGCAGATGCTCCTTGCCGAGCAGGGCCTTGAGCACCGCCTGATTGGCGGAAAAGCCGCAGTTGAACAGCAGCACAGCCTCCACCCCGAGCCACTCGGCCAGCGTCTCCTCCAGCTGCTGATGAGCACGGCTGTAGCCGGTCACCAGGGGGGAGGCGCCGGCGCCCGCGCCATATTGCGCCACGCCTGCCGCGAAGGCGGCCTTGATGGCGGGGTGACCGGCGAGCCCCAGGTAGTCGTTGCCAGAAACGTTGAGGCAGTCGCGCCCACCGACCCGGATCCGCCCGCCGCTCGCGGCCTCCACCGGGGTGCGGCGGCGCAGCAGGGCGGCCTGCTCACGCTCGGCCAGGGCCTGCCCCAGTGCAAAGGGACCAGTGACAACAGGGGTCATCATGTGCGGACGGCTTCTGCGCGGGGGCGAGTGGCATCGTAGAAGAGCTCATTCGGCTCGCGCTGGCGGTTCACCTCGGCCAGCAGCTCTTCTTCTTGAACCTGATCCGGCTTCTGGGCCCGCTGGGCGGGGCGAATGCCGAGCCGCTTGAAGAGCTGCATGTCGCTGTTCTCGTCCGGGTTGGGGGTGGTCAGCAGCTTGCAGCCGTAGAAGATGGAGTTGGCCCCCGCCATAAAGCACATGGCCTGCATCTGCTCGTTCATCTTCTCCCGCCCGGCGGAGAGGCGCACGTGGGAGGCCGGCATCATGATGCGCGCCACGGCGATGGTGCGGATAAATTCGAACGGGTCCAGATTCTCCTGGTTCTCCAGGGGCGTCCCCTTCACCTTGACCAGCATGTTGATGGGCACGCTCTCCGGGTGGCGCGGCAGGTTGGCGAGCGCCATCAGCAGGCCCGCCCGATCCTTTGCCTGCTCCCCCATGCCGACGATGCCGCCGGAGCAGACCTTCATGCCGGCGCCGCGCACGTGCTCCAGGGTATCCAGGCGGTCCTGGTAGGTGCGGGTGGTGATGATGTCGCCGTAAAACTCCGGCGAGGTGTCGAGGTTGTGGTTGTAGTAATCGAGCCCCGCCGCCCCGAGGCGCGCCGCCTGATCGGCGGTGAGCATCCCTAGCGTCATGCAGGTCTCCATGCCGAGCCCGCGCACCTCTTCGATCATCCGCAGGATGTAGGGCATGTCCTTCTCTTTGGGGTTGCGCCAGGCGGCCCCCATGCAGAAGCGGGACGAACCGTTGGCCTTGGCCTCACGGGCCCGCTCCAGCACTTTTTCCACCTCCATCAGCCGCTCGGCCTCGAGCCCGGTGTGATAGCGGGCGCTCTGGGGGCAGTACTTGCAGTCCTCCGGGCAGGCGCCGGTCTTGATGGAGAGCAGGGTGCTCACCTGCACCTCGTTCGGGTCGAAATGGGCGCGGTGCACCGTCTGGGCCTGGAACAGCAGATCGTTGAATGGCAGGGCAAAGAGGGCCTGAACCTCGGACAGGGTCCAGTCGTGACGAAGGGCGTGACCGCCCGCGGTGAGAGCATTCATACATGGCTTCCGGTTGTTATTGGTGGGATCCTGCGCCGCCAGGTGGAATGCGCGGCCGCTGAACCCGCCACCAGGCCGTGCGCAGAACGGGTGCACGATGCCAAGTGGCTGAAATTGTTGGCTAGTGTAGAGAGCACGCGTAGACTGTCAACACCAACCAGATCAAATAAATTGACAACAGAACGCAAAATGAACAATCAAGAATTCGACCTGCACCACGTCTGGCATCCCTATACCTCCCTCACCCATCCCCTGCCCTGCTACGAAGTGGCCAGCGCCAAAGGGGTGACCCTCACCCTCAGCGACGGGCGCGAGCTGGTGGACGGCATGAGCTCCTGGTGGGCCTGCGTCCACGGCTATCAGGTGCCGGAGCTCGACGCCGCCGCCACCGCCCAGCTCGGCAGGATGTCCCACGTGATGTTTGGCGGCCTGACCCATGCCCCTGCGGTGGAGCTGTGCCGCAAGCTGGTAGAGATCACCCCAAAGGGGCTGGACAGGGTGTTTCTGGCGGATTCCGGCTCGGTGGCGGTAGAGGTGGCCCTCAAGATGGCGCAGCAGTACTGGCACGCCAGGGGCACGCCCAGAGCCAAATTCGTTGCCCTGCGGAGCGGCTATCACGGTGATACCTTCGGCGCCATGAGCGTGTGCGATCCGGATGGCGGCATGCACGAGCTCTACAAGGGCTTCCTGCCCGAGCACCATTTCGTGGAAGCCCCGAGCTGCCGCTTCCACGCCGAGTGGGACGAGCGTTGCGTGGTGGAGCTCGCCACCCTGATGGCGGATCATCACGAGGAAATCGCCGCCATCGTGCTCGAACCCATCGTCCAGGGGGCCGGTGGCATGCGCTTCTATCACCCCCGCTACCTGCAGTGGGTGCGCGCCCTGTGCGACGAGTTCGGCGTGCTCTTGATTGCCGACGAGATTGCCACCGGCTTTGGCCGCACCGGTCAGCTGTTTGCCTGTGACTGGGCCGGCATCAGCCCCGACATCATGTGTCTGGGCAAGGCCCTCACCGGGGGCTACCTCACCCTGTCGGCGACCCTGACCACAGAGCAGGTTGCCCGCACCATCTGCGACGGCAAGGCGGGCGTCTTTATGCACGGGCCCACCTTTATGGGCAACCCGCTTGCCTGCGCCGTGGCCAACGCTTCCATCGACCTGCTGCTCGCCTCCCCGTGGCAGGAGCGGGTGCGCGCCATCGAACACCAGCTGCGCACCGAGCTGGTGGCGCTGACCCTGCACCCGGCGGTGGCCGACGTGCGGGTGCTCGGCGCCATCGGGGTCGTGGAGATGAAGGAGCGGGTGGACGTGGCACGCATCCAGCGCAAGTTCGTGGCGCTCGGGGCCTGGATCCGCCCGTTTGGCAAGCTTATCTACCTGATGCCCCCCTTCGTCATCACCCCAGAGGAGCTGCGGGTATTGACCTGCGCTATCGGCGAGGCCATCACCACCGGCGAGTTCTGAATCCGGCTGCGCTGATCTGGCATGGGCCCCGCCACTACGACGGGGCCCTTTGGCTCTTTTTCATCATAATGTGAGCAAACTATCAAAAGACCCTGACCCGGCAAGGTACACTGCGCGGGTTTTACCCAACAGATGTACCAGTCCCATGCGCCTCTCCATTGCTGCCAAGTTCAACTTCTTCCTGCTCTTCATCTTCTCCATGGTATTGGTGTTCTCCGCGGCCTATCAGGCGGTGCGCGAGCGGGATCTCATCCTGGGCCTCATCAAGGAGCAGAGCCACGAGCAGACCGAGGCCTACTTCGACGGCCTCAACATGCTGATGCTGACCGGCAAGATGGATGCCCGCGACACCCTGCGCGCCAAGTTTCTCGATCACGCCCACGTGGAGGATGCCCGCATCGTACGTGGGGCGGCAGTCAACAAGCAGTACGGGCCGGGACGCGACATTGAGGCCCCCAAAGACAGATACGATGCCCTGGCGCTGGCGGGCAAGGGCAGCCTGGAGGTAGAGCACGACGGCATGCACAGCCGCCTGGTGGTGACCCGCCCGCTGCTGGCCAGGAAGGATTTTCGCGGCACCGACTGCACCAGTTGCCACCAGGTGCCGGAGAATACCGTGCTGGGGGCGGTGCGCTTTGACTACTCCCTCGACACCCTGTTCACCCGGGTCGAACAGAACATCCTCACCTCGGCGCTCAGCCTCACCCTCATCTTCGGTCTGGGGCTGCTGCTCACCCTCTGGGTCATCCGCACCTGGATAGTCCGTCCCCTCAACCAGCTGACCCGCTCCATGGAGGAGGCCACCGATCGCAACGACTTCGGCCATCGGCTGGAAGTGGACGAGGGAGACGAGATCGGCCGGGTGGCGATCGCCTACAACCAGATGCTCGACAGCGTGGAGCGAAGGCTCGGCAAGCGCACCGCAACCCCGCCCCGGGACGAGGCGTCCGGCGATCACCCCCGGTAGTAGAACAGCAGACTGGCGAGCAGGATCAGCAGCAGGATGAGCAGGTTGACGTGCAGGGCGTCCTCCTGGCGGCGGCTGCGCCTGCGCTCCAGCAGCAAGACCGCCAGAGTCAGCAGGGAGCAGGCCCAGAGCCCGTGCTCCAACCAGGGAGTGAGCAGGGGATCCCAGCCCTGGCGCACCCTGACCCCGCCATAAACCAGAAAGCCGTAGGCCACCTGTGGCCGTGCGAAATGGTAGAGGGAGAGCAGGGCGATGAACCCGCCCCAGCAGAGGATCACCAGCCCCTGCAGTACCCGTATCCAGCCATCCGGCCCGCGCCTGCGTTCCTTCACCCTCACCCCCGCCATACCGTCAGGATCCATGCAGGATGCATGGGGAAATCCCCGCAAGGGTCCGACATTTTTGCTTGTTTATCAAACCCGCGCGGGTAAGATGAACGGCTTAGTCTGCCATGGTGGGCCAACTGCGCCCGGGCCAGACCCCAAGTGTTGCAAATAGCGCTGCAAGAACAAGCTGGAGACAATATTTCGATGACGCACGCATCCGTAGTAGATGTGCTGGCCGGTAAGTATTCGGTCGGCACCACCCAGACAGTCAAAGGGTGGATCCGGACCCGCCGCGATTCCAAGGCGGGGATCTCATTTTTGGCCATTTCCGATGGCTCCTGCTTCCATCCGGTGCAGGCAGTCGTCCCCAATACCCTGGCCAATTACGAGGATGAAGTGTTGCGTCTGACCACCGCCTGCTCCGTCGAAGTGACCGGCCTGGTGGTGGAATCCCAGGGCAGCGGCCAGGCGTTCGAGCTGCAGGCCACCGACGTCAAGGTCGTGGGCTGGGTCGAAGATCCGGACACCTACCCCATGTCTGCCAAGCGCCACAGCATCGAGTACCTGCGCGAGCAGGGCCACCTGCGTGCCCGCACCAACATCGTCGGCGCCGTGACCCGGGTGCGCAACTGCCTCTCCCAGGCCATTCACCGCTTCTTCCACGAACAGGGCTACCTCTGGATCGCGGCCCCGCTGATCACCGCCTCCGACACCGAAGGGGCCGGCGAGATGTTCCGCGTTTCCACCCTGGACATGGAAAACCTGCCGCGCACCCCCGAAGGCAAGGTGGACTATGACAAGGACTTCTTCGGCAAGGAGACCTTCCTGACCGTGTCCGGCCAGCTGAACGTCGAGACCTACGCCTGCGCCCTGTCCAAGGTCTACACCTTCGGGCCGACCTTCCGCGCCGAAAACTCCAACACCAGCCGCCACCTGGCCGAGTTCTGGATGGTGGAGCCGGAAGTGGCCTTCGCCAACCTGGAAGACAACGCCGCCCTGGCCGAAGCCATGCTGAAGTACGTCTTCAACGCCGTGCTGGCGGAACGCCGCGACGATCTGGAGTTCTTCGCCCAGCACGTGGACAAGGACGCCATCGGCCGTCTGGAGCGCTTCGTTGCCTCCGACTTCGCCCAGATTGACTACACCGACGCCATCGAAGTGCTGAAGAACTGCGGCAAGAGCTTCGAGTTCCCGGTCTCCTGGGGCATCGACCTCTCCTCCGAGCACGAGCGCTATCTGGCCGAGGAGCACTTCAAGTCCCCGGTGGTGGTGAAGAACTACCCGAAAGACATCAAGGCCTTCTACATGCGCCTCAACGACGACGGCAAGACCGTCGCCGCCATGGACGTGCTGGCCCCGGGCATCGGCGAGATCATCGGCGGCTCCCAGCGTGAAGAGCGTCTCGAGGTGCTGGATGCCCGTCTGGCCGAGATGGGCCTGAACAAGGAAGACTACTGGTGGTACCGCGACCTGCGCCGCTACGGCACAGTGCCGCACTCCGGCTTCGGCCTGGGCTTCGAGCGTCTGGTGGTCTACGTGACCGGCATGGGCAACGTGCGCGACGTGATCCCCTTCCCGCGTACCCCCCGTACCGCCGAGTTCTGATCGCGGACAACACGCGAATCGCAAAAAGCCGACCCCAGGTCGGCTTTTTTGTGCCCGTCGTTTCCCCTTCGTATCCCCATTGCCCCTGAAGCGGGACCAGATTTCGCCCCGGTAAAGCGAGTCTGCCGTAGTTTTTATGCACTTAAATCGGAAAAAGGCGAGTTGTTGAAGCAACGCAAATTTTTACCCCTTTAGGGAGGGCAGAATGACATCACTCCCTAAAGGGGTAAATAACGGCAGATGATCCCGGGGCCCTGGCCGATGGGGACATGGATTCAACCACACGAGGTAATGGAATGATCTTGATGGAATTTTTGGTGGTACTCGGCTGCTTGCTGCTGGGAACCCGCTTTGGTGGCATGGGGCTGGGTCTCATCAGCGGCATCGGTCTCTTCCTGCTGACCTTCGTCTTCGGCCTGGTGCCGGGCGAACCGCCGGTGCAGGTGATGCTGACCATACTCGCGGTGATCGGTTGCGCCGCCACCCTGCAGACCGCCGGTGGCCTCAACCTGATGATGCAGGTGGCCGAGCGCCTGCTGCGCCGCCACCCCCAGTACATCACCCTGCTGGCGCCGCTCACCACCTGGACCCTCACCTTCCTGTGCGGTACCGGCCACGTGGTCTACACCATGTTCCCCATCATCGCCGACATCGCGCTGCAAAAGAACATTCGCCCCGAGCGCCCCATGGCGGTGGCCTCCGTTGCCTCCCAGATGGCCATCTGCGCCTCGCCGGTGTCGGTGGCCGTGGTCTCCATGGTCTCCATCCTGGCGGCGGCCCACGGCGTGGGTCAGGCCTACGGTCTGCTGGACATCCTGATGGTGGCCATCCCCTCCTCCCTGACCGGCGTCATGGTCGCGGCCCTGTGGAGCCTGCGCCGCGGCAAGGATCTGGACAAGGACGAGGAGTTCCAGGCCAAGATCAAGGACCCCGCCCAGCGCGACTTCATCTACGGCGGTGGCGAGACCCTGCTCAATACCAAGTTCCCGAAAGAGGCCTACTGGTCGACCTGGATCTTCTTCGCCGCCATCGCCGCCGTGGTGCTGCTGGGTGCTGATGAGGCACTGCGCCCCGTCTTTACCATCAAGGAGAAGACGGGCCCCCTCTCCATGAACCTGGTGATCCAGATGATGATGCTGATCGCCGGCGCCATCATACTGATGCGCTGCAAGGTCAAGCCGGGGGAGATCGCCAACGGCGCCGTCTTCAAGGCGGGCATGGTCGCCATCTTCTCCGTGTTCGGGGTCGCATGGATGAGCGAAACCTTCTTCCAGGCCCACATGCCGCTGCTCAAAGAGACCCTGGCCCACGTGGTGCAGGCCCAGCCCTGGACCTACGCCCTGGTGCTCTTCCTCATCTCCAAGCTGGTGAACAGCCAGGCCGCGGCGCTGACCGCCATCGCCCCCATGGGGCTGGCGCTGGGGGTCGAACCCAAGCTGCTGATCGCCTTCCTGCCGGCGAGCTACGGCTACTTCGTGCTGCCGACCTACCCGAGCGATCTCGCCTGCATCGGCTTCGACCGCTCCGGCACCACCCGCATCGGCAAGTTCATCATCAACCACAGCTTCATCATTCCCGGCCTCATCGGGGTGGTGACCTCCTGTACCCTGGGCTTCATCCTGACCAGCATCCTTCTCTGACGGTGTCACGCCGCTCAATCGGTTCCACAGGCCCCCGCTCGGGGGCCTGTGCTTTTCGCTCACCTTCCCGCTTTGCCAACCGCCCGCGCACTGGGTAGCATGCTTCCTCCTTCATCAACGGAACCGTCCCCATGTCTCGCGTCATCGTGCTCTGGAGCGGCGGCAAGGATGCCATGCAGGCCCTCTGCCATGCCCGCGAAGCGGGTCATCAGGTGGTGGCCCTGGTCACCTTTGCCCCCCCTTCGCCCCGCTTTCTCGCCCATCCCCTGTCACAAGTGCAGCGACAGGCCGCAGCCCTCGGGCTGCCCCACCGGCTGGTCACCATAGAGGCGCCGTTCGACCAGGGTTATGAGCGGGCACTGGCAAAGCTTAAGGAGGAGTGGCGCCTCGATGGGGTCGTCACCGGCGATATCGACAGCGTGGGCGGTGCGCCGAACTGGATCCGCGAGCGCTGCCGGCCGCTGGGGATCGCCGTCCACACCCCGCTCTGGCAGCTCTCCCGCGAGGCGCTGCTGGCGGATCTGCTGGCCCGGGGCATCGTCGCTCACCTCTCCTGCGTCGACACCCGGGTGCTGGCCCCCGACTGGGTGGGGCGGGTGCTGGACAAGGGAGCCCTCGCCGAGCTGCAGCAGCTGGCGGCCACCCGGGGCTTCGATGCCTGCGGCGAGCAGGGGGAGTACCACACCATGGTGACCGACGGCCCGGGTTTTGCGGCGCCCGTGATCCTAGGCCACTGGCTGGTTGCCCGTCAGGATCACCTCGCCTACCTGGCGGAGACGGAGGGCTGACACGCCGGCCAGTCCCTGCGAGCCGCCGTCCCACGGGACACCATCCCCCCATGAACGCCGGCGGGTACGCCACAGAGGACAGCCCTCTCTCGTGGCGTGCCTTTGCGTCGATCCCCCTTCGACCGTCTCAGCCCCCATTCTCTTGCTCTCTATGTTCCTCCTGCCACAACCACAGATAAAACCAATAAAGGCAAACGATTTTAGTTTTAAAGGCCAGTAATGAGTCAAATAACAACATTTAACTCTGATGAAGGCGTACTAGAATGCCTCCCGAGGCATAGAGGCCGACAACCTCCACTTTGTTTGCGTTGGATCAACGTCCATCGGGCATGAAGTGGCCAAGATGCCCGTCGACACAGAGCGACCATTTCGCACCGGAGAGAGTTATGACAAACCAAGCCACCGCGGGCACCTCGACCTGCGACTACAAGCTGTGGGACATCCTCGTCGAGTCTGCAAAGGAACGCACCACCATTCGTTACTCCAAGCTGGCCAGGCAGGCCGGGCTGGAGCAGTGCCAGGACGAGCTGCGCACCCTGCTGCAACGCATCCGCATGTACTGCACCGAAAACCATCTGCCGATCCTCTCCGCCATCGTGGTGGATGACGTGGGCAAATACGCCGGCCTCTCCTCCAGCCTGCCGGACGCGCCCTGGGAGCGGGCCCGGGTCTTCGACCACGAGTGGACCACGCTGCACTGATCCTGCCGCATCTTTACCTTGTCAAAACGCGCCCTCTGGCGCGTTTTGAGCCTCTCCCCCTTCCCCTTCGTTACTGGTAAAACCAGCGAGTCTGGCCGCGAGCGTTGCCATGGGATCGCCACAATGCCAGAATCGGGCCCTTGCATGATTCCACCTTCGGATTTCAGGGCCCCAGGCCCCCAGACAAAGGATCCCTCATGGCCACCACCCTCTATGGCATCAAGAACTGCGACACCATCAAGAAGGCCCGCAAGTGGCTGGATGAAGCGGGTATCGACTACCGCTTTCACGACCACAGGGCCGACGGCCTGACCCCGGAGCAGCTCGATCTCTGGCTGGAGCGCCTCGGCTGGGAAGCCCTGCTCAACACCCGTGGCACCACCTTCCGCGCCCTGCCGGAGGAGGCCAAACAGGGGCTCGACACCGCCAGGGCCCGCGACCTGCTGCTGACCCACCCCGCCATGATCAAGCGCCCGTTGCTGGACAAGGATGGCGAGCTGACCCTGGGCTTCAAGGCCGACCACTATCAATCCCTCTTCTCTCGTTAAATCTTTCTGTTAAGGAACACCGATGTCGGACGTCATCACACTGGCCAAGGATCTGATCAGCCGCCCCTCCGTGACCCCCCTGGACGAAGGGTGCCAAACCCTGATGGCAGAGCGCCTCAAGCGCCTCGGCTTCGTCATCGAACCCATGGTGTTTGAAGACACCACCAACCTCTGGGCACGCCGTGGCAGTGAAGGTCCGCTCTTCTGCTTCGCCGGCCACACCGACGTGGTGCCCGCCGGTCCGCTGGAGAAGTGGCACACGCCGCCGTTCGAGCCGACCATCCTGGATGGCATGCTCTATGGCCGGGGAGCCGCCGACATGAAGGGGTCGCTGGCCGCCATGGTGGTGGCCACCGAGCGCTTCGTGGCCGAGCATCCGGATCACGCTGGGTCGATTGCCTTCCTCATCACCTCCGATGAAGAGGGGCCCTTCATCAACGGCACCGTGCGCGTCATCGACACCCTGGAGGCGCGCAACGAGAAGATCACCTGGTGCATCGTCGGCGAGCCCTCCTCCACCGCCCTGGTGGGTGACGTGGTGAAAAATGGCCGGCGCGGCTCCATCACCGGCGATCTGGTGGTGCGCGGGGTCCAGGGCCACGTCGCCTATCCCCACCTGGCGGACAACCCCATCCACAAGGCGGCACCGGCGCTGGCGGAACTTGCCGCCACCGTCTGGGATGAAGGCAACGCCTACTTCCCCCCGACCAGCTTCCAGATCGCCAACATCCAGGGCGGGACAGGCGCCTCCAACGTCATCCCGGGGGAGCTGCACGTGCAGTTCAACTTCCGCTTCAGCACCGAGCTCACCGACACGGATATCCGCGAGCGGGTCGAGACGCTGCTGACCCGCCACGGCCTGGACTTCGACCTGAAGTGGACCCTCTCCGGCCAGCCCTTCCTCACCGACACCGGCGCCCTGCTGGAGGCCACCGTCGCCGCCATCGCGCAGGTCAACGGCCAGCAGCCGGCCCTGCTCACCACGGGGGGAACGTCCGATGGACGCTTTATCGCCCCGACCGGCGCGGAAGTCATCGAGCTCGGCCCGGTCAACGCCACCATCCACAAGGTGAACGAGTGCGTGAAGGCGGACGATCTGGATCTCCTGGCGGACATGTACCAAGGGGTGCTGGCGCGGTTGCTGGCATGAGGACCTTTCGCCAGCCAATGGCGCCACCGCTGACACGGGAGACCATGCAACCATGACCCAGGATCAACTGCTGGGGCTCGACGAGAGCCACCTCATCCTGGTGGGGCGCGGGCCCCATCGTCTGACCGCCGCCACTGCGGCGGCCTTCAACGACATGCAGGTGGCCGCCGCCCACGACGGCTTCAACCTGCAGGCGGCCTCCAGCTGGCGCAGCTTCGAGCGTCAGCTCGCCATCTGGAACGGCAAGTGGCGCGGGGAGCGGCCGCTGCTGGATGCCGCCAGCCAGCCCATCGACGCTCTGCAGCTGAGCGACGAGGCCCGGCTGCACGCCATCCTGCGCTGGAGTGCCCTGCCTGGCACCAGCCGTCACCACTGGGGCACGGATCTCGACATCTATGATCCGGACTGCCTGCCCGCTGGCACCCGGCTCGCGCTGGAGCCCTGGGAGTACGAGGCGGACGGCTGGTTTGCCGACTTGAGCGAATGGCTCGGCGATCGGATGAACGACTTCGGCTTCTTCCTGCCCTATGCCAGGCCGGTCGGTGCCGCTCAGGGGGTCGCCTACGAGCCCTGGCATCTGAGCTTCTCGCCCGAGTCGGACGAGCTCATGCTCGATCCGGCGGCGCTGGCACTTTGCCTGCAACAGGCGGATATTGAAGGCAAGGGGTGCATACTGGCCCATCTCGACGAGATACTGGCCCGTTACGTCACCCTGGGTCACAGCGAAAGGAGAATCTGATGAGTCTGTGGTTATGGATAGGCCTGCCGCTGCTGTTCCTGCTCGGGTTGTTTCTCAACGCCATCAAGGACATGAAGCAGCTCGAGAAGCAGTTGCCCAAGTACAAGGACAAGATACGGGAAGTAAAGGACGACGAGGACGACTGACAGCCCGAATACACCTGGCCCGATGGATACCCGCATCCCGAGCCACCACGACGCACACAGGCGGCCAGCAGAGACTGGCCGCGGCTTTTTCATCCATCTCAGTCAGCGACCTCTACCCGGTTGCGCCCCGCCCCCTTGGCACGATAGAGCGCCATGTCGGCGCGCTGCAGCGTCTTGGGCATCGGCTCGCCAGGCTGGCGGCTCGCCACCCCGAACGAGGCGGTGACCGCCACCCCATTCGGCCAGTTGCGACTCCCGGCCACCGCGAGGCGCAGACGCTCGGCCAGTGCCTGGCCCCAAACCAATGAACGCCCGGGTAGCAACAGCACGAACTCCTCCCCGCCCCAGCGGCAGAGCATGTCTCCTTCCTCCAGTTGCAGCAACAGCTCGCTCACCAGACACTTGAGCACCTCATCGCCTACCGGATGGCCCTGGCTGTCGTTGATCTGCTTGAAGTGGTCGATGTCGATAAACACCAGGGTCATCTCGCCATCGTGGTGCACCAGTCGGGACTCCCCTTCATAACGGCTCAGGGCCCCGGTCAAAGGGTCATAACGCACCTGATTGCTGGCCATGCGGTACTCCAGCTCCAGATCCCGGTTGCGCGCCATGGTCTGCCTGGCCTGCCTGCTCATCTTCACCAGACGCCGCCGCATCCCGAGATAATCCATCAGCAGCAGGGAGATCACCGCAAGACTCCAGCCGATGAAGAGGGCGCGATAGAAGAGGCTGGGCGGCATCCAGGGTCCCTCGAAGAGCAGCGTCTCCACCTTCAGCCGGTAGTGCCCAGGGGCCGCCCCCGACCCCGTCGCCAGTTCGATGGCGAAGACCCGGCTCAGATCCTGGCCCTGCTGCATCAGGGGAATGTCGTAGTCGGTCAGCCACCAGGTGGCAGGAGTAAAGAGCTTGAGAGGCACTTCGACCCGCCCCGGGTACTGCCCGGGATCGAACAAGATGGCGTTGACCTTGTGGGAGACAGGATCCCCGTCCCGCGAGTAGTCCGGGTGGTAGTTGCGCAGATAGATCCGCCAGGCGGTGTTACTCGGCCCTTCCCCTGCCAACTGCAAGATCAGGTTATCGTAGTCAGACAGATCGATCCCCAGCTCGGGGGAGGCCAGGGTGATCGCCAGTTCGCAATAGGGCCAGCGATACTGGCTCCCCAGCTCGCATGTCATGCCGGTACCTTGCTGCGCCAGGGTCGCCACCGAGTCCCCACCCGCGGGGCGATCGTCGATGGTCGCAACCTCCCACTGATCACTCGGGACTATCACCAGATGACGTCTGGGGCCCCACTCAAACAGTGCGACCAGGAGCAGCGAGGCCACCATCAAGAGGGCGAGAAGCCACCATAACCGTCTGAGTTGTAACATTATTATTCCAATTCAAGGGGCTATTTCATCATGGGTGGAATATACCCAAATTCGGGCTGGAAAACGGCTTTTTATTAACATTTCAAGCAATAGCGATCTTGAAAACCGGACGGGGGTCGCATAACGGGCGAACGATGCGAATCGAGTGGGGTAAGCCACAGGACAACAACCGCTTGCGGGATGGCAGTATATCGGCGGCGTTGGAGGAAGGGCTTCATAGGTGTACCGACAAACGGCGTCCGGCCAGAGGCGGAGAAGTGTAATAAATTGCAAATTCAAGACACAAAATCGCCACTTTGTCACATTTCCTGCATATAATGTGCCTACTTTACACCAGCCAGGAAGGAGTTCGCCCTTGGATGCCGTCACCATCAACAGTTTCTTCTTTATCGGTGCCCTGTTGGTGGGAGCCAGTGTCCTGTTGAGCGCACTCTCGTCCCGGGTCGGCATCCCCATCCTGGTCATCTTCCTCGCCGTCGGCATGCTGGCCGGTGAGGATGGCCCGGGGGGCATCCACTTCGCCAACTACTCGGTCGCCTACCTGGTGGGCAACCTGGCGCTCGCCATCATCCTGCTCGATGGCGGCATGCGCACCCGGGTCTCCTCGTTTCGGGTGGCACTCTGGCCCGCCCTGTCGCTCGCCACCGTCGGGGTGGCCATCACCACCGGCCTGACAGGGCTGGCCGCCGCCTGGCTGTTCGACCTCAACCTGCTGCAGGGGATGCTCATCGGTGCCATCGTCGGCTCCACCGACGCGGCGGCGGTCTTCTCCCTGCTCGGCGGGCGCAGCCTCAACGAGCGGGTCAGCGCCACCCTGGAGATAGAGTCCGGCAGCAACGACCCCATGGCGGTCTTTCTCACCGTTACCCTGATCGAGGTGCTGGCCAGCGCCCAGCAGGGGCTGGACGCCGGCTTCCTGCTGCTGCAACTCATCAAGCAGTTCGGCCTCGGCGCCGGCATCGGCCTCTCGGGAGGCTGGCTGCTGTGGAAACTCATCAACACGGCCCGCCTGGCGCCCGGTCTCTACCCCCTGCTCACGGTGAGCGGCGGCCTGCTCATCTTCGCCATCACCACGGCGGTGGGGGGCAGCGGCATCCTCGCCATCTATCTCACGGGGCTGCTGCTTGGCAACCTCTCCTTGCGTAGCCGCAGCACCACGCTGTCGGTGCTGGACGGCCTGACCTGGCTCAGCCAGATCGGCATGTTCCTGGTGCTGGGGCTGCTCGCCACCCCGAGCAACCTGCTGCCCATCGCCCTGCCGGCGCTGGCGCTGGCGACCTGGATGATCCTGTTTGCCCGCCCGGTGTCGGTGTGGATCGGCTTGCTGCCGTTCAAGAACTTCGCCCCCCGGGAGCGCTGGTTCATCTCCTGGGTGGGGCTGCGCGGCGCCGTGCCCATCATCCTGGCGGTCTTCCCCATGATGGCGGGGCTGCCCAACGCCCAGCTCTATTTCAACGTCGCCTTCTTCGTGGTACTGGTCTCCCTCATCCTGCAGGGCAGCTCGCTGCCGCTCGCCTCCCGCCTGGCGCGGGTCGAGGTGCCGGCCCCCCCCTCCCCCATCAACCGCTCCGGCCTCGAGATCGATCTCGACAGCCAGTGGGAGACCTTCGTCTATCGCCTGAGCGCCGAGAAGTGGTGCATCGGTTCTCCCCTGCGGGAGCTGCGCATGCCCCAGGGTACCCGCATCTGCGCCCTGTTCCGCGGTCAGGAGCTGCTGCACCCCTCGGGCAGTACCCGGCTGCAATCGGACGACATCCTCTGCGTCATCGGCCACGAACGGGATCTCCCCGCCCTCGGCCAGCTGTTCAGCCAGGCGCCAGAACAGGATCTGGGCCCCCGCTTCTTCGGCGACTTCCTGCTGGAGGCGACCGCCAGACTGGTGGATCTCGCCCCCCTGTACGGCCTGGATGTGAGCGAGGTGGCGGATCAGACTCTCGGCGATTTTATTGCCCATCAGTTGGGCGATAATCTGGTTGTCGGTGACCATGTCGCCTGGCAGGGCCTGCTCTGGACCGTGGCGGAGATGGAGGATGGCGAACCCCGCAAGATAGGGGTGCGCTTCCTGGAAGAAGACCCCGTCTAGGCACCGGCCCTGCGCCGCCATTACTCAGTGAGAAGGGAGTGACCCATGCCTTATCAAACCCAGTTGTCTGGTCTGTATCCTCCCTCGCCCAAGCTGGGCCTCATCGAGGGATTCTTCGGCAAGGGCTGGAGCTGGGAGGCCCGCGCCCGCTATGCCCAGTGGCTGCCCCGCCACGGCTACGGCTTCTACCTCTATGCCCCCAAGGAAGATGGCTACCTGCGCAAGCACTGGGCCAAGCCCTGGCCCGCCGCCCAGCTCGAGGCCCTGCGCCAGCTCGCCCAGCAGTGCCGGGACAACGGCCTCGCCTTCGGGGTGGGCCTGAGCCCCATGGGGGCGCATCACGACTATGAGCGCCAGCGCCCCGCCTTGCTGGAGAAGGTGAGGGTCATCGAGGAGGTGCTCAAACCCGACATCCTGGCGGTGCTGTTTGACGATATGAAGGGAGACACCCCGGATCTCGCCCACTGGCAGCTCACCATCGCCCACGACATCGCGGCCCACACCAGCGCCGGTCGACTGCTGTTCTGCCCCAGCTACTACTCCACGGATCCCGTGCTGGAGAAGGTGTTCGGCCCCATGCCCCCCCACTACCTCACCGATCTCGGTCAGGGGCTGGACAGGCGCATCGACATCTTCTGGACCGGCCCCAGGGTCTGCTCCACCGAGTACCCGGCCGTCCACCTGCGCCAGGCCGCCGACTGGCTGCACCGCAAGCCCTTCCTCTGGGACAACTACCCGGTCAACGACGGCAGCAAGGCGAGCAGCTTCCTGCACCTGCGCGCCTTCGAGAACCGCCCGGCGGAGCTGGCGGATCTCGTGAGCGGCCACGCGGTCAACCCCATGAAGCAGGCAGCGCTATCGGCCCTGCCGCTCGCCACCCTGCCCATGAGCTACAGGCTCGGCCGCCAGTACGATCCGGACAAGGCGCTGCACGCCTCCCTCAACGCCACCTGCGGGCCGCAGATCTCCGCCATGATCCAGGCCGACCTGCCCCTGTTCCAGGACATCGGCCTGGCCCAGCTCACCCCGGAGCAGATAGGCCACCTCAGGAGCCGTTACCAGCCGTTCCATGACCAGTCCTGCGTGGACGAAATCCTGCGCTGGCTGGATGGCGAATACGTGTTCGATCCGGACTGTCTGACCGATTGAGGTCCCCCGAGAGGGGGGTGACGAGGAGAAGCGCCCGTGGATGCGTCGCTGATCTACCAGAACCTGGCGGTGCTCGCCGCCTTTTTGCTGCTCTACAGCCTGATTGCCGGGCGCTTCGAATCCAGGCTCATCAACGGCCCCCTGCTGTTTCTGCTGGTGGGGGGCGTGCTGGGTGACGGCGGCCTCGGCCTGCTCTCCCTCAACATCGACGGCGAGGGGCTCAAGCTGCTGGCCGAACTGGCCCTGGTCATCGTGCTGTTCAACGACGCCGCCAACACCAACTGGCAGGTGCTGCTGGCCAACCGTCAGCTCCCCGTCCGGCTGCTGCTCATCGGCCTGCCCCTGACCCTGCTGGCGGGCACCCTGTTCGGTCGTCTGCTGTTTCCCAAGCTCCCGCTGCTGGAGGTGGCCATCCTCGCCACCATACTGGCCCCCACCGATGCGGCGCTTGGCAAGGCGGTGGTGAGCAACCCGGCGGTACCGGCCCCGGTGCGGGAAGGGCTCAACCAGGAGAGTGGCCTCAACGACGGCATCTGCGTGCCCGTCCTGCTCCTGCTGCTCGCCCTGATCGCTCCCACCGAGCAGCATGCGGGCACCGCCACCCTGGCCGTGACCCTGCTGTTGGAGGAGATAGGCATAGGGATGCTGGTGGCCTTCGTGCTCAGCACCCTGACCATCCGATTGCTCAGGCTCTCCTACCTCAACGGCTGGCAGCTGCCGCTCTGGCGCCAGCTCACCATGCCGGGGCTCGCCCTGCTCTGTTTTGCCCTGGCCCAGACCCTGGGGGGCAGCGGCTTTATCGCCGCCTTTGTGGGGGGACTGCTCATCGGCCACCGGCTCGGGGAGCACAAGCACGCCTGGATGGACAGCTGTGAGGGGTACGGGGACCTGCTCTCCGTGGTGATCTGGATGGTGTTCGGCGCCATCATGGTGCCCCTGCTGCCCACCCTGCTGCACTGGCAGTTCTGGCTCTATGGGGCCGCCAGCCTCACCGTGCTGCGCATGGTGCCGGTCTGGCTGAGTCTGCTGGGCACGGGTCAATCCACGGAACTCAAGCTCTTCATCGGCTGGTTCGGCCCGAGGGGGCTCGCCAGCATCGTCTTCGCCGTCATGGTGCTGCAGCACCAGCCGGCCCTCACGGGCCAGCACCCTGTCATTGCCACCGTGCTCTGCACCATTATCTTGAGCGTCATACTGCACGGGGTGAGCGCCAATCCCTGGGTCAGGCGCCTCAGGCCCTGACGCCGCCCACAAAAAAGCCCCCTCCCTGACCAGGAGGGGGCTTTTTTCATCGCCAGCCGATCAGCCCAGCGCCAGCCAGACGCCCACGAACAACATCAGGGAACCCGCTATGCGGTTCATCAGGGTGACGTTGCCGCTCTTGGCGAGGAAGTGGCGCAGGGTGCGGCCACCACTCGCGTAGAGCAGCAGGCAGGAGAACTCGATGATCAGGATGAGGGCCACCAGGGCACTTATCTGGGGTGTCATCGGCTTGGCCGCGTTGATGAAGGGAGGCAGCAGGGAGACCATGAAGGCCCATCCCTTGGGATTCGCGATGGCGGTGACGAAGCCTTGCAGCGCGAGCCCGAGCGGCCTGGTCTCCTGAGCGGCCGAGAGATCCGCCGGAATGGCCATCTTGCCCTTGGCCTGCCACATCTGGATGCCGAGCCAGACCAGGTAGGCCCCTCCCACGTACTTGAATGCCGAGAACAGGGCCGGGTAGTTGAGCATGACCGCCGCCACCCCGACCACGGACAGCACGGAGACCAGGCCGACGCCGATGAGTTCACCCCACATCATGTGCAGGGTGCGACGCACCCCCAGGCTCATCCCCAGAGTCATCGCCAGGGTCATGCACATGCCGGGAGTCACAGAGACAAAAAAGAACGTAGGAACAAAGAGCGCCAAGATGGCGGGATCAATCCAGTCGGACACACTACACCTCCATGGTAACAAGCAGACGATCATGCCCAGCACACCCTTTTAACACAAGAAAAACCTTTTCATTCAGCACGGATTCAGACTTAAAAACTCTGTGACAAGAGCTGTCGCGCCTGTGTAAGATGCCGTCTTCCTCCTCTTTAGGGTTAGTAGGCAGCCTCATGTCGTTGAATAATCTCTCCATCCGCCTTCAAGTGCTCATTCCCCTGCTCCTCGCCAGCCTGCTGATGCTGCTGATGGCCGTGATCAGCAAGCAAGAGATCGACGGGGCAATCCAGGACATGAACGAAACCACCGCCAGCGTCACCCGCCACAAGGACGACATCGCCGCCCTGATCCACGCCACCTACCGGCTGCGCACCAACGCCATCTACGGCCTCTACGATCAGGCCCGCTTCCCCCAGCTGCCGGCGCAACTCTCCGCCGCCGAGCAGGAGATTGGCACCATCCTGACCAGGCTGGCCATCACCGGCGCCGAGCAGGACAACCGCCAGGTGGCGGCCGCCCTGCAGGCCTATCTCGGCCACACGCGCAGCAACATGCTGCCCTTGCTGGCCCAGAAGTACAGTGACGGGGTCGAGCCCGCCGCCTACGAGCAGGCCCGGCTGCATTTTCGCGATCTGGGTGAGGCGCTCATCAAACAGATCGACGCCATGTCAGGCCACATCAACCAGCTGATCCAGGCCGAGATAGCCCTGGAGCAGTCCCACTACCACGCCACCTTGCTGCGTACCCTGCTGCTGATGGCCGCCACCCTGATCGCGGCCCTGCTGGGCGGCTGGTGGATCTCCGGGCGCATCGTCCAGCCCATCGGCCAGTTGCAGGAGGTGATGCACGCCGTCGCCCTGGGCCGCTTCAACGTGCGGGCCAGCGCCGAAGGCAGCAACGAGCTGGGCCAGCTCGCCAGGGACATCAACCAGACCCTGGGCCAGCTTGGCAGCACCATCCGGACCCTGACCGGCATCAGCGGCAACGTGGCCTCCGCCGCCACCGAGCTCGCCGCCGTCATGACCCAGGCCGAGGTCAATGCCCAGCAGCAGCGCAGCGAGACAGAGCAGGTGGCCTCGGCGGTCACCGAGCTGGCCAGCACTGCCGACAACGTCAACCACAACGCCGCCCTGGCCGACGAGCTGGCACGGGATGCCAACAGCCGGGTCGAACAGGGGCTGGCGCTCTTCACCGAGAGTATCCAGGCCAACAGCCGCATGGCGGGCAGCCTCGAACATGCCGCCACCGTGGTGGCCAGGCTCAAGTCCCAGTCCGAGCAGATAGGCAAGGTGATTGAGGTGATCCAGGGCATCTCGGAGCAGACCAACCTGCTGGCCCTGAACGCCGCCATCGAAGCGGCCCGCGCCGGGGAGAGCGGACGCGGCTTCGCCGTGGTGGCCGACGAGGTGCGCCAGCTGGCCGCCCGCACCCAGGACTCCACCAAGGAGATCCAGGCCATCATCGAACAGCTGCAGAGTCAGTCCCTCTCCGCCAACAGCGGCGTGCAGGAGACCCTGGAGATCCTCGGTCACAACCAGCGCCTCTCCGCCGAGGTGCAGGATCTGCTGGGGGGCATCACGGAGGCGGTCAACCAGATCAACGGGGCCAACGCCCAGGTAGCGACCGCGGCGGAGGAGCAGTCCTGCGTCACCGCCGACATCAGCCGCAACCTCGGCAACATCCACGAGATAGTGAACCAGAATGCGGCCGGCATCAGCCAGAGTGCCGCCGCCAGTCACGAACTGTCACAGCTCGCCGAGCAGCAGCGCAAGCAGCTCGCCCAGTTCCAGCTCTGATCCCGCCACTCGGCACACCGGGGCCCGCCACGGGCCCCGTGAGCGCCCCCCCTCCCATAGTTCGCTGTTTAAAACGGGTTTTTGCCATCAAGGTGTCATTGGGGGCTGGGCTGTGTCCGCAAATATGGGTATGGTAGAGGCACGTCATTCCCCCTCACCTAGAGACCATCATGAGCCTGAAGTTCAAGAAACCCGCTTTTGTCACGCTCGGCCTCATCGCCCTGCTCTCCGCGATCTGGCTCGATTTCTATCTGCCGGAACACACCATCGCCACCATCACAGGGGTGGAGGTAAAACGCACCGACAAGGATGGCCCCATCAGCCAGAAGAACCCGGCTGACGGCCCCACAGTGGACGTCTATTACATCTATACCGAGCGCCCCGGCGAGAAGATCCGGGTGTTCCGCAACGAGGACACGCTCTGGGGCTGGCCCTTCTACTTCAAGTTCAACGCCGCCGACGTCCAGGCCAAGGCCAAGTCCATGGAGTTCGAGAAGCGCCTGGCCATGATCACCTCCTACGGCTGGCGCGTGAACATGTTCTCCCTCTTCCCCAACGTCACCAAGATAGAGAGCGCCGAGCCCGATGCCTCCACCTGGAGCTTCTTCCGCTGGTTCTGGTTTGGCGTCTGGGCCCTGGTGATGGGCAAGGCCGCCATCGCCACCTGGCGCTACTTCGATCGTCTCGAGGACGAGATATGAGCGAGCCGAGCAAGACGCGCACCAGCTTCTATCGCCGGCTCTACGTGGCTCACCTCATCAGCCAGGGCACGGACACCGTGCCCGCCATCATGGCGGCCACCGGCATGCCTCGCCGCACCGCCCAGGACACCCTGAGCGCCCTGGCGGAACTCGACATTTGTTGTGGCTTCGAGCAGACCGAGGGGGCTCGCCACCTGCAGGGGCACTATCGCATCAGCGACTGGGGGCCCATCAACCCGGCCTGGATCAACGCGCAGCTGCCCGTCATCAAGGAGACCCTGGGTTATCCCTGACTCCCCCGTCCGCATCCCATAACAATGGGGCCAGCCTTGCGGCTGGCCCCTCTCTTGTCTGGCCGGTTATCCCTTCTGCAAATGCCGGACGCTCATTCCCCTTCGTCAAAGGACTCTTCCGACGGCGGTTCCGCCGACTCCGCCCGGGTACAGTCGATGATGGAACGCTTGGGGTTGTTGGGGTCGCGCAGCAGCAAGGGAGCCTCCCCTTCATCGTGCAGCGCCTCGTCGGCAAACTCGCTGCCATAGGCGTTGTGGGTCAGCCGGCGCGCGTTGGCGATGGGGGTATCCACGAAGAGGGCGTGCACCTCGAAGGTGGAGGCAGGCACTAGGAAGCCGACGATGGGCAGGCCGTGCAGCTCTTCATGGACCTTGTACCAGGCAAAACCGTCGCTCACCTTGTCCGGGGTGTACTTCGCGAGCTGCGGATGCACCGGGGCCCCGCTCTCGCTGTCGAGATGGAGGTCGTCCAGCTCGCAGGTCGCCAGCCCCTGCCACATGGTCTCGAACGGGCTGGCGCAGCCCGCCAGTTGCATACATGTCAGCAGTGCCAACGTCCCTTTCCACATTCCCAGCCCCTTATTCGATGTCCAAGATGTCAGCCAAATGATCGCAGCCGCTGCACCAGCAGGTCGATGAACCCGGTCCTGTCCAGCCCCAGCAACACCAGCGCATTGGCGGGCTTGCCGGTGAGACCGTAGCGGTCCACCACCGTCATGCCGCTAGTATGTGCCCCCTGCGTCTCGATATCGACACGGCACTCCACCCCGTGGAACAGCGCGGGGGCCAGCAGCCAGGCGATGGTGCAGGGATCGTGCAGCGGGGCACCGGCAAATCCCCACTTGGGATCCCGGTGGTAGATCATGAAGAAGTCCAGCAGTTCCGCCACGCACCGGGCCACCGGATTGGCGATGGCGCGCACCCGCGCGATATCTTCGTCCATCACCTGGGCCTCGTGGGTCACGTCCAGCCCGCACATGGTGATGGGGATCCCTGAGTTGAACACCATATCGGCCGCCTCGGGATCCACATAAATATTGAATTCCGCCGCCGGGGTCCAGTTGCCCGGTCCGGCCGCGCCCCCCATCAGCACGATGCGGGCTATTTTGAGCTTGAGCTCGGGGTGGGCCGCCAACAGCAGGGCGATGTTGGTAAGCGGACCGGTCGGCACCAGGGTCACGGGCTCGGGACTCTCGCGCAGGCATTTGACCATCAATTCGAGTGCCGTCATCGCCTGTGGGGCAAAGGCGGGATCCGGCAATTTCGGGCCATCGAGGCCCGACTCCCCGTGCACGTTGTCGGCGATGATGAGCTCCCGGGCCAGGGGCTTGGGGGCCCCCGCCGCAACCGGAATGTCGCGGCGCCCCAGCAGGGTCAGGATGCGCAGGGCGTTGTTGAGGGTCTTGTCCGGCGTCTGGTTGCCGGCGCTGGTGGTGACCGCCAGCACCTGCAATTCGGGGCTCGCCAGCGCCAGGATGAGGGCGATGGCATCATCGTGGCCGGGATCGCAATCGAGAATAACGGGCAGCGCCATGGACGGACTCCTTGCAACATGACAGGGAGCCATACCTTAGCAAGCGGCGGCCCCATTAACTCGGGAGGGAGTCACAAAACGGACTCACCCTGTCAGATCAATCACTTGACCTCTTCCACTGGCCTCATGCATCCCGATTCGCCGCGCCTCAACCGTTCGGGTATGATCACTTCCCCCTTTTCCAGCCAGCATGCCCTATGTCCGTCATCGTCGATACCTTTGTTGCCCCGCCCTGCGACGCCGCCATCGAGATCCTCTTTGCAGACGAACACCTGCTGTTCATCAACAAGCCGAGCGGCCTGCTGAGCCTCTCGGGCAAGAACCCGCAGAACCTCGATTCGGTGCACCATCGGCTGGTGCAGGCGTACCCCGGTTGCACCCTGGTGCACCGCCTCGACTTTGGCACCTCGGGGATCATGGTGGTGGCCAGGAACAAGGGCATCAATGCCCTGCTCTGCCACCAGTTCAGCCAGCGCACCGTGAGCAAGGCTTACGAGGCCCTACTGTGCGGCCATCTGGCGGCAGACGAGGGGGTGATCGATGCCCCCATCGCCAAGGATCCGGCCCTCTTCCCCCTGATGAGCATCTGCGCCGTCAGCGGCAAGCCGGCCCGCTCCCGCTTTCAGGTGCTGGAGCGCCTGGTGCGCCGGGAGGCGCAGGGTGACATCCCATTGACCCGGGTCAGGCTGGTCCCCGAGACGGGCCGCACCCACCAGCTGCGCATCCACAGCCAGTGGCTGGGGCACCCCATCCTCGGCTGCGATCTCTATGGCGGCCTGCGATTGCCCGGCACCGAGCTGACGCCACGGTTGATGCTGCACGCGAGCGCCCTGGACCTTGTCCATCCAGTGAGCGGCGAGCCC
>NZ_CDDD01000009.1 GCF_000820165.1 Aeromonas taiwanensis
CTCCCCCGCCGCCACCTGATGACAGACCCGCGCATCCCCCCCTGCCGCCGTGGCAGAGAGGGACAACGTGGCGCCGGAAGGCGCCACGTTGACCCTCTCTGCCACGGCGGCAGGGGGGGATGCGCGGGTCTGTCATCAGGTGGCGGCGGGGGAGACCCTCTGGCGCATCGCGAGCCAGTTGCAGGCACAGGCGGGCAGCGGCTCAGATACCTACAGCTATCTGCTGGCGCTGGTGGCGGACAATCGCCCCGGGATGGGCAAGGGGATCAAGGTGCAGACCGGCCAGCGACTCTATTGCCCGAAAGCGGAGACCCTGGCGCAGTTCGACGCCCTGAGCCCGGCCCAGCGCCAGCAGCAGTTTGCCCGCCTGGAGCAGGGGCGCTGAGGCGTGTGCGGGGCAGGGGAACGCCTCCGTATCCGCCAGTATGATGGCACGCGGTTCGTCCCTTGTATCCACCCCGAGCCCATGCTAGTATTCGCGCTCGTTTTGCGAGGTGCTGACCGGTCGCAGTCAACACCATACATTCATCTATAAGAGATACTTACTATGTCTTTCGTATTCCAAGCTGAAGTCCGTTCTGACCTGGGGAAAGGTGCGAGCCGCCGCCTGCGTCATGCTGACCAAGTTCCTGCCATCGTTTACGGTGCAGGCAAAGAAGCCGTGTCCATCACCCTGGACCACAAAAAGCTGATCCTGGCCCAAGAGAAGCCGGAGTTCTACTCCTCCGAGCTGACCCTGGTCATCAACGGTGAAGAAGTCAAAGTTAACGTCAAGGCGATCCAGCGTCACCCGGTACGTTACAAGCTGGTTCACCTGGACTTCGTTCGCGTCTAATCGGCAACGAACGTTCCTGTAAAGAGGCCACCCAATCGGGTGGCCTCTTTGTTTTTGCTGTATTTTTACCGACAAAAAATAAAATACTCAAATAGCTCTATTGGTCTTTACTTGTAGGCATGATTGACAGCAGGACACCGGTTGTGGTGCTCTGACACATATAAAGTATTCGAACAAGTCCATCTACGGGGTAATGTTGACCGTCATGAAGGGAATCATACGGGGATATTTCCTGCTGTTCTCACCCATTATGGTACTGGTCCTGGTGGGGGGGTATCTGTTGGGAAACGCACTGATCGAGCGCGAACTTTATCGTCTTCGCAGCGATGAGAGCACCTTCCTGGCACTCGCCAGCGGCCGTCTCGAGGATGAGCTGGCAGTGCCGCTACGCCATGTGCGCAGCATGTCTGAAGAACCCCTCCTGCTCGAGGCGGCGGGTCGCAATGAACGTGACACCATGGCTGCCCAGTTCACCATTCTGATGAACCGTAATCCCGATTATGCCCAGGTGCGCTGGCTGGCGCCGGATGGCATGGAGCTGGTGCGCATCAACCGCCAGGGGCCGCATCTACGGCGTGTGGCCGACGACCAGTTGCAGAACAAGGGAGAGCGTTACTATTTCCGCGATGCCATGGCATTGCCCTGGGAGCGGATCTACGTCTCTCCGCTCGATCTCAACGTCGAACACGGGGTGATCGATCGCCCCTTCAACCCCATGATCCGCATCGCCAAGCGCCTGCGCCTGGGGGACCGTGATCTGGGCTTGCTGCTTATCAACGTGCAGGCAGGCCGTATGCTCAAGGAGTTCGCCAACAGCAGTGGCAAGGCTGCCGCCCATACCATGCTGCTTAATCAGGACGGGTATTGGCTGCGCAACCCTGATCCGGCACAAGAGTGGGGTTTTATGCTCGAGCGCCCGGACCTTACCCTGAGGCTGACCTCTCCCCAGGCCTGGCAGGCGCTCTGGGGAGCCTCGAACGGCCAGGTCGAGTCCGCCGACGGGCTGTGGAGCTGGACCACCCTGTACCCGGCACTGAATCATGATCAGCTGATCTGGAAGGCCGCCTCCATGGTGCCACGCAGCGAGCTGCTGGCCATTCGTACTCACATCTGGATGAGCATTTCGGCTACCTGCGCCACCTTGCTGCTGCTGTTCGGTATCGGAGTGGCCTCGCTGGTGCGCAGCTGGCGTCGGGAGCAGCTGGCACAGCAGGAGGCAGCCAGGCTGGCGCGGGTCAAAGGGGATTTCATCGCCAACATGAGCCACGAGATCCGTACCCCCATGAACGCCATCATGGGGGTGACCTACCTGCTCGAACAGGGAGTGCTTGACGATGGCCAGCGTGCGCTGGTTCGCAAGATCCACCAGGCAGGGCATGCGCTGCTCGGGATCATCAACGACATCCTCGATTTCTCCAAGATTGAGTCGGGCCGGCTCGAGCTCGAGCAGGTGCCATTCAGCCTGGAGGAGGTGCTGGATCACGTGGCGGCCATCATGTCCACCTGCGTTGGCGACAAGCACCTCGAGCTGGTGGTGGGTAGTGCCCCCGAGCAGGCCGGCCATCTGATTGGGGACGCCCTTCGCCTCGAGCAGGTGCTGCTCAACCTGACCGGCAATGCCATCAAGTTCACCGAACGTGGGGAAGTGGAGGTCAAGGTCGAGCTGGAGGCCGAGCAGGACGGCATGGCCACCTTGCTGTTTCGGGTGCGCGACACCGGGATCGGCATTCCGCCAGAACAACAGGCCAACATCTTCAATGCCTTCTCCCAGGCCGACTCCTCCACCAGCCGTCGTTTCGGGGGGACCGGGCTCGGCCTGACCATCAGCCGCCGCCTGGTGAGCCTGATGGGGGGGAATATCGGCGTCACCAGCGAACTGGGCAAGGGGAGCGAGTTCTGGTTCCGTGTCCGTTTGGCGCTGGTGACGCAGCCCGAGGCCTTCAACGAGCGGCTGCAACACGTTTCGCTGCTCATTGCCGACGACAACCAGGTGACCCGCGACACCCTGTCGATGACGGTGGGCTCCCTCGGCTGGCAGTCACGGGTAGTGGAGTCCGGTGAGCAGGCCCTGCACCATTTGCTGGGTCAGGGGGAGCGCTTCGACGTGATCCTGCTCGACTGGATGATGCCTGGCATGGACGGACTCGAGACCTGCATCGCCATTCGCCGTGCTTTCGAGCGGCAGGAGCACTCGCCCATCATCATCATGGCGACCGCCTATTCCCAGGACGAGCTGATGCGCCGCCCCGGCTCGGATCAGGTGGACCTGGTGTTGCACAAGCCCGTCACCGGCTCCAGTCTCTACAACGCGGTGGCGCGTCTCATCCACGAGAAGCGCGAACACGTGGCACCGCTGGAGAGCGGTCAGCGCCGTCTGCGCCTGCCGGGTGTGCACGTACTGCTGGTCGATGACAGCGACATCAACCTGGAAGTGGCGACCCGCCTGCTGCAGCGAGAGGGGGCCGAGGTGATCACCGCCATCGACGGAGAGCGGGCCCTGGCCTGTCTTGCCGATCCGGCGCGGTGCATCGATCTGGTGCTCATGGACGTGCAGATGCCGGTGATGGATGGCTACGAGGCGACCCGTCGCCTGCGCCAGCTGCCGGGACGCGAGGAGACCCCCGTGCTGGCACTCACCGCCGGTGTCTTCAAGGATCAGCGCGAGGCGGCACTGGCCTCTGGCATGAACGACTTCATCGCCAAGCCGCTCGATGTGGAACAGCTCATCGCGACGCTGCTGCGCTACCTGCCGGACAGCGTGGCATCGCTCACCGTGAACGACTTCGCCCGGGAGTTGGTCGCTGGTATTGATATCGATACCGGACTGCGAAACTGGGGTGAAGCATCGGTTTATCTCAAATACCTGCGGCGCTTTCGTGATGACTACATGACGGTCGGCACCGTGTTGCCGGACTATATCGCTCAGCACGAGATTGACGCGGCCGCGAGCCTGACTCACAAGATCAAGGGGGTGGCAGGCAGCCTGTCGCTCACCGATGTGGCACGCATCAGCGCCGAACTGAACGAAGCCATCGAGCAGGGGGGCGACACCAGCCAGCTCATTCCCCCCTTCCTCGAGGCGCTGGAGCGGGCGCAGCAGGCCATAGACACCTATGCCGGTCGCGAGCCGGGAGCCATCAACTCCCCGCTGGTTCAGGGTGAGGTGCAGGAGGTGTACCTGCACGCCCTGCACCAGGCCCTGGTGAGCGAGGATCTGGAGCTGATAGAGCCTGCGCTGGGCCAGGCCAGGAGTTACCTGCCTTGCAAGCTGGTGAACGAGATCAGTGCGGCGCTGGAGCTGTTCGACATCCCGCTCGCGACCCGCACGCTGGAAGAGTATCTGGGGGATCGGGAGGAGTCTGCACCATGAATAGACCGCGCGTGCTGATCATCGACGACGAGCCGAGCAACCTCGGGCTGCTGCGGCAAATCCTCAAGGAGGAGTACAACCTCTTCTTCGCCAAGGGGGGCGAGGAGGGGCTGGCTGCCGTCGAGCGCCACGAGCCTGCGCTGATCCTGCTTGACGTGCGCATGCCCGACATGGACGGCTACGAGGTATGCCGCCGACTCAAGGCCGATCCGGCTCACGCCGGGATCCCGGTGCTCTTTATCACGGCGAGTGACAATGCAGACAGCGAGAGCCAGGGGTTCGAAGCGGGCGGGGTGGATTACATCTACAAGCCGGTCTGCCCAAGCACGGTGCGTGCCCGGGTGCGCAACCATCTATCACTGGTGCGCCTCGAGCAGCTCGAGCGCAGCTACCGCACCGCCATCGTGATGTTGAGCGAGGCGGGTCACTACAACGACACCGACACCGGGGTGCATATCTGGCGCATGGCCGCCTATGCCCGGGCCCTGGCCGACGCGGTCGGCTGGAGCCCCGAACAGTCGGATCTACTGGAGCTGGCGGCCCCCATGCATGACATGGGCAAGATTGGGATCCCTGATCACATCCTCAAGAAGCCCGGGCCACTCACCGAAGAGGAGTGGGCCATCATGCGTACCCATCCGCGCATCGGTTACGAGATCTTGAAGCGTTCCGACGGACCCATCTTCCGCATGGCGGCGGAGATTGCCCTGCATCACCACGAAAAGTGGGATGGCACGGGTTACCCCGCAGGAACAAGCGGCGAGGGGATCCCCGAGGCGTCGCGGATCGTGGCCATCGCCGACGTGTTTGACGCTCTGAGTGTGCGTCGTCCCTACAAGGAGCCCTGGCCCCTGGAGCGGGTGCTGGCCACCATGCGTGACGGTGCCGGCCAGCACTTTGATCCCCGGCTGCTCGCTCGTTTTCTCGAGATCATGCCGGAGATATTGCGCCTCAAGATCCAGTGGGACGCCCGCGAAGCGCGGGGGGATTACCAGATGGATTGCGTCAGGTAGGGATTGCTCGCCTTCTCGTGCCCGAAGGTGGAGCTGGGGCCGTGGCCCGGGATGAAGACAATGTCATCCCCAAGCGGCAACAGGGTTTCGCTGATCGAGCGGATCAGGGTGGCGTGATCACCGCGCGGGAAGTCGGTGCGGCCTATGCTGCCGGCAAAGAGCACGTCCCCCACCCAGGCGAGGCGTTCGGCCTGGCTGATCAGCACGACATGACCCGGTGTATGGCCCGGGCAGAAATAGACTTCCAGCTCGCAGTGCCCGAGTTGTACCTTGTCCCCCTGGGTGAGCCAGCTATCCGGGGTGAAAGACGGGGTATGGGCAAAGCCGAACATCTGGCTCTGCTGGGGCAGCATGTCGAGCCAGAAGGCGTCTTCCTTGTGGGGACCCGTGATGGGAACGCCTGTCCGTTCGCGCAACTGGGCCGCAGCGCCCACATGATCGAGATGACCGTGGGTCAGCAGGATATGGGTCAGAGTCAGCCCGCGCCTGGCGATGGCAGCCAGCAGCTTGTCCGCCTCGCCACCGGGATCGACGAGCGCCGCCTGGTGGGTTTCGTCGCACCAGATGAGGGAACAATTCTGGGCGAACTGGGTGACCGGGATCACCTCGAACTTCAACATGTGGGACTCTCCTGGTGGGGATGAAGGGCGTGTTGCTCGGCAAAGAAGGCGAGGCAGGCCTGCCGGTCGCCGCGAAACAGGATCCGCTCGCGCTTGTTGTCCAGCTGGTAGCGGTACATGGGGTCATAGTAACGGGTCAGCAGCAGCTGGATCCAGATCAGGTGGGAGGCGGTTTGCCCGGTCTCGGCCTGCTCGGTGAGGGCGGCTTGCAACAGGCCGTCCAGCTCGCGGTGATCCTTGTCGCCGAGGCGACGCTTGAGGCGGGCCATGGCGTCGGTGAGGTAGCCGGCAAAGAGCGGCCAGCCCGCCTCCTGGCCATACATCTCCAGATAGCGCAGCCAGAGATCCTGCACGTAATCGATGCGGATCTGCTCGGCCCGCTCCTCCTGAGAAACTTCCACCACCACCAGAGGCGCCTGGCACATGGCTTCATAGAGGCTCAGGGGCAGGGCGCAGCGACCGATGAGGCGGCTCTCGTCTTCGACCACGAAATGGGCTTCACCCCGATGGCGGCGCTTGAGCAGCTCGATGGCAATGCGGTTCTCGAAGTTGATGTTGCTGGGCTGGCCCCCCGGCAGCTGGCCAAAGGAGGAGCCTCTGTGATGGGCATGGCCCTCCAGGTCCACCGCCTGGGCAATGTGTTCCAGCATATGGGTCTTGCCGGAGCCGGTCATGCCGGTCAGCACGGTCCAGCCGCACTGGGCGGCGGCGCTCTCCTGGGTGTCGATGAGAAAGCGGCGCAGCTCCTTGTAGCCGCCAGCCACCCGGGGGCGGGTGACACCGGCCTCGGCCAGCCACTGCTGCACGGTTTGCGAGCGCAGGCCACCCCGGAAGCAGTAGAGCAGGGCATCTGGCTGCTGGCGCAGCTGGGTCAGCCAGGCATCCAGACGCGCGGCGCGCACCGCGCCCCCCACCAGCTGATGGCCGAGTCTGATGGCGGCAGCCTGACCCTCCTGTTTGTAGCAGGTACCGACCCGGGCTCGCTCCTCGTCCGTCATCAGTGGCAGGCTGACGGCGGTGGGAAAGGCCCCCTCCTTGAACTCGACGGGGGCGCGCAGATCGATGAGGGGAACGTCCTCCAGGAAAATACGGGTGTAATCGCTGACCAGGGGCAGGTCACTCATAGGACAACCTCGATGAACTGGTTGCCGGTGCGGGCCTGCAGCTGGCCGATGGGGGAGAGGCACAGCCCGGCCTGCTCGGCAATGGCGAGAAACTCGGTTTCACTCTCCTTGCCGACGGCGACCAGGAGGCCGCCGCTGGTCTGGGGATCGCACAGAATGTTGCGGGTACGCTCATCCATGGCGTCAAGCTTGTGGCCGTAGGAGTCGTGATTGCGAAGGGTACCGCCCGGCACGCACCCTTCTGCCAGGTAGTGATCCACCTCGGGCAGGAGCGGCAGCGCCGTGAAGTCGAGGCGGGCGCATACGTCTGAACCCTCGCACATCTCCAGCAGGTGGCCGGCCAGACCAAAGCCGGTCACGTCCGTCATGGCGTGTACGCCCGGCAGTGCGGCAAAATGCTGACCAATCTTGTTGAGGGTACACATGGCCTCGGGGGCCAGTTGCTCGTGCTCGGGCTTGAGCTTGCCCTTCTTCTGGGCCGTGGTGAGGATACCGATGCCAAGGGGTTTGGTCAGATAGAGGGTATCACCCACCTGAGCGGTGTCGTTCTGCTTGATGGCGTTGAGCGGCACTATGCCGGTCACCGCCAGGCCGAAGATGGGTTCCGGGGCGTCGATGCTGTGGCCACCTGCGAGGGAGATGCCCGCCTCGTGACACACCTGACGACCGCCGTCGATCACTTGCTGGGCAACCTCGGGGGCCAGCGTGTTGATGGGCCAGCCGAGGATCGCGATGGCGACGATGGGCTTGCCGCCCATGGCGTAGATGTCGCTGATGGCGTTGGTGGCGGCGATACGGCCGAACGTAAAGGGATCATCGACGATGGGCATGAAGAAGTCGGTGGTGGAGACGATGCCCTGGCCGTTGCCGATGTCCACCACGGCGGCGTCATCCTTGCTGCTGTTGCCGACGATCAGGGTGGGATCGTCAAAGCCCGGGATCTGGCTCTTCAAGATGGTGTCGAGCACCTTGGGGGAAATCTTGCAGCCACAGCCGGCGCCGTGGCTGTACTGGGTGAGACGAATGGCAGACATACTGACCCCTCTTGGTTCAAGCATCGCGTGATGCGTGCGATATGGGTGCGGTCATCGTATCGCGGATAATCGCAGAAAACGGGTGAGCCTGGTGGCATGACAAATCGGCTGGGCATGCCGCGTGGGGATGGCCCAGACCGCGCCACCAAAGGCCACGGGACGGGGCATTATGCCACAAAGAGGATGAGGGATCCGACTCGCAATTGAGAGGGGGAGGAAGGCAGAAGTATCCATATCCTCGTTATCTCCCTGCTCTGCTACAGGTAGCTCACCCCCTATTGCAAGGCATCATCATGAGCGACTCATCCATTGTCACCCTGAACTGGTTTGGCTGGGCCCTGCTCTCTGCCTTCTTCGCCGCCCTGACCGCCATCTTTGCCAAGGTCGGGGTAGCGCAGATCAACGCGGATCTGGCCACCCTGATCAGAACCGGGCTCATCTTCCTGCTGCTCTGCCTCTATGTGACCGCCACCCGGCAGTGGAGCAACCCGCTGACGCTCCCCGGCCACAGCTGGCTGTTCCTCGGCCTGTCGGGGCTCGCAACCGGTGCGTCCTGGCTCTGCTATTTTCGAGCCCTGCAACTGGGTACTGCCGCCCAGGTGGCGCCCATCGACAAGTTCAGTCTGGTGCTGGTGGTGATCTTTGCCGTCCTGTTTCTGGGGGAGCGCCCCTCCCTGCGGGAGTGGCTCGGCATCGCCCTCATCGCCAGCGGGGTCATGGTGCTCGCCTTCAAGGAGCCATAGCGGCGGGCCATCATCGCGACAAGAGTCATGACCGCCATGGTGAATGGCTCAAGTGAAGGTGACATCAACCAAGGGAATACAATACAAGGAGCCGGTGAGATGAAACTCTATGCCCATCCCTTCTCGTCCTACAGCCAGAAGGTGTTGATCGCCCTCTACGAGAATGCACTGTCATTCGAGTACCATAATCTGGAGTCCCCCTCGGTGAAGGCCGAGCTCGCCAGCCTATGGCCCCTCAAGCGCTTCCCCGTGCTGGTGGATGAGGGGCGCACCCTGCTCGAGAGCAGCACCATCATCGAATACCTGCAGTTGCGCCATCCCGGCTCCAACACCCTGGTGCCGGCGGGGGAGGCTGGCATCGAAGTGCATATGCTGGATCGCCTGTTCGACAACTATGTGATGACCCCCATGCAGAAGGTGGTGATGGACCGGCTGCGACCTGCGGCCGAGCGCGACGGCTTCGGGGTTGCCGAGGCGCGGGCCATGCTGGACAGGATCTACCCCTGGCTAGACAAGCATCTCACCGATCGCCGCTGGGCGGCGGGAGAGCGCTTTACCCTGGCAGATTGCGCTGCCGCCCCCTCGCTCTTTTACGCCGACTGGGTTCACCCTATCCCGGCTGAGTGTGCCGTGCTGCGGAGCTATCGTGCCCGGCTGCTGGCCCATCCCAGCATCGTCCGGGTGGTGGACGAGGCGAGGCCTTATCGTCACTACTTCCCCCTGGGAGCGCCACCGCGAGATTGATATCGCCGCCTCTTGCATAAAAAGGCCCGCATCGCGGGCCTGTTTTGTGTAAGAAAGACGCTATGCGTCTGCCTATTCCTCCCGTTAATCCTCCTGCTTCGCCGGCCGTGGCCACCCCTCAAGGCGATGCCAGCGACGCAACCTGCGTTGCAGCGGCCGTTCAAAGAGGTGATAGCTCACCGCCGAGAGTGCGATCAACACCCCCAGCATCAACAGGGTCGCCGCCACTCCCAACAGTGGATTGGTTTGGGCATACCACCATGCGGTGAACTCGGGCGCCAGATAATGGACAAGCTCGCAGCCGGTGAGCAGCACCAGGGCATGGAGCAGGTAGATGGAGTAGGAGAGATCCCCCAGCCAGTTGGTGACGCGGTTGTCGAGCAGGCGCAGCAAGGGGCTGTGCCGGTCCCCCTGGGCTGCGGCAATCCAGATCAGCAGCACATAGGCGCCTATCAGCAGCAGCGTCAGGGTGGGCGTCATGGGGAATTGCAGCAGTACCCAGGGGAGGGTAAAGGCCAGCAACAGCGGCAGATCCCGCTGTATCACGGGCAGAGGCTGGGCTGCCTTGACTCTGGGGAGCAGCCAGAGCCCGAGCACGAATTCACTGACCCCGCGCCCCACGGCCAGCGCCCCGCTGGTGACATCCAGAGTGCCCTGGCTGAAGACGATATAGGTCAGCACGGCGAACGCCATGACGGGGGCGAGATGACACCAGCGGCTGCGGGTCACCGCGAGCGGAATGAGCAGCGGGAACAACAGATAGCTTATCCACTCCACGCTCAGGGACCAGGCGGCAAAGTTCCAGGTCAGCCCATGGCCCGTGAGCACCTGCAGCAGCAAGAAGGCTCCGGGGAGCGCTTCGGGGGGCGTGAAGGGAGAGCCGAAGGGTGGCATTCCCTCCCACTCCCACATCCTGAACAGGGGGCCGGCATAGAAGCCTACCTGATGCTGCGCCTTGTAAAGCTCCCATCCCACCAGCAGCAACAGGGTTACGAGAAAGAGAGGGTAGATGCGGGTCAGCCTCAGCCAGAGGAAACGGCCATAGCCGATGGTGCGACGAGGGCCACAACAGGCCTCCCCATAGACGTGGGCCAGCACCAGGCCGCTTAGGATGAAGAAGAGATCGACCCAGAGATAGCCGTTCTCGATGAGTTGAGTCGATTCGGCGATGGGCTCCTTCCACTCGGGAAAGAGCAGCAATCTGGCGTGGAACAGCACCACCATCAGGGCAGCGATGCCCCGCAGCGGTGTCAACAGCGGCAATGATTGATTCATGACGGGATCCTTTGTGATGTTCAGCTTGGCCTGACATCAATTTTTGTTGTGCCGACTATCCACCAGATGGGGCGATCGGCCTGGTGCCTGATCGCTTCAGGCGGCACCAAAATACGAGATTGAGAGTCGTATGGGTGTGACTGTGATCATGAACGCACACTTATTGTGCAAAGAGGGGGGAAGAGGGCGTAGCTGAAGCCGATGGTAAGTGTGGGGGCTGCGTGGAGACAAGGAGGGGCGGCGGCATACATGCCAGCGAGGTCAAAAAATTCAGGCCCGCAATGGGGCCTGATTGATTAGAGGTAGAGAGGAAATGCCGATCAGCGGGCGCGTACCACCAGGCCCTTGAGGTAGAAGCCTTCCGGATACGCGGTGCCGATGGGGTGATCGGAGGCCTGGGAGAGCAGCTCCAGGATCTGGGCATCGCGACCGGCATCGAGGGCCGCATCGGCGACGATCTTCTGGAACAGGCTCTGCTCCATCAGGCCGGAGCAGGAGTAGGTCAGCAGCACGCCACCCGGCGCCAGCAGCTGGAAGGCCAGCATGTTGATGTCCTTGTAGCCGCGGCAGGCACCCAGCAGCTGGGCCTTGCTCTCGGCAAACTTGGGGGGATCCAGCACGATGACATCGAACTTCTCGCCCTTCTCGCGGTATTCCCGCAGCAGCTTGAACACGTCGTGACGCACGAACTGGGTGTTGCTGGTATCCAGGCCGTTCAGCTCGGCGTTCTGGCGGGCGATGTCCAGGGCGTTCTGGGAGAGATCCACGTTGACCACCTCCTTGGCGCCGCCCTTGAGGGCATAGACGCCAAAACCGCCAGTGTAGCAGAAGCAGTTCAGCACCCGCTTGCCTTCGGTGTACTTGGCGGCGGCCTGACGGTTGTCCCGCTGATCCAGATAGAAGCCGGTCTTGTGGCCGTTGCGGATGTCCACCAGGATCTTGACGCCGCCGTTCTCCTCGATCATCACGGGCTCGGTCGGGGTCTCGCCATGGATGACGCCGGTGCGCTCTTTCAGCCCTTCCTTCTTGCGCACCCTCTACCCCGAGTGCAGCATCTATGAGCGCTCCGACGTGGCGGTGCGCAAGAAGGAAGGGC
>NZ_CDDD01000010.1 GCF_000820165.1 Aeromonas taiwanensis
CCAATGGGTTTTTACCCCCATTTCTCTCACCTCCACTCCCAGACAACCGGCATGCCCTTTTCTGCCGGCCACTCGGAGGCGGACGGGGGAACTCTTGCGAGGGGGTCAAGGGAGGGAAGGGGTGAGGCCGCCAGTAAAGAAAGGGAGTGGCGCCAAGCGGCGAACGGGCGAGGCGCCACCCGGGGTATCGGGCCAACCAACAAAAAGGGGAGCCACAATGGCTCCTCTTTTCTGGGTCAGTCGTCCAGGGTCAGCACGACCTTGGCTTCCTTGTCCGTCTCCTTTACCTGGCTGTCGAGCACGAACAGGCGCTCCGGTGCTATGCCCTGGGTATCGACCAGGTACTCCTTGGTGTTCTGGGCCCGGCGCATGGCGAGGTTTCGCAGGGACTTGGCGGTGATCAGCTGCTGGTCCCGCAGCAGGATCACCGCCTGGGCGCGCAGGGCTGGGCTTTGCTCGGCCAGTTGCAGCCGGCTGGCCAGGGTGTCCAGATCCTCGTTGAATTTGGCCTCATAGGCCTCTGCCAGGGCGCTCTGCATGGCGGGGTCCTGCTCCAGCAAATCGAGATCGACCGGGCTGCCGGTGAGCTTGGCCAGCGCCCGCTCCAGCTTCTGGTGCTGGAGGATGGGGCGCTCCTCGTGGAAGTTGACCTTGCCGCGAATGTTCATGCTGAGCTTGGGCCTGTCCTTGAGGGCCTGCGCCAGGGTGGCGAGCTTGCCCTGCTGGGTCGGGGTCAGGCTGGGATCCCCGGGCAGGAAGGGAAGCTCGTCGAGATCCTGAGGGCCGCCCGTCAGGGAGGCCAGCAGAGAGAAGGGAGAGGTGATGGCTTTGCTGAGGGTGTTGCCGAGCACATCCCAGAAGATGTTGCCGAGGCTGAAATTCGGCTGATCCAGATCGCCCTTCACCTTGAGGTTCATCTTGATGACACCGCTTGAGTCGCTCAGCAGGGCGATGGCAAGCCCGAGCGGCAGATCCCTGGCCTGTTCGCTCTTCACCTTCTCCCCGAGCTGCAGCTTCTTGATGGTGATGTCGTTGTCTCCCTCCAGCCGGTTGCCCTGCAACTTGTAGTTGAGCTTCATGGAGAGCTGCCCCTTGTCGATGGCATAGCCCGCATAGGTGCTGGAGTAGGGGGTAAAGGTGGTGAGCTCCAGGTTGTTGAAGGCCACGGCGACGTCGAGCACGGGATCCTCGATGAGCAGGTTGGCGCCGCCCCGGATGGTGACGGGGGCGTATCTGTCCACCTTGCCGTTGAAGGCGATCTCGGAGCGCTGGCCCGGCGTGTTGCTGATGTGGCGGCTCTGGCCCTCAAGGGAGGCGATATCCACCACGAACTCCGGGCTCAGGCTGCGATCGGCAAAGCGCAGGTTGCCCTGGGCGGTGCGGATCTGGTCGATGAGGATGTGGGGAGCGGGGCCGCTCTCCTTGCTGGTCGGCTGGGGCAGCAGCAACTGCTGGACGTTGGTGATCCCCTCTTCGTTGATCTCGATGCGGGCGAAGGGCTTGGTCAGGAGGACGTCGGCTATCTTCACCTGCTGGCGGATGCCGTCATAGTGCAGGCCGCTCAACTGCAGGCTTTCAATCTGCAGCAGGCGCTGGTTGTCGGCCCGATCCAGCACATTGAGCCGCGCGATGTCGAGCCCGCCGCTGATGTCCAGCTTGTTCAGGGTGCCCTGCTCATCGGTGGCCAGCGCGAGCTTGATGCGGCTGGCGAGTTCGCCGTCCCGCACGCTGATGCGCAGCAGATCCTGCAGATAGGGTTGTGCCAGGGTGAGGGGCAGGCCTTGCTGGCGGATGGCGCCATTCAGGGTGAAGGGGGCCAGCCCCAGGGTGCCGTCAAACGCCACCGTCGTCCTGGTGTCGAGGGCCGCGCTGAGGGTAAGGGGAGTGCTCTTGCCGGGCTGGCTGCCGAGGGTGCCCAGGGTCAGCGCGAGACCGGATATATCCCGCACCAACGGCTTGCCGCTGCTGGATTCGGTCAGCTTGAGGCTACCCTGCTCGATGCGGGTCTGCTTGAGGGTCCAGCGCCAGGGCCTGGCTGTCGTGGCAGAGTGTTTGGCCGCTGGCTTGGTGGATTTCTTTGATGATGATTTGGCGGGTTTGGGGGCCGGCTGGGGGATCAGCAGATCGGCCAGATCCAGCCGCTGCTGCCCGTCGAGGACGGCGACGAGCGCCGGCGCCTTGATAGTGGCGGCGTCCATCTCCAGGGTTTGCTTGGTGCCGTCGACCCGGATCCCCGTGAGAGCAAGGCGGTTGAAGCGGGCAAACTCGCCGCCCTTGTCACCCTTGAGCTGCCAGTTGGAGAGCGTCAGCTTGCCCTTCGAGAGTTGCCAGCCGAGCCCCTGTTTGCCCGGGGTGAGGCGATAGGCGATCTCGGCGCTGGCCTCTCCCTTGCCTAGCCTTGCCTTGACATAGGGGGCCCAGAGCGGGGCGAAGGGGGCGATGGCCACCTTGCCGAGGCTGAGCTGCCCCTTGCCGGCCCCCGTCATGATGTCGAGTTCGCCTTCCGCCTTGAGGGGGCTCTTCTGGTTGAGGGTGGCGCTGAGTCGATAGGGATTGAGGGCGCCCTGGGCGCTGGAGAAGCCGGGGAGCGTCAGGTCGAGCTCGGTGAGAGTCAGGGGGGGCACCCAGCCGGTGCTGCTCTGCTTGCGACTGTCTTTGTACTGGAGTTGTCCTTGGGTCAGGGCCAGCTTGGCGACAGTCACCACCAGAGGCGCGGCGCCTGTTGCCGGCCCTGCCGGAGTCTGCATCTGCGCCAGCAAGGGGGCCAGTGCCTCGGTGAGATTGAAGCGAGCCTGCCCCTTGCTGTCAGGGAGACGAACCAGATCCACCCGGGGGGCGGTCAGGGTGGCCTCCGCCAGCACCAGGGCGCGCTGTCGCCAGCTCTCTTTCACCTCGGGAATGAGGCGCAGCCCTTCGAACGCCACCAGCACCCGTTGCTCGTCGTCGAGCAGGGTGGTGGGGCCCAGGGTGAGGGAGGGTGAACGCAGCCCGACGTCAATCTCTCCCAGGGTGAGGTGCAGACCGTAGTGGGTGGCGAGCCAGCCGGGCAGATGGCGCTGGATGAGATTGGGGGCTTGCCAGAGCAGTATGGTGACGCAGATGAGCAGGCTGGCGCAGAGATAGAGGGCGTAGCGCAACAGGCGGGCAGGCAGGGGCTTGAGCATGACGGTCTCCATTTGATGCGCATATGGTAGCAATTAATCGCGATGGAATCATGGGAGGGGCTCATGAGGTGCGCCGCACTCTGACCAGGATGGGGAAAGCTCGCACAGCCGTGGCGATGGGCATCTGCTCCCGCGCACCAGGGGACGTGCTTTGGCCTGAGGGGGGGGCGGGTGCCTGCCGGCACCTGGGGACGACTGCGGCATAGGAGACTCCGGGGGCGAGATACCCCCAGAGTCTGTCAATCCGCGTCGGTTTTCAAGCCGCCCAGGGAGTGGATGCAGCGCTGCTCGGCGGCGTCGAGTTCGGCCATCACCATCTGGATGTCCTCGAGCTGCTGGCGCAGGGAGTGGCGCCTGGCTTCGATGAGCTGGATCATTGAGTGCAGCTGCATCCGGCTGGAGCGGTCCGTGTCGTACATGTCGAACAGCTCGCGGATCTCCGCCAGGCTGAAACCGAGCCGCTTGCCCCTGAGGGTGAGCTTGAGGCGGATCCTGTCCTTGTGGCTGTAGATGCGGGTCTGCCCCTCCCGGGCCGGGGTGATCAGCCCCTCGTCCTCGTAGTAGCGGATGGTGCGGGGGGTGACGTCGAACTCCTGGGCGAGCTCGGAGATGCTGTAGGTTCTCTCCTTGCCGCCGAAGCTGCCGGCTCTCATGGGGTTGTGCTGCATGATCTGGCCTCCAACAGGGGGGAAGGGGGGCATAGGGCTGGCGCCTGGCCGCCCCCGGGGGCGGCGCTCACGGAATCATCCTGCATGGGGCGCTCCCTGGGTTCTCTCATGGCGTTCCGGTGGCGACTGGCGGGCCCTGGCGTGGAGGGCCTGACCGACCCGGGAGCCGTTGGGGCGGCCGAGCAGCTCGCTCACCCACTGGCCGGTGGCTGCCAGCTTGTCCAGGTTTACTCCCGTCTGCATGCCCAGGCCGTGCAGCAGGTAGACCACCTCCTCCGAGGCAATGTTGCCCGACGCCCCCGGTGCATAGGGGCAGCCGCCGAGCCCGGCCACCGAGCAGTCGATGGTGCGAATGCCGCGCTCCAGCGCCGGCAGCAGGTTCGCCACCCCCTGGCCATAGGTGTCGTGAAAGTGCACCGCGAGGCGCCCGGCCGGGACCTCGTGCAACACGGCGTCCAGCATGGGGGCCACGGTGCCCGGGGTGCCGACGCCTATGGTGTCGCCGAGGGATATCTCGTGACAGCCGAGATCCAGCAGGCGCTCGGCCAGGGCGGCGACCCGCTTCGGCTTGGTGGGCCCGTCGAAGGGGCAGGCGATGACGGTGGAGAGATAGCCCCGCACCTTGATGCCGAGGCGACGCGCCTCCTGCACCAGGGGGGCGAAGCGTATCAGAGACTCCTCCACGCCGACGCCGATGTTGGCCCGGGTGAAGCCGTCCGAGCAGGCGGTGAAGAGGCCTATCTCATCGGCGCGGGCGGCGATGGCGGCTTGCAGGCCCTGCAGGTTGGGCACCAGGGCGCCGTAACGGGTCGGCCCCCTGCGGGGCAGCGCCTCGAACAGGGCGGCGGAGTCCGCCATCTGGGGCACCCTTTTGGGGGAGACGAAGGCCCCCACCTCGATGCGCTGCAGGCCGCACTGTGCGAGGCGTTCGATGAAGGCCTGACGCTGCCCCAGCGAGAGGAGGCGAGGCTCGTTTTGCAGACCATCCCGCGGCCCCATCTCCACCAGGCTGACCCGGTCGACGGGGAGGTGGATCTCCTTGTTCATGGCGCGTCTCCTTGCTCGTCTTTCTCGTCTTTCTCGTCTTTCTCATCTTTCTCATC
>NZ_CDDD01000011.1 GCF_000820165.1 Aeromonas taiwanensis
CCCGCCAGATCGAAGTCGAGCTCCTGGGTGAGGGCGAGCAGGGCCCGGGTCTCCTGGGTCAGGGGGGAGAGCAGGTAGGCGTGGTCGGCGAAGACGATGAGGGCGATGCGATCACCCGGGCGCGAGGCGATGAGCCCGGCAATCTGCTGGCGCACCGCGGCGAGCCTGTCCTTCTGCTGCCCCTCGTCCAGCATGTCCTGGGTGCGCATGCTGTCGGAGAGATCCGCCGCCAGGATGAGATCCCGACTGCTCTGGTAGTGGATGACGGGTGCTTCCTGCCACTGGGGGCGGCACAGGGCCAGCACCAGGGCGCACCAGCAGAGCGCCATGCGCCAGACGGGCTGCCCCCCCTGGGGATGCAGCAGGGGAAAACCGCCGTGAGAGAGGCGCGTGCGGCCCCTGTCACCCGCGAGGGGTGGCAGGCCGAAACGCACCAGCAGCGGCAGGACGAGGGCGAGGGCGAACCAGGGCCAGGCGAGGATCATCTGTTCCCCCCGTCGGGCCGGCGCATCCTGGTCAGCCGCGGCGTGGCGACACAGCGGCGTCCCCATCGAAGGTAAGCGCGGCGAAGCCTTGCGCGCTCTGCCTCGTTCGGCTGCGCCGCGCCATAGAGCCAGTGCGGCCACTGTCCGGCAAACAGGCTGAAGTCGCTCCCGCCCTTGCTATCGAGCCAGGCGAGCCAGGCCTCTCCTTGCAGGGGACCCGCCTCGGGCCAGCGGGCGAGGGCCGCCTCCCGCAGCGCGGCGTGCAGCCGGGGCACGAGATCCTCCCCCTGCCAGACCAGCTGGCGTGCCCAGCGGCGCTGGCGCCAGAGGGTGCGTGCCAGGGTGGCCGCAAGCCAGAGGGCGAGCAGCGTCAGCAGCAGTCCGCCCCAGGCCGCCAGGCGGGGATCAGGGGCCTCTTCCAGCGGCGCACCCGGGTGGATGTCGCGAAGCTCTGCCTGGATCGCCTGCAAGGCTGGCTCCACCGGGGAGGCCGATACATCGGGTTGAGGGGGGCGCGGCTCGGCGCTCAAAACAGGCGACATCCGCCCTCCTGCCACTGGCGCTGCAGCGGCTCGCCGTTGTCGAGGCGATAGAGGCGCGTCACCAGGGGCATCAGTTGCTGCTGACTGGTTGCCGCCTGCTCCCTGGCCGCCTTCTGGTAGCGCTCGCGAAAGCGGGCCAGGCCGCCATCGAGCCAGCCGCTGCGCCTGCCCGCGGCCACCGCCAGCTGCCCCTGTCCGGGCAGGATTGCCTCCAGGGGATCGCGGATCTGCCAGTAGTGGATGTCGTGGCGCTGGCCGAGGCGCTGCAACTGCTTGCACAGCCCCGGATCCGGCGGCTGGTGGTGGCTTATCAGGGTCAGCCTGGCCCCATGGGGCAGGGTGAGCCCGGCCAGGGTGTGAGCCAGAGGGTGGTTAAGGGGGGCGCGATCCAGTCCCGCCTCGTAGTGGCGGCAGAGCGCCTCCAGCAGCGGCATGAGGGCGCCGTGCTGTTGCAGAAGGCGGGGCTCCAGGCCGTGACAGACGAGGGTGTTGGCCTGCTTCTCCCCTTGCCAGAGCAGGGCTGCCGCGAGCTCGCAGCCGAGGCGCGCCTTGAGCTGTGCCCCAGAGCCAAAGTACATGTCGGGGGAGAGATCCAGCAGCAGCCAGTGGGTCTGCTCCTGCTCCTCCCCGTAGAGGCGGGTGTGGGGGCGGCCGAGACGGGCGGTGACCCGCCAGTCGATGTGGCGCACCTCGTCCCCGGCCTGATAGACGCGCAGCTCGCGAAAGCTCAGGCCCGGCTGGCGTCGCACTCGCCCCTGGTGTGCCAGGTGGATGCGGGCCCGCTCGCCCGATCTGGCCCAAAGCCGCACTGCCAGCAGTCTGGCGAGGGGCAGGGCGATATCGGGATGGGCACGGGGGTCGGCGAGTGCGGTCATGGCTGGCGCATCGTCGGGGCAGAGGCAACCGCAGGCGGGCAGAGGCTCAGGGGCATGGGATGGCATCCAGCAGCAGGGTGATCAGCGCCTCGTTGTCGAGGTTGTCCGCGAGAGCCTGGTAGCTCGGGATCAGGCGGTGGCGCAGCACGGCGGGGGCGAGGTGCTGAATATCCTCGGGCAGCACGAAGTCGCGCCCGGCGAGCCAGGCGCGGGCACGGGCCGCTCTCGCGAGGCCGATGCTGGCTCTGGGGCTCGCGCCCACCGCGATGAGGGGCTCGAGCTCGGGGCACAGGCCGCTGCCGGGGCGGGTGGCGCAGACCAGCTGCACCAGATAGTGTTCGAGGCGCCCCTGCATCTGTACCCCCTGAACGGCGGTGCGGGCCGCCAGCAGGTCGGCCTGGCTCAGGGTCAGCGGCGGGGGGGACAGGGCCTCGCCCCGGGCGTTGAGCTGGAGGATGGCGAGCTCCATGGCGGGGCTCGGGTAATCCACCAGCAGCTTGAGCAGGAAGCGATCGAGCTGGGCCTCCGGCAGGGGATAGGTTCCTTCCTGTTCTATCGGGTTTTGCGTGGCCGCCACCATAAAGAGGGGCGGCAGGCGCCAGCTCTTCTTGCCCACGGTGATCTGGTGCTCGGCCATGGCCTCCAGCAGGGCGGACTGCACCTTGGCCGGGGCCCGGTTTATCTCGTCCGCCAGCACCAGGTGGTTGAACAGGGGGCCTGGCTGAAAGACGAAGCTGGCGTCCTGGGGGTGAAACACCTCGCTGCCGGTGAGATCGGCGGGCAGCAGATCCGGGGTGAACTGGATGCGGGCGAAGCGCCCCTCCACGGCCCCGGCCAGCGCCTTGACGGCCCGGGTCTTGGCAAGACCGGGCGCCCCCTCGATCAACACATGTCCTTCACATAACAGGGCGATGAGGAGTCCCTCGATGAGGGAACCCTGTCCCAGGATCTGGCTGCCCAGATAGTCTCCAAGTGCTCTGAACTCGGCCGCTGCCATGCGATAAACCCGTTGTTTTTATGGAAGTTGATCTTTTTATACCCCAGTTGGCTCACAAGGGCGAGGGAGGGTGGCAAGATGGGAACAATTTAGTTTCAATCAGCTGTATGAAAGTTGTGAGTGGATTGTTAAGATGTGGCGCAATGAGGTCTGACCTCTGCCTTTTTAACCCAAGGAGCCAGGATGAAACAGCCATTGAAACTGACGACTCGCCAGGGCGAACGGATAGCCGTCGTGGCGGGTCTGCGCACCCCCTTTGCCAAGCAGGCCACCGCTTTTCACGGCGTGCCTGCGGTGGATCTCGGCAAACTGGTGGTGAGCGAGATGCTCGCCCGCACGGATCTCGATCCCAAGCTCATCGACCAGCTGGTGTTCGGCCAGGTGGTGCAGATGCCGGAAGCCCCGAACATCGCCCGCGAGATCGTGCTCGGCACCGGCATGAGCGTCAGTACCGATGCCTATAGCGTGTCGCGCGCCTGCGCCACCAGCTTCCAGGCGGTGGCCAACGTCACCGAGTCCATCATGGCGGGCTCTGTGGACATCGCCATCGCCGGCGGCGCCGACTCCTCCTCCGTGCTGCCCATCGGGGTGAGCAAGTCCCTGGCCCGCGCCCTGGTGGATCTCAACAAGGCGCGCAACCTCCAGCAGCGCTTCAACATCCTGCGCCGCCTGCGCCTGAAAGACTTGCTGCCGGTGCCGCCCGCGGTGGCCGAATACTCAACCGGCCTCTCCATGGGGCAGACCGCCGAGCAGATGGCCAAGACCCACCAGATCAGCCGCGAGGCGCAAGATGCGCTGGCCCACCGCTCCCACACCCTGGCGGCCGAGGCCTGGGCCCAGGGCAAATTGAATGGCGAGGTGTTCACCGCCCACGTGCCCCCCTACAAGTCGCCGCTGGAGCGGGACAACAACATCCGCGAAAGCTCGGATCTGGCGAGCTACGCCAAGCTCAAACCCGTGTTTGACCGGGCCCACGGCTCGGTGACCGCCGCCAACGCCACCCCGCTCACCGACGGCGCCGCCGCCGTGCTGATGATGCGTGAAGGGCGTGCCCGCGAGCTGGGCCTCGAGCCGCTGGGTTACATCCGCAGCTTTGCGTTCTCCGCCATCGACGTGTGGCAGGACATGCTGATGGGCCCCTCCTATGCCACGCCGCTGGCACTGGACCGCGCCGGTATCACGCTGGCGGACCTGACGCTCATCGACATGCACGAGGCCTTCGCCGCCCAGACGCTGGCCAACCTCAAGATGTTTGCCAGTCACGAGTTTGCCAGGGACAAATTGGGCCGGGATCAGGCCATCGGCGAGGTGGACATGGACAAGTTCAACGTGCTCGGCGGATCCCTGGCCTACGGCCACCCCTTTGCCGCCACCGGGGCGCGCATGATCACCCAGACCCTGCACGAGCTGCGGCGTCGGGGCGGGGGACTGGGGCTCAACACCGCCTGTGCGGCGGGTGGGCTGGGTGCGGCCATGGTGCTGGAGGTGGAATGATGAGTGCCAAGACTTTTTCTCTGGATATTCGCAAAGACGGCATCGGCATCCTCACCATGGATGTGCCCGGTGAGAGCATGAACACCCTGAAGGCCTCGTTTGCGGACGAAATCCGCACCCTGCTGGCCGAGGTGAAGGGGAACGGCGATCTGATCGGCCTGGTGATCGTCTCCGGCAAGAAGGACTCCTTCATCGCCGGGGCCGACATCGCCATGCTGGCGGCCTGCACCAGCGCCCAGGACGCGGAGGCGCTGTCCCGGGCCGGGCAGGAGGTGTTTGCCGAGATCGAATCCCTGGGCATTCCGGTGATCGCCGCCATCCACGGCCCCTGCCTCGGCGGCGGGCTGGAGCTGGCGCTCGCCTGTCACGGCCGGGTGGTGACCGATCACGGCAAATCCGTGCTGGGGCTGCCGGAAGTGCAGCTCGGCCTGCTGCCGGGCTCCGGCGGTACCCAGCGTCTACCGCGCCTCATCGGCGTGGCCAAGGCGCTGGATCTGATGCTGACCGGCAAGCAGGTTCGGGCCAAGCAGGCCAGGAAACTCGGGTTGGTGGATGACGTGGTGCCGCCTTCTATCCTGCTGGAGGCCGCCGTCAAGCTCGCCAAGAAGGGCAAGCCGCGCCACCGCCTGAAGCGGGATCTGCAGGGCAAGGTGCTGGAGACCAACTCCCTCGGTCGCAAGGTGTTGTTCGATCAGGCCCGCAAGGGGGTGAAGGCCAAGACCCGCGGCAACTACCCGGCGCCTGAGCGCATCATCGAGGTGGTACGCATCGGCGTGGAGGAGGGGATGAAGGCCGGTCTGCAGGCCGAGGCCCGCCACTTCGGCGAGCTGGTGATGACGCCGGAATCCGCCGCCCTGCGCTCCCTCTTCTTCGCCACCACAGAGATGAAGAAGGAGGTGAGTTATCAGGGGGCCGAGCCGCGCAAGGTGGGCCATGCCGCCGTGCTGGGCGGTGGCCTGATGGGTGGCGGCATCGCCTTCGTCACCGCCACCAAGGCGGGGGTACCGGTGCGGATCAAGGATGTGGCGAGCGCCGGCATTGGCAATGCCATGCGCTACAGCTACGACATCCTGGCCAAGAAGCTCAAGCGCCGTCATATGCTGCGCAGCGAGCTGGAGAAGCAGATGAGCCTGCTCACCGGCACCCTGGACTATTCCGGCTTCCACCGGGTCGACATGGTGGTGGAGGCGGTGTTCGAGGATATCAACCTCAAGCACCAGATGGTGCAGGATGTGGAGCGCGAGTGCGGTGAACACACCGTGTTCGCCTCCAACACCTCCTCCCTGCCCATCCATCAGATCGCCTCGGCGGCGGCGCACCCGGCGCGGGTGGTGGGGCTGCACTACTTCAGCCCGGTGGACAAGATGCCGCTGGCGGAAGTCATCCCCCACGCCGGCACCAGTGCCGAGACGGTCGCCACCACCCTGGCCTTCGCCCGGGCCCAGGGCAAGACCCCCATCGTCGTGAAGGATGAGGCGGGCTTCTACGTCAACCGTATCCTGGCCCCCTACATGAACGAGGCGGCGCGCCTGGTGCTGGAAGGGGAGCCGGTGGAGGTGCTGGACGGCGCCCTGCTCGACTTCGGCTTCCCGGTCGGCCCCATCACCCTGCTGGACGAGGTGGGGATCGATGTGGGGGCCAAGATCTCCCCCATCCTCGAGAAGGAGCTCGGTGGCGAGCAGTTCCAGGCGCCCAAGGCGTTTGACAAGCTGCTTGAGAACGAGCGCAAGGGGCGCAAGAACGGCAAGGGCTTCTACCTCTATGGCAAGGCGGCCCCGCGCAACAAGCTCACCGGCAAGGAGGGCAAGAAGACGGTGGACGCGAGCGTCTACGACGTGCTCGGCGTCACGCCGCTGGCCAAGCTGGGCCGCCAGGAGATAGCCGAGCGCTGCGTGCTGCTGATGCTCAACGAGGCGGCCATGGCCCTGGATGGCGGTGTGGTGGCGTCGGCCCGGGACGGCGACATCGGCGCCATCTTCGGCATCGGCTTCCCCCCCTTCCTGGGCGGCCCGTTCCGCTACATGGACAGCCTCGGCATCGAGTACCTGGTGGGGCGCCTCGAGCACTACCAGAAGCGCTTCGGTGACCGATTCGCCCCCTGTGCGCGACTGAAGGCGATGGCGGCGGAGCAGCAGACCTTCTACTGATGGCGTGTTGACCCCTGCGCTGGCGAGGCGACCTCATGGTCGCCTCGCTTTTTTCTGCCTGGTGCCGGGCAAAACGGGGGGGCAAGGGACTAAATTATTGATCTAGCGCAAACAGGTGCCCCATTTATTACTTTGGTGGCATAGGACTCAGGCGCGGGTTGAGGTCAAATAGCCTCATCAGGAACGGGGCTCACCCCGTCACAAAAGGGACACCCATTTCACTGGATGAAGGACACACTATGAGTCTGCTTGAACAAACCATCTGGACTGTATTGGGGTATGGGGCCATGCCCTTTATCTTCCTGAGCGGGTTCGTGGCAGTGGCAGTGACCTGCTGTCTGCTGCTCAATGCCTTCGGGGTCAAGTCCGCCGAGAAGTGAGTCACTCTCGTTCATGCCGCCAAATGCCAGTCTCGCGACTGGCATTTGTTTTTTCTGTCTCCTGAAGCACTTATCCCGCCCCCTGATACGCAAAAGGGCGTGCAAGACGGTCGAACCCGACGGCCATTTTGATTACACTGGCGCCCGGCATGTCCGCCCCCTTTCTCTTTCTATCAGGTGTTCACGACTTCTATGGCGCTCAAGGCAACCATCTTCAAGGCCCAGATCAGCTTGTCTGACATGGATCGCAATCTGTATCAGGACTTCTCCCTCACCCTGGCCCGTCACCCCTCCGAGACCGACGAGCGCATGATGATCCGGCTGGCGGCCTTCGCCTGGCACGCCGCCGAGCGGCTGGAGTTCACCAAGGGCCTCTCCGCGGACGACGAACCCGAGCTCTGGTGCAAGAACTACTCCGACGAAATCGAGCTCTGGATTGAGCTGGGCCAGCCCGACGAGCGCCGCCTCAAGAAGGCGTGCAACCGCTCCCGCCAGGTGGTGCTCTACCTCTACGGTGGGCGCGGCACCAGCGTCTGGTGGAAGCAGAACCAGGGCAAGCTGGGCCTGCACGACAACCTGAGCGTCATCGAGCTCTCCGACAGCCAGACCCTGCCCCTGGCCGCCATGGTGGAGCGCACCATGCAGCTTACCTGCACCATCTCCGATGGCCAGCTCTGGGTGAGCAACGGCAACCAGGAGGTCACCTTGGATCCCGTGGTGCTGATGGGCCGTCCGGCCCGGGAACTGTAAGCGGAAGCCCCCATGTTCAGCGCGCTGCTCAATATTGTCATCCCGGTGTTTGCGGTGGCGGGCCTTGGCGCCCTCTACGGGCGGCTGCGGCCGGGCGGCGACCTGGGTTACATCAACCGGGCGAATATCGAGCTGTTCAGCCCGGCGCTGGTCTTCTCGGCGCTGGTGAAATACCCGCTGGATCTGGCGGCGCACCTGCCGCTCATCGCGGCCGGTGCCCTGGTGATTTTGCTGCCGGGGCTGCTGCTCTCCCTGCTCAGGCTCAAGGGCATAGAGCGGGCGGCGCTGATCCTGCCCGCCATGTTTCGCAACACCGGCAACCTTGGCATTCCGCTCATGGTGCTGGCCTTTGGCGAGCAGCAGCTCGGCGCCATCGTCATCCTGTTCGTGCTCTCCAACCTGCTCCACTTCTCGGTGGGCATGTTCATCCTCTCCGCCAACACCTCCCGCTGGGGCTGGCTGAGAAGCCCGGTGCTCTGGGCCGCCTTCGCCGGCCTGCTGGTGGCCAACCTGCATATCCCGCTGCCCGAATACCTGGTGACCAGCGCGGATCTGCTCGGCCAGATAGCGGTGCCCCTCATGCTGTTTGCTCTCGGCATTCGCCTGATGGAAGGGGAGCTGGGCCACCTGGAGCTTGCCCTCAAGTGCAACCTGCTCTATCTGCTGGCGGGGGGCCTGGCCCTCGGGGGGGCGGTCTGGCTGCTGCCCCTCAAGCCCGAGTGGATACCGCTCCTGATGCTCTCGGTGGCGCTGCCCCCGGCGGTGCTCAACTATATCCTGTGCGAGCAGTACCAGTGCCAGCCCGACAAGGTGGCCAGCATCGTGCTCGGCGGCAATGCGCTCTCCGTGGTGGTGATCCCCCTGGCGGTCTGGCTGGCGCTGCATCTGGGCGGCTGATCCGATTCTGTCTTCCCCTTCAAGGACGCCCGATGGCGTCCTTTTTACTGCTATCGCGAGAGTCTGGTGATGCTTTGTTAATCGAACGTGGCCCGGTTTCTTACCGGGTCAATACGTTCCGGTTAGCCGGACAAGGCAGAGTGCGGAAAGAGAAGGGAATAAAAGGGCGGCCTTGGCCGCCCTGTTTATTGATGGGTGGCCGGCTGAACCTGGCCATCCTTGCGCAGCTGGGTATAGAGGCCAGCCCCGGCCAGCAGGCCGGTGAGGGCAAGCAGCCACCAGATGGCGGTGGCGGGGCGGCTGCCCGCATCCCCCAGCATAAAACCGATGAGCAGGTTGCCAAAGAGCGCCATGCAGCCCCCGGCGCTGGCATAGAAGCCGTAGTAGCTGCCGAGCTGCTCGGGCGGCGCGTAGCGGGGTAGCTGGGCGGCAAAGAGCGGGAAGCAGAGGATGGAGCCCAAGGAAAGCAGGGTTACCTGTGCCAAGACACCCGCCGTCGGCCAGGGGGACAGCAGGGGCAGGGCCAGATAGCTCAGCCCCATCATGCCGATCCCCAGCCCCATGGCGAGCGGCACCCCCAGGCGGCTCTCCACCAGGCGCGATGCCGGGATCTGGAGCACGACACCGATCACCGCCGTGAGGGTGAAGACGCCGCCGAGCAGGTGGGTGGCGTCCGGCAGGCTCTGGATATGGGCGGGCAGGGCGAGATAGAGCTGGTGGAACAGGATCTGGTAGCTGCCCGCCAGCAGGGTGAACCCCATAAAGGGGCGCTGGCGCACTATCTCCCCCCATTGGCGCAAAATGGCGCCGCGCGGGCTCTGGTGGCTCACCGGGCGTTTGGGCAGCACCCGGTATTGCAGCACCCCGAGCAGGGCGAAGAGGCTCGCCGCCAGGATCCCCGTCAGGGTATAGCTCTGCTGGGTCAATGTCAGGCCGACCAGGGGGCCGAGCAGCATGCCCGCCTGGCTGGCGAGATTGTGCAGGGCGAAGGCGCGCTGGCGCTGGCTCGGGTTGTGGCACTCGCTGGCGAGATACGCCTGGGCGCAGGGGGTGAACAGGGCCCCGGCAAAGCCGGTCAGGGTCGCCGCCAGCAGCAGGATGGGCAGGGATTCCGCCCAGCCGAGCAGCGCGAACCCCAAGGATCGCACAAGGCAGCCCCAGACGATGGCGGGGTGATAGCCGATGCGATCCCCAAGGGTGCCCCCCAGGAGAAAGAGCCCCTGCTGGCTGAAGACCCGCATCCCCATGACGAGGCCACAGGCCCAGCCGGCGAGGCCCAGCCCGGCGCCCATGTGCTGGGCGAGAAAGGGCATCATCATGTAGAAGCCGAGGTTGAAGGCCAGCCCGTTGGTGATGAGCAGGCGGGCGGCCGGACTCATGCCCTGCCAGTCCCGCCAGTAGGAGGCACCGCTCATGTGGATGCCCTCCGGGCGAAGCGCCGGGGGCAGGGGGCGGTCAGCGGAAACTCGGGACGCGTCTTCATCCTGGCTGTCTTCGCACGGTGCGCAGGAAGGGGATGCCGCTGTGATCGTGGCTCACCTCCACCGGCACCTGATAGAGGCGCTCGATGAGGGGAGCGTCGAGCACCCTGGCGGGGGAGCCGAACGCCTGCAGATCGCCGCCGGCCAGCACGATCAGCTGATCGGCGAACTGGGCGGCCAGGTTGAGATCATGCAGCACCACCAGGGTGATCCACTGCTGCTCCCGGGTCTGCTGGCACAGGTGCTCCATCAGCTGCATCTGGTGGTGCAGGTCCAGGGCGCTGACCGGCTCGTCCAGCATCATGATGCGGGGATCGCGCAGCAGCACCTGGGCGAAGAGCACCATCTGCCGCTGGCCGCCGCTCAGGGAGTAGAGGGGGCGATCCGCCAGATGGGCGATGCCGAGTGCCTGCAGGGCGCGGCCGGCAGCCAGGATGTCCTCGTCCGCGAGGCGCATGGAGAGGCTGTCGAGGCGCCCGAGCACCACCACCTCGATGACGCTGAGGTCCAGCTCCAGCTGGATGTTCTGGGGCATGTAGCCAAACTGCTGGCGCCACCTGGCCTGCGTCATCTGGCGGGCGCTCTGGCCATCCAGGCTGATGTCGCCGCCATCGGCGGCGAGCTCACCGAACAGGGCGCGCAGCAGCGAGGTCTTGCCGGTCCCGTTCGGGCCGATGATCACATGGACCTGACCCGGATGCAGGGTGAGGCTGAGCTCCCGCAGCAGGGTCTGCTGGCCGAGGGAGAGGGAGAGTCGGGATATTTCAAGCACGTTTACGCCCCCTGCCGAGGATCAACCAGATGAAGAAGGGCACGCCGATGAGCGCGGTGACGATGCCGATGGGGAACAGGGCCCCCGGAATGATGGACTTGGAGAGCACGGAGGCGGCCGAGAGCATGCAGGCGCCGCACAGGGCGGAGAGGGGGATCAAAAAGCGCTGATCTTCCCCCACCAGCATGCGGGCGATATGGGGGGCCACCAGGCCGACGAAACCGATGACACCGACGAAGCTGGTGGCGGTGGCGGTCAGCAGGGCGACCAGCACCAGGGTCTTCATGCGCAGCCTGTCGACGTTGACCCCGAGACTGCGGGCGCGGGCTTCCCCAAGGCGCAGGCTGGTGAGGGCCCAGGCGTCCCGGTAGATAAGCACGGTACAGATCAGGGTGACGGCGGCGGTGATGATCAGGGAGTCCCAGGTGGTGCGCATCAGGCTGCCAAAGAGCCAGAACAGGATCTGCTGGTTGAGCTCGGGGGAGGAGAGGAACTGCAGCAGGGAGAGCAGGGACTGGAACAAAAAGAGCAGGGCGATGCCGGCCAGGATCAGGGTCTGGCTGTTGACGTGGCGCATCATGGCCAGACCGAACAAGAGGCTCGCAGCCAGCATGCAGAGAATAAAGGCGCCGGCCGGAATGGCCACCAGGGGAGGAAGCCCCAGCCCCCCAGTATAGAGTGCGAGCGCCGCACCCAGGCCCGCCGCCGCCGCGAGCCCAAGGGTGTAGGGGCTCGCCAGGGGGTTGTCCAGCAGGGTCTGCATCTGCACGCCGCCAAGGCCGAGGGCCGCACCGACCACCAGGGCCATGAGGGCGATGGGCAGGCGCATGTCGTGGACTATGGTGCGGGTCATGGGGTCGGCCTGGGCGGGGGAGATCAGGGCATCGACCACGTCGTGCAGGGCGAGCAGGGAGGGGCCGGTGGCGATGTCGAGCACCAGGGTGATGCACAGCACCAGGGCGAGCAGCAGGAGCCAGCGCCAGCGTCGGCGCTCCCGTTGCCGCTGCCGGGTGAGGGTCTGCTGCAGGGCAGCCAAATCATTCATGGTTAGGATCCTGACTCGGGCGCCACGAGGGGCGCCCACAAAGATTGAAGAGAGATGATGCAGAGGGCTCTGCCTGGGCAGGCAAAGCCCAGACTGCCGGCGTTAGTTTGCTTCACCCTGCTTGATACCCAGCATAAAGGTGCCCTGGGGGCGAATGGGCAGATAGTGCTGGTAGAACGCCTGATAGGTGGCCAGGGGATCGAGATCCTGGAACAGGTCCGGGTAGAGGGACTTGGCCATGAACTGGATGAGGGCGGCATCCATGATGCTGCGGGTCGCGCCGTGGTAGACCGCATAGAGGCGACCCTGCTGCACCGCGGGCAGCTCGCTCCAGCCCGGACGGGCGGCGAAGCCTTGCAGGCGCTGGCGCACCGTCTGGGCCGAGATGTCCTGGCCGACCTGCATCGCCTCGGCGCTGCTCACGCTCTCGTAACCCGCCATCAGGATCACCTCGGGCTTGCTCGCCAGCAGTTGTTCCGGGTGAATGGGGCCCCAGCGATCAACGAAGGGGGCCGCCACGTTGTCGCCACCGGCCAGCAGGGCCATGGCGCCCCACATGTCCTTGCCATAGGTGTAGCTGTACTCGGCCGGGCCCTTGTCACCCAGCTCGATGTAGACGCGGGGCGGCTTGCGCTTCGCCGCGGCGATGCGTGAGGTGATGGTGTCGATGGTGGCCTTGTATTCGTCCGCCATCTTGCGTGCCCTGGCCTCCTGGCCGGTGAGCTTGCCAAGCAGCAGGGTGCTCGCCATGTGGCGCTCCAGGGTCTGGGCGTTGTAGTCGATGACCACCACGGGGATCCCCGCCTGCTCGAGGCGTGGCAAGTCCGCGGCCAGGGCCTCGTATTGCCACTTCGCCAGGATCACCAGATCGGGTTTGACAGCCAGGGTCTTCTCGATGGAGAAGCTCTGATCCTGGACGTTGCCAAGGTCGGGGACCTTGGCCAGCTGCGGCAGGCTGGCGACATAGAGAGACCAGATAGCGGGGCGGGATTTGACGAACCAGCCTTGAGACATGCCCACCAGGCGATCGGCCCCGCCATCACCGGCCACCGCCAGGTAATCCTCGGGGTAGAAGCCGAGCACGATGCGGCTGGCGGGCAGGGTCAGCGAGACCTTGCGGCCCATCACATCCTCCACTTCTGCGGGGGCGGCGGCTTGCACCATCCAGCTCATCAGCGCGAGCTGACCAAGCAACAACAACTTTGCCAGGGGGTGACGAAACATCTTGTGAAACCTCGGGGTGTGGTGAGATAGAAAAAGAAGCGAGAACTATTACTATTCGGGAGATGAAAAGCAATAAACGTTTGTGCGATTCCCCTCCTGTTATGCCTGTCTTTACCTTTTGGCCGATCCGCCAGCATAAAATCATGTTCCAATAGAAACCACTTTTCCGGTGAGGGGGCTGTATGACGCCATTGGGGGCTGTTTTTTCGTTCTGAGGACGGGGGCGTCGCGCTGCCGGCGGGGCTTGGCACCACCATGGAGCTAGGGCCAACAGGAGCCGGCGACAGCTTGTGACGGGCCCAGCACCTTGATGGGGTGCCAACCACCAATATGGGTATTGCCCGTCACCTCTACGCAACAATTTGTTGTCATTGTTAGCCAGCTCCCAGCGACTCCGTCGCTAAACGGGCAGAGTACGCGCGATTTCGGCCTCTGGCCGGTATCCACAGGCAAAAGGTGCTGCGGCCCGCCTCCCGCGGGGCGCCAATAACATAATCAGCAAATAAAAAAGGAAACTGACCATGTCAGGAAGACACTCTCTTGTGGCGCTGGCCGTCGGGCTGGCGTTGACGGGACAGGCACAGGCGCAACTGCTTATCAGCGAATATCTGGAAGGATCCAGCAACAACAAGGCGGTGGAGCTGAGCAATGTGGGCTCCAGCGTCATCGACCTCTCCGCATACCGTCTGGCGCTCTATGCCAACGGCAAACCCCTCACCGACGCCCCCACCAACAGCCTGGCGCTGCAGGGCACGCTCGCCCCGGGCGCGAGCCTGGTGCTGGCCAACCCCTCCGCGAACGCCGAGATCCTGGCCAAGGCGACCCAGACCAGCGGCAACCTGGTGTTCAACGGTGACGATGCCCTGGTGCTCTATCGCGGCAGCGAGATAATCGACAGCTTCGGCCAGGTGGGGGTGGACCCCGGCACGGCCTGGGTGTCGGGCGGCGTCTCGACCCTGGACATGACCCTGCGCCGCAAGGCCACCGTCACCACGGGCCGGGTCGATGCGGCCTCACCCTTCGAGCCGGCGCTGGAATACGTAGCGGCACCGAAAGATGACGCCAGTGGCCTCGGCTGCAGCGGCGATGGCCCTTGCGACGCCACCCAGCCGCCTGCCTTCGTCTGCCCGGTGGACGAGCTGGTGCCGGTGCCTGCCATTCAGGGCCACGGCAGCAGCAGCCCCCTGGTGCCGGCCGGCAAGTTTGAATCCGAGCAGGTCCATGCCACTCGCGGCGTGGTGACCCAGGTGGTCAGCGGCCTCTACAAGGGCTTCTTCATTCAGGACGCGCAGGGGGATGGCGATCCGGTGACCTCCGACGGCCTCTTTGTCTACAGCACCAAGGCCAACGCTGCCGTCGTGCCGGGTGCCGAGGTGTGCGTCTCGGGCAAGGTGAAGGAGTACTTCAACCAGACCCAGATCAACGCCGACGATCTGGTAGTGACCCAGCCTGCCGGCGCCGTGCCGGCGGCGGTGGATCTGGTGCCGGTGGCGGGCGAGAGCCTGACCGAGCTGCTGGAGCGTCACGAGGGGATGCAGGTGCGGCTGGTGCCCGAATCCAGCCTGGTGGTGACCCGCAACTTCAGCTTCGACTACGACGGCAAGCGCAACAACCTGGTGCTCTCTTATGGCGCGCCGCTCATCAAGTCGACCCAGAAATTTGCCGCCATGAGCGAGGAGGCGAGCAACTGGGCCCTGCGCAACCAGCAGAACCAGCTGGTGGTGGAGACCGACGCCAAGGCGCCGGACGGTGTGCTGCCCTGGTTCCCCGGCTTCAACGCCGAGGACGGTTATCTGCGCATCGGCGACAAGCTCAACGGGCTGGAGGGGGCCCTTGGCTACTCCTACAACCTGTTCAGGCTGGTGGCCAGCAACCGCATCGATGCAAGCCAGATTGATCACAGCGGCTGGGATCGGGTGGAAACGCCGGAACTCGCCGAGGCGGGGGATCTGCGGGTCGCCAGCTTCAACGTGCTCAACTTCTTCACCACTGTCGTGGGGGGGGATGCCAACCCCACCGGCAGCAACCGGGGCGCCCTGACGGTGGCGGAGTTCGAGTTGCAGCGCACCAAGATCGTCAGCGCCATCACCCGGCTCAACGCCGACGTGGTTGGCCTGATGGAGATCGAGAACAACGGCTACGGTGACAACTCCGCCATCGCCAACCTGGTGGCGGCCCTCAACGCCGCCCTGCCGGACGAGGCGGATCACTACCGCTGGATTGCCTCCCCGGACGGCAAGCCGATTGGCACCGACGCCATCACTGTGGGCCTCATCTACCGGCCCGCCAGCGTGACGCCCGAGGGGGCCGCCAGCCTCATCGCGCTGCCGATGCAGCAGGCCGAGGCGCAGGACGCCAGCGGCAAGACGGTGACCATCAACCAGGGGATGCGCGAGTCGCTGGTGCAGCGCTTCAGCTCGCCCAAGGGGGATGCGCCCCTGACCCTGGTGGTCAACCACCTCAAGTCCAAGGGGTCCGCCTGCTTCGAGGATTACCCCGACTACGTGAGCGCGGATCCTCTGGATGGCCAGGGCCACTGCAACGCGCTGCGGGTCTCCGCCGCCAAGGTGCTGGGGGAGAACCTCAAGGATCTGGCCGGGGATCTGCTGCTTATCGGCGACATGAACGCCTACGGCATGGAGGATCCCATCCGGGTGCTGACCGACTATGATCCGGCCGCCCAGACGCGCCAGATCATGAGTGCCTCCTTCACCACGTTGGCGGGTCAGCCCCTTGAGGAGAGCGGTAGTGCCCTGGGCAAGGGGTATGGGTTGGTGAACCTGAACACCCGCTTCCACGGCACCGATACCTACTCCTACAGCTATGAGGGAGAGCTTGGCAACCTGGATCACGCCCTGGCCAATCCCAGCCTCGCGGCCAAGGTGATCGGCATCGAGGATTGGCACATCAACTCCGCCGAGAGCAACTTCTTCGAGTACGGCACCAAGTACAGCGGCCAGCTGGCGAAGTCCGAAGGGCCCTTCAGCGCCTCGGATCACGATCCCGTGCTGGTGGCCATCCTGTATCCGCTGCCCCCTGCCGGAGTGATCGCGCTGGAGAGCAGCGCCGCGAGCGTGGAGGAGGGGAGCACCTTGTCCCTGAGTGTCAGCCGCAGCGATGGCAGCCACGGGGAGGCCAGCGTCAGCTATCGCATCGTCTACGGCAGCGCGGACGCAAGCGACGTGGCGCCCCTCACCGGCACCCTGCACTGGGCGGACGGGCAGAGCGACAGCCAGAGCATCAGCATCCCGGTGAAGAGCGACACCCTGCACGAGGGGGATGAGACCTTCACCCTGGAGCTGTTTGATGCGAGCGGCGCGGCTCTGGGGGATCAGCACCAGACCCTGGTCACCATCAAGGACAAGCTGGCACCGTCCACCATCGCCCTGGCTCACCCCGCCATGTCGGTGAACGAGGGGCAGTGGTTTGTGGAGATCCCGCTGGTGCGCACCGGCGATCTCAGCAAGCCCGCCCGTGCCAGGGTAAGTCTTGAGGGGATCACGGCGCGCTGGGGGCTGGACTTCCTGCCCTGGCTCGGCCAGTCGGTGAGCTGGGCCGCGGGCGAGGGGGGCAGCAAGTCGGTCAAGGTGTTGATCATCGATGACTGGTTTGTCGAGCCCACCGAGCAGTGCAGCGTGCACCTCGAGAAGCTGAAAGGGGCCCAGCCGGGCGCCGTCCAGCAGACCCGGGTCGACATCCAGGACAACGACAAGTCCTGGTGGCCCTTCGGCCGTCGCTGAGGCGGTGATGACATCTGACATGAGGGGCCTGCGGGCCCCTTTTCGTTCACAGGCCGCCTGGTTGATGGGGCGGATGGTTGACGGGGCCGGCGGGTGAGTGAATGCCGGCGACAAGGGCGTTTCCCCTGATCCCGTGAAGAACCATGAAAAAGGCCCACCTCGACGGGTGGGCCTTCCTCATGGCGGGGCGCTCCTAACGGAGTATCAACCCTGCGCGTTGCTCAGTACCAGCTTGCCATCCTTGACCGGGATGGTGGCGCCGGGTGCTTTTTCCATTCTTACCACCCCTTCCTGACCGGCGAGGCGGTAGGTGACGTCATAGCCCAGGGTGCGGGTGCTGCTCTCCTGCACCGTCTTGCAGCGCTGCTCCGTGGTGGTGTAGGTGTCACCGGCCTGCATGTTGCCCTGTACCTGGTTGCCGGCATAGCCGCCTGCCACGGCACCGGCTGCGGTGGCGATCTTCTGGCCGCTGCCGCCACCAAACTGGTGGCCGACCACGCCGCCGAGGGCCGCCCCGACCACGGTACCCAGGATCTTGTGCTCGTCCTGCACCGGCTTGCGGTGGGTCACGGTGACGTTGCGGCACTCCTGACGTGGCGTCTTGATGGTCTCGGTCACCGGCTTGCTGGCCAGCACCTCGGCAAATTGGGGTTCGGATGAAAACATGGATCCGGTGGCGGCCGCCGACAAGGCCAGTGCAGAGGCCACTCCTATCCCGATACCTGCCAACATGGATGTGTTCATCGTTTCTCTCCTCGTACAGATGCCCGTTGCGGGGCTTGCGGCCATTGTTGGCATTTTGGCCCTTCGGCTCAAGCAATCTGCCCCTCCATTGCGACAGAGTCTGGCTGCGCAAAAAGTGACCGCCACAAAAGAGCGTCGGCGATTGGCGACAAACGCAGGGAAGGGGGCAGGCCAGCCTCGGCCCTAAGACGTTTCGCTAATACCTGGGCGTGCGCCCCCCTTGGTACCCTTTTGGCCAATCTCGGGGTGATACCAGGGAAGGTTGCCCGGTTGCCCGGTTGCGCGGACCCGCGAGATCCATCCGCTTTGTGACCTTATGAGGAAGGAACCCGATGACAGAGCAAAACATCTACGAGACCGGCCTTGGCAAGACCCCCGCCAATTACGAGGCGCTGACCCCCTTGAGCTTTCTGGGGCGGGCGGCCCGGGTCTACCCCGACTACCCGGCCCTGATCCACGGCCCCCTGCGCCAGACCTGGGCCCAGACCGAGCGCCGTTGTCGCCAGCTCGCTTCGGCCCTGCGCCTTCGCGGCATCGGCGAGGGGGACACCGTCTCCATCATCGCCCCCAATACTCCGGCCATGTTTGAGGCGCACTTCGGGGTCCCCATGAGCGGCGCCGTGCTCAACACCATCAACACCCGGCTCGATGCGGACGCCATGGCCTTCATCTTTCAGCACGCCCGGAGCAAGGTGGTGCTGGTGGACAGGGAGTTCGGCGCCCTGGTGCGAAAGGCGCTCTCCCTGATAGATAGCCAGCCCCTGGTGATCGCCATCGACGATCCCCTCTATGAGGAGGGGGAGCTTGTCAGTGAACTGACCTACGAGGCGTTTGTTGCACAAGGGGACGGGGACGAGCCCGGCTGGCTGCCAGCGGACGAGTGGCAGGCCATTTCGCTCAACTACACCTCCGGCACCACGGGCAACCCCAAGGGGGTGGTCTATCACCATCGCGGTGCCCACCTCAATGCGGTCAACAACGCGCTCTCCTGGGAGCTGCCCAAGCACCCCGTCTATCTCTGGACCCTGCCGATGTTCCACTGCAACGGCTGGTGCTTCCCCTGGACCCTGGCGGCGACCGCCGGGGTGAGTGTCTGCCTGCGCCATGTGCAGGCGGCGGCCATCTACGGGGCGCTGCACGAACACAAGGTGACCCATTTTTGCGCCGCCCCCATCGTACTCAATATGCTGAACAACGCCGATCCGGCCCTCAAGCAGGGGCTCGATCACCCCATCAAGGCGATGACGGCGGGGGCCGCGCCGCCCGCCACCGTGATCGCCGGCATGGAGGCCATGGGGATCGCCGTGACCCACGTCTACGGCCTCACCGAGACCTATGGCCCCTGCGTGGTGTGCGAGCCCCAGAGAAGCTGGCAGGGGCAGGATGCCACCACCCTCTCCCGGCTCAAGGCGCGCCAGGGCGTCGCGTCCCCCCTGCAGGGGGAGATGCGGGTGATCAATCCCGTCAGCGGCGAGCCTGTCCCCATGGATGGCAAGACCATGGGTGAGATAGTGCTGCGCGGCAACATCGTGATGAAGGGCTATCTCAAGAACCCGGCGGCGAGCGACGAGGCGATGGCGGATGGTTGGTTTCGCAGCGGCGATCTCGCGGTCTGGCACCCGGACGGCTACGTGGAGATCAAGGACAGATCCAAGGACATCATCATCTCCGGCGGGGAGAACATCTCCAGCCTGGAGGTGGAGGATGTGCTCTATCGCCACCCCGACGTGGACGAGGCGGCGGTGATCGCCATGCCGGACGAGAAGTGGGGGGAGGTGCCCTGTGCCTTCGTCAAGCTCAAGGAGGGCCGGGAGCTCACCCAGGCGGAGCTGATTGCGTTTTGCCGCGAGCAGATGGCTCACTTCAAGGCCCCCAAGCGCATCATCTTCACCCCCCTGCCCAAGACCTCCACCGGCAAGGTGCAGAAATTTATGCTGCGAAAGCAGCTGGACCGCTGAGGTCCCCACATCCGTAAAACAAAACGGGCCCATCAGGGCCCGTTGCTTATCTCGGCGTGTCTATTACTTGTTGTGGCGCTCATAAAGCCGCTGCACCACATCTTTCAATTCCAGCCCTTCGTTTTGCAGCAGCACCGTGAGGCGGTAGAGCTGGGTCAACATGGATTCGTTGATCACTTGTTGTGGCGCTCATATAGACGCTGGACCACGTCTTTGAGCCCCAGCCCTTCGTTTTGCAGCAGCACGGTGAGGTGGTAGAGCAGATCGGCGGATTCGTTGATGAGCTCCTCCCGATCCTTGGCCATGGCGGCCAGGGCCACTTCCACCCCCTCTTCACCCACCTTCTGGGCGATGCGCTTGGTGCCCTTGGCGTACAGGCTGGCGGTGTAGCTGGTGGCAGGATCGGCCCCCTTGCGGGCGGCCAGGATCTGCTCCAGCTCCGCGAGGAAGCCGAGCGGCAGCGGCGGGTGGCCGTCAAAGCAGGAGGGGGTACCCAGGTGGCAGGTGGGGCCCACGGGGTCGGCGGCGACCAGCAGGGAGTCCTGATCGCAGTCGGTGCTGATGGCGACGAGTTTGAGCACATGACCCGAGCTCTCCCCCTTGGTCCACAGACGCTGCTTGCTGCGGCTGAAGAAGGTGACCTGACCGGTGGCCAGGGTCTTTTCCAGCGCCTCCTTGGTCATGAAGCCCTGCATCAGCACCTCGCCGCTTAGGGAGTGCTGGACGATGGCGGGGATCATGCCATCGCACTTGGCCCAGTCCAGGCGCTCGACCAGGGATACGTCGTTGTTTACAGCTTGATTATTCACGGATGGCGACTCCTTCGGTTTTCAGCCAGCGTTTCAATTCGGGAATGGGGATGAGGCCCTTGTGGAACACGGAGGCGGCCAGGGCCCCGTCCACGTCGGCGAGGGTGAAGGCATCGCGGAAGTGTACCATGGCGCCGGCACCGCCGGAGGCAATCAGCGGCACCTTGCAGACGGCCCGCACCAGCTTGAGCTGCTCGAGATCATAGCCCTGGCGCATGCCGTCCTGGTTCATCACGTTCAGCACGATCTCGCCCGCGCCGCGCTGTTGAACCTCCTGCACCCAGTCCAGGGTGGTCCAGGCGGTGGTGCGGGTGCGGCTCTCGTCACCGGTAAACTGCTTGACCTGATACTGGCCGGTTTGTGCATCGAAGTAGGAGTCGATACCCACCACCACGCACTGCACGCCGAAGCGCTCGGCCAGGCGGGTGATAAGGCGGGGATCGGCCAGGGCGGGGGAGTTGATGGAAACCTTGTCGGCCCCGAACTCCAGGATCTGGCGGGCATCCTCGACGCTCTTGATGCCGCCGGCGACGCAGAAGGGGATGTCGATGACTTCCGCCACCCGGCTTACCCAGCTCTTGTCCACCACTCGCTCGTCGCTCGAGGCGGTGATGTCATAGAAGACCAGCTCGTCGGCACCCTCGGCGGCGTAGCGGCGGGCGAGGTCGACGATGCCGCCCATCACCTCGTGATTGCGAAACTGCACGCCCTTGACCACCACGCCATCCTTGACGTCGAGACAGGGGATGATTCGTCTTGCCAGCATCAGTTGCCTCCTGTGGCTGTGGTGGATGCGGCGGGTGCCGCCCAGCAGGCGATGGCGTCTGCCACGTCGAATTTGCCCTCGAGCAGGGCGCGGCCGAGGATGATACCCCGCACGCCTGAGCCCTTGAGGGCTTCTATGTCCTCGATGCCGCCGATGCCGCCGGAGGCCTGGAAGCCTACGCTCGGGTAGCGGGCGCAGAGATCCCGGTAGAGCGCGACGTTGGTGCCGGCCAGGGTGCCATCACGGCTGATGTCGGTGCAGAGCACGTGCTTGAGCCCGACGGGGAGGAAGCGTTCGATCAGCGCTTCGATGGTCACGCCGCTGTTCTCCTGCCAGCCGGCCACCGCGATGTGGCGATTACCCTCTTCATCGATGTTGACGTCCAGGGCCAGCACGATGCGCTCGGGGCCGTATTTCTCCATCCAGCTGGCCACCAGGTCCGGGGACTTGACGGCGGTGGAGCCGATGACCACCCGGTTGGCGCCGGCAGCGAGGAGATCGGCCACGTCCTGCTCGGTGCGCACGCCGCCGCCAACCTGCACCGGCGCGCCTGTGGCCGCCAGCAGCCGGGTGATGAGGGGCAGCTGGCGCGCCCTGGCATCCTTGGCGCCGTCGAGATCCACCAGGTGCAGCTGGGCCGCCCCCTGGGCGACATAGTCATCGAAGCGGGCCTGGGGGCTGTCGCCGTAGGCGGTCTTCTGGCCGTAGTCCCCCTGGTAGAGGCGTACCACCTGGCCGTTGATAAGATCGATTGCGGGAATAATCATGGCGGTCACAGCTCCAGAAAGTTTTGCAATAGGCGGGCACCGGCTGGGCCGGATCGCTCCGGGTGGAATTGGGCGCCAAAGAAGTTGTCCCGCCCCACGATGGCGGTAAAGGGCTGGCCGTAGTCGCAGGTGGCCAGCGTCGCCCCGGTCACCTCCAGGGCGTAGGAGTGGACGAAGTAGAAGTAGCTGCCGCTCGGGATGCCCTTGAGCAGCGGGTGTGTCTCGTCGTGCTCAATCTGGTTCCAGCCCATGTGGGGCAGGCGCAGGTTGCCCACCTCCATCAGCCGGATCTTGCCCGGCACTATGCCGAGGCAGTCGATGAGCCCGCCCTCGTCGTTCATGCTCTCTTCGGACGCTTCCGCCAGCATCTGCATGCCGAGGCAAAAGCCCAGCAGCGGCTGCCTGGCGGCGCGGATCAGTGGCACCAGCCCCCGTTCGTTCAAGTTCTTCATGGCAGCCACGGCGGTGCCGACCCCGGGCAGGATCAGCTTGTCGGCCGCTTCGATGTCGGCCGCCTCGCGGGAGACCTGCGGTTGCACGCCGAGGCGTTCGAACGCCATCCTGACCGAGGCAAGGTTGGCGCAGCCAGTGTCAATGATGACCAGTTTCTGGTTGCTCACCGTCATCACAGCACCCCCTTGCTGGAGGGCAGCTCGCTCCCTTCCACCCGGATGGCCTGGCGCAGGGCGCGGCCGAAGCCCTTGAACAGCGCCTCGACCTGGTGGTGGGTGTTGCCGCTGCCCACCTTCATCTGCAGGGTGATGGCCATGGCGTCCGAGAGGGAGCGGAAGAAGTGGGGCACCATCTCGGTGGCCATCTCGCCCACGCTGTCGCGACCAAAGCCGTTCGGGCAGTCGAACACGAAGTAGGGGCGGCCGCTGAGATCAAGGGCCGTGGCCACGTCCAGCTCGGTCAGGGAGGGAGCCTGTTCACTGCTGCGGGGACGGCCGTCGATCACCGCCTGCACCTCGTCCATCGCCAGCACGAAGCCGAAGCGGCCGATGCCGCGCTTGTTGCCAAGGGCCTGACGCAGGGCCTGCCCCAGGGCCAGGCCGACGTCTTCCACCGTGTGGTGGTCGTCGATGTGCAGATCGCCGCTCACCTTGAGTCTGAGGCGGAAACCCGCGTGGGTGGCGATCTGATCCAGCATGTGATCGAAGAAGCCGATGCCGGTGGCAATCTGGTTGCCGCCGCTCTTGTCGAGATCCACCGCGACCTGGATGCGGGTCTCCTTGGTGTAGCGCTCCACCTCGGCCACGCGCCCCTTGGAGAGCAGCTGATCACGGATAGCGAGCCAGTTGTGATCCTGCGGGTGGTAGCGGATACCGCGGATGCCCATGTTCTCGGCGAGCTGCAGATCGGTCTGTCTGTCGCCAATGACGAAGGAGTTGGCAAAGTCGATGCGACCCGAGGCCAGATACTCCTTCACCAGGCCGAGGTGGGGCTTGCGGCAGCTGCAGCCGTCGGTGGGGAAGTGGGGGCAGATCAGTACCTGCTCCCAGGTGACGCCCTGGGATTCGAAGAGGTGCATCATCAGGTCATGGGGGGGCTGGAAGTTCTCCAGCGGCAGGCTATTGGTGCCCAGCCCGTCCTGGTTGGTCACCATCACCAGCACGAAACCGGCGGCCTGGAGCTCCCGCAGTACCGGGATCACCATGGGCTCGAAGCGCAGTTTGGCCAGGCTGTCCACCTGCTTGTCGGTGACCGGCTCCTCGATCAGGGTGCCGTCACGGTCGATAAACAAAAAGGGGGTCTTCATCTCTCTACATCCTTATACGCTGGCGGCAGACGGGGTGTTGACACAGAGCTCGCGCAGCACCTGGAGCACGGCGTCCATCTCGCCCTGATACCCGATGGTGATGCGGATGCTGTTGTCCAGACCCGGCTTGCTGGAAAAATCTCGCAGTATGATGCCGGCGGCCTTCATGGCGGCGAACACGGCGGCGCCGTCAATGAAGCGCACCAGCACGAAGTTGCCCTTGTCCTCGAACACTTCCTTGACGCAGGGCAGACGGAGCAGTTCGGCCTTGATGATCGCTTTTTGCTTGTTGAGCTCCTGCACCCGATCCTGCATCAATTCAAGCCCCATGGGGGAGAGCGCCTGGCTTGCTATCTGGGCGATGGGGTCGGGAATGGGGTAGGGGGCGATCACCTTGGCCAGCATGGCGATGACCTCGGGATCTCCCAGGGTGAAGCCGCAGCGTATCCCCGCCAGGGCAAAGGCCTTGGAGAGGGTGCGGGTGACCACCAGATTGGGGTATTGGGCGAGCAGATCCGCCACGGAAGCCTCCGGGCAGAACTCGATGTAGGCCTCGTCCACCACGATGATGGCGCGATCCCGGGCCTTCTCCAGCAGGGTGACGAGTCCCTTGCGGCCCACCAGATCCCCGGTGGGGTTGTTGGGGGAGCAGAGGAAGACCAGTTTCACGTCCGACAGGCGATCGGCGATGGCGGGCCAGTCCGGCTGGCGGCTCGCCGTGAGCGGCTGCTCCACGATGCCGACGCCGCAGGTCTCGGCGCTGATGGCGTACATGCCGTAGGTGGGGGGGCAGATGAGGATCTGATCCTCCCCCGCCTCGCAGAAGGTGCGGATCAGGAGTTCGATGGCCTCGTCGGCCCCGCGGCTCACCAGCACCTGGTTCGGGTTGACCCCGGCATAGGCGGCATAGCCGTTCACCACCTCGGCAGGCTGGCACTCGGGATAGCGGTTGAGGCGGCTCCCCTCTACGGTGAAGGGATAGGCCAGCGGGGCCTCGTTGGCGTTGAGCCAGACGTGACCGTTGCCGCCGATGCGACGGGCGGACTGATAGGGGGTGAGGGCCCGCACCACGCGGCGGGCCAGATTGGCGATGCTCATGACAAATCCTTCTGCTGTGTACCGGTTTGGGCCGTGCCGGCCAGGGCCTGCAGCCTCAGAGTAACGGCGTTCTTGTGGGCATCGAGCCCCTCGGCCTGGGCGATGCGTTCGACGATGGGGCCAAGGCCCCGGATGCCCTCTGCAGTGAGCTCCTGCACCGTGTAGCGGCGCTGGTAATCGGCGAGCCCCAGGCTCGAGCAGGTGCGGGCGTAGCCGTAGGTCGGCAGGGTGTGGTTGGTGCCGCTGGCGTAATCCCCCACGGACTCCGGCGTCCAGGCCCCCAGGAAGATGGAGCCGGCGTTCTCGAGCTTGTCCAGCAGAGCGCGCGGCGCCTCGGTCTGCACGATCAGGTGCTCGGGGGCGTAGGCGTTGGAGATGGCGCAGGCCTCCTCCAAATCGTCGCAGAGGATCACCAGGCTTGCCTTCAGAGCCTGCTCGGCGATGTCGCGGCGGCTGAGCAGCGCCAGCTGCGCCTTGAGCTCGTCGCTGATGGCATCGGCCAGACGGGGGGAGGTGGTCACCAGCACCACCTGGCTGTCGGGGCCGTGCTCGGCCTGGGAGAGCAGATCCGATGCCACGAAGGCGGGGTTGGCACTCTCGTCGGCGATGACCAGCACCTCGGAGGGGCCGGCCGGCATGTCGATGGCGGCGCCGCGCCAGTCACGGGAGACCTGTCCCTTGGCTTCAGTCACGTAGGCATTGCCCGGGCCGAAGATCTTGTCCACCTTGGGGATCGTCTCGGTGCCATAGGCCATGGCGGCGATGGCCTGGGCCCCGCCGATGGCGAAGACTTGTCGCACGCCACAGGCGCGGGCGGCAAAGAGGATCTCGTCGCTGGCGGGCGACGGGGTGCAGAGCACCACCTCGCGGCAACCGGCGATGGCGGCCGGAATGGCCAGCATCATCACGGTGGAGGGGAGCGGTGCGCTGCCCCCGGGCACATAGAGGCCGACCCGGTTGATGGGCTGGGTGCGCAGCTCGCACAGGACCCCGGGCTGGGTTTTGACCCGTACCACAGGTTGCACCTGTGCGGCGTGGAAGGTGCGGATGTTGGCGATGGCCGCCGCGATGGCACCCTTGATGTCATCGTCCAGTCGGGCGCAGGCCGCATCGATCTCGGCCTCGCTCACCCGCAATTGCTCGCGGGGAGCGCGTTCGAAGCGTTGGCTCAGTTCGCGCAGGGCCTCATCGCCCCGGGCGCGCACGGCGGCGATGATCTCCCGCACCACGGTGCCGATGTCGGCCTCGTCACTCAAGGCCGGCCGGGTCAGCGCCTCGGCCTGGCGTGCGGGGGAAAGACTCTTCCAGATCAGGGTCTGCATGATGTTCCTTCCTTATTCCATCATTTTTTCGATGGGCAGCACCAGAATGGAGCTGGCACCCAGGGCCTTGAGCCGTTCCATGGTCTCCCAGAACAGGGTCTCGCTGGAGACGACGTGCAGGGCGACCTGGTTGGTGTCACCGGCAAGCTGCATGATGGTGGGGCGCTCGGCACCGGGCAGCAGGGAGGTGATGGCCTCGAGCTTGTCTTTCGGCGCGTGCAGCATGATGTACTTGCTCTCGCGGGCCTGCTGCATTCCCTGGATGCGGGGCAGCAACTTGTCGATGAGCTTCTGCTTGGCATCCGACAGGGGGTTGGGGGCCTGCACCAGCACCGCCTTGGAGCGGTAGATCACCTCCACCTCTTTCAGGCCGTTGGCCTCCAGGGTGGCGCCGGTGGAGACCAGATCGCAGATGGCATCGGCCAGGCCAGCACGGGGGGCCACTTCCACCGAGCCGCCCAGCATGACGCTCTTGAAGCCCAGGCCCTTCTCGTCGAAGAAGCGCTTGAGCAACCCTGGGTAGGAGGTGGCGATGCGCTTGCCGGCGAGGCACTCGGGTCCGGTGTAGTTGACATCTTCCGGGACCGCCAGCGACAGGCGGCAGCCGCCGAAGTCCAGCTGCTTGAGGGTCTTGACCGCGAAGGGTTGTCCCTGGGCTGCGCGGATGAGCTGCACCTCTTCCAGCACGTTCTCGCCGATGATGCCAAGGTCGACCACCCCTTCCATCACCAGGCCCGGGATGTCGTCATCACGCACCCGCAGGATGTCGATGGGCATGTTCTCGACATGGGCGATGAGGCGCTGCTCCCGCAGGTTGATCTTGAGGCCGCAGCTCTTGAACAGGGCCTGGGAGTCCTGACTCAGACGACCGGATTTTTGCATGGCGATGCGCAGACGTTGTGTTTCCATTGCTCGATTTCCTTCTAGTCAAAAACGAAAAAACCCTCGGAAGTGGGTGCTTCCGAGGGTTCATGAATCTTGCGGTCCTTTTGGAAGTCACCAGTTAAGTGTCTTCCAGCAGTCAACCTCCTGAAAGACTATTCGGGATGATGATGGTGATGATGAGTCTTCAGGGTGGTGAACTTCATGATGTAATCAATCCTTTACAATGCAGATGTCGTTGTTGACGCCCGATTTAAACTACCTGCCTTGACAGAAAAAGCAACCGAAAAATGTGATCAGGGCGATTAAAGTTGAGAAAACGGTTTTCTGGTCGATAACTAGACAATGACGTACCGGAGGAGGCGACATCATGCCCAGTCAGGACCTGTTATTCCCCATCTTGCCTCGCGCACCCTCGACGCCGAGTCCGGAGGACATCAAGCGGGAAGTGACCCAGATCAGCCAGAAGCATCAGCTGCGCAAGATTGGCACCGACAGTGATGGCGGCCAGTCGCGCCAGCAGGGGTATCATCCCGGGAAGCGTGATCAGCCGAAAACACAGGAAGATGATCACAAGCCGGACCCCGATCACCAGATCGATCTCTTCGTCTGACCGTATTAGCAGTCCCGCTTTTTCCGCGCTTTTGGCATAATGCCGCTTTTGCTGCGGGATACGCCTTTGACCATCCAGACCCTGTTCACGCCAGACGGCCCTCTGGCCAGCCACATCGAAGGCTTCAAGGCCCGTGCGCCGCAACTGGAGATGGCCGAGGCGGTGGCGCGCGCCATCAAGAGTGCCGGCCGATTGCTGGTGGAGGCCGGTACAGGTACTGGCAAGACCTATGCCTATCTGGTGCCGGCCTTGGCGTCCGGCAAGCGGGTGGTGATCAGCACCGGCTCCAAGAACCTGCAGGAGCAGCTCTTTTACCGGGATCTGCCCACCATCGCAGGGGCCCTCGACTACACGCCGCCGGTGGCCCTGCTCAAGGGGCGCAGCAACTATCTTTGCATCGAGCGGATGAACCGCCTCCTGAGCGAATCCCACCTGCAAAAGCCGGATATCCTGAGCGATCTGGTCAAGGTCAAGTCCTGGTCCACCACCACCGACAACGGCGACGTGGGGGACATTCCGGGCTTGCAGGAGAATGCCGAGATCCTGCCCCACGTCACCAGCACCAACGAGAACTGCCTGGGACGCGACTGCCCCTATTACGACGACTGCCATCTGGTCATTGCCCGGCGCCGCGCCATGGATGCCCAGGTGGTGGTGATCAACCATCATCTCTTCTTCGCCGACATGGCGGTCAAGGACACCGGCTTTGGCGAGCTGGTGCCCGAGGCGCAGGTCTATGTGTTCGACGAGGCACACCAGCTGCCCGAAATCGCCAGCAACTACTTCGGCAAGTCGGTGGGCAGCCGCACCATCCAGGATCTGGCCCAGGACATCCAGCTCGCCTACCGGGCGGAGGCTCACGACATGGCCCAGCTCGGCAAGGCGGCGGACAGGCTCGCCATTGCCAGTCAGGATCTGCGCCTCGCCTTCGGGGTTGAAGGGGGGCGTGGCAACACCCGGGATATGCTGCGCCAACCGCTCTGGGGTCAGGCACTGGCCCGCCTCAACGACGCCCTCGGCCTCTGTTACGAGGTGCTGAAACTGGCGCTCGGGCGGGGCGAGCAGCTCGACCACTGTTTCGAGCGGATCAGCGAGCTGCGTACTCGGCTGGGGGAGGTGCTGGCCATCAACCAGACCGGCTTCTCCTACTGGTATGACTGCTCGCGACTGCACTTCACTCTCAACCTGACGCCGCTCTCGGTGGCGGAGCGCTTTGGCGCCGAGGTGCAGCGTCCCGAGGTGGCCTGGGTCTTCACCTCCGCGACGCTCACGGTGGACAATCGCTTCGCCCACTTCGTGGCCGAGATGGGGTTGGCCGGCAGCGCCGAGCTGGTTCTCGACAGCCCGTTCGATTATGCCGAGCAGGCGCGCCTGTGCGTGCCGCGCTTCCTGCCAGAGCCCAATGCCTTCGGGCGGGGGGAGCAGCTCGCCAACCTGATGATCCCCCTCATCAACAAGACGCCGGGGGGCTGTTTCTTCCTCTGCACCAGCCATCAGGTGATGCGCCAGGTGGCCGAGGTGCTGCGCCGGGAGATAGGTCGCACCGTCTTGTTACAGGGAGAGGACAACAAGCAGCGCCTGCTCAAGACCTTCGTCGAGAACGGCCGCGCCGTGCTGGTGGCGACCAGCAGCTTCTGGGAGGGGATAGACGTGCGGGGGGCCGCCTTGTCCTGTGTTATCATCGACAAGCTGCCCTTTGCGAGCCCGGACGATCCGCAGCTCAAGGCGCGGGTGGAGGATTGCAAGCTCAAGGGGGGGGATCCCTTCGCCGAGCTGCAGCTGCCCAAGGCGGTGATCGCCCTCAAGCAGGGGGTGGGGCGGCTCATTCGTGATCGCAGTGATCACGGTGTGCTGGTCATCTGTGATCCACGCGTGGTCAACAAACCCTACGGCGCCACCTTCATCAAGAGTCTGCCCGCCATCCCACGGACGCGGGAGCTGGCGACCCTGGGAGATTTCTTTGGGCCACGGGAGTGAGCCCGCAGCATCTGAGCGATGCTGAACAATTTTTACGGCAGGCCAAGGCCATGCTGACGATTTAACCGATAGATGTGAAGAGAATAAAAAGAATGGATGAGTTGAAGATCCTGGCCGTTGATACCGCCACCGAAGCCTGCTCTGCCGCCTTGATGGTGGGTGACAAGGTCTTCTCCCGCTGGGAGGAGGCGCCGCGGGATCACACCCGCAAAATCCTGCCCATGGTTCAGGCTGTGTTGGAGGAAGCCGGTTTATCGTTGGAGCAACTCGATGCCATCGCCTTCGGGCGGGGGCCGGGCTCCTTCACCGGGGTGCGGATCGGGATCAGCGTGGCCCAGGGGCTCGCCTTTGGCGCCGGTGTGCCGCTCATCGGCATCTCCACCCTGGCGGCCATGGCCCAGGGCGCCCACCGTCTGGATGGGGCCGAGCGGGTGCTGGCGGCCATCGATGCGCGTATGGACGAGGTCTACTTCGGCCATTACGAGCGAGTCGCGGGGCAGATGCAACTGGTGGGCGAGGAGGTGGTGAGCCACCCCGACGCACTGGTCGAGGCCAGAGGCAAGCAGGCCGGGCGCGTTACCTGCGTCGGCACCGGGTTTGAGACCTATGGCGAGAGCCTCAAGGGGCTGGCCGATGAGCTGGTGACCAGCCAGGTGCGCTTCCCGGCGGCGGTGGACATGCTGCCCCTGGCCCGGGTTGCCTGGTTGGCGGGCGAGGCGGTGCCGGTGGAGCAGGCGACCCCCGTCTATCTGCGCGACAAGGTGACCTGGAAAAAACTGCCGGGTCGCGAATAAGGTGACCTGCTGCCCGCCCTCCGAGGCGGATGCAGGCGGATCAAGGAGAGGCAAATGATGAAACCCGTGATGGTGCTGGGATTGGTGGGGCTGCTGCTGGGTGGCTGCAGCACTGTGCCCGACGAGCTGGCCTATGAGCCGGCGGATCAGCTGGTGGCCTATCAGCCCGCCCTGCAGGGGATGGAAGGCAAGCCTGCGCGCTGGAGCGGCGTCATCTCGGCGGTGCACAACGAGCAGGATCAGAGCGTGGTCGAGGTGGTCTATCTGCCCCTCAAGGCCAACGGTGTGCCGACCCAGACCGAGCAGAGTCCGGGGCGCTTCCTCGCCATCATGAAGGGCTTTATCGACCCGACCCTCTACGCCAAGGGGCGCAGTCTGACGGTGCTCGGCACCATCGACAAGCCGGTGGACAGCCAGATAGGGGAGCACAAGTATCGCTTCTCCGTGCTCAAGGTGACCGCCAGCAAGCTGTGGCCGCCGGTGAAGGAGGTGGAGATCCGCTACGTGGACCCCTACTTCTACGACCCCTTCTATGATCCCTTCTGGCCAAGGCGCCACCACTCCCGCTGGTGATGATGGAAGAGCGCGTCATCACCCTGGCGGACGGGCGCCGCGTCGCCTTGCTGGACAACGGTCGGCAGGGCCAACCGCTGCTCGTCGCCCTGCATGGCTGGCTCGACAACGGGGCCAGCTTTTTGCCCCTGGCCCCTCATCTTGAGGCATTTCATCTCGTCTGCCTCGATCTGCCGGGCCATGGCCACTCCGATCACAAGCACACTCCCTATGTCTTCGTCGACTGGCTGGATGATCTCCACCAGATCGTGCAGGCTGCGGGCTGGACCAGGTTCACCTTGCTTGGTCACTCCCTCGGGGCGCTGATCGCCTCTGCCTATGCCGGGGTCTTCCCCGAGCAGGTGGAGCGACTCATCCTGATGGAGGGGCTCGGGCCCTTGAGCCAGCCTGACGAGGAGGTGCCGGGGCAGCTTCGCAGGGCCATTCTCAATCGCAGTCGCACCCGCGAGCGTGCCGCCAGCGGGTTTGCCTCTCTTGAGGAGGCGGTGGCGGCCCGTTGCAAGGTGGCAGACATCAGCCCGGCAGCAGCGCGCCTTATCTGCGAGCGGCAGCTGGAGGCGCGGGCAGGGCGCTGGTACTGGCGCAGCGATCCCCGTCTTCGCGATCTCTCCCCCCTTCGCATGAGCGAGGGGCAGGCCCAGGCGCTGATCCGGGCCATTGCCTGCCCGGTGCTCTTTATCCGGGGCGAGCAGGGCTTCCCCTGGCTGCTGGAGCAGTGGCGGCAGCGGGCAGGGGCCTTTGCGCAGATCGAGATGGTGCAGGTGGCGGGAAATCACCATTTCCATATGGAAAATTCGTCAGAAACCGCCGTTTATATCGAAAAGTTCGGTCAAATCCGGTAGGATCGCCGGCTTTGAATCATGTCAGGTTTGCTTTCTCCCTCACAGTTCTCGTTGTTAATTTGCTGTTAATCGATGTTGCCTTATGTAAATATGGGCGACATTAGAACATTAACTTAAAACAATTGATTGAATTGGATGTGACAGGGACGGAGGCAACACAGTGAGCGCACAGGTGCGAGTTATGCAGGAGAAGTTCGTGGAAAAAGTCTGGCTGAAGCGTTATCCAGAAGGGGTGCCCGCCGAGATCAATCCAGACCAATACGGCTCTCTGGTCGAGATGTTTGAAGAGTCGGTGAGCCAGTTCGCCGATCAGCCCGCCTTCGTCAACATGGGGCAAACCATTACCTATCGCCGGCTGGAAGAGCAGTCCCGCGCCTTCGCCGCCTATCTGCAAAACGAGCTCAAGCTCGGCAAGGGGGACAGGGTGGCGGTAATGATGCCGAACCTGCTGCAATACCCCATCGCGGTATTCGGCATCCTGCGGGCCGGCATGACGGTGGTCAACGTCAACCCCCTCTACACCCCGCGCGAGCTGGAACACCAGCTGAAAGACTCCGGCGCCAAGGCCATCGTCATCGTCTCCAACTTCGCCCATACCCTGGAGAAGGTGGTCTATGAGACCCCGGTCAAGCACGTGATCCTGACCCGGATGGGTGACAACCTGGGGCTTGCCAAGGGGACCCTTGTCAACTTCGTGGTGAAATACGTCAAGAAGCTGGTGCCCAAGTACAACCTGCCCCACGCCAGCACCATGCGCCAGGCCCTCGCCAAGGGCCGCTACCTGCAGTACATCAAGCCGGAGATCAGCAACCAGGACATCGCCTTCCTGCAATACACCGGGGGGACCACGGGTCTCTCCAAGGGGGCCATGCTGACCCATCGCAACATGATCGCCAACGTCGAGCAGTGCCTCGGCGTCTATGGCCCTGTGCTGGAGCGGGGCAAGGAGTTCGTGGTCACGGCCCTGCCGCTCTACCACGTCTTCGCCCTGACCGTGAACTGCCTGCTGTTCATGCGCCTGGGGGGCTACAACCTGCTCATCAGCAACCCCCGTGACATCCCGGGCTTCGTCAAAGAGATCAAGAAGTACCCCTTCACCTGCATTACCGGGGTCAACACCCTGTTCAACGCCCTGGTCAACAACGACGAGTTCCAGGAGATGGATTTTGCCAAGCTCAAGCTCACCATCGGCGGTGGCATGGCGGTGCAACGGGCGGTGGCCGAGCAGTGGAAGGCGCTGACCCGCACCCCGCTGCTGGAAGGCTATGGCCTGACCGAATGTTCGCCCCTGGTGAGCGTCTGTCCCTACGATCTGGTGGACTACAACGGTTCCATCGGCCTGCCGGTCTGCTCCACCGAGATCCGCCTGGTGGATGACGAGGGGAACCTCGTCACCCAGAGTGGTGCTCCGGGTGAGATGCAGGTGCGCGGCCCGCAGGTGATGACCGGTTACTGGCAACGTCCCGAAGCGACCGCCGAGGTGATGCAGGATGGCTGGCTCTGCACCGGTGACATCGCCGTGTGCGACGAGCAGGGGTTCTTCAAGATCGTCGATCGCAAGAAGGACATGATCCTGGTCTCCGGCTTCAACGTCTACCCGAACGAGATCGAAGACGTGGTCGCGCTCCATCCCAAGGTGCTGGAAGTGGCGGCCGTCGGCGTACCGAACACGGTGTCGGGGGAACAGGTGAAGATCTTCGTGGTCAAGAAAGACGCGACGCTGGCGCAAGAAGAGATAATTGCCCACTGCCGTAAACATCTGACTGCCTATAAGGTGCCGAAACTGGTAGAATTTCGCGACGAACTTCCCAAGACCAATGTGGGCAAGATCCTGCGGCGCGTGCTGCGCGACGAGGAGATTGCCAAGCAATAACCGGCATGCACTGCTCTGCAGACGAGCGCTGTCGTTATGCAAAACCGTGGGGCATCCACGGTTTTTTCTTTCTGGGTCCGACCAACGTGCAGGCAACGATGCAATATCAACTCATTTCACAGCAAGCCGAACTGGATCAGTATCTCGCTTCTCTGGCCGACGTTCCCCTGGCCATCGATACCGAATTCGTTCGCACCCGTACCTACTATCCCCAGCTCGGTCTGTTCCAGATCTATGACGGCGAGCGTCTCGCCCTGCTGGATCCCCTGACGCTCGATCTCTCCGCTTTGTGGCAACGTCTCGGCCGGGCAGGGCAGATCGCCATTTTGCACGCCTCCGGCGAGGATCTGGAGCTTATCCAGCATCAGGCGGGTCATCTGCCAAACCAGATGCACGATACCCAGCTGGCGGCAGCCTTCCTGGGCCATGGTGTCTCGGTGGGCTTTGGTGCCCTGGTCAACGAGTTCCTCGGGGTCGAGCTCGAGAAAGATCAGGCTCGCACCGACTGGCTGGCTCGCCCGCTCACCCCTCGTCAGCTGGAATACGCCGCCGCCGACGTCTTCTATCTGCTGCCCCTCTACGCCAAGGTGATGAGCAAGCTGCGTGAGAGCGGCAAGTTTGCCTGGTTCGAGCAGGAGTGCCAGAACCACTCCGCCCGCAAGACCCAGGGGAGCGATCCCCGCCAGGCTTATCTCGAGATCGTCAACGCCTGGCAACTGGGCCGCCGCGAGCTGGCCATCCTGCGCGAGCTGGCCGCCTGGCGCCAGCAAGAGGCGGTGCGCCGGGATCTGGCCCTCAACTTCGTGGTCAAGGAGCTGCACCTGTTCAAGGTGGCGGAACGCAGGCCCGGGTCGCTGCGGGATCTCAACGAGCTGGGGCTCTCTCCCATCGAGATCAAGATCCACGGCAAACGGATGCTGGACATCGTCGCCTCCGCCCAGCAAAGCGACCCAGAGAGCTGGCCAGAGCCCATCCGCCGGTTGGTGGACTTCCCCCAGTACAAGGCCGAACTCAAGCGCATCAAGGCCATGGTGGAGGAGAAGGCCAAGGCCAGCAACATTCCGCCGGAGCTGGTGGCGAGCAAGAAGATCATCCACCAGTACTTCACCTGGAGCTGGCGCATGAACGAGGAAGAGCGGGCCCGGGCGGACAAGCCCATGCTGCTGCAAGGCTGGCGCCATGAGCTGGTGGGCCACCTGCTGGCGCAGTAATGGCCCCTCCTTTGTGATGAAAAAAGCCCCGGCAGTCCGTGCTGCCGGGGCTTTTGCTTATTCGGATTGCGTGAGTCGGGTTTATCCGTGGTTCAGCAGATTGCCTTGCTGCTGCAGCTCGTCGAGATGCAGCCCTGTGGAGCCCTGCAACATGACCAGATCCTGGAAGCCGGCTTCCCCCGTTGCCCCGTCCCTGTCCACGCTGATAATGGTACTGCCATCCTCCTCTCGCACCGCCAGGTAGTCGGACAGGTCGCTGCCCGATGCATCCTGGAACAGATCCCTTAGATCCAGCACGTCTCCCCCCTGTGCCAGGCTGGCGCTGTTGAAATCGAGGATGGTATCCAGCCCCCCTTCATGGCTGAAAGCAAAGGTGTCGCTCCCGGCTCCGCCGACCAGAACGTCGCTGCCGGCCAGCCCGTTCAGGGTGTCGTTGCCATCGCCGCCCACCAGACCGTCGTCACCATCCGTCCCCGACAATATCTGGTCCGCCAGAATGGCGTGGTAGCTGACAGTCGTGCCGCCATCTTGCTCTTGCGCCATCTGGAAGCCGGCTGCCGTGTAGGTGCCTTGCAACTGGATCTCGCTGAGGTGGGTACCATCATCGATGGTCAGCACGCCGCCGCTCGCGGTGGCGTTGCTGATATAGCTGATCGTTGCGTTCCCGAGGTCGGCCAGCTCGAACTTATCCCCTGCGTTGAAGCCAGAGACGGTACCGGTGAAGTCGGCGGCCTGTGCCAGCCTGAGCGTGCCATCCCCTTCTTCGGCAAAGCGGGTGTCGAGGCTCGACCCAGCAGCGTAAGCCAGCGTGGCCATGCCGCTGATCAAGGCGTGGCCGGTACCGCTGACAGCCGCGTTCAAAGTTAGATTGCCGCCATTGGCCCACAGCAGGCCGCTGTTGTCGAGCCCGCTGTTGATGACCAGACCACCGGTTCCGGTTGCAGCCAGCAAGCCGGAGTTGACGATGAGCTCATCGCCGGTGTCGATCACCAGAGCATGGCTGCCATCGGCAAGGATGCTGCCTGCGTTGTTCAATATCAGCTGCCCGGCGCCGAGTTGACCTGCACCGCGGATACTGTTGTCGATGTTGAACAGGACGGTATCGGCGCTGCCACCGAAAAATGCATTGTGGTCGCTGTCGGAGAGCACCAGCTGCCCGCCGCCACTCAGGCTGGCACCGCGGAACAGGATCTCCAGGCTGGCGCCGCTGTCGTGGCTGCCAAGGGCAATAATCCCTTCGTTGATGAGGCTGCCCCCAAACGGCATGATGGCCCCGTCATCTATGGTGAGGGTATCGCCATTGCGGGTCACCGGATCGACGTTGAACTCGAAGTTCGCCTCGCCGAGCAACGCCCCATCGACCCCCTTGATCGTGATGCTCTGGCCCTCACCAATGCTGATCACCGCATTGCCATCGGCGTCATTGCTTATTTGCACGTTTGCCATGCTGGTGACGCCGGTAAAGCCGATCAGATCCAGCCTGTCGTTGGCGACGTCGAAGTTGTAGATGACGTTGTTGCCGATGGGTTGGGCGAACACGAACTGATCCGCACCGGATGAGCCGGTCAGGTTGTCATCTTGCGACAGGGCGAAGATGGGGGAGCCCGGGGCATAGGCCTCGACGTTGTCGGCAATATAGACACTGCCCGTGCTGCCGTCTGCGTTTATCCAGCTCATGTTGACGTCTATTACCAGGGCGCCGGCAAAGTCAGCTGGACTGGTGACGGTGAGGCTGGATGGATCGTCGGTAACCACCGTCCAACTGCCATCATTGTTACGGCTGCCTTCGCTGAAAATCCAGCCGGCGGGGACGCCGCTAAGGGTGATGGTGACGGAACCTGAGATGGCCTCCGCTGGGCTGGTCAACGCTAGGTTAATGGGCTCTCCGGCAATGCCCGCTGGTGCCAAACCGGTTTGAACTTGGCCTGTTGCACCACTGGCTACATTGCCAGCGCCATCCACCACATTAGTGCCAGAATTGAAGTCCAGTCGAACGGTATTCGTGTTTCCCTCAGCTCCATTATTGTAGGAAACGTGGACTGCATAAACGGAGGAGGATAGAGATGTGATGGAGTCTATCTTCACGTTTCCACCACCACCACCGTTTCGAACAACGCTGAAATCAGTAGCGTCCACTCCTGTCACTGCTTCACCAAAGTTAACGATGTAGTCGATAAACCCACCATTACCGCTTGGTGCATAGGTGTTGATCGTAATGGTTGGGGTGGGAGCGGTGGTGTCATCTGCCACCGCTACCACATTCAGACTGATCGTGGCCACCGTGCTGCTAGCCCCTTGTGGGTCTGTGACGGTGAAGGCGATGTTGCGCTGAGTGGTATCCGGCGTATCCGAGGTGTTGTTGAACTTCACTGTCGCCAGAGCTGCTTCGAATTGTGCCTCGGTTGGCGTGTGTCCGGCGATAGCCGTCAGCGTCAGGACGACATTGCCACCTATGTTGCTGACAGAGCCCTGTATGTCGGCGGTGTTGGTAAACAGCAGTTGATCACCAGCCTTGGTGTTGGTGATAGTCACCGCAATCGATTGAGGTCTGATGTGATCCAGATCGACGATAGCGGCCGCACTCAGCAGCGTGACGTCGTTGGTTGGTGTATCCGGGCCGCTCAACTCGGTAAAGGTGGTGGTACCACTTTGGGTGATGTTGAGCGTCGGGGTATCGTTGGCACCGTTGATGGTGATGTCGAT
>NZ_CDDD01000012.1 GCF_000820165.1 Aeromonas taiwanensis
CTCGGCCTGCCAGACGAAGAGCAGGCAGGCTAGCCCTACCAGGGCGATGGGCAGCACAAACCGGATCCGTTCACCCTTCTGCGCCATCCCGAGCCAGAGCGGCAGCAGGGCCAGCACGAAGTAGGAGGGACGCAGGGCCAGCATCAGGCCCAGCAGCAGGCCGGCCAGCGCCGTTTTGCGATGCTGCAAGGCCAGCAGCGTGCCCAGCCAGGCGGCGAGCGCCGGCCTGCTGCTGGGCCTGATGCTGGCCCTGCGTCCCTCCTACTTCGTGCTGGCCCTGCTGCCGCTCTGGCTCGGGATGGCGCAGAAGGGTGAACGGATCCGGTTTGTGCTGCCCATCGCCCTGGTAGGGCTAGCCTGCCTGCTCTTCGTCTGGCAGGCCGATGGCTGGGCCTACTTCGGCGAGGGGCGGCGCTTTACCGACGGCCACTTTACCCTGTGGGGCAACACGGCGGCGGCCCACGGGGATCGTCTGCTCAGCTGGGCCTTGACCCTGAGCAGCCAGCTCACCCCCCTCTGGCCCCTGGCGTTCGCCCTGCTGCTGGTCCCGCGCCGGCAAACAGAGAGAAAGCACCAGCCTGTCTGGACGTTGGGCTGGCTTGCTCTGCTGCTCTGGACCCTGCTTGGCCAGAATCCGGACAATCCCCGCCACCTGGCGCCCATCACCCTGCTCGGCCTGGTGCTGCTGGCGGGGAAATTGCCGCGCCGGGGCGAGCTGGCGGCCCTGATCTGCGCCCTCTTACTGCTGCTGACGACCCTGACCCCGCCAGCGCCCCCCGCCATGACCCGGGCCACCCGGCTGGCGGAGCAGGCATGCCCGGCGCTGGTGACCCAGTGGGGGGTGAGGCTGCTGCGAGAAACCACGGCCCTGCCCGTCACCGACGGTTGGTACGGGGGAGATGCCAGGCTCGCACAGGCCAAGGGGGCCTGCCGCCTCAGTCGGCGCCCCCTCGATGCCCATGAGTGGCCCGCCCCGAGCCGCCAGATCTGGTTCGCCCCCCGATTTCACGCCGAACCCGGCCTCTGGCTCGCCCTGCCCCGCTGACCCCCGCCATGGGGCGTTCCAGGGGGCCAGCCGCCTCGGCTACACTCACTGCGCGGACGCTGACAGGGAGAAGAGGCATGAAGGGCGACAAGGAGTGGGTGTGGGTACCCCTGGTGCTGACGCTGGCCAGCGCACTGCTGGTGCTGCCGCTCTGGTTGCAGGGGGGCAGCCGGGGACACGATCTCTTCCACCACCTGCTCTCCGGCCACTACTTTGCCCAGCAGCTGTGGCAGGGGGAGCTCTACCCCCGCTGGCTGATGGCCATGAACGGTGGCTTTGGCAGCCCCACCTTCTTCTTCTATCCCCCGCTTCCCTACTATGTCAGCGCCCTGCTTGCCGGACCCGGCGCCCCGGCCCAGCAGGCCATCTATCCCCTGCTCGGCAGCGCCACCCTGGCCCTGGTGCTCTCCGGCGGGTTTGCCTATCTGTGGCTGCGCAGCCTGGCCCCGCCCGGCCGGGCTCTCGCGGTCAGCCTGCTCTACCTGGCCCTGCCCTATCACCTCGCCATGGATCTCTACGCCCGCTTCGCCCTGGCAGAGTTCTGGGCCTTCGTCTGGGCCCCCCTCATCCTGCTCGGCCAGGATCTTGCCCACCGCGGTCGGCGCCCGGGGCTGCCACTGCTGATCTTCGCCCTGGCGCTGCTAGCCTTCTCCCACCTGCCCAGCCTGCTGCTGATGATGGGATTGGTGAGCCTGCGAGCCCTCTGGTTCGCCTGGCGCGGTCGCACCCTGCGCCCCTGCTGGCAAGCCCTCGGCGCCCAGGGGCTGGGGCTCTGCATGGCGGCCGCCCTGCTGCTGCCCGCCCTCGCTGATCAGGGGGCCATCTCCATGGAGATGATGCGAAGCGGCATGTTCGACTATCAGCGCAACTTCCTCGACCGCCTGCCCACCGCCTGGGACGACTGGCGCTTTCGTGGCCATCTGGCGTGGCTGAGCGTGCTCACCATGGCCCTGCTGCTGCTCGCCTGGGCCGCCGCCCGCGAGCCACGCCACCCCGAGCTCCTCTGCTGGGGGGCCATCGGGGTCGCCGCCTTCCTGATGATGCTGCCCCCGAGCCAACCGCTCTGGAGCCTGCTGCCCCCCTTGCAGCGGGTGCAGTTTCCCTGGCGGCTCAACCTCCTACTGGCCCTCGCCACGGTCGCCGTGGTGGCCCTGGGCACCCCGCCCCAACGCCTCTGGCAGGGGCTCTGGTGGGGCGTGCTCCTGCTGACGCTACTCTCCAGCCTGGCCTATGTGCGCCACGCCCCCCTCACCCAGTCCCCCACCCGGGAGGCCATGGCGTTCGAGTTCGACAGCAAGCGCAGTGCCCGGGAATACCGGCCACGGCAGGTGCCCGGCGGCATCTTCGCCCCCAGCCTGCTGGCCTGGAAGGAGGAGTTCCAGCCCCCGGTGAGCGCTGATCCCCCCGGCGCACGCTGGACCCTGACCCGCTGGCAACCCAGGGCGCTGGCCCTGGCGGTGAGCACCCGGGTCCCGACCCGGATCGTGCTGCACCAGTACCACTATCCCGGCTGGCAGGCCTGGCTCGACGAGAGCCTGAAGTTGACGGTGAGCGCCACCCCCCAGGGGCTGATCCAGGTCTGGGTGCCGGCGGGCAGCCACACCCTCACCCTGAGGCTCGCCCCACGCTGGCCCGAGCGGGCGGGCAATGCCCTCTCGCTGCTGGGGTGGCTGGCCTGGCTCCTGCTGCTTCGTCGCCCCGCCACCGGGGCTTCGCCCTGGCAGGATGAACCTGCCCAGGCCCGCCAAAGCTGATAGACTGATCTCCTGCGCCCTTGGCCTCTTGCCCACGACACGGAAACCCTATGCCTCAAGCCAGTCCCCTCTCCCCCCGTTTCCTCTTCATTCTGCTCGGTGCCCTGGCGGGACTGACCCCGCTCGCGGTGGACATGTACCTGCCCGCCATTCCCGCCATCGCCCGGGACCTGGCCACCAGCATCGACGGCGCCCAGCTCACCATCAGCGCCTTCCTGGGGGGCTTTGCCATCGGCCAGCTCTTCTACGGCCCGCTCGCCGACAGCTTCGGCCGCAAGCCGGTGATCCTGGCGGGGCTGGTGATGTTTGCCGTAGCCTCCGTGGGGTGCGCCATGGCGGACTCCCTGCCGGAGCTCCTGGCCTGGCGGATGCTGCAGGCCGCCGGCGGGGCCGCGGGCTCGGTGGTGGTCAACGCCCTGCTGCGGGACCTTTTCGAGAAGGATGCGTTCTCCCGGGCCATGTCCTTCGTCATCCTGGTGATGACGCTCGCGCCCCTGGTTGCCCCCGTGGTGGGCGGCTACATCAGCGCCCACAGCGACTGGCGGGTGATCTTCTGGCTGCTGGTGGGGATCAGCCTGCTCATCTGCGGAGTGATGCAGTGGAAGATCAGGGAGACCCTCAAGCCCGAGCACAAGCAGCCCCTCAAGCTCGGCCAGGTGCTTGGCAACTACTGGGGCGTGCTCACCCATCGCGGCGCCATGGGCTATGTGCTGTGCGGGGCCCTGTCGAGCTCCGGCATGTTCGCCTTCCTGAGCGCCTCCCCTTACGTCTACATCGAGTATTTCAAGGTGCCGACCGAGCACTACGGCTGGCTGTTCGGCCTCAACATCCTGCTGATGATGGTGGTCACCTTCGTCAACAGCCGCCTGGTGAAGGGAGTGGGCGCCGAGCGCATGCTGCAATACGGCCTGCTGGTGCTGCCGCTGGCCGGGGCCCTGCTCATCTACAACGCATGGAGCCAGAGCGGGGGCCTCTGGGGCATCGTCATCCCCGTGGTGCTCTTCGTCGGCCACATCAGCCTGGTGGGGGCCAACGCCATGACCGGCCTGATGGGGCACTTCCCCCAGTCCGCAGGCACCGCCTCGGCGCTCGCGGGCACCCTGCGCTTTGGCATCGGTGCCCTGGTGGGCATACTGGTGAACCTCAATCCCCCTGAATCCCCCCTGCCCATGGCCATCGCCATCGCCAGCTGCGGCCTGGGCTCGGCGCTCAGTTACTGGTTGCTGACCGGCAAGCGCGCCGCCTGAGAGCCCCATGAATGACAAAGCCCTGTCCATGGACAGGGCTTTTTTGTGTTCGCTTTGTGTGCGTGGCGACCCTCAGGGATCCGGTGAGAGTCCACTGCGCACCAGGATCTCGCTCTCCAGCCCATCCAGGCTCCGCTGGTTCTTCTTGCGCCAGTAAGCCTCTATCCCCTCCCGGCCCTGGCGCTCGGACCAGTTGGCGAGATCCTCCCTGTCCCCCTGGTACTCAAACAGGGGCACCGACATACCGCAGGAGGCCTGGACGCGTTCGATATCCAGCAGGAAGATCTGGCGGGCCGCGACGCTTGGGGGGAACAGCGCCAGCGACGACGCCCACTCCGGGCCCCCCCGGTGCAGCACCCGCGCCCGGCCATAGGCCCGCAAAATCAGCGGCGCCCCCTCGAAGGCGCAGAACATCACCGTCATGCGCGGGTGTTGCAGCACCTGGGCCGCCGACTCGTTGCCGCTGCCGGTCAGGTTGAGCCAGGCCAGGGTGTGGGCATCGATGACGCGCAGCGAGTCCCCGCCCTTGGGGGAGACATTGACCGTCCCCTCCGCGGCCGCCGTGCCGACGAAAAAGATCTTCTGCGCCTCGATGAAGGCCACATGGCGCGGCGAGAGCGCCTCGAACAGTTGTCCCATCTTCCCTTTCTCTCCCTGGTCACGCCATCAGAACAGGGCGCTGTTGAGCCACAGATGCGCCCCTATGCCGACCATATAGCCAAGCAGTATGGCGGGCAACCACTTGAGGTGGCCGACAAAGGTATACATGCCCCTGGCCTGCCCCATCAGGGCTACCCCGGCCGCCGAACCGATGGAGAGCAAACTGCCCCCCACCCCGGTGGTCAGGGTCACCAGCAGCCACTGCCCCGTGCTCATCTGCGGCTCCATGGAGAGCACGGCATACATCACGGGGATATTGTCGATGAGGGAGGAGAGCAGGCCGATGGTGACGTTCGCCAGGGTTGGGTCCCCTGCGTAGAGCAGCTGGGATGCAAGCGCCAGATAGCCCATGAAACCGAGCCCGCCGACACACATCACCACCCCGTAGAAGAAGAGCAGGGTGTCCCACTCCGCCTTGGCTATCTTGTTGAACACATCGAACGGCACGATGGAGCCCAGGCGCAGCAACCGGGCCTCGTCACCGGTGCGCGCATAGAGCGCCCGCTCCCGGGCCAGGGTGACGGGCTGTGTCTTGCGCAGGTAGAAACCGAAGAACTGCAGGTAACCGAGCCCCATCATCATGCCGAGCACGGGGGGCAGCGCCAGAAAATGATGGCAGGCGACCGCGGTCATGATGGTGAGCACAAAGAGCAGCACTATGGTGAAGGCCCCGCGCCTTGGCACCACCACGTCGCCCGACATCTCGGGGACGTGACGCGGCACCATCAGGCTCATCAGGGTGGCCGGTACCAGGAAGTTGAGCAGTGCCGGCACGAACAGCAACAGAAACTGCTCGAAGGGCACCTTGCCCGCCTGCCACACCATCAGGGTGGTGATGTCGCCGAAGGGGCTGAAGGCCCCGCCCGCATTGGCCGCCACGACGATGTTGATGCAGGCCAGGTTGATGAAGCGGCGATCTCCATTGGCCACGTTGAGCACCACGGAGCACATCAAGAGCGCCGTGGTCAGGTTGTCCACCACGGGGGAGATGAAGAAGGCCAGGATCCCCGTGAGCCAGAACAGGGACCGCAGGCTGAACCTGGCCCGCACCAGGCGGGCACGCAGGGCATCGAACAGCAGCCTGTCCTCCATGGCGTTGACATAGGTCATGGCCACCAGCAGGAAGAGCATCAGCTCGGCGTACTCCAGCAGCGTCTGGCGAAACCCCGCCTGCGCCAGCGGACTCTGCCCCTGCCCGGCATAGACCATGCCGATGATGATCCAGATGATGCCGGCCGCCACCAGCACGGGCTTGGACTTGCGCAGCTTCAGGTACTCCTCCGCCATCACCAGGCCATAGGCCAGGGCGAAGATGGCGAGGGCGAAGAGGCCGGCGCCGGTGTGCGTCAGGAGCAGAGGGCCGCCGTCGGCGAGCGCGGGGGCGCAGAAGAGGCCGAGGACGGCCGGGGGAAACAGGCGTGCAGATCCAGACATGGGTGCTTCTCTTGAGAACCGTCTGGCATTGAGGCTAGCAGCGAAGAGGGAAGACGCCCTCCCCGCCATGGTGGTGGCCCGCGCGGGGTGGGCGCTCACACAAAGGAATGCCGGGCCCGGTGCCGGGCCCCGTCATCAGGGCGACTTCTTGCCGAACCCGGATTGCTTGAGGGTATAGCCGGCGCTGTTCTGCCAGGCGTCCAGGCCGCTGCGGTTGTTGCCCGCCACCAGACTGGCGGCCAGGCTCGGGCTGTTGAACAGCTGATCGGCGGTGAAGAGGAAGCCCTGGCCGTGGGGAGTGAGCACCCCCTTGCCCAGCAGCTCCTGGCGCAGCTCGATCACCGCCTCGCGCAGGGAGGCGGCATCCTCGCCGTTGGCGGTGGAGCCCGCCTGCACCATGAAGCCGGGATTCTGGCGCTTGCCCACCGGATAACCGTGGGCCTCGGCCCCCTTGCCGTTGAAGTGGTAGAGCTCGCGCTCGCCGGGCTTGTTGTCGGAGAGCGCCTTTTGCAGGGTCATCAGCTCGTTGTAGATATCGATGGGGACCACGGCAGCCTGCTTGGCGCCCTTGCTGTCGACGATAAAACTGACTTGCTTGTGTAACATCCTTGCTCATCCTGTGACCCATGGAAGGCCCTATTCTAACCACCACAGGCGAGCGGGATCCAGCAAGGATCCGCTTCCCTTTTGCAGGCGCGATCACTAACTGGCATAGTGACTGACATTGTGAAAGCCATTGACCATCAAACGGTTATCCCATGCTCAGCCTGCGCAATCTCAGTAAATGCTTCGACAACGGCGGCGAGACGCTCCCCCTGTTTGCGGGGCTGGATCTCCAGCTCGCCCAGGGGGAGGCCTGCCTGCTGCTGGGGCAGAGCGGCTGTGGCAAGTCCACCCTGCTGAGCCTCATCGCGGGCCTGCTGCCCCCCGACGAGGGGGAGGTCTGGCTGGGGGAGACCCGCCTCGACACCCAACCGCCGGACGAGCGAGCCCGGCTGCGTGGCCGACACTTTGGCATCGTCTATCAGGACTTCAACCTGCTGCCGACCCTGACGGTGGAGGAGAACCTCTGCCTGCCGCTCGCCATCAACCAGCTCCCTCGCCATCAGCCAGAGATTGACGCCCTGCTGGCTCGCCTCGATCTTGCCCACAAGCGCCACGCCTGGCCGGAGCAGCTCTCCGGCGGCCAGCGCCAGCGAGTCGCCCTGGCCCGCGCCCTCATTCACAAGCCTCAGTGGCTGCTCGCGGACGAGCCCACCGGGAGTCTCGACGAGCACAACGCCGAGCAGGTGATGGCCCTGATGATGGCGGCGGTGCGGGGCACCGGCGCCGGCCTCTTGCTGGTGAGCCACAACCCCGCCTATGGCGCCCTGGCGGACAGGGTGCTGCGCCTTGAAGGGGGCCGCCTGGTCGAGCTCAAGGGGCGCCGCCATGACTGACGCCCGCCCCGGAGGGCAGTAATGTTGCCGCTGCCGCTGAAGGCGCTGCTGCGCCTCTATCGCACCCACCCCTGGCTGCTCTTGATGAGCCTGACCGGGCTCACCCTGGGGGTCACCCTGGTGGTGGCCATCGAGCTCTTGAACCACAGCGCCCGCACCAACTTCGTCGCCGCCCGCAGCCAGCTCGCCGGGGAGGCCAATTACCGCCTGGCGCCGAGCGGCGGGCTGGATGAGCGGCTCTATGTGAAACTGGTGCGAAGCCAGCCGAACCTCAACGCCATGCCAGAGCTGCACGCCTGGCTCAAGGACGAACAGGGGCGAAGCTTCCAGCTCCTCGGGATGGATCTCTTCAACCCCGGCCCCTTGCGCCGCCTCTTTGGCGCAGAGCCATACAGCCAACCCGATTTCTCGTTGAGCCGCGCCGACAGCGTCTGGCTGGCGGCCCCCGAGGCCAGGCGCCTCGGCTGGCAGCCGGGTCAGTCGCGGACGTTTCTCTTGAGCGACGGTTCGCCCGATGGCAAAGAGGGCAAGCGAGCGCTGACCCTCACCCTGGCCGGCACCTTCGAGCCCGGCGCCGTGCCAATGGAGCGGCTGCTGGTCACCGACATCGGCCTCGCCCAGCCCCTGCTGGGCAAGGAAGGGCGGCTCGATCGCATCGTTTTCAAGCTCAGCGAGCAAGAGGCCACGGCCTTGCAGGCGGCCCTGCAATCCTATGCCCCCCATCAGCCCCTCTGGCTTGAGCCCATCAGCCCGGCGCTCGATGCCAGCCAGCTCGGCGATGCCCTGGCGCTGAACCTCACGGCGCTCTCCCTGCTCGCCATGGCGGTGGGGCTCTTTCTGGTGTTCAACGCCCAGCGCTTCGTGCAGAGCGTGCGCCGTCCCCAGCTGGCCCAGCTCATCATCCTCGGGATGCCGCCGCGTCGGGTGCTTGGCTGGCTCATCCTGGAGCTTGTGATCCTCGCCAGCATCGGCACCCTGCTCGGGCTGCTGCTGGGAAGCCTGCTGGCCCTGGCCCTGATGGGGCAGCTCACCCAGGCGCTGGCCGATCTCTATGGCCCCAACCCCATCGATCTGCTGCGCCTCTCCCCCGCGAGCCTTGGCAAGGCGCTGGTGCTCGGCTTGGCTGGGACGCTGGCCGCCAACCTGCCCGGCTGGTGGCAACTGCTGCGCCAATCCCCCCTTGAACTGCGAGAAGGCAATAGCCGCCCGCCGGCTCATCCCTGGCAACGTCGGGGGCTCGCCATCGTCATCTTGCTGCTCTGCGCGCTCTGTCTGTGGCGGCCAGAAACCGGTCTCACCGGCGCCCTCTTCGTCGCCGGCGGCTGGCTGCTGGCCATGGCGCTCGCCCTGCCCGATGTGCTGCGCGCCGTGCTGGGACGGCTGAGATCCCGCCCCGGCGGCCCCCTTACCGCCCGGCTCGCGGTGGCCGAGACCCAATACCATCTGGATCGCACCGCCATCGCGGTGATGGCGCTGCAACTGGCCATCGCGGCGGCCATCGGCATCGGGGTCATGGTGTCGAGCTTTCGCTCGAGCGTGGAGATCTGGCTCGGCCAGCGTCTGGCCGCCGATCTCTATGTCAGCGCCCCCAGAGGGGTGGCGGGCAACCGCGGCGCCCTGGGCGAGCAGACTCTCAACACCATTCTTGCTGCGCCAGACGTGCGCGCCGCCTCCCGCCGCGCCGTGCATCCCGCCCGCTGGCAGGGGCAGCCCATTGAGTGGGCGCAGATGGACTTTATCCCCGAGCTCAAAACCGCCTATCCGCTGCTGGCCGGGAGCTGGCCCGCCGCCCCCGACGAGGTGCTGGCGAGCGAACCGCTGACGGTGCGCCTAGGGGTCAGGGTGGGGCAGACACTCGAAGTCACCGGCGAACAGGGCCCAAGGGCACTCACCGTCACCGGTGTCTATCAGGATTACGGCAGCGACAAGGGGCAGATACTGCACGCCTTCGAGGACGGGGCCGTGCAATCCCTCGCCCTCTTTAGCAACCAACCGGAGCGCCTCGCCGATCGCCTGCGGGCGCAGTTTGGTGAGGGGGTGAACCTCCTGCCCGCCCCCGCTATCCACGCCGCAGCCCTCAGGGTGTTCGACCAGACCTTTGTGGTGACCGAGCTGCTGAAATTGCTGATCCTGGGGATCGCCTTCGTCGGCATCGGCTCGGCCTTCATGGTGCTGGGGCTGGCCCGGCGCGGCGAGTTGCAGACCCTGCAGAGCTTAGGCGTAGGCCCACGCCACTGCCGCCGGCTGCTGGTGTGGCAGGGGGCGGGATTGGGGCTGCTCACCGCGCTGTTGGCCCTGCCGGTGGGCTATGGCCTTGCCTGGGTGCTGATTGAGGTGGTCAACCCCCGCGCCTTCGGCTGGCGCCTCGCCTTCGAGGCCGCCCCCCTGCACGCCGTCACGGCGCTCCTGCTCGCCCCCGTCTGTGGCGCGCTCGCCTCCTGGTACGCCGCAAGGAGAGTGGTATGAAAACATTCAACATCTGGTGGCTGGCGCTGCTCTGCACCCTGTATGGCACCGGGATCGGTGCCAACGATCTGGGTGCCATCCTTGGCGGCGGTAGCGATCACTTCAAAAAGGCCCTGCCGGGTCACTCCATCCGCCTGCCCGCGGATCACGGTGCCCACCCTGACTACCGCTCCGAGTGGTGGTATCTCACCGGCAACCTGAAAGACGAGCAGGGGCGCGACTACGGCATGCAGTGGACCCTGTTTCGCCAAGGCATCGAGCAGGAGATCACATCGGAGAACCCCTGGCTCACCCCCCAGCTCTGGCTGGCCCAGTTCGCCATCACAGATTTGAGCAAAGGCAGCCATCAGCAGGACGAACGCACCAGCCGCCAGGGGCCAGGGCTCGCCGGTGCCAGCGGCGGTCAGTATTGGCTGAAAGAGTGGGTGCTGGCCTCTCAAGGGGAATCGCTTTTTCCCGCCACCCTCAAGGTGCAGAGCAAGGCGGGGGATCTTGATTTGCAGGTGAGCGCCGCCAAGCCGGCGGTACTGCAAGGCAAAGCGGGTTACAGCGAGAAGAGCCCGGGCAACGCCTCCTTCTACTACTCCTACCCGCGCCTGACCATCAGCGGCACCCTGACCCTGGATGGCGAGACCCGCAACGTCAGCGGTGAGGGCTGGTTTGATCACGAGTGGAGCAGCTCGGTATTGGCCGAGTGGCAATCGGGCTGGGACTGGTTTTCGCTGCAGTTTGAAGATGGCCGCGAGCTGATGCTGTTTCGCCTGCGCACCAAGGCAGGACGATCTGAGCCGGAGAACCGCTACGGCATCCTGATTGAACGGGACGGCAGCAGCCGGGTGCTGAGCCCAGATCACATCCGCCTCACCCCCGGCAGGACCTGGCGTGGCCCCAAGGGGCAGCCCTACCCCATCGAGTGGCAGCTGGAAGCCGCCGATATCAAGCTCACCATCCAGGCGCGCCAGCCCAATCAGGCCATGACGGGGCGCTTTGACTACTGGGAGGGGGCGGTCTTAGTCTCGGGAGACGCCAAGGGCGTCGGTTATCTGGAGATGACCGGCTACTGAGTCTTACCCCTGATCGCCATCGCGGCTGAGCAGGTTCGACTCATGGATGTCAGCATCGGTGCGCGCTTGGCGATGCAGATAGCCACCTTCTAACTGTCACAGGCGGACAGGGCGGCGGCAAACATGGTTTTGTGGTGCATTCAATCGCCGCTGAATTTACTGAAGGAAGGGTTCGCCGGTCGACGCAAGATCTGTAACCAGCTGTTACAAGGCATTGATGAGCAAGAGATAACACATGACTTGCTTGACCGGGCGGTGCAGCAACAAGAAGAGAGGCCACCTCCCCTCCCCCCGTTTCTCTCGACCTTTCCACGTCAAAATCTGACCGCTATCAAGATTTCATTCAAATCCCACGGATCGGCTGTGTTTTTACTCAACAGGAACGGTCAGCCTTTGATAGGCTACTCATCCGGCCCTCAGAGCCAAAAGGCAACCGAGTTCAGCCCATGATCTATCCCTCCTCAATTCAGTTAAAAACAGCATGCAGGGAGCTGTAACCCTGTGCGGTAGCTATCTTGTTTGCCGATAGGTGATATAAAAAAATGAATACCAGTGAAAATTGTTATCAGAAAATCAAGAAGAATCAATATATCCACACCTATGAATCATATATATTGGCATAAAAAATTTAAATACCAAAGACTCCCCATTACATTAGAAGGACTCAAGATAAGTGAATATTGACGATATTATTTCAAGCTTAGATTCAGGTGGTCCTAAGAGCTATTACGACTTTGAGACATTCATTCAGGAGCTATTTAGAAATCACCTCAAGGAACAAGGCAGGGAATTTATTATACCCAATGAAAAAAATACATTTGGAGATGGTTTCGCCCCTTCAGGATTTGATAACTTCGAGGGCCCAACACTAATAGAAATAAAATTAAATTTGGCGTCTGGCTCCTACCATAACATAACTGAAAAAATCATAGCAAAGTCATCAAGCCAGTTCATTGAAACACCATTCAATACACTTCTCATTATAACAGCCAGACCCATCCAAAATGTCATAATGAAAAGAATAGAAGCTTATATAAGCAGCATAAATTTGCCTTTTTCAGTAAAAATATGGGGGCCAGATGAATTAAAGAGAATTGTTAATAAAAATCAAAAAATCGTAAAGAAAATTTCAAACAATTTATTTTCTTTACGATTAGCATCGGCCATTTCCAAATCACCGAAGGAATGGAGGACAGAGCGTAGAGATATAATTAATAAGTTGAAAGCAAGCTATAATAAAGGACAGTTTTCCCTATTTTTAGGTGCAGGTGTATCTAGCAGTGCAGGAATGCCTGATTGGAACACTTTACTGAACTCATTATTTGTCACGTATTTGGCTAAAGAATTTGATAACGATATTGAAATAGGAGAGAAAGATATTGGTGATCTAGTTAACCGTCTAAATGCTGTTGATGAACCGTCAGCCCTTATGGCTGCCCGTTATTTACGCAAAGGATTATCAAAGAGTGATGTAAAGGCTAAAGATTTTATTCTAGCAGTTACAAGTAATCTATATAAGCTTCGGAATGAAGATTATATAATTGACTCTGACTTGATAAAATCAATAGCCTCTATGTGTTTACCACGTAGAACTGGGGCCAAAGTTAAGTCAGTTGTTACATACAACTTTGATGATCTACTAGAACGTCAGTTGAAAAAGAACACCATACATTATCGCTGCATTTACACAGATAAAGAAAGCTATGATCCAGATGAACTACCGATTTACCACGTTCATGGATTTTTACCTGAAGATAGAAAGTCATATGAAGGATTAGATGACTCCACCCTCGTATTTTCAGAGGAAGGATACCATCAGATATATTCCGATTCATATCACTGGTCAAATCTTGTTCAGCTGAACTCCTTTAGAGAAAGCAATTGTCTAATGGTTGGTTTATCTATGACAGACCCTAACCTTCGAAGACTACTCGACATTTCATCTAGAAATATCGAGCAAAGCAAGCATTTTGCATTTATGAAAAGACTCTCTCCGGAGAGCTTCTGTATTGAAAAAGACAAAGAAAGCGGCGAAGAAATAGCTGCTGTAAAAAATAAAGATGCAGCAGAAAAGTTTCTAATTAGCCATCATGCATTAAATGAAGAACTAATGAAAGAATTGGGCGTTACAATAATTTGGTATGAATCATATGAAGAAATTCATCAGATAATAAAAGATGTGTCAATGTTTGAAAAATGAATTCTTAAAACAGAATCTAGGGCACCCACCTTTCTGAGCCGGCTGTAGTCATAATCGGATAGGTGTTGCGTAGATCCTTGAAGCAAGGGTACACCGAGCGAGAAACAGTTTACTGTGATATCGCAAGCCTATTGTTCAGACACGGCTATCGGCGCAGGATGACGAGCCAGGAGTGAAGGGTATATATGTGGGGCCCAAGAATTCGGCTCAGGGCATCGAGACTGGCCCAGGGGCAATAATCACTGGCTTGGTGGGTGGTATTGTTGCTGGTGCTGCTGGATACTATGGTGCCGACTGGATAGCAGATCACATCTATGAAAACTAAGATTATGGGCGTCTTGAGCCACTTGCTTGGGAGAAAGCAGGAGAAAAGCTCTCCTGATATAAAAGAAGTGTTCAAAGGTTCGGGTTATCTCAACGCACCAGAGAAAGCCTACACTGGCTACCCGGCGCCACTACCACCAGCCCCTTCCATTGAAGCTTATCTCGTTCGCTTCCTCGTTTCAGAAGATAGTCTGACGTTGCTCTTTCAAACCCTGGCTCAAGCTGGATATAAGGTGAGTCCTGAGCTCAATACGCAGGTTATAAATCACTCAGGGGATCCCTCAAGCAAGAAAGTCATGCTTTTTCAGCATCCTTCTTTTGCTGGAACGATAGTTTCGTTTGCCAGTGATGACCTGGATGTACTAGAAGCTATCCAGCAAACAAGGATAGAGCCACCACTTCCAGCAGACTCATTCCCATGGATTGCTCCCGAAGGCTTGGGCTCTTTGCAAGGAGACATTGAGTATTGGTGGACACATTTATGGTTACCGTTCTGGCTGTCATTGAGCCAAGAAAGGCAGTCTGCTTTGGATCTTGAGCCAGAGTGGCGTGAGTTCATTTTAATGCATCAACCCCATGATGCTCCGGCATCTGATCGCTGAATCGCTGCTGCCCAGCATTAATTCCCCCCAAGACGGCCATGGTCTGACCAACCTTGGCCTTTTCATGTTTGAAGCAGCGATGCAAAGATGGGCGTCGCACTTCGCAGTTGAATTCGCGAACCATTATTTTCCATATTCCGATTGAAAACGGCAGGATATTTATCCTGCCGTTGTTGTTTTCTTATCTCGCCGCCTGATCCACCAGATAGAGGATGCTGTGATAGGGAATGCCGGCGTGCTGGCTGAGCCCCATTTCGCAGGTGCGGCTGTTGCTGAATCCCTGCCGGCAATCCCTGGGCACCTGGGCGGGCAGGCTGGCAAGGGCGGCGGCGTTGAGCTCCGGGGTCATCAGCCCCTTGTCGCCGGCAAAGCCGCAGCACTGGATATGCTCAGGCACGATCACCTCGCGGGCACAGGCGCGGGCGACGCTGAGCATCGCCTCCCCCAGCCCCATGCGCCGACTGCTGCAGGTGATATGGAGCATGACGGTCTCATCGATGGGGGTCAGCTCAAGGTGGGGCAGCAGGTGTTCCAGCACAAAGGCAGAGGGCTCGAACACCCGCAGCCCCTTGCCGAGCGCACCCGAGAGCAGCCGCTGCACGCAGGGGCTGGTGTCGAGCAGCACGGGCCAGCGCCCCTGCTCGCTTGCCTGCCACAGGGCCTCGGCCAGCTCACTGCGCTTGGCTTCCGCTACCTCACTCAACCCCTTGCTGTCATAGGGCATGCCGCAGCAGAGCCCCTCAACTCTCGCCGGCACTATGACCCGGCAACCCGCCTTCTTGAGCAGGGATAACACCACCTCCGGCAGTGACGGAGCCTCTTCCTGCTGGCCGAATACCCGGCTGGCACAGGACGGCAGATAGACCACGGCGCGCTCGCTGGATCCGCCATGGGTCCCCTCCCCTTGCGGCCAGTGATAGCGGCTCGGCCCCGGCAGGGTCGGCAACCAGGCGGGTGTGCGCTGGCCGCTCAGATGGCGAACCCCGTTCACCAATCCTGCCAGCGCTTTTTCTCCCAGCAGCTTGCCGGCAATCCCTTTGAGGCCGAGAGCCCCACGGGCCGTGCGGGTAACGCCGGCGAAGTGATCGGCGCTCCAGCGGGCGATGGGCACGAAGCGCCGGTATTTGTCAGTGCGCAGCTTCTTGATGAGCGATCCGGTGTTGATGCCGACCGGGCAGCGATCGGCACAAAGCCCGGTCGCGGCGCAGGTGTCGATGCCCTGATAGTCAAACAGCCGGGCCAGCTGGTTGGAGGGCTCATCGGCACGATTGCGGCGGGCCAGTTCGCGATAGAGCACGATGCGCTGGCGCGGCGAGAGCGACAGGGTGCGCGAGGGGCAGACCGCCTCGCAAAAGCCGCACTCGATGCAGGGATCGACGATGGCATCGCTCGCCGGCATGGGCTTGAGATGGGCCAGGTGGGCGTTGGGGTCATCGTTGATGATAACGCCGGGATTGAGCAGGCCATCCGGGTCGAGCAGCGCCTTGATGCGGCGCATCAGCGCCATCCCCTCCGGCCCCCATTCGAGCTCCACATAAGGGGCCATGTTGCGGCCGGTGCCGTGCTCGGCCTTCAGCGACCCGCCAAAGCGCACTGCGACCAGCTCCGCCACCGCATCCATAAAGGCACCGTAGCGGGCCACCTGCGCCGGATCGTCGAACCCCTGGGTAAAGACGAAGTGCAGGTTCCCCTCCAGCGCGTGGCCGAAGATGATGGCCTCGTGATACTCAAACTCGTCGAACAGTTGCTGCAGCCCCGCCACCCCTTCGGCCAGACGCTCGATGGGAAAGGCGACATCCTCGATGATGACGGTGGTGCCGGTGGTGCGCACCGCCCCCACCGCCGGGAAGAGCCCCTTGCGAATGGCCCAGAGGCCGGCGCTCTCCGTGGTAAAAGGCACAGAGGCGACCTGAGCGAACTCGGCCGCCATGGCCATCACCTGCTCGCAGCGAGTCACCAGCTCTTCCTTCGACTCCCCATGCACCTCGACAAGCAGGGCGCAGGCCGCCAGGTCCAGGGTCTTGATAAAGCCCGGCAGACCGGGCTTGCCCGCGACCGAGCGAAGGGAGCGCCCATCCATCAGCTCCACCGCCGCCACCGGCGCAGCTTTCAGGCGCGAGGTGGCCAGACAGGCCTGCTCGGCGTCCCGAAACACCAGCAGGGCAGACGCCTTGTGGGGATATTCGGGTACGGTGTCGAGCACCACCTCGGCGATAAAGCCGAGGGTCCCCTCCGAACCGATCATCAGGTGGGTGAGGATATCGATGGGGTCCTCATGGTCGAGCAGGGCATTGATGGCGTAGCCGGTGGTGTTCTTGAGCCGGTACTTGTGGCGAATTTTGGCGGCAAGCTCGGCGCTCGCCAGCACCTCGGCGCGCAGGGCGGCGAGCCCCGTCAGCAGCTCCGGGCGCCTGGCCGCCAAGGCGGCGCGGCTGTGAGGATCGCTGCTGTCCAGCACGGTGCCATCGGCCAGCAGCAAGGTCATGGCGTGCAGGGTGTGATAGCTGTTGTGGGCGGTGCCGCAGCACATGCCGCTCGCGTTGTTGGCGGCGATGCCGCCGAGCTTGCAGGCGTTGATGGAGGCGGGATCCGGCCCAATCTTGCGCCCCAGAGGCGCCAGATAGCGGTTGGCATCGGCGCCGATCACCCCGGGTTGCAGGGCGATGCGGGCGCCCTCGTCCAGAATGCGGTGACCGCGCCAGCTATCAGTCAGGGTGATGAGCACCGAATCGCTCAGGGCCTGGCCCGAGAGGCTGGTGCCGGCGGCGCGAAAGGTGCACGGCAAATTCAATTCTCGGCACACCCCCAGCACGAAGCGCACCTCATCGAGAGAGTCGAGACGCACGATGCGCTCGGGCACCAGGCGGTAGAAACTGGCGTCCGTGCCGTGGGCGAGGCGCAAATCCGGATCGCTCACCAGCCGCTCCTGCGGGATGCGCGAGAGCACGGCGGCGTCAAACTGGTTCCAAAGCATCAGCAATCCTCCACCAGCACCACCAAGAGGCGGCTCGGGCCGTGGGCGCCGTAGGCCAGGGTCTGCTGGATGTCGGCGGTCTTGGAGGGGCCGGAGACCAGCAACAGATTGGTGGGCATGGCCTGCTGCCAGCGCCCGGTCGTCACCAGCCCCGCCAGGTTGTCGGCAATGGTGGAGGCCGCCAGCAGAGCGATATGGCAGGGGGGCACAAGGGACAAGGTGCGCGGCTCGCCGCCATCCGGCAGCAACACCAGCGTCCCGGTATCGGCGATGGCCCCCGCGCAGTGGGTGATGCCAACCTGACAAACGTCGAACAGATCGTCCTTCCAGCCGGCGAACTCCCCCGCCGGGGTCAACACAGAGCGCCCGGCGCAGGCGGCCGCGACCGCCGCCTGCCAGCGGCCGCCCTGGCCACAGGCCAGGCTCGTCACGCCTTCTTCATCCAGCCAGGCGCTCAGATCCCGGGCAAGGTTTGCCTCCTTGACGGTGAGGATCTCGGCGTGGCTGGCGGTGATCATGCCAAGGAAACGCTCGCGCCGCGCGTTGTCATCTACCCCGCGCCAGGGCTGCCAGGCGTGCGGGGCGTGGGCAATGGGGGTGGCGGCGCCGCGCAGGCGGTTCAAGATAGCCTCTTTGCTCGACATCTCAGGACTCCTTCTTCTTCTGGCGCAGCAGGGCGTGCAGGCTCTGGGGGGCGGGTTTGGGGGCCTCGCGGCACTGGGTCCAGGGGCCCAGGTGTTTGGGCATCAAGCCCCGCAGGCGACCGGCCACACCGGTCGCGGCGTGATAGAGGCGCGGATGGGTGGCGGCAAAGGCAAAGCCCTGCATGGCCAGGGTCTCGAGCCGGCTCTTGGCCGCCCCCTGCCCCGCCAGCGGTTCGTGACCGGGCTCTGCGTCGTGTTTGGCCTCCCGGCGCAGGCGCTGCAACATGTCGGGAATGGGGATGCGCACCGGGCACACCTCGCCGCAGGCGCCGCACAGGCTCGACGCCGTCACCAGATCCTGGGTGCTGTCGAGCCCCAGCAGGTGGGGGGAGATGATCTTGCCGATGGGGCCCGGGTAGATGGTGCCGTAGGCGTGGCCACCGATGCGGGTGTAGACCGGGCAGTGGTTCATGCAGGCGCCGCAGCGGATGCACTGCAGGGTCTTGCGCAGCTCCTCGTCCCGGTAGGCCTGGCTGCGGCCGTTGTCGAGCAGCACCAGGTGCACCTCGTCCGGGCCATCCAGCTCTCCTTCCCGGCGCGGGCCGCTGATGACGTTGAAATAGGTGGTGATGGCCTGGCCGGTGGCCGAACGGGTCAGGGCGCTGTAAAGGGGCGGCACGTCGCTGAAATATTCCACCACCTTCTCGATGCCGGTGATGGCCACGTGGACCTTGGGCACAGTCGTGCACATGCGTCCGTTGCCCTCGTTCTCGACGAGACAGAGGCTGCCAGTCTCCGCCACCGCGAAGTTGACGCCGGAGAGCCCCATGCCGGCGCGGCGAAACTCTTCGCGCAGGGCCCGCCGCCCGGTCTGGATCAGCGCGTCCACGTCGGTGGTGGGGGTGAAGCCTTCGAGGTTATGGGCGAAGGTGTCGCTCACCTCCTGCTTGTTCTTGTGGATGGCGGGCATGATGATGTGGGACGGGGTGTCGCCGTCGAGCTGGACGATAAACTCCCCCATGTCGCTCTCGAGGCAGCGGATGCCGTGGCGCGCCATCTCGTGGTTGAAGCCCACCTCCTCGCTCACCATGGACTTGCCCTTGACGATGGAGCTCACCCCATGCTGCTGGGCGATGCGAAGGATGATGGCGTTGGCCTCGGCCGGCGTCTGGGCCCAGTGCACTTGGATGCCGTTGCGCTCGCAGTTGGCTTCGAGCTGCTCCAGCAGTTCCGGCAGGCGCGAGAGGCAGCGCTGGCGAATTTGTTCGGCCGCATCGCGCACCGCCGCTTCTTCGGCGGGGTCGGCGAAGGCGTCCCGGCGCTTGCCGCGCAGGTAATCCATGGCGCCGCGAAAGTTCTGGCGCAGCACGGGGTCGGCCAGGGCCGCCTCGGCCTGGGGATGGAAGCGGCGCGGCGAATACTTGGCGTGATCACTCATGATGGGCCCCCTGTTTTTGCGCTTGCAAGCTCTGAGCCACCGGCTCGCTATGGGCGAGCAGGAAGCTCGCCAGATGGGTGGCGGGGAGCGTCTTGCCCTGATAGGCCAGGGATCCCTTGATGTTCAAGAGGCACCCCCAGTCTGCGCTCACCAGGGTATCGGCGCCGGTCGCCAGCAGGTGGCGGGTCTTGTCCTCCACCATGGCCTGGCTGATGTGGGGATGGCGCACCGAGAAGGTGCCGCCAAAGCCGCAGCACTCGCTCTCGTAGGCCTGCTCGTTCAGGGTCACGCCCTCGAGCTGCCCCAGCAGGCTGCGAGCCGTGGTGTGCACCTGCATCTCGCGCCGGGCCGAGCAGGAGGTGTGCATGACGATGCTCGCCTTCCCCACGGCGCGCCAGCGCACCCGGCAGACCCGGGCCAGAAACTCGGTGAGCTCGAACACCCGCTCGCAAAACGCTGTCACCTCGGGGCTGTCCGGGAAGAGGCGCGCATAGTGATGGTGCATCATGCCGCCGCAGGAGCCCGACAGCACCACCACCGGCCAGGGCTCGGGGAAGAGCGCCATCTGGCTTTGCGCCACCTTGCGCGCCTCCTCCTCGTGACCCGAGGTGTAGGCCGGTTGGCCGCAGCAGGTCTGCTTCTCGACAAAGTGCACCCTTATCCCTTCCCGCTCGATCAGGGCGATGGCATCGAGCCCCGCCACCGGGTCGAACAGGTCCACCAGACAGGTGGCGTAGAGATAGACATCGGCCGGCTTGGCCGGATAGACCCGCATTACCTTCATCACTTGCTCTCCTTTACTTCAACTGCAGCAGTGCGTCCGAGACATGGAAGCTGTACATGAGCGCCAACCCGATAAGGCCGGTGGCCAGCAGGTAGTAGAGGGTCGGCAGCGCGGTCTTGCGCAGCGTCGCCCCCTCGCGGCCCAAGAGGCCCACGGTGGCCGAGGCCGCCACCACGTTGTGGATGGCGATCATGTTGCCGGCGGCCGCGCCAACGGCTTGCAGCGCCAGCATGGCGGCAGTGGAGACCCCCAGGGTCTGCGCCACCTCGAACTGGAACTGGCTGAACATCATGTTCGACACCGTGTTGGAGCCGGCGATAAAGGCCCCCAGCGCGCCGATAGTAGCGCTCAGGGCCGGGAAGAACTCCCCGACGAGCCCGGCGGCAAAATTGGCGGTGGTCACCGGCATGCTGGCGAGATCCGCCCCGTTGACGCCGGAGTTGATGAAGATGCGCACCATGGGCACGGTGAAAATCAGCACGAAGCCGGCGCCGATCAGGGTGCGGCTGGACTCGCTCACGGCGCGGCCGAGGGGCGCCAGGGCGCGGGCCTGAATGAGGGTGGCGAGCAGGGCGCAGAACACCAGCAGGCCCCCCGGCAGGTAGAGCGGCTCAATGGAGGCGCTGACCCCCTTCTCACCCAAGAGGTCGGTGAAGGCGAGGCTCACCGACAACAGGCTTGCCTTGAACTCCGGGCTCACCCGGCTCGCCACCAGCAAGAGGGCCAGCGCCACATAGGGGAGCCAGGCCAGCATGAGCGACATGGGGCGGCCGGCAGCCTCTTTGAGATCGAGCTTGAGGGATCCCAACCACTCGGCGGGCCACTCTTTCTCGGGGGCGAAATCCCAGGTGTTCTTGGGCACCAGGAAGCCGCGACGCGCCGCCGTCACCACCAGAGCCAGCCCCACCAGGCCGCCGATGAGGGACGGGAACTCGGGGCCGAGCAGCATGCCGGTGAGGGCGTAAGGCACGGTGAAGGCGAGCCCGGCGAATATCGCGAACGGCAGGATGGAGAGCCCCTCGGTCCAGCTGCGGTTGCGGCCGAAGAAGCGGGTCAGCATCATCACCATCAGCACCGGCATCAGGGTGCCGACGGTGGCGTGAATGAGGGCCACGTTGGTGGTCACCTGCTGCAGGTAGATGTCCCAGCTGCTGCCGCCGGCACTCAGGGTGTGGCCGATGGCCTGGTTATCCAGCCCCTTGTTGATCCCCACCAGGATGGGGGTGCCCACCGCACCAAACGACACCGGGGTGGACTGGATCATCATGCCGAGCAGCACGGCAGCGAGCGCCGGGAAGCCGATGGCCACCAGCAGCGGAGCGGCGATGGCGGCCGGGGTGCCAAAGCCCGAGGCTCCCTCGATAAAGGCGCCGAAGCACCAGGCGATGATGATGGCCTGGATGCGCCGGTCCGGCGAGATATTGGTGAAACCGCCGCGAATGGCGCTGATGGCGCCGGTGTGCTTGAGGGTGTTGAGCATCAGGATGGCGCCGAACACTATCCAGAGCACGGTCACCGTGATGATGAGCCCCTGCAGGCTGGAGGCGAGCACCCGGGTCGGGCTCATCTGCCAGCCCCACAGGGCGATGAATACGGTCAGGAGAAAGGCGATGGGCATGGCGCGCTTGGCGGGCCAGTTGAGGCCGACCAGCAGCACGGCGGCCACCACGATCGGCGAGAAGGCCACCAGGGCCAACAGGGTGTCTGTCATCATTGCGTCCTTGTCCGAGCGGTGCAGAGGCGCACCTTGTTGTTGTTTTGTTAAGCGGACGTGACCTTACCCTGTTCTTTTTTCGCGATATATGGAAATAATGAACAACATTCGTTCCAAAAATCGATCAATATGGCCAGTACCGACGACCTCATTCTCTTCGCCCAGGTGGTGGAGGCCGGCTCCTTCAGCAAGGTGGCCGAGCAAAATTCCCTGACAAATTCAGTGGTTAGCAAGCGTATCGGGCGTCTTGAAGAGGAGCTCGGGGTGCAGCTGCTCTATCGCACCACCCGCCGGCTCACCCTGAGCGAGGCGGGCAAGGAGCTCTATCAGGGTGCCAAAAATGTGAAGGCCGCCGCACTGGACGCCTTCGACGCGGTGGCGGGATTCGGTGAAAAGGTGAGCGGTCATGTGCGGATGTCGGTGCCCACCATCTCCGGCGAGCTGCTGCTGGCCGATGCGGTGGCCGATTTTTGCCAGCAACACCCGGGGCTCACGGTGGAGATGTCGCTGGAGAATCGCTTCGTCAATCTGGTGGAAGAGGGGTTCGACCTGGTCATTCGCACCGGCTATCTGGATGACTCGAGCCTGATTGCCCGCCACATCCTCGACTCCCAGTGGGTGATCTGCGCCGCCCCCGCCTACGTGCGCCGCTTCGGGGCGCCGCGCGAGCCGTCAGACTTGCTCACCCACAACTGCCTGCGCTACGCCTACCAGAGCACGGGGGCCTCGGAGTGGGCCTTCAAGGGGGAACAGGGGGACTATCTGTTGTCGGTGTCGGGGAGCTTTTGCACCGACAACGCCGGGGCCCTGCGCAAGGCGGCGCTGGGGGGGCGCGGCATCGTCTACGTGCCGCGCTGTCTGGTCTATCACGACCTTATGAACGGGGATCTGGTGGACTTGTTTCCGGACCGGGTGGGCAAGAAGCTCGGGATCTACGCCGTCTACCCCTTCACCCGCCAACCGCCGCGCAAGATAAGGTTGCTTATCGAGCACATCCGCCAGCGCTACCTCGACATCGCCCACTACTTCGTGTGAGCAGGCTCGCGGCAACGCCTGGGGTCAGGAGGCAGGCTGTGTCCCCGCCTGGCGGGAGAGAAACGCCAGGGACTGGCGGTTGAAGAGCTCCGGCTGCTCCACGTTGCAGACGTGGCCGCACTTCTCGATGATCTCGAGCCGGCTGAAGGGGTCCCGGGCCACCTGCTCGCGCACCGGGGCGAGGAACATGTGATCCTCCTCCCCCATCACGTAGAGGGTGGGAATGGGCAGGGCCCGCTCGCGAAAATAACGCATAAGAGGATTCACCTCGGTGGCGAGGCGGAACCAGCGCTTGAACTCTTTCTGGCACAGCTTTCTGGCCTCGCGCACGAAGAGGTTGCGGGACTCCTGATGGTGCTGGCGCGGCATGATGATGAAGGCGAACAGGCGGTAGAGCCACATGTAGGGCAGGATGTGCTGACCGAGGCGCCCCAGCTGCACCAGCACCCGGGAGCGGATATCGAGGCGCAGGATGGCGCCGCCCAGCACCATGCTCTTGACCCGCTCCGGGCAGAGCTCCGCCAGGTGGCGGATGAGAATGGTACCGAGCGAAATGCCGACGAAGTGGGCATGGGGGATGCGCAGGTGATCCAGCAGACGCAGGATGTCCTCGGTCACCGCCCGGAAGCTGTAATGGCCCTTCACCACCTGCTGCAGCTGGTTCGACTGGCCGTGGCCGCGCAGGTCCAGCAACAGCACGTTGAAGTGCTCCCGGTAGGCGCGCAGCTGCTTGAACCAGATGGAGGAGCTGCCGCCTGCGCCGTGCACGAACACCACCCAATCCCGATCGGGACCCAGTTCAAAGGTCTTGTGGTACAACATCTCATGGGCTCCCGGGGTGATGGGGGGTATACTCGCCGCGCATATTAACAGATGGCTCACCCCGGTGAATATGCTTCCTCCATGATCGGACCAGAGCGGAGTCCTCCATGACACTCGTGCAATTGCGTGAATTTTTGCTCAGCCAGCCCGGCGCCACCGAGGACACCCCCTTCGGCCCGGAGTTCCTGGTCTATCGCATCGCCGGCAAGATGTTCGCCCTGGTGGACTGGCAGGCCGAGCCGCTCTCCATCAACTTGAAGTGCGAACCCGAGCTCGCCCTGCTGCTGCGGGAGATCCATCCCGAGGTCAAACCGGGCTGGCACATGAACAAGCAGCACTGGAACACCGTGACCCTGAGGGAGAGCCTGCCGGACGATCTCTGGCAGGGCTGGATAGTCCACTCCTACGAGCGGGTGGTGGCGGGTCTGCCCAAAGCCAGGCGGCCCCAGGCGCCGGCATCATCCGGTCAGGCAGGGTAGCGGGATGCCAGCGACGCGACAGAGGCGGATTGTCCCCCTGAACGAGCAGCACCTTCCTGCACTGCTGACCCTGTTCGAGCAGTCGGTGCGCCGCCTGGGCCCCGAACACTACAGCCCGGAGCAGGTGGAGCAATGGGCCCTGGGAGCCCATCATCCGGGGCTGGTGAGCCAGCTGCGCGAGCATCACGGCTGGGTCATCGAAGAGCTCAACCAGACAGGCCCCCTCCCCCTCGGCTTTGCCACGCTTAGCGATGACGGCCATCTCAGCCTGCTCTACGTGAGCGCGGATCACCAGCGCCAGGGGCTCGGCACCCAGCTGCTGGAGACGGTGCTCCTGGGCGCCGTCCGGCTTGGGTTGTCTCTTCTGACCACGGAGGCGAGCGCCTTCAGCCTCGCCCTCTTCCTGCGCCACGGCTTCGAGCTGGCCGGATTGGAAACCGTGGAGCGAGGCGGCGTCCGTTTTATCCGCCATCGCCTCTACTGCCGCTTGCCAAGCGGGGGGCAGCCACTAAAATACGCACCATTTCCTCAAGGCAATGGATAGAAGGCAGCCATCATGGTGGTAGAGAGCGACGGCTACATAGCGCTGGTCGAGTATCTGGTAGAGAGTCTGGGTCTGTTCGAGAGCCAGCAGCAGGGCAGCGGCACCCAGACCATCGAGGATCTGGTGAGCGGCCGGGTGGCCGAGAACCTGATGACCATCTGCGAGCAGAATCCCCAGCTCGATCCCAAGGTGCGCTTCATGATCATGCAGGAAGCCGACGCCGTGGTGGCCGATCTGGAGGAGGTGCTTTCCGCCGTCTGGCTGCGCGCCCCCACCCAGGAGCAGCACACCTTCCTGATGGAGTTCATCGATCTCATCAAGAACCTGTTCGACAGCACCATAGGCTAATCCCTTCCCGCTATCGCCCCAAGGCGTCCCCCAGATGACCCGATATGAAAAGGGCCGCCTCATCGGGCAGCCCTGCTTGCATTGTCAATTCATCGCGCTTGTGGGTGTAATGAATATCTGAGCAAAAAGTGTCTGGTCTTGGCTTCCATCCTTGGTAGCTACCTGTTGGTCAGCCAGGGTTCAGTTTAGTTCCCCGCAAAGGGACCTTTTTTTCCTTTTTCTTTCACACTTCTTTCAAAAATATGTCACGGGGGCCGGTTGGCCCCCGTGCGGCACGACCACGCCTCAGCGATTGAGGCTGGGGGGCAGGCAGACGCCGATGCCCCCCAGGCCGCAATACCCTTCCGGGTTCTTCTCCAGATATTGCTGGTGATAATCCTCGGCGTAGTAGAAGGGCGCCAGCGGCAGGACCCGGGTGGTGATGGTGCGCCCGTCACCGCTCGCGGTCATGGCCTGCTGGTAGGCGGCCAGGCTCTGCTGGGCGATCGCCTCCTGGGCGTCGTCCCCGAAGAAGATGACGGAGCGGTACTGGGTGCCGATGTCTCCCCCCTGGCGCATGCCCTGGGCCGGATCATGGTGCTCCCAGAACAGCTTGACGAGATCCCCATAGCTGATGACCCTGGGATCGAACACCACCTGCACCGTCTCGGCGTGACCGGTCAGCCCGCTGCACACCTCCTTGTAGGTGGGGTTGGGGGTCAGCCCCCCCTGATAACCGGCGGCGGTGGAGTAGACGCCCGGTTGCTGCCAGAACAGGCGCTCCACGCCCCAGAAACAGCCCATGCCAAACCAGGCCAGCTCCATTCCCTCGGGCCAGGGCCCCTGGGTAGGATGACCGTTGACTGCGTGCTGCTGGCCAATTTCCATCGCCTCGCGACGTCCCGGCAGCGCGTCTGCCGGTGAAATAATCTGCTCCATATGCCCTGTCCTTGTATAAAACCCCGCGCAATGCGGCTGACGAAAAGGAACACCGAAGATAACAGGTTCTTAGCCCGGATCAACCGAGGGCGCCAGCTTGCCGGCGGGAGCACAGTCCCGAGCCTCTCATCCCGCTCTCCGGCGCCCTGGTCAAAATCGCATCAAAAAAACACGACAGCAATATTTAGTCTTGATTTGTGAATTTATTTTCATATATTGAGCGAATTGCTGCTTTTTTATGGAATGACATACGTGCGTGAACGCGAACCCAGCCTGGTCCATGCCTTTCGGCAATCCACCCCCTATGTCAATGTGCATCGGGGCGCCACCTTCGTGCTGATGATCGGCGGGGAAGCCATCTGCCACCCCAATTTTGCCAACATCGTCAGCGACATCGCCCTGCTGCAGACGCTCGGCATTCGCCTGGTGCTGGTGTTTGGCTCGCGCCCGCAAAACGACGAGGCCCTGGCTCGCGCCGGCATCCAGGCCCAGTACCACAGACGGGTCCGGGTCACCGACGACGAGAGCTTCGCCATCATCAAGCAGGTGTGCGGCGGTCTGCAATACGACATTACCGCCCAGCTCTCCATGGGGCTGGCCAACACCCCCATGCAGGGGGCACGTATCAGCGTGGTGAGCGGCAACTTCGTCACCGCCCAGCCCCTCGGGGTGGATGAAGGCATCGATTTTTGCCACAGCGGCCGGGTGCGGCGCATCGACGTGGAAGGGATCACCCGCCAGCTGGATCAGCATGGCCTGGTGCTCATCTCCCCCATCGGCTGCTCGGTCACCGGCGAGAGCTTCAACCTGAGCTCGGAAGAGGTGGCCCGCCGGGTCGCGGTGGATCTCAAAGCGGACAAGCTCATCTGCTTCAGCAGCACCCAGGGGGTCATGGACAGGCACGGCGAGGCCATCTCCGAGCTCTTCCCCGAGCAGGCCGAGGAGCTGCTGGTGGAGCTGGAGCAGGCGGGCGAGGAGATGTCCGGTACCGCCCGCTACCTGCGCGCGGCCATCGCCTCCTGCCGGGGCGGCGTGCCCCGCTCCCACCTGGTGAGCTACCAGGATGACGGCGCCATGCTGCAGGAGCTGTTCAGCCGGGAGGGGCTCGGCACCCAGATCGTGCGGGAAAGCGCCGAGCGGGCACGGGCCGCCACCATAGAGGACATCGGCGGCATTCTCGACCTCATCCGCCCCCTGGAGGAGGAAGGGATCCTGGTGCGCCGCTCCCGGGAGCAGCTTGAGATGGAGATCGACAAGTTCACCATCATAGAGCGCGACGGCCTCATCATCGGCTGCGCGGCGCTCTACTGCTTCATGGAGGAGGCCATGGCCGAGATGGCCTGCGTCGCCATCCACCCGGAGTATCGCAACTCCAACCGGGGTGACACCCTGATCGCCAAGGTGGCCGAGCGGGCCAAGCGGCTCGGCATCCGCCGGCTGTTCGTGCTCACCACCCGATCCATCCACTGGTTCCGGGAGCGGGGCTTCGATCCCCTGGAGGTGGAGGATCTGCCGGTGGCGCGCCAACGGCTCTACAACTGGCAGCGTCGCTCCAAGGTTTTGTCCAAGACCATTTCGTAACTTGTTGATCTTGTGTCTGGTTGCCGTCAATTTTGTTCTTTTTTACAAACTCGATTGACAGTGCAATCAAGTGCAGGGTATTTCTACATGCACGCCACCTTCCCAGAAGGTGGCACCAGAAGAGGAGCGCTGCCCAGGCAGCCCAAGGGAGGACACCAGCGTCCGGTGAACTTGGGTCAGGGGGAGCAGCGCCGAGATGGGGCGGGTGACTGGACACCGCCACGTCGGCTGCGGGGGCTGAATCCCCCGGGTTGTCATCGGTAGTGGTCATCCCACAGGCATCCAGCCAGGATCCTTGCGGGATGGGCACCACGGGTGGAGTGCTTCTGGCCGGGATCCTTCGCTATTCCTGCCATTTTTTGCCTCCTCCTCTCTTTTGCCCGATGAAACCGGATTTTCACCTTGAGACAGGAGTATGCAATGAACCCGATCAACGTCGCCAAGTTTGGCGGAACCAGCGTCGCCGATGCCGCGGCCATGAACCACTGCGCCGACGTGGTGCTGGCCAATCCGGCGACCCGGGTGGTAGTGCTGAGCGCCAGCGCCGGCGTCACCAACCTGCTGGTGAGCCTGGCCCAGGGTGAACTGGACGAAGCCGAACAGGACGCCCAGCTCGACAAGCTGGCCGGGATCCAGCACGCCATCCTGGCCGCCCTTGGCAATCCGGCCGAGGTGAGCGCCCTCATTCACGCCCAGCTCGGCGAGATCCGCACCATGGCCCGTCAGGCCTGCCAGCACACCGACGCCGAACTCGCGGACAGGCTCATCGCCTGCGGCGAGCTGATGTCCACCCGCCTCTTCACCGAGCTCCTGCACCAGCGCGGCGTCAAGGCCCGGTGGCAGGATGCGCGCCAGCTGCTGCGCACCGACAGCCGCTTTGGCAAGGCGACCGTGGATCTTGCCGCCACCCGCGCCCTCTGCCAGCAGGCACTGGGCCCGGTTCTGGGGGAGAGCCTGATCATCACCCAGGGCTTCATCGGAGCCGACAGCCACGGCCGCACCACCACCCTGGGCCGTGGCGGCTCCGACTACAGCGCAGCCCTGCTCGCCGAGGCGCTGGATGCCGGCTCCATCGAGATCTGGACCGACGTCCCCGGCATCTACACCACGGATCCCCGCCTCGTCACCCGGGCCCGCCCCATCCCCGAAATCAGCTTCGTGGAGGCGGCCGAGATGGCCACCTTCGGCGCCAAGGTACTGCACCCGGCCACCCTGCAGCCGGCCCTGCGCCAGGACATCCCGGTGTTCGTCGGCTCCGCCAAGGATCCCGCCGCTGGCGGCACCTGGATCCGCGCCACCACCAGCAGCACCCCGCTGTTCCGGGCCGTGGCCCTGCGCCGCCAGCAGGTGCTGGTGACCCTGCACAGCCTCAACATGTTCCACGCTTACGGCTTCCTGGCCGAGGTGTTCAGCATCCTGGCCCGTCACCGCATCTCGGTGGACCTCATCACCACCTCCGAGGTGAGCGTGTCCCTGACCCTGGATCACACCGGCAGCCAGAGCAACGGCGAGCCCATCCTCAACGACAAGGTGCTGGCGGAGCTCGGCCAGCTGTGCAAGGTGGAGGTGGAGACCGGCTTCGCCCTGGTGGCGCTCATCGGCAACCGCATGAGCGAGGCGACCGGGGTCGGCAGCCAGGTGTTCGACGCCATCCGCGAACACAACATCCGGATGATCTGCTACGGCGCCAGCGCCCACAACCTCTGCTTCCTGGTGAAGGAGAGCGAAGCGGGCCACATCGTCAACTGCCTCCACCGGGAGCTGCTCGACTGACTCAGCCCTGCTGGGTGACGGGATAAATGAAAAGAGGGGCGCCGATGCGCCCCTCTTTCATATTGCCAGCCCTATGATCGCGAGGACGGCAGCAGGTTGGCCCGGATCTGCTCGCGCAGGTCCCCCAGCCGCAGTAGCAAGCCGGCCTGATCCAGCCCCGCCTCGTCGGGCCCCAGGTTCTCGGCAAGCGCCGGGAAGTGATCCCGCACCGCCTGCTCCAGCCAGTCGAGGCGGCGCAGTGTCGTCGGGGTGCAGCTCTTGCCGCCCAGATCGTCCAGGATGTCGAGCCGGTGGCTGCGGTACATGTCCCGCCACCAGTTGGCGGCAAGCGCCTCGTCGCTCGCGAGCGCCGCACTCCACTCCCCCACCAGCCCCTGGATGCGGGCCAGCACGGAGGCACTCGCCCCCTCCCGGTTCAGATACTGCAGCTCCCCCCTGGCCCAGGCGAGGCAGAGCTCGCGCCAGTGGCGAAACAGCGGCAGGGGATCGGCCTCGTCCAGCCAGAGTCCGGACAGGGTACGGGTCTCCAGCCGCTCGGGCACATGAAACTCGGGGTCGGCCAGGCCGTTGGAGTTGAACTCGTGCAGGGGATCGAAGGGCCACATGTAGCCAAAGTCGAACACCGAGACCTGCTGGCCGTCGTCGAGCAGATTACCCGGGCTCGGATCCCAGTCAAACCAGCCCCAGCGGGCCAGCTCTGCCTCCACCGCCAGCATCTGCGCCAGATTGCGCTTGCAGAGCTGGCGCACCGGCTCCCCCCTCAGCCAGGGAGAGACCAGCACCCCGGCCCGGGCAGAGCCGAAACTGGTGCAGACCACGTTGGAGAGGATGGTAGGGTGCAGCTCGCGCAGGCTCTCTATCTCGCGGCGGCGCTCCAGCTCGGTGAGAAAGGCGGTCTTGCCGTCCACATTGGCCACCAGGGAGTCCTTTCTGCGCCGCTTCAGACACCAGTGATGGCCCTCCACCTTGAGGTGAAACACCTCGGCGGTCAGTCCGTGACCATAGCACTTGATCACATCCGGGTGATCCCCGGTCAGCCTGATGAGCTGGGCCAGGGGCAGGGGGCAGTCCCGTTCACGCCCGATCCGGATCTCTTCCTTGCTCTCCAGCATCTGGAGCAACCTGGCCTGACGCGCCTCAACCTTGGGATTCATACATGTACCTCCAACCGTTGTTGAGAGACTAAACAGCACAACGGCGGCAAACCAGCGACAAAGCATCATGATGACGCTTTCATCACAGAATGAGTGCCCCTGCCGGATCGGGATCACAATTTGCAAGGTCTCACCTTCACGGAATATTCATCCCGTTGTCATTAAATTGACATCGCGGAACAAGCCCAGCACCATCGGGTCAAAATAGAGGCAGCCATTGCTGCCATGACAGCTCCAAGGATGAGCCCTTATGAATGCCCTCGTCTCCGGTCGCAGCCCCTCCCCTTCCCGGCCCCTGGCCGGGTTGCTGCTTGGTGTGCTGAGCACCCTGCTGCTGCTGACCCTCGCCCTCCCCGTGCTCAGCCCCGTCAGCTGGCTCGGGCGCGCGCAACCCCTGATCCTGGGCCCGGCGGATCAGCCGCTGGCCACCCTCAACCGCTACAGCCTGCTCTACAAGAGCGACAGCCGGGGTCTCTATCTGGTGGTGCGCAGCCAGTGGCAGCTGCTCAAGCCCCTGCAGGAGGGGGACAAGGTCCGGGTCGAGCTGCTCAACGACAGGGGCGTACGAATCGATCAGCTGAGCCAGGCGGTGGCGAAACGCCAGAAGTGCCGCCAGGAGCGCTGCACCCTGGAGCTCAACAGCGCCCTGCGCGCCCCCGACGATGCCCTGGACAGCCGCTACCAGCTGCGCATCGGCCTGCTGCTCACCGACCGGCCCGAGAGCGCCGAGTACAGCCAGATCCTGCAGACCCTGCCGGAGCGCGGGTTCAACCTGACCTATCTGATGACCAGCCTGCTGCTGGTGTTGCTGATCAGCGCCGCCGTGCTCAGGGTACTGATGCCACGACTGCGCCGCAGCTACCGCTCCCGGATCCTTGGCAGCCTGCTGCTCGGCAACCTCACCTTCGTGCTGCTGCACGGCTTCGTGGTGTTCAAGCTGGGGGAATTCCTGTTCTGGTCGGGCTTTCGTCCCGAGCACTACTACCTCGCCTGGGGCAGCATGGTGCTGGGGTGGAGCCTCTGCGCCCTCGCGGGCTTCAACCTCTACATGGGACTGGTGTTCACGGCCCTGTCGGGCATAGGCCTGCTCGCCAACTTCATGAAGATCGCCATCTACGGGGTGCCGCTCGGGGGGGACGATCTCGGCAATCTGATGGCCCTGCTCCACATCCTGCTCGATCAGCACCCCGTGTTGCCGGTGCTGGCCGTGCTGGGGCTCGTGTTCCTGTGCTGGCGTTTCGCCCTGTCGCGCTGGCTCCTGCGCACGGCCGCCGCCACCGCGGCCTTCTTCGCCCTGTGCGTGTTCGCGACCCAGACCAGCAACAAGCTGCTGGGCGCCAACATCCGTTACGTGGACAGGGCGGTGAACTACCACAGAGACATCATCCGTGCCGGTCCCGGACTCTATCTCTTCAATCTGGTGGACGAGATGCTGCAAAGCGGCAACGTCTTCCGCTACCCCCTGCAGATCAACGAGCGTACCCCCGAGCTGAGCCAGCCGGCCCAGAGCGAGCCGCCCCGCTTCGATCTGGTGATCGTGCTGCAATACGAATCCCTCTGGCTCGACTGGCAGGGCAAGATCTGCGCCCCCGCCCCCACCCTGGCCCTGCCCGCCGGGGTCGCCCAGTGGCACAAGACCATCCACTCCCCCACCACGGGGGGCATGACGGTGCTGGCGGAGTTCGAGATGAACACCGGCCTGCCCGTGGGCCTGCTCAAGCAGGGGGTGGTGCCCTACTACTACCTCTCCGAAAAGGTGCCGGGCCTGGCCCAGAGCGCGAAGCAGAGCGGCTACCAGACCCTGTTCGCCCACCCCTATGTGGAGAAGTTCTGGGGCCGCGCCAAGGCGATTCCGGCGCTCGGCTATGAGGAGCGCTGGTTCGACACCCGCTTCACCACCCTCGAACACAAGGGGCTCTACATCTCCGACGATGCCCTCATCGATCACCTGCTAAAACGCACGGCCCAGGACGACAGCCCCCTCTTTGCCTACGCCGTTACCATGCAGGGGCACGGCCCCTTCGACGGGGATCGCTACCGGGCCCAGCAGATCGACAGAGCCTGCCCGGATCAGAGCCCGGCCGACCGGCAACTGCTCAACACCTACTACACCGGGGTGGTGGATGCCATGGCCTCCCTCGAGCGCCTGCTCAAGGCCCTGGACGGTTCCGGCAAGCGCTATCTGGTGGTGGCCTTCGGCGATCACCAACCCTTCCTGATGTCGGCGGGCAAGGGTATTCACGGCGCCAAGCCGCCCCGCGATGCCGCCTACCAGATCCCCATGATGGCCTTCACCCGCGCCGATGGGGGGCTGGACCTGGCCCGCCAGTTCGCCCCGGTGCGCCAGCTCTACCAGATGGGTCAGGCCACGAGGCAACTGCTGGCGGGCGACCTCGCCCCCATCCAGGATCAACCCCTGCTCCACCCCGTGCTCGGGGAGGAGAAGGGCTTCGACCCCTCCCCCCTGGTGCCCCAGATCCGCGCCAGCTTCCGGGCCGACGCCCTGCCCTGATCCGTTTTCACTGGAACAGAGACAAAAAGAGGTCGCCAAGGCGACCTCTTTGCATATTGAGCACGGCTTGGCGGCTCAGTCACCAAGCCAGGACTCGCACAGGGTGAGGCACTGGGCATCGAGATCCAGCTCGGCCTCGATGCCAAGTGGCAGGGTCAGCATGGGGTGGGTATGGGCACAGTCAAACTCCGCCAGTATGGGGAAGGTCGGCTCCCCCACCACCTCCAGCAGGATATCCAGCGGTCGTCTGCCACTGCCCTGGCTGTCGAACAGTTCGTGCTTGCCGAGAATAAGGCCCCCGATACGTTCGAACACGCCGCACAGCTTGAGGTGGGAAAAAGATCGCTCCACCGTCTCCGCCGACTTGAGGCTGTCTTCCAGCAGCAGAATGTCACCCCTCCCGATCGCCGGCATGTAAGGAGAGCCCCAGATCCCCGCCAGCGTGTTGAGGTTGCCGCCGATCAGCCGGCCCCGCACCCGGCCAGTGCCCATCGAGATCAGCCGGTTGGGCCGGCACTGCTTGGCCCGGGTCTGGTTTTCCCAGTCGAGCCGCTCGTCAGTCCAGTGCGCCGGGGTCGGCAAGGTGTGGGGCAAGGAAGCGCCCCCCGCCAGACAGATCTGGCGAAACCCGGCCAGGGTTTCATCCACCAGTGGCGATAGCTCGCCAAAGGAGGCCACCAGGGCTGGACCATAAAAGGTAACCAGCCCGGTCCGGGCGTGGATGCCAAGCAGCAGGGCCGTCACGTCCGAGTAACCGACGATGATCTTGGGATCCCGTCGCAGCGCCTCGAAGTCGAGATAAGGAAGCAGCGAGTTCGAGTTGCTGCCACCGATCACCGACATGATGGCACGCACCTCGGGATCCCGGATGAGGGCGTTGAGTTCCTCGGCCCGCGCGGCGATGGCGCCGGAACGCCAGTGATCGCGCTGCCCGGTGAGGCTCCCCGCCTTGAGTCTGAAGCCCTGCCCTTCCAGAAACGCCCTGGCACGGGCAAAGCGATGGGGAGCCCAGGCAGTGGCCGCACTGGAAGGGGAGAAAAAGCCCAGGGAGTCACCGGGTTTGAGCCCGGCGGGTTTGAGAAGATCCATGGCTGACAATCGGTCCTGATGATCTGGTCGCCGGTATCCTCATGACCCGGCATAGGGTTTCATCCTAATCCAGATACTTTCTTCCCAACAAGGGACAGCGCCCCATGTCAGGCGCCCCGGGGGATGGACAAGCCCCCCTTGCTTCCAGCGCGAGACAGGGAGCCCCTGGAGGTTCGCCACCATCAAAAAAGCCGATCATCCGATCGGCTTTGCGGGTTGGCCGGCGGCGCCGTCATACCACCACGGCGGTGCCGCTGATGCTCACCATCAGCATGCTGCCGTTTTGCCCCACCACCTCGTAGTCGAGGTCGATGCCGACCACGGCGTTGGCCCCCAGGGCCCGTGCACGATCCTTGAGCTCCTCGAAGGCGATTTCCCGGGCCCGGGCCAGCTCCTTCTCATAGGCGCCGGAGCGCCCGCCGATGATGTCGCGAATGCCGGCGAACAGGTCCTTGAACACGTTGGCGCCGAGGATGGCCTCGCCCACGACGATGCCGCGATACTCGCGAATGGGCTTGCCCTCGAGGGCGGGGGTGGTGGAAAGAATCATGGGATCTCCTGTGGTTTCATCGGCACGCACGAGGCGCATTGAACTGCATGCTAGCAGGGGTGGCGCGCCGGGATAAGTCCTCCCCCCCACCCGGCCTCCCCCATAATGGGCAAATTTGGAAACAAGTGCTTGATTCAGCGCTCAAAAGAGTACCTATAATCCCATGTCACGCATTTTTTCTATCCATGTCACCACGCCATGGTCACACAGGGAGTACGACACAGATGAACAAGAACGATGCAAAAAAATTCAGGATGGGACGACCCCTGTGGCTGTTGCCACTGGGCATGATCGTGACGACCGCCAGCCAGGCCGGCGGCCTCTATCTGTACGAGACGGGAACGGACGATGTCGGCCTTGCCTCTGCGGGCATGGCCGCGAGGGCGCAGGATGCCACCGTGCAGTTCATGAACCCGGCGGGCCTGAGCCACCTGCAGGGGCGCCACCTTACCATGGGGGGGCAGCTCCTCTACGGGGACGTCCCCTTCGATCTCGATGACCCTGCCTACGATGATGTCGACACCGTGGTGGGCTGGTTCCCCTCCGCCTCCCTCTACTACAGCCAGCAGCTCGACGACCGCTGGACCCTGGGCCTGGCCACCTATGGCAACTACGGCATGGGGCTCGACTTCGGAGGCTGGGAGGGGCAACAGCTGGTGAAGGAGGCCACCCTGATGGCCCTGACGATGCAGCCTGGCATCGCCTACCGCATCGATGATCACTGGTCCCTGGGGGCGGCCATGGGCATCAACTACGGCCTGTTCGCCCTCAAGCGCGAAACGGGTTCCGGTGAGCAGAAGCTGGATGACACCGACTGGGCGCTCAATGGCAAGTTCGGGATCCTCTATGAACTCGACCAGCGCACCCGCTTCGGCCTCGCCTACAGCAGTCGGGTCAAGTATCACTTCGACGTCCAGACCCGGGTTACCCTGCAGCGACCCAACCTGCCCGACGTCTCGACCGAGCTGCCCCTCTCCGGCATGGTCAACACCCCGCAGCAGGTGATGCTGAGCGGCTACCACGAGTTCGCCCCCGACTGGGCCATCATGGGGAATCTGGGCTGGCAGGACTGGAGCGAGTACAACAAGAATCACGTCACTCTCTTTGGCCGCGATACCGCGGACAAGGCGCTCTTCCAGGATACCTATCACGTCGCCCTGGGGCTGCAGCACGTACTGACGTCCCAGTGGACGCTCAATGGCGGCGTCGCCTATGACACCAGCGTCTATGAGGATCAGGATGACACCACCCTCACCATCCCGAGCGGCGCCGCCATCCGCCTCGGGGTCGGGGCCAGGTATGCCCTCAGTGCCCAGGAGAGCATAGGGGCCTCTATGGAGTACCTCACCCAGGAAGATTCCTATGTGCAGGGCAACGATCTCTCCGGCCGATATGACGACGGGCGGTTCTACTTCTTCGCGGTCAACTACAGCAAGACATTCTGAACCCGCCCAGCCCGTTCCGGCAGGGCGCCAATAGCAAGAGGGAGGCATAACGCCTCCCTCTTTTTTCTTATTGTCCCGGCCGCTGGCGGCTCAGTGCAGCTTCATGCTCGGGCGCAGCACCCGGTTGATGCGGCCCACCAGCATGATCAGGCCGGTCTTGATGTAGCCGTGCAGGGCCACCTGGTGCATCCGATACAGGCTGATGTAGACGATGCGGGCGATGTAGCCTTCCACCATCATGGAGCCACGCATCAGGTTGCCCATCAGGCTGCCCACGGTGGAGAAGCGGCTCAAGGAGACCAGGGAGCCGTGATCGTGATAGCGGTAGGGCTTCATCTCGCCGCCGTTCATCTTGGCCAGGATGTTCTTGAACGCCTGGGTCGCCATCTGGTGGGCGGACTGGGCGCGGGGCGGCACGAACTTGCCGTCCGGCTGCGGGCAGGCGGCGCAGTCACCGATGACGAAGATGTTCTCGTCACGGGTGGTCTGCAGGGTCTCGTGCACCACCAGCTGGTTGATGCGGTTGGTCTCGAGGCCCGCGATCTCCTTCATGAAGTCCGGCGCCTTGATGCCCGCGGCCCACACCATGAGGTCCGCTTCGATGAGCTCCCCATCCTTGGTGTGCAGACCCTCGGCAGTCGCTTCGGTGATCATGGTGGCGGTACGCACGTCCACGCCCAGCTTGACCAGTTCCTGGTGGGCGGAGCCGCTGATGCGCTCCGGCAGGGCCGGCAGGATGCGGGGGCCCGCTTCCACCAGGGTCACCTTGAGGCTGTCGGTGGTGAGGTTCTTGAAGCCATAGGCGTAGAGCTGCTCCACCGCGTTGTAGAGCTCGGCGGAGAGCTCGACGCCGGTGGCGCCGCCACCCACGATGGCGATCTTCACCTTGTCACCGGGCTGGTATTCGGTGGCGAACTGCAGGAAGCGGTTCATCATGCTGTTGTAGAAGCGGTGCGCCTGGGAGGGGCTGTCCAGGAAGATGCAGTGATCCTTGATGCCCTTGGTGTTGAAGTCGTTGGAGACGGAGCCGATGGCCATCACCAGGATGTCGTAAGGGACTTCCCGCTCGTTGACCACCAGGGCGCCACTGTCGTCGTGGATGGGGGCCAGCACGATGCGCTTCTCGTCGCGCTTGATGTCGGTCAGGCTGCCGAGCTGGAATTCGAAGCCGTGGTTCTTGGCGTGGGACTGGTAGCTCAGGGCGTCGATGCCCGCATCCATGGAGCCGGTGGCCACTTCGTGCAGCAGGGGTTTCCACAGGTGGGTGCGGTTGCGATCCACCAGGGTGATCCTGGCCTTGTTCTTCTTGCCCAGCTTGCGGCCCAGGCTGGTCGCAAGTTCGAGACCGCCGGCGCCACCGCCAACAACGACAATATTCATCATGATGATTTTCCTTGGTTCCTCAAAACGAAAGGGAGCCATTGGCTCCCTAAAACGAAATCGGTCGACGTGATGGCTCAGGCTTCCTTGAAGGCCTTCATCCGTTGCAGATGGTGCGAGATGTTCTTGAACTTATGGGTCTCGCGCTCATCCCATACGATGTCGTAATAGTTCTTCAATTCACGTTCAGTGTCCCGATTATCGCGGATTTCATCCTGAACGGAAAGGATGCACAGGCAGTTTCCTGAATTTTTATTACGAAATTCGGTTACACACTTGGTACCGATGTCTTCGTACTCTTCCGGCCTGTCTATCTTGCCCTGCATGTTCTCTTCCGGGTGCAGGTTGGGGTTGAAGATCACCTGCTTGATGCCGCACAGGAAGCCTATTCGCTCGCTCCAGTAGCCGCCGAGTCCCACGCCACAGATGAGGGGCTTGGGGTCCGTGCTCATGTCCAGCTGCTTCTTCACCTCCTTGAGCAGGTGGCTCATGTCGTGGCGGGGATGAACCGTGCTGTAGTGCACGAAACGCACATCATCATCGATAAACTGCAACTGCAGCACTTTCTCATGATTGCCGGGGCTGGTGGCATCAAAGCCATGCAGATAGATGATCATGGACAAGACCTCAAAAACTGTGTCGGTTCCATCGAAACTACCCCAGCGACAGGACCTTGCGCCACCAAAACATATGACTTTCTTGCTTTGGATCACGCCCGATGCAGGCAGATCCCCGGCATGCATCACGGGCGGTCCGTGGCGGGGGACGCCTGCCACGGACCGCCGTGCTTACCCCAGGCTACGCTCGAAGCGCGCCACCGCCGCGCCCACCAGGGCCAGACTCCCCTGCCAGAAGGCGGGCTCGCGAATGTCCTGACCCAGGTGTTTCTCGACCAGATCCTCGGCGCTCATGCGGCCGGTGTCCCGCAGCAGGGCGCGGTAAGCCCCGGCTACGTTCGCCTCCCCCGCCTCCTGGCGGCTCATAAGCTGCTGGTAGACCCCGAGGCTGAACAGGTAGCCGAACAGATAGGGGTAGTTGTAAAAACCGAAGCCCGCGATGGAGAAGTGCGCCTTGGCCGCCCAGAACATGGGGTGGTAGCGGCAGAGGCTCCCCTCGTACCAGCGTCCCCAGGCCTCGTCGGTCAGCGCCTTGAGGCGGGATGGCGACACATAACCCTGCGTGCGTGCGGCCACCAGGGCCTGCTCGAAGTCGAAGCGGGCCGGGATATTGACCAGGAAGGTGGCGGCGCCGTCCGCGTCGGCCCAGGCGATGGCCATGCGCTCCTCGGGGCTCTGCGCCTGCTCGAACAGGGCGCTGCGCACCAGGGTCTCGGCGAAGATGGAGGCGGTCTCCGCGAGCGTCATGGGGTAGCTGCGCTGGCTCATGGGCAGATCCCGGATGAGCCAGTTGTGCCAGGCGTGGCCGAGCTCGTGGGCGAGCGTGATGACGTTGTCCATGGTGCCCGCGTAGGTGATGAAGACCCGCGGCTCCACCGGCTCGGCAAACTTGGTGCAGTAGGCTCCGGTGCGCCGGTTCGGGGTGGGCGCCGCATCGATCCATCCTCTTTCGGCCATCATGCGGGCAAACTCGCCCATCTCGGGATCGAAGCGGGCGAACGCCTCGGCGATGATGGCGATGGCCTCCTCGAACGGGATGGCCCGGCGGTCTGCCACCGGGGGCGGCGCGAACAGATCCTCGGGCCCGAGATCGTCGATGCCGAGCTTGCCGGCCATCAGGGCCAGTGCTCGCTGGCCGAGCCCCCGGGCCTGCCAGGTCTCCTGCATCAGGGTATCCAGGGTGGCACGCTCGATGTGGCTCTGATGGCAGGAGAGATCCAGGGCATCCAGGGTCCGGATCTTGCCGCGCTGGCGCGAGAGCTCCAGGCGCCAGCCGTTGAGGGCGTTCAGGATGGCGGCCACCGTCTCCTGCTCCCCCTCCCAGCCGGCGCTGATGGCATCGAACGCCTCCCGGCGCAGGGCCCGCAGCGGGCTGGAGAGCAGGTTGCTCGCCTCCGCCAGTCCCATGTCACGGCCATCGATCACCAGGCGGATCTTGCCCACCAGATCGTTGTAGAGGTTGCCCCAGGCGTGCAGGCCATCGGTGCCCAGGCCGATCACCAGCTGCTCCGCCTCCACCGGCAGGCGCTGATCCTGCAGCCGGCGCTCGTGGCGCAGGCGATACGCCTCCTCCCCGAGCAGGGGATCGGCCATCAGCTGCTCGAATGCGGCCTCGGGCAACCCCAGCATCAGGTCTTCCACCGGCGCCAGGGCCTTGAAGAGATCGGCGTTGAGGGCCCGGGCCCGGGAGGCCAGCTGCTTGGCCAGCACGTCACGGGCATCCTGGCTGCCACGGCAGGCCGCCAGCACGGCGATGTTCCAGCCGATCTCGCGGATGCGCCGGGCGCGCAGGCGCACCTCTCGCAGGAAATCCTGCAGGGCCTGCGGGCTCCCCTGCACCTCGGCCAGCCCCGCCATGAAACCGCTCAACTCCGTCAGGCTGGCGCGGGCCAGGCTCATGTCCGCCTCCAGGACGCTGCTGTCGAGGGAGGGGTAGATATGCTCATTTTGCCACTGCTGTGGATAGACTCGTTGTTGCATCGCACGCTCATTGTCAAAGACGGGCCCGGCCCGCCGTGAAACAGGGTGGCCCCGGGGCCACGAGACAGGGTCGGGCAGCCTGACCGCCACGCCCCGTCAACACAGAGAAAGGCCGGTGCTACACCAGCCGCTCGAGACGAACCACCGCCTCTTCCACATAATTCAGGCTCTCCTGCCAGAACCCGGGTTCGCGGATATCGACCCCCAGGTGTTTCTCCACCAGATCCTCGGCGCTCATGCGACCGGTGTCGGTGAGCAGCGCGCGATAGGCGGGCACAAATTCGCGCCCGGCCCGCGCCTGCTGGGCATAGAGCCCCAGGCTGAAGAGGTAGCCAAACAGATAGGGGTAGTTGTAGAACCCGAGCTCGGCGATGGAGAAGTGGCCCTTGCTGGCCCAGAACAGCTCGTCATGCTGGCTGAGGGCGTCACCATACCACTGCTGCTGCGCCGATTTCATCATCTCCCGCAGCTGGCCCGCCCCCACGTAACCCTGCTCCCGGGCCGCCACCAGGGCCCGTTCGAAGGTGAAGCGAGCGGGGATGTCGAGCAGCATGCTCGCGGCGCGCTCCCCGTCCAGCCAGGCGATGGCCCGGCGTTGCTCCACCTTGTCGGTGGCCGCCAGCAGGGCGTCGCGCACCAGGGTCTCGGCGAAGAGGGAGGCGGTCTCCGCCAGCGTCCTGGGGTAGTCCCGCTGCTCCAGGGGCAGGTCTCGCAACAGCCAGCTGTGCCAGGCGTGGCCGAGTTCGTGGGCGAGCGTGATGACGTTGTCCAGGGTCCCTTCGAAGGTGAGGAAGATCCGTGGCTCCGGCGGGTCGGCATACTCGGTGCTGTAGGCGCCACTTCGCCTGTGCTCGCTCGGGGCGGCATCGATCCACCCCTTGTCGGCCATCATGCGGGCGAAGGCCCCCATCTCGGGATCGAAGGCCGCGAAGGCCTCCACCACCAGAGTCAGCGCCTGATCGAAACCGAGCGTGCTAGACGTGGCCAGCGGCGCCGGGGCATAGAGATCCCAGGGGGCGAAGTCACTGATCTGCCGGGCGCAGGCCATGGCCCGCAGGGCGCGGCGCCCCAGCTCCTTGTGCTCCCCGGCCGCCGCCATCAGGGTCTCCAGGGTGGTACGCGTGAGGTGGCCCTGATGGCAGGAGACATCGAGGGCATCCTGCCTGCGTCCCCTGCCGCGCTGACGGACGAGCTCGTTACGCCAACCGTTGATGGCGTTGAGGATGGCGGCCACCGTCTCCTGCTCCCCCTCCCAGGCGGCCTGAATGGCGTGCCAGGCGCTGGCACGCCGCGCCCGGTCCGGGTGGGCGAGCAGGTTGTCCGCCTGGGCCAGCCCCATGGGCACGCCTTCCACCACCGGCAGCAGGCGCCCCACCAGGTTGTCATAGAGATCCCCCCACCCCTGCAGGCCGTCCACCGCCAGTCCCTCGATGAGCTGCTCGCTCTCGAGCGACAGCCACTGCTCCTGCTGCCCCCTGTCGTGGTGGATGAGGTAGGCGAGCTCGAACAGCTCGGGGTCCTGCAGCAGGGTGCGCACCAGCGACTCGGGGGCACGCACCCAGAACAGGGCCACCGGCTTGCTGCGCTGGGCCAGGGTCGCCTGCAACTGCTGGCCGCGAGAGAGCAGCGCCCGGGCCGGCTCGTCGCGACCATCCCGGCTCAGGCGGTTGTAACCGTAGACCTGGCAGTTCCAGGCCAGCCTCTTCACCCCGTTGGCCTGGCGGCGAATGGCCCGCAACAGGTGGCGCAGGGCGTTGGGATCCTGGGTGTCAGGCAGGGTGGCCAGCAAGGCGTCGAGCTCGTTCAGGGCGTGGGCGGCTTGCTGGAAGGCGGCGTCGATGGCCGGATCGTCGGGGGCGGCATAGATGTGATCATCCTGCCAAACGGGTGGGTTCATGGTTGTCCTTGTCTGTTTGCATCCATATGGGCTGACCCTGCCTCTTTGGGCGGGTGTCAGCCCGGATAGTACGAAGGGGGCCAGGCACTTGCCTAGCCCCCATTCGAGGCAACCGGTGTCACAAGGAGGACGGGCGCGACGGCCCCTGTCGGCGGGGGGCGCCTACTTGGCGGGCTGGAGTTTACCCACCAGGGTCATGACCAGCACCAGCACCAGACCCGCCACCACCCCGACCAGGGCGTTGAGCAGGGTGGGCGTCACCACGGCGAGGACGGCGCCCATGGCGGGCAGGGTGGCCACGGCCGCACCGGCCCCCTCGATGAGGTGGTGAGCAAAGGGCCAGCCGTGCACCAGGATGCCGCCCCCCACCATGAACATGGCGATGGTGCCGACCAGCGCCAGCAGGTGCATCAGCCTGGGCGCCGTCACCAGCAACCCCTGCCCCACCGCCCGGCGCAGTGCGCCGCCATCGGGCTTTTGCAGCAGGTGCAGGCCGATGTCGTCGAGCTTGACGATGAGCCCCACCAGGCCGTAGACCCCGACGGTCATCAGCAGGGCGATGCCCGCCACCACGGCGATTTGCAGGCCCAGGCTGGAGCCCTGCACCGTGCCGAGGGCAATGACGATGATCTCCGCCGACAGGATGAAGTCGGTACGAATGGCCCCCTTCACCTTCTGCCGCTCGAAGGCCGCCAGATCGTCGGGGATCGCCTCCACCGTGGCGGTGCTCTCCTCCTCGTGAGGCAGAAACTTGTGGGCCAGCTTCTCGGCCCCCTCGAAGCAGAGATAGGCGCCCCCCAGCATCAGGAGCGGGGTGATGAGCCAGGGCACCAGAGCGCTGATGGCGATGGCGGCCGGCACCAGGATGAACTTGTTGCGCAGCGACCCCTTGGCCACCGCCCACACCACGGGCAGCTCCCGCTCCGCGCGCACTCCGCTCACCTGCTCCGCGTTGAGGGCGAGATCGTCCCCCAGCACCCCGGCGGTCTTCTTCGCCGCCACCTTGGTCATCAGCGCCACGTCATCGAGTACGGTGGCAATATCGTCGAGCAGGGCCAACAGACTGGTTCCGGCCATATCAGACATTCCTTCTTGCTGCGGTAGGCCCCCACCGGCCACCAGACACCGGGGGGCGGTGCCAGCCAGAGGGGGCTCCCTATTTCGGGAAAAGATGGCACAGTGTAACGAGAAGCCGCCATTTCGGCAGCCCCCATGACAGGGTCCCCGGACCCTGTTTCACCTCAAGGCCCCAGGCCCAAGGAGTCTCCATGCAACCCTGGCAACCTCTGCTCGACCTCTGGTTTGGTGACGACGCCGACGACGTCACCCGTGCCACGCGCCAAGCCCCCCTCTGGTGGGGCAAGAGCAGCGACACCGACGCCCTGCTGACGAGCCGCTTCGGCGAGCTGGCCAAGGCGGCCGCGGCGGGCGAGCTCGCCCACTGGGCGGACAACCCCGTCGGTCGCCTGGCACTCATCCTGCTGCTCGACCAGCTGCCGCGCAACCTCCACCGCGGCACCCCGGCCGCCTTTGCCCAGGATGCCAGGGCACGGGAGCTCTGCCTCAAGGGGTTGTCGCTCGGGGTGGACAAGGGGCTATCGCCGCTGGCCCGGGTCTTCTTCTACCTGCCCCTGGAGCATGCAGAGTCCCGGGAGCAGCAGGCCAGAAGCGTGGCCCTGTTCGAGGCGCTGGCCGACGAGGAGGCGGCAGGCCCTGCCCAGTCCACCTTCGCGGGCTTCGCCGATTTCGCCCGCCGCCATCAGGTGATCATCGAGCGCTTCGGTCGCTTCCCCCACCGCAACGCCATCCTGGGCCGCGCGAGCACAGAAGAAGAGGCCGCCTTCCTGCTGCAACCGGGTTCAGGTTTCTGACCCATAAAAAAATCCCCGCCAAGTGGCGGGGAGCTGGCACCCATGGTGATCACTGGATGCGATAACGAGAGATCTGCTGGTGAATATTCTCGGTGGTCACATTCAACTCTTCCGCCGCAGCCGATGTCTCTTCCGCCGTGCTGCTGGTCTGCTGGACCACCTGGGCGATCTGCTCCACCTGATGGGCAATGGACTCCGCCGCCGAGCTCTGCTCGCGAATCGCGATGGTGATCTCACCGACCTGATCCATGACGCGATGGGAGGCCTGGCGGATCTGGGTAATGATCTCCCCGCTTTCAGTGGCCATGGCCACCCCCTGCGCAACCTTTTCTTCCACCTGAACCATCTTGGTCACCGTGAGCTGGGAGCCCTGTTGAATCGCCTCCACCGTCTCCGAGATCTCCCTGGTCGATTGGGCCGTCCGCTCCGCCAGTTTGCGTACCTCGTCAGCCACCACGGCAAAACCTCGACCCTGTTCACCCGCTCGCGCGGCTTCAATGGCCGCATTCAACGCCAGCAAGTTGGTCTGCCCCGCCACATCGCTTATCACGTTCACCACGCCACCAATGCGGGAAATGCCATCGCCCAATGCAGACACTTCGCTGGAAGCCTGACGAATGGCCTCTGCGATCTCGTTGATGGCTTTCACCGTTCTGTCTATCGTGGTTCCCCCATCGCTGGCGAGCTTGCCGGATTCATTGGTGATGCGACTGGCTTCCTGGGTTCGCTGGGAAATATCCGTGATGCTCACCGTCATCTCCTCCACACCGGCGGCAATGAGACTGGTGGCATCGTTGGCCTGGCTCGCCGACGAGGCAAGGTGATGGGCCGCCTGGGAGAGCGACTCGGCAGTGCTTTTTATCTGCAGACTGCCCACTGAAAACTCGGTAAAAGTTTGCTGCAAGGTGTCCAGCAGACGGTTGACGGCCGAGAGTGTCAAACCGATTTCATCTTGCTGGGCCACCTTGGCCCGCAAGGTAAAGTTCAAATTGTGCTGAATATCGAATAGCGTCGCCATCGCCAGCCGCAGTGGATTGGCGACCTGTCTGAATAACCAGATAAACAGCACCAGGGTCAATATTCCGGTACCTACAGAAATAAACAGCATGGTCTGGAGGCTATTGTCGTAGTTCTTTTCACCCTGCTGTTTGACTGCCTCACCCAATTTGACATTGAAGTGAACATGTTTATCTATGGCCTTGGAAAACTGCTCGAACAGTGGCATGACATTATTGGCAATAATGTCTCTGGCCTCGGTGTTGTTATTATCGCGAGACAATATCAGGACCTTTTCTATCTCCTGATAATATTGCTCAATGATGCGCTGATCATCCGTCGTCAGTTGCCGGTCCTCTTCGTTGGAGAGCATATCGGCTTCATATTTTTGCAAGAGAGCGCGGATTTCAGTACGAAGGTCAGCAATGCCCGTCTCAATCTGATTCATCTTGCTGCTATCGGTATTGAGCACATGGGTCTGGATCAGGGCATGCAATTCGTAAAAATCGGCTTGTACCTGTTTGATGAGGGAGATGCTGGGCACCGTATTGTCGGTGACATAACCGAGGTCATTATTGGCAGCAGAGAGTCGGTTGATGCTGAACCAACTGAGAAATGCCAGGGCCAGCATAACCAGCAGGGCAATGAGTTGAAGCCGGCGAGCAATGTTCATAAAGGCATACTCCGTTAATAAACTCCATTGCAGTGTAGACGATGGGCAAGCTCCAGATGGCCCGTGAAATATGCTCTGGCTTGCACATCTGTCACTGCTGCCAGCACTCGCCCTCCCACCGCCAATGGTCAGAACAAAGCCCGAAAATAGCCTCGCTGGTTGAATGTGAATGCGACAAAGACTCGACTATGCCAGCGCCGGCCAATAAAAAAGAAGGAAGACTGTCGTCTTCCTTCTCGCTATTCATCTCCGCTCGGGATGACCCGGCCGGCCCGCAGTGTGGCGGCAGTCGATGGTGGTCACGCCGCCTCTGCCAGATCCTCTTCTTTTTTCTGGTAAGTCTGGGGCGAGAGCCCCAGCAGCTCCTGCACGGTGGAGGCCACCGTGATGGAGGAGAGGGTCCCCACCAGGATGCCGGCGAACAGGGTGAAGGAGAAGCCGTAGAGGGCGTCGCCACCGAACAGGAGCAGGGCCCCCACGGTGAAGAGGGTGGTGCCCGAGGTGATCATGGTGCGGCTGAAGGTGGCCTTGATGGCCACGTCCGAGCACTCGTGGATCCCCATGCGGGTACGCGACCCCAGCAGGTCCCGCAGCCGGTCCGAGATGACGATGCTGTCGTTGAGGGAGTAGCCGATCACCGCCATCAGGCCGGCGATGACGTTGAGGTCGAACTCGATGTCAAAGAGCGCGAGAAGCCCGATCGCCACCAGGCCGTCGTGCAGTACCGACACCAGGATGCCGATGGCCTGACGCCACTCGAAGCGCACCGCCAGGTAGGCGGAGATGGCCAGGGAGGCCACCAGCACCGCCAGCATCCCCTGCTGGAACAGCTCGGCGCCCACCTGGGGCCCGACGATGGTGGTGCGCAAGAGCTCCACCGGCAGGGCCAGCTGCTGCCCCAGCATGGTGGCCAGCTCGTCCGCCGCCCAGGGCAGCGCGTGGGGAGGCAGCTTGATGAGCCACTCCCCGGGTACGCCGGCGCCGTGCAGCTCCACCGCCCCCGCGAGGGGCGCCGTCAGCAGGGCGTTGAGCTCGTGGGCCTCCTTCAGGGTCTGGATGCGAAACTCCAGCAAAATGCCGCCGGTGAAGTCGAGGCCGAGGGCCAGCCCCTTGGTGGCCAGCACGGCCACGCAGGCCAGGGTCAGCAGCACGGAGGTCCACAGACCGATATAGCGCCAGCGGGTCAGCCCCATGGCAAGGATCATTCTCAGCATTGTTCTTCCCTCGGCGTCAGGTGGTTCAGGCTTCCCGGCAGGAAGCGGTCGGCGCGCAGGCCAGATGGGCTCACAGGCGCGGCGTCATGGTGATGAGGTCGGATCATGGTCATACCCTCAGCAGCCTGGCGCGGCTGTTGCCCCACAGGGGATTGATGATGGCGCGGGTGCCCCAGATGCCGGTCACCATGCTGGAGATGAGCCCCAGGATCAGGGTGATGGAGAAGCCCTGCAGCGGCCCGGAGCCGATGGCATAGAGCACCACGGCGCAGATAAGCGTCGTGATGTTGGCGTCGAAGATGGTGCTGAAGGCGGAGCGGTAGCCAAAGTCGATGGCATTGGCGAGGCTCCCCCCCTCCCGCAGGCGATCCTTGATCCGCTCAAAAATCAGCACATGGGTATCTACTGCCATGCCCACGGTGAGCACCAGACCGGCGATGCCGGGCAGGGTCAGCACAGCCCCCGGCAGCACCGCCAGCATGCCCACCTGCATCAAGAGGTTGGCGACCAGCGCCGTGATGGCGACCCAGCCGAACTTGCGATACCAGGCCATCATGAACAGCATCATGCCCGCCATGCCGAACGCCAGGGCGGTGAAGCCCGCCTCGATGTTCTGCAGGCCCAGGGTCGGGCCAATAGAGCGCTCCTCCAGGATCTTGAGGGGCGCGGTGAGAGCGCCGGCCCGCAGCAGCATGGCGAGCTCCTGGGCCTCCGGCAGACTGCCGATGCCGGTGATGCGGAACTGGTTGCCCAGGGCGGTCTGGATGGTGGCGACGTTGATCACCTCGCTGCGGGCACGCAGCCGCCCCTCGGCATTGGTCTTGTACTCGGTGAAGACGGTGGCCATGGGCTTGCCCACGTGCTGGCGGCTGAACTGGTTCATCTTGCTGCCCCCCAGGGTGTCGAGCACGATGTTAACCTGGGGCTGCCCCATCTCCCCCATGTTGGCGCGGGCATCGACGATGTGCTCGCCGGTCAGCACCGGCTGGCGAGCGAGGCCCACCGCCTGGCCGCTGCGATCCGCCATGAAGAAGCGGCTGTCCGCCTTGGCCTCGTAGAAGGCGAGCGACGCGGTGGCACCGATCACCTCCTTCGCCTGCCTGGGGTTGTGCACCCCCGGCAGCTCGATGCGGATGCCGTCCTGCCCCTGACGCTGGACCGAGGCCTCGACGATGCCGAGCTCGTTGATCCGTTTTTTGAGGATCGACAGGTTCTGGGTCACGGCGTTGTTGACCAGCAGGGTGCGCTCAGATTCGCTCAGCACCAGGGTCAGCGCGTTGCCGGAGCGGGTCAGGGTCCACTGATCCTGGCGGGTACCGGCGCTCTCCTTGATGATGGAGAGCCAGGCCTCCTGCTCCGCCACCTCGGGCAGGGTGACCGCCACGGCTCCCTGCGCCGTGCGGGTCACGCTGGCCCCGCGCAGGTTCGCCTCGCGAAAGCGGGTGCGCAGGGTGTCCACCAGGTTCTTGGTCTGGGTGTCGATGACAAAATCCACGTCCACCCCGATCAGCAGCTGGGAGCCGCCGCGCAGGTCCAGGCCGAGCTTGATGGGATCGGCGCCGAGCCGGCTGATCCAGGTCGGGGCGTTGGAGTGAAACTCCAGGGTCAGGGCGGCGCTGTCCACCCCCCGTTGCTCCAGCAGCTGCTTGGCCAGTTGCTGCTCCCCCTGGGTGGCGAACACCAGCTCCACTCGCTCTTTCTGGGCGACCAGCTTCTGGGGGGCGATCCGGTTCTCCTCCAGCAGGCGCTGCTGCGCCTGCGTCAGCCGGGTCTGGCCATGCAGGCCCAGGGAGGGCTGCTCACCGAAGAAGGTGGGCAGGGAATAAAACGCGAAGGTGACCAGCATCAGCAGCAGCAGGGCGTACTGCCACAGGCTCATGCGGTTCATGATGGTATGACTCTTTCTTCTCATGAAATCGGCCTCTGTCAGGCGATGGCAAGGGGCGACGCATTGCCGCTCCGTGCGAAAAAATAAAACAAGGCAGCCTGGCCGTTCACGGGACGTGAGCGGCCACAAAGAGAGGATGAGGCAACAGTTGGCTATCTGACCCCATCGGGATCAGGCGGGCTGCAGGCCCTGGGTGAAGCGGTACTGCAGGTGCCGGCGCTGCAGGCGGCGCCGGTGAATGGTGGCAAAGTGGTCGAGGAAGCTGCTCCTCGGGTAGCCGAGGGCGGCGTAAAGCAAGAGGCCGCACAGCAGCAGCAGGATGGCCTGCTGGGACCAGCTCATCACCAGCTCGTAGACCACACTGCCGGGCTGGTGATCGCGGTTCAGGGAGTGCTCGAGACGCAGCAGGTGATTCTGGTGGGCACCGATGAACTTGACGGCCCCGTCGTCCCCCTGGCTGGCGCCATGGTCCGGGATGGCGTGCTGATCCACACTCTGGGCAGAGGTCGGCCGGGCATCGACGAGCTGGCCCTGGGAAACCTGGGAAACGGGCAGCCTGAGCCCCTCCACCTGGACGGCGCAGAGCAACAGAGTGAGCGCGATGAGCAGGGCCATCGCCGCAAGTTTCACTTTGTCCAGCAGGCTCAAATAGTTAATTCCCGAAAAATAGAAAGGGCAAGCTACCACAGCCGCCCCCACAAGAACAAGGGCGGCGACCCCGTCGGTCGCCGCCCTGGCGTTGCCCGGTGCCCTCCCCTCAACGGCCTCGGGTCATCTCCGCGAAGTCATCGGCATAGTCCTTGAGCAGGGTATAGAGATGGGCCCGCTGGGAGAGATCCATGGACTGGCTCAAATCGCTGAGCCACTGGATGGTGCGCTGGCGGGACTTGTCCGTGTAGCCGGTGAAGCGGCCATCCATCAGGCCATCCCCCTGCTGCAGCAGACGGGTCAGTTCCTGGCCGAAATTCGGGCTCTGGCGCTGCTTCATCAGCCGGTCGAGCTCCCTGGTCCAGGCCTCCTGGAAATCGAGCCAGGGGGCCATCATCTCGTATTGCCACTCCGCCCACTGGTTGATCAGGGGTTGCTGGGCGGGCTTCACCTTGCCAATCCAGAACACCAGGCGCTCGTTCATCTTCTCCCGAAAGCCCTTCATCATCTCGGCCTTCGACTGGGTGGCAAAGTCGTGCTGACGCTCCTGCTGGCGCTTCACCCTGTCGGTCATGAAGTGCGCTACCTGGGCGTCGGTCAGGGTACTGGCAAGGCGCACCGTACGGGGAATCGCGTTCTCCAGGGTGCGTGTCAGGCTCGCCTGGGTTCTGTCCAGGTGCTCAGTCACCTGGGCCGGCGTCATGGGGCTGGCCACCGCCTTGGCCAGGGCGTCAAGATCCCGGGCATAGAGGGGCAGCTCGTGCTGCCGGTGCCAGGCCATCAACCCCTTCACCTCCTTGTCCAGCAGCGTCTTCTGGCTGCGGTTCAGGGAGAAGTAGTCGTCCAGTTGCCAGACGATGGCCGAGTCGAGCCAGTAATAGATCACCCGGGTGGCGCAACCCGTCAGCAGCAGGCAGAGCAGCAACAGGCTCCAGCTACGAGGTTGACGCCATGAGAATGTGGTCACCATGCATGCCTCCCATTCATTGAATTCAAGCGTCTCTCACACCCTTGCCAGGATTCACTCCAGGCGCTGGCGGTTCGTGTCGATCAGGGCCTGATACTCGGGCCCCGGTTGTTGCTCGGCCATCAGCAGCGCCCACAACAGGCCGATGTAATCGACCCATGGCAGGAAGGCGTCGGCCTGAAATCCTTTGTCATTGAGCAGCTTATGCGCTCCTACGCCTTCAAGATAGCAGCTCTCCAACTGACGCCGCTGCTCTTCGCTCCAGCCATGGGTACGCTGGATGCTGGCGACCTCGAAGCCCGGATGACCGGCGGCGCCATACTCCCAGTCGATGACCCAGGGACGCGGTCCCAACAAGTTAGCCGGATTGAGATCGTGATGGCAAGGGAGCCAGCAATCGGTGGGCTCCCGGCTCGCGAGCAGCCCCCGCTCCAGCGCAGGCAGCCAGCCGGGCACTCGCGCCAGGCGGTCACGATACCCGGCGCTGTGGGCCCGCACCGCCATCACCACCCCGGGGACCGGCAGGCGATGCAGCCGCGTCAGCACCTCCGCCAGCAGGCGGGGCTGCTCGGCGGGCGGCGGCGCCTGCTCGGCCCAGTTCGGCTCGTCGCACCACGCCAGCAGCATCAGGCCGCTGGCGGGGTCGCCGTGATGGCAGGGCAGTGCCAGCCCCTGTCCTACGGCCCCCCGATAGAGCTGCCATTCGATGGCACGGTCAATGCCGAGGCGCACCGGATCCGGGTGGCCGCACCGCAGGAAGGCGCACTGCCCCGAGGGGAGGCTGAGTCGATAGTTGCCGTTGGTCAGGCCGCGGCCAAGCGGCGCCAGCCGTCCGTTGCACCAGGGGGCTGGCAGACCGGCGAGCAGCGCCAGATCCGTCAGCGCCCCCTGGCGCGCTACGTCGTCACCAGCCAAAGGTGGACTTCTTGGCCTGCTTGCGGATCTCTTTCTGGTCGGCCCACAAGAGCTCGCCATTCTCCAGATCCATCAGGTTCATGGTCATCTGGTAGTAGACATCCTTCACCTTGCCGTTGTCCTTGACGATGCTGGCGAGGTTGCCATAGACCATGTAGCGGGCGCCGGTCTGCTTGCCCAGGCGCACCATGGAGGCGGGATCCACCATGCCGCTGCTCTGCTGGTATTCGAGCTGCTGCTTGACCGCCGCCACCTTGCTCATGTCGACGAAGCGGAACTTGCCGGCGCGCAGCAGCTTGGTACGGATGGTGTCGGTGATGGCCTCGGTATCGATGTGCTCGGAGGTCTTGTTGCGGATGGAGTCCATGAACATCACCGGACGGCCGCCGGCGGTGATCTCGCTGGTGGCCGGCGACGCCAGCATGGAATCCGCCATCTTGTCGGCGATGGCCTGCAGGTCGCTGGAGCCGTAATCCACGGTGACCGTCTCGGTCTCGGTGGGATCGCCATAGCTGACGGTGGTGCTGGAGCAGCCGCCCAGCAGCAGGGCGCCAGTCAGGATCAGCAGGGCATGATTCATTTTCATCAGTAGGATTCCTCCATCACTTCGCGAACGTAAATCCGGTAACCCCGGGCGGCCGGGCTCGGCGCCAGGGCAGACAGGGTGCGGGTCTGGTAGCCGTGCAGCTTGAGGGGCGTCCAGCCACGGCCATCGCTGGCCAGCTCCTGCCCCGCCTCGTCATACCAGTAGAAGAGATATTGCAGCTTGTTGTCGCCGCGCTGGGTGCTGGCGGCCGCCACATTGACCTGCAGCAGGCCGTTCTGCTGACGGCGGCTCAGCTCGGTCAGGGTGACGTTGACGTTCTGGTGCTGCTCCGCCACCGCCGCGGCGCCTGCCGCGCCATAGAGCGCCACGCCTGAGGTATTGGTGGCGCAACCAGCCAGCAGCAGAACCAGGCCCAGAGCCAACCCTTGTGCTTTCATCTTGTTCTCCTCGCCGGCGGCCTGGGGCCGAACCGGTCGTTCATGTGGATTGCCATTGCCCGGACGCCCTCACAGGGGCATCACCCGGGTCGTGAGCCCACTCCCCAGGCGCTGCACCCACACCAGGGTAGTGCGCCCGCCGTGGACGGTGAGCGGCAGGGTGCGCATGGCGCTGCCCGCCCCCAGGGTCAGGCTGACCTCCCCCGCCGGCACCATCCCCTGCCAGCTCGACGCCTGGGCAGGCAGCGTCAACCAGCTGCGGGTATCCGCCCGCTCCGAGAGGGTGTTGAAGATCCCCACCAGGATGTTGCCCACATCGCCCCCCTCCTTGGCGGCGCTGCGTCTCAACTGCTCCTTGGCCACCAGCCTGAGGGCCTGGCGGGTCAGCATGCCCGGCAGCCGCTCCTGCAGATCCTTGGCGGCCAGCGCCTCCAGCCTGACCAGTTCGCTGGTCTGCTCCACCCGCGTGCCCAGGGTGACCGCGAGCGGGCCGCTGGCGCTGGCCCGGTTGTCGTAATAGGGCACCGCCACGGTAAAGGTACGAAAATCGCCGCCCGAGGTGGAGAGGGGCAGCGGCAGGAAGAACTCCCGCCGCGCCGGGATGAGCCCATCTTCAAACAGCACCACCAGCTGGCCCTGATCCTTGACCGGCTGCGGTGCCTTGCGGCCGATCTTCTGCTCGGTCTCCTTGATCTCCTCGGGGGAGCCGCGAAGCCTGGCCAGGCGCAGCAGGGCATCCTGCAGGCTCCTGTTGTCCGGCGCTATCTGGTAGCCGCGCTGATAGTCGACCCAGGCGTCGTTGAGATCCCCGGCCGCCTCGTAGAGCACGCCGGAGAAATAGAAGGTGTAGGCGTTCTGAAAACCGTTCTTCACCTTGCCGATCAGGCGATCCAGCTCGGGAGCCGACCGCGACATCCGCTGGCGCATCTCCCCGTCGGTGTCGTCCTGCGTCCCCTCCTGCGCGGCCTTGCGCACCTCGTCGGCCCGGCGGGCGAGTGCCCGCTCCTGCACCTGGTTGGCCCGGCGCACCTCCACCAGGGCGCCGTCGGCATCTCCCCGCTGCAGGTAACCCAGGGCCAGATAGTGGTGCAGCATGGTGCGTTCGTAGTCCGGCGCCCGGTAGGCCATGGTCTGATCGTTGGTCATCAGGCTCCCCGCCTGGGCCAGCCCTCGGCTCAGGCGGTATTCGGCCTGATTGTCTTCCCAGGTGAGCCGGCTGTCGGCGGCGGTCAGGGCCTGCTTGCTGGCGCCGTCCTGCCCCGCCAGCCAGGCGATGCGCCCTTTCTCCAGCTGATCCAGCACATAGGTGTCGTCCCCCGGGGTCGACTCGCGCACCTCGGGCAGGGCCTCGGCGGCATGGCCCAGCAGCAACTGGTTGCGCAGGGGGACCATCTGATCGGAATAGGAGACGAACATGTCCTGCCAGAAGGAGGCACAGCCCCCCAGCAGAAGACTGGCCAGCAGCGGGCCGGCCAGTCGAAGAGGCGAAGGCATCACAGGCTGAGCAGGGGTCCCAGGGGCTGGCCACCGACCAGGTGCAGGTGGATGTGGTAGACCTCCTGCCCGCCGTGGCGGTTGCAGTTCATGATGAGGCGGTAGCCGTCCTCGGCGATCCCGGCATCGGCCGCCAGCTTGCGGGCCACGGTGAACATGCGGCCGAGCGCCAGCTCGTGATCGGGCTCCACGTCGTTGACGGTGGGGATCAGCACGTTGGGCACGATCAGGATATGGGTCTTGGCCTTGGGCTGGATGTCGCGAAAGGCGGTCACCAGATCGTCTTGATAAAGGATGTCGGCGGGGATCTCTTTGCGGATGATTTTGCTGAAAATGGTTTCTTGCGCCATGGGTAACTCCTTTATAGGAAAAAGAAAATTCAACACAAAACTCAAGCGGCTCCCAAATATGCCGCCTTGGTCCGACAAGTGTGACACAAGCCGACATTTGACACAGCCGTTGTCCCAATCCCTTCAGTTATTGTGAAGAATACCGATAGCGAGGATGACGTCCCGCGTACCTGGGCGACATCCCCTTCGGGGCATGCAGGGTATCAAAGGGACGGGGTACTCAGGCAAGGGACTTTTGCACAGACAGCGGGACAATAATGAAACAAACTATGTCAGACCTCTCGATCTTACAGAGAGTCTATCTGGGCTTTGCCATCCTGGTCGCCGTCATGGTCGCCAGCGCGGTACTGACCTTTCGCGGCCAGAACGAACTCGGCAGCGCCCTCCATCAGGTGACCCAGGAGTCCATGCCCCTGGTGCTTGCCAGCAGCCAGACCCAGATCAGCCTCCTCAGCGCCAACAAGTGGCTCACCGACGTGCTGACCGAACAGGATATCAAGCGTCTGCCGGAAGAGGTGGCGGAACTGCAGCAGGCCAAGGGACAGGTGGACAAGATGCTGGCCAGCCTCAAGCAGCAGCTGGCGCCCCACCCCCAGCTGCAGGGTGACATGCAGGCCCTCGGCAAACTGGTGGATGACTACCTGCAACTCACCCAGACCCTGCCCGGCGAACACGAGGCCCTGCTCACCCGACTGCACAAGGTCAATCTGGCCAAGGGCCAGTTCCAGGTCAGCCTGCCCCAGTTCAAGAAGAACCTCGGCGACATGATGGTCACCGTGGACGACAGCTTCATCAAGATGCTCTCCGAGACCCTGACCACCAAGCTCTCCGCCATCGAGCTCTCCACCATGGATGCCCTGAACCAGAGCATCCCCGCCCCCATCGAGGGGGCGCTCAAGCGCAACAAGATGCAGATCGAGGGGTTCAACAGCACCATCAAGGATCTCCAGGGGGAGCTCAAGGACTTCGACAACAACATGGGCCACTACGTCCATGGCTTCGTGCGTGACACCACGGGCAACGACGGTGTGCTGTCCCAGTACCTGGCCCTGATGAAACAGCAGCAGGCCATGCGGGAGCGGAGCAAGGAGGCGAGCCAGCTCATCCTCGGCATCCAGAACAAGCTCGAGGGGATCACGGCCCAGAGCCAGCAGTTGATGAACGCCAGCATCCAGGCCTCCGACCGGGTACAGACCCAGAGCACCCTGACCCAGGGGATCAGCATCGTCATCGCCATCGTCGTCGCCATCCTGGTGGCTTTCACCCTGGGCAAGGCCATCCGCCTCCCCCTTAAAGAGCTGCTGCGGGTGCTGACCGAAGTGACCCAGGGCGACATGACCCAGCGGGTCGGCTTCAAGAGCCAGAACGAGTTTGGCCAGATCGGCGGCCAGATCAACCTGCTGATCCAGCAGATGGGGGATGTGCTCAGGCAGCTCTCCCAGGCCTCCAACCAGCTCAACAGCGCCGCCCACGACAACCGCCACACCACGGAATCGGTGCGGGCGGATCTGGAGAAACAGCGCCAGGAGACCGCCTCGGTCGCCGCCGCCATGACCCAGATGGAGGCCTCGGTACGGGAGGTGGCCCAGGCCGCCAACCAGACCCTGGAGCGGGTGATGGACGTGGAGAAGGCCTCCGAGATGGGCCGCAAGGTGATGGCCGGCAACATCACCACCACCCACCAGCTGGCGGGCAAGCTGCAACAGACCGGCAAGGTGATCGGCGATGTGAGCGCCATGAGCGGCCAGATTGGCAACATCCTCGACGTCATCCGCGGCATCGCAGAGCAGACCAACCTGCTGGCCCTCAACGCCGCCATCGAGGCGGCCCGGGCCGGCGAGCAGGGCCGAGGGTTTGCGGTGGTGGCGGACGAGGTGCGCAACCTCGCCGGTCGCACCGCCCAGTCCACCAGCGAAATCCAGACCATGATCGAGAACCTGCAGCAGGGGGTCGCCCGGGCGGTCAACGTGATGCAGGAGTGCTCCCGCGAGATGGACAGCTGCGTGGATCAGAGCTCCCAGGCCAACAATGCCATGGAGGAGGTACAGGGCATCGTCGTGCTCATCAGCGACATGTCGAGCCAGATAGCCTCCGCCGCCGAGCAGCAGCAGGCCACCAGCGCGGACATCGCCACCAACCTCAACCGCATCTCCGACATCTCGGATCTCAACTATCAGGGGATAGAGCGGGTCGCCGAGACCAGCCAGCAGCTCGACACCCTGGCCGAGCAGCAGGAAGGGCTGGTCCAGCGCTTCCGCCTCAGCGCCTGATGGTCCTGAGCCCAAACGACAAGGCCCCGCATCGGCGGGGCCTTTTTATTGCCAGGAGGGGGCGGGATCAGGCGTAGGCGATGGCGCCCTTGCCGACCCCTTCATAGGCCACGATCTTGACGAACTTGTCCCCTACCTGCTTCTTCACCTCGCGGGCGATGTAGTGGGCCAGCAGCTCTATGGTCGTGTCGGTATCGATCATCTCCACCTCTGCCGCCGGCATGGCGAGCTGGAACAGCCCCTGGGGCGCCTCATACTTGAAGCCCTGGTGGTGCTCACCCAGATGGGCCCTGGCCTGCTCGCTCAGCGCCAGTTCGGACAGGGCCACCCTGTCCTCTTCGGTGCCGAGGTAGATGTCGGCCCAGCGCTCGGCCCAGTTCAGCTCCAGCTCCTCATCCCGCTCGCCATCCACCAGGATCTCGATGGGGGAGCGGTGACCATGGGCGATGCGCTGGCAGTTGCCGTCGTGCTTCTTCAGGCCGTGACTGTAGTGGTAGAAGGCACCGTCGATGCGCTCCGAGCGCAACGTCAGGGTCAGGTCCTTGATGTTGCCCGGCAGCCGCTTGGCCAGCACCGCCAGCAGATAACGGGTCACCGACTCCTTGTCCACCTGGGGCGCAGGAATGAACGCGAAGCCCTGGCTCGGGCAGCGCAGGTGGATGGAGCGACCCGGACGCAGCAGATCCACGGTGCACTCGTCGTTGTCCAGGGGATGGATGTGCACCAGGGGGCTCTCGGTCGGCACCAGCAGCTTGTGATCCACCTCTTCATCGATGATGGACTTGATGAGCTTCTTCACCCGGCCGAAGTCCAGCAGCATGCTCATCTCGTTGAGCTCGCCGCTCATCTCGATGTCCACCAGCCAGCTCTCGCCCACCATACCGCGGCGTTCACACAGATAGCTGGAATCGATCACAGTCAAATCTCTAACAAATAACTTCATTACTCAGGCCTTGCTACAGAGAAAGTGCAGTTTGCGATATTATGACCCCGGATTATCGGCAAAGGAACTGGAACCCCCCATGAACAAATTGCTTATCAAGAATGCCACCCTGGTCAACGAAGGCCGCATCTATGCCTCCGACGTGTTGATCGAGGGGGAGCGGATCGCCCGTATCGCCCCGGACATCAGCGCCCCCGATGCCGTGGTGATCGATGCGACCGGCCGTCACCTCATCCCCGGGATGATCGACGATCAGGTCCACTTCCGGGAGCCCGGCCTGACCCACAAGGGAACCATCGCCAGTGAATCCCGGGCCGCCGTGGCCGGTGGCACCACCAGCTTCATGGAAATGCCCAACGTCAATCCCCAGACCACCACCATCGACGCCCTCGAAGCCAAATACCAGATAGCCGCCAACTCCGCCGCCGCCAACTACAGCTTCTACCTGGGTGCCACCAACGACAACCTGGAAGAGATCAAGAAGCTCGATCCCAAGCAGTCCTGCGGCATCAAGATCTTCATGGGGGCCTCCACCGGCAACATGCTGGTGGACAACCAGGAGACCCTGGCGGCCATCTTCCGCGAGAGCCCGGTGATGATCGTCACCCACTGCGAGGACACCCCCAGCATCAAGGTGCTGGAAGACGAAGCCCGCGCCAAGTGGGGCGAGGATGTGCCGATGCGCGAGCACGGCCGCATCCGCAGCGCCGACGCCTGCTACAAGTCCTCCAGCATGGCGGTCTCCCTGGCCAAGCAGTACGGCGCCAAGCTGCACGTGCTGCACCTGACCACGGCGAAAGAGCTGTCGCTCTTTACCGCCACCCCGGACCTGAAGGATCTCAAGGACAAGAACATCACCGCCGAGGTGTGCGTCCACCACCTGTTCTTCAACGAGGCGGACTACGACACCCTGGGCAGCCAGATCAAGTGCAACCCGGCGGTGAAGAGCGCCGCCGACCAGCACGCCCTGCTGGATGCGGTGCGCAACGACGTGCTCGACATCATCGCCACCGACCACGCCCCCCACACCTGGGAAGAGAAGCAGAACAGCTACTTCAAGGCGCCGTCCGGCGTGCCTCTGGTGCAACACTCCCTGCAGGCGCTGCTGGAGCTCTACCACAACGGCGTCTTCAGCCTGGAGACCATCGTCAAGAAGACCTCCCACGCGGTGGCCGAGCGCTTCCAGGTGCAGGATCGCGGCTACATCCGGGAAGGCTACTTCGCCGACCTGGTGCTGCTGGATCTGGGCAAGCCCTACGTGGTCACCGACAGCAACCTGCTCTACCTGTGCGGCTGGTCCCCGTTCAACGGCTACCGCTTCCAGAGCACCATCGAGATGACCCTGGTCAATGGCCAGATCGCCTGGCAGAACGGCCAGGTCACCGACAAGGTGCTGGGCAAGCGCTTGACCTTCAACCGCTGATCCGTCACCACGGGTAAACATGGCCGCCTCCGGGCGGCCATTTTCATGGTCGCCAGAAACACCTGAAAACAGGCATCACCAGGTCAAATTTCCCACACGCGGCGGTACTTTGAGCGCCATTTGCTCGCAAAGCAGGCAAACGATCGCAACCCTGTATTTCCCCTGTTGACAGGGCCTGCCCATCTCCATAAACTTAGCCCCCGTCAGCCGAGCTGACTCCGTCGGTGTGTAGCGCAGCCAGGTAGCGCATCTGCATGGGGTGTAGAGGGTCGGAGGTTCGAATCCTCTCACACCGACCAAATTCCCCGAGAAAGGCCTTGTCAAACGACAAGGCCTTTTCTTTTATGGGCTGCCCTCGCCCCGCGATTGTCTGGCCTCCCCCTTTGTGCTGTAGTGAAATCCCGTTCGCCAACCGGTCCGCATCATGTCGCCTCCCCGTCATACCCTGCCCACCCTCGCCCTGTGCTGCCTGCTGATGGGGCAACTCGCGGGCTGCGCCACCGCCTATGACAGCGAGAAGTCCTTCTGGAACGGCCAGACCGGCTTCTCCCAGACCCGGCTCGGGCCGGAGAAGTGGCAGCTGGAGTTTGTGGGCAACGAGCTGGTGGACAGGGAAACCGCCCGCAAATACGTGCTCAAGCGGGCCGGAGAGATGGCGCTGGCCCGGGGTTTCCCCTGGGTGCATGTACAGGAGCTGACCCTGTCGCGGGATGCGGTCAGGGTGAGGCCAGAACGCCCCCGTTTCGGCTTTGATGAGTACGAACCCGATACCTTCATGGAGGAGATGCACGTGGAGCATCGCACGTCGGCGCTGCTCATCTTTACCCTGGAGCCTCACCGGTTGAACGATCAGAGCCTCGAAGCGATTTATCTTGATAAAATCAAAATAAACAGCGATTAATATAATTAATTAACAGTATTTACATCTCATTTCACCAATAACCACATAAAGTTCTGCAATAAGCCACTGGATTTCCCCTCCGCGATTAGGCATGCTCCAGCACACCGGCTGTCTGAATTCCACGGCCCGGCTCACAAAAAAGGACTGAGGTGGCACCCTGCCCACCCGCACAGGCACTGCACATATCGAGACTGGGACACCCCCCATGAAAATGAATAAATTAACCGTTGCCATCCTCATCGCGATGTTGCTTGGCATTGTTACCGGGCAGGGTTATCGCCTGCTGGCCCCCGCTCAGGCCGCCGGCTTTGCCAGCGACATCACCCTGCTGACCGACATCTTCCTGCGCCTCATCAAGATGATCATCGCCCCCCTGGTGTTCACCACCCTGGTGGTCGGTATCGCCAAGATGGGGGACACCCGCACCGTGGGCCGCATCGGCGTCAAGACCCTGGGCTGGTTCATGCTCGCCTCCCTGATGTCCCTGACCCTGGGGCTGGTGATGGTCCACCTGATGCAACCGGGGGTGGGGCTCTCCCTCTCCCTGCCCGATGACTCCGCCAGCTCGGGCGTGACGGCAACCGCCATCTCTCTCAAGGACTTCATCACCCACGCCATCCCCAAGAGCGTGGTCGAGGCCATGGCCACCAACGAGATCCTGCAGATCGTGGTCTTCTCCCTCTTCTTCGGGCTGGCCGCCGCCGCCCTGGGGGATGCCGCCAAACCGGTGGTGATGCTGATGGCCAGCGGCGCCGAGATCATGCTGAAGGTGACCGGCTACGTGATGAACTTCGCCCCCTTCGCGGTATTTGGCGCCATCGCCGCCATGGTCGCCAAGGAGGGGCTCGGCATCCTCGCCACCTACGGCACCTTCATGGCCCAGTTCTACCTGGCGCTGGCTTGCCTCTGGCTGCTGCTTATCGCCATGGGCAGCCTCTTCATCCGCCGCCGCATCCTGAGCCTGCTAGCCCTGATCCGCGAGCCCATCCTGCTGGCCTTCTCCACCGCCAGCTCCGAGGCCGCCTATCCCAAGACCCTGGACAGACTGGAGAAGTTCGGTTGTGACAAGCGCATCGCCAGCTTCGTGCTGCCCATGGGCTACTCCTTCAACCTGGATGGCTCCATGATGTACTGCACCTTCGCGGTCATGTTCATCGCCCAGGCCTACGGCATCGAGCTCTCCATGGCCCAGCAGATCACCATGCTGCTGCTGCTGATGGTCACCTCCAAGGGGATGGCCGGCGTGCCCCGTGCCTCCCTGGTGGTGATTGCCGCCACCCTCAACCAGTTCCAGATCCCGGAAGCGGGCATCCTGCTGCTGCTCGGCATCGATCACTTCCTCGACATGGGTCGCTCCGCCACCAACGTGCTGGGCAACGCCATCGCCGCGAGCGTGGTCGCCAAGAGCGAGGACAGCCTGGGTGAAACCGCGCCGCTTGGCGAGGTGGATACCGCCAAGGCGTGATCCCTTCCTCGCCACCTCATCAAAACGGCCCGCATCTGCGGGCCGTTTTTTATCTCCATCGCCTGGCTCTGCACGCGGAAGAGCGGTTCAGCACCAGCGCCGCACCCGGCGGCAGTAGTTTGCATATGCCTCGCCAAAGCGCCTTTGCAGCGCCTGCTCTTCCGGCACTATCTGAAAGCGGCTGAGCCAGCCCCACAACAGCAGCGGACCGAGCCAGACGGCCAGCCCGCCCAGATAACAGGCCAGCGCCATCGTCCAGCAGAGCAGGCCCAGGTACATGGGATTGCGGCTGACACGATAGACGCCCTCCGTCACCAGCACCCGGCTCTCATCCAGGCGCAGGGGATGCACAGTGGTGCCCTGGCGCCTGAAGCGCAGGAGCGCCCCGCCCCCCAGCAGACCTCCCGCCACCCACAGCACTGC
>NZ_CDDD01000013.1 GCF_000820165.1 Aeromonas taiwanensis
TCATCCGAGCGGGCTTTTTTATTGCCTGAAATTGACCAGGACGGCGAATTTCCACCTTCAGATATTCCCGCCGTTTTGTCATTAACCACCCTAGCTTCACCAATCCCTTTGATTCTCTGTTCGATATTTATCCATTGATAGCGTGTGTTGGATATAAAAAACACAGAATGTGATGCCTCTACCTTTCTTGTTATGCCCGCTCTGCTTTAATTCGTCAGCCCACGTTCGATGGGCCAAGGAATCACAATAATCTGAGGAATGGATACATGTTCAAAAGAACAGTAACGATGATGCTGGCGGCGGGAACCCTGGTATTAGGCGGTTGCGCATCCAATAGCGGTGCAGAGCAGGCGGCAGACAACAGCGACTTCGGCGGCAAGTCCATCTACCTGCGAGGGGAGATGAACGACTGGATGGCGACCGATGAGAGCAAGGTGGTCAAGGTCGCCGACAAGCTTTACATGGCCAAGGGCACGCTCAAGAAGGAGTGGGCTCCCTACAAATTCAAGTTCGCTGACTCCGGCTGGAGCTGCGGTACCAACTTCGGCTACAAGAGCCCGAGCGATGGCGTGGCCGTACTGGGCGGGGAGCCCGTACCGGTCAACCCTTGCTCCAAGTATGAGGACATGAAGTTCTCGCCGGATGCGGATGGCGTCTATGAGTTCTATCTGAATATGGCGGGTGAGACACCGAGCGTTTACGTCAAGAAACCCTGAGATCCCGCTTCGCATTAAATCTCTCGGGAATTGAACCGCTTAAATGCCCTGGCCCAGAAATCTGCTGGCCGGGGCATTTTTTTAGGATAGAATCTGCGCCCTCGTTATGACTGGTTTACTATATATAGTGTTGTCCACCTTAAATTTCACTATTAGTTGTGCTTTTAGTGTTGTCAGGGTGTAGATGCATTCACATGAGGTTGATTGAACATGGCTAAATCCACCCCGGTGCTGGAGAGCGACACCGTCGCCCGCCAGATCCCCCTGCAGGAGACGTCCCTCGAGATCTGGGACAGTAAATATCGTCTCAAGAGCAAGGATGGCGCCCCGATCGATGGTTCCATCGACGAGACCTACCAGCGGGTGGCCCGCGCGCTGGCTGCGCAGGAACGCGAACCCGAGGCCTGGTATGCGCCCTTCCTGTGGGCCCTGCGCAATGGTGCCATTCCGGCGGGCCGTATCACCTCCAACGCCGGGGCGTTCGAGCACAAACCCGCTACGTCCACCATCAACTGCACCGTCTCCGGCACCATCGAAGATTCGATGGACGATATCCTCGACAAGGTGCATGAGGCTGGGTTGACCCTGAAGGCCGGCTGCGGCATCGGCTATGACTTCTCGACCCTGCGCCCGCGCGGGGCCTTCGTCTCCGGTGCCGGCGCCTATACTTCGGGCCCGCTCTCCTTCATGGACATCTACGACAAGATGTGTTTCACCGTGTCTTCAGCTGGCGGCCGTCGTGGCGCCCAGATGGGCACCATGGACATCCGCCACCCCGACGTGATCGAGTTCATCCAGGCCAAGCGGGAAGATGGCCGCCTTCGCCAGTTCAACCTCTCCCTGCTCATCACCGAAGAGTTTGTGAAGGCGGTGAAGGTGGATGCCCCCTGGCAACTGATCTTCCCCTACACCGCCAAGGAGGTGGAACAGGATGGCATCGCGCTGGACGACCCGCTGCAGGTGATCTGGGCGGACTGGCCCAACAAGGAAGGGGTGGTGATAAACGAGCTGGGGCAGGTAGCCTGCAAGGTCTACAAGACCTTACCCGCCCGCAAGCTCTGGAACGTCATCATGACCTCCACTTACGACTATGCGGAGCCCGGTTTCATCCTGATCGACAAGGTCAACGAGATGAACAACAACTGGTTCTGCGAGGAGATCCGCGCCACCAACCCCTGCGGCGAGCAGCCCCTGCCGCCCTATGGCGCCTGTCTGCTGGGCTCGGTCAACCTAACCGCCTTCGTGCGCGACCCCTTCACCGAGCAGGCTGCATTCGACTGGTCCGCGTTTCGCAAGGTAGTGGCCATCTTCACCCGCATGCTCGACAACGTGGTGGAGATCAACCAGCTGCCCTTGGCCAGACAGCGCGAGGAGATTACCGCCAAGCGCCGCCACGGCATGGGCTTCCTCGGCCTGGGCTCGACCCTGACCATGCTGCGCATCAAGTACGGCTGTGCGGCGTCCGTCGCCTTTACCGAGCAGGTCTCCCAGGAGCTGGCGATGACCGGCTGGCAGGAGTCCCTGCGGTTGGCGAAGGAGAAGGGGCCGGCTCCCGTCATGGAGCAGGAGTTCGAGGTCACCGGCAAGATGCTGCGCCTGCGCCCCGAGATGGCGGCAGATGGCATCAAGATCGGCGACAAGGTGAAGGGCAAGGTGCTGCACGCCCGCTACAGCCGCTACATGCAACAGGTGGCCGAGGTGGATCCCGCCCTGGTGGCCGAGCTGGCCGAGGTGGGTGGCCGTTTCACCCACCACAGCAGCATTGCGCCGACCGGTACTATCTCCCTGTCGCTCGCCAACAACGCCAGCAACGGCATCGAGCCAAGCTTTGCCCACCACTACAGCCGCAACGTCATCAAGCCGGGCAAGAAGAGCAAGGAGAGCGTGGATGTCTACTCCTTCGAGTTGCTCGCCTACCGCGAGCTGGTGAACCCGGCTGCCATGCCCTATGGGGCAGATGAGGCCAGTCGCCTGCCGGATTATTTCATCACCGCAGACGACATCAGCCCGACCGGGCACGTGGACATCCAGGCGGCGGCCCAGCGCTGGATTGACTCCTCCATCTCCAAGACCGCCAACGTGCCGACCGATTTCCCGTTCGAGCAGTTCAAGGATATCTACCTCTACGCCTCGGATTCCGGGCTCAAGGGGTGCACCACCTTCCGCTTCAATCCGGAGGCCTTCCAGGGCGTGCTGGTGAAAGAGAAGGATCTGGAGAACACTCAGTACGAGTTCACTCTGGAGGATGGCTCCGTCATCACGGTGAAAGGGAACGAAGAGATCGAATACGATGGCGAGCTGCACACTGCCGCTAACCTCTACGACGCCTTGAAAGAAGGCTATTACGGCAAATTCTGAGAACGACACATGGTCAAGAAGATCGACAGAAAAATCGTCGCCTACAAGGTGAAAACCCGGGATGAACCGCAAGAGGCACCGGATCCCCAGGATGACGTGGTGCACATGCACGAGACGGTGCTGCGCCCGGAACGGCTGATGGGCACCACCTACAAGCTGAAGACGCCGGAGCACGTCTCCGAGCATTCGCTGTTCATCACCATCAACGACATCATTCTCAACGAGGGCACGGTCCACGAGACGCGCCGTCCGTTCGAGATCTTCATCAATTCCAAGAGCCTGGAACACTATCAGTGGATAGTGGCCCTGACCCGCATCATCTCGGCGGTATTCCGCAAGGGGGGGGATGTCACCTTCCTGGTGGAGGAGCTGCGCTCCGTGTTCGATCCCAAGGGCGGCTACTGGAACAAGGGCAAGTATGTGCCCTCGCTCATCGCCGAAATTGGCAACGTGATAGAGACCCATCTCACCGAGATCGGCATGCTTAAGGTGCCCGGGCTGGACGAGCACCAGCAGGCGTTTCTGGCCGAGAAGCAGGCGGAACTGCAGGCACAGCAACAGGCAGAAGAACCGCAGGCGGGCAGCGGTTTCCCCCCCAATGCGGCGCTCTGCTACAAGTGCCACACCAAGGCGCTGGTGCAGAAAGATGGCTGCATGACCTGCCTCAATTGCGGTGATTCCAAGTGCGGCTAACGGGGCCGCTTGGGGGATAATCACGCTTAAAAGACCGGCCAGAGGGCCGGTCTTTTTTATTGATTGCTTTATATACAGTCAGTTGGGGCGGGCAAGGGAAATGTTGCACGCCGGTAAATTCGGGCGTAGCGTTGGGGGTAATAAAACTGTCACGGTCGTGTGGTTTCAATGACATCTGAGATTCACACACGTGGCACCTTCAGTGCCAAGGAGGATGCTTATGGACAACACGGACCGAAAGCTGTTTATCCTGGATACCAACGTTCTGCTTCACGAACCCCTCGCCATCTACTCCTTCAAAGAGCACGACGTGCTCATCCCCATGACGGTGCTCGAAGAGCTCGACAACATCAAGGATCGCCAGAAAGACGTCAGCCGTGATGCCCGCATCGCCATTCGCGCACTGGAAGACGTATTCCGCGACGCGACCCCGGAACAGATAGTGCAAGGTGTGGCGCTCGCCGGCGAGGCGAGCGGTCGCATCTCCATCTTCAGCGATCACCATCTGCCTCAGGATGCCGAGGTGTTCACCGACAAGGAGGCAGACAACCGCATCATCAATGCCGCTCTCTATCTGCAAAAGCATGAGATGAAACGCCAGGTGGTGCTGGTGACCAAGGACATCAACATGCGCCTCAAGGCCAAGGGTGCTGGCCTTGCCCATGTCGAGGACTACCGCAGCGACCAGCTGATCGACGACATCCGTCTGCTGGCCAAAGGCTTCCAGGTGGTGCCCGGCAGCTTCTGGGAACGGGTCGGTGAGTGTGACAGCGAGACCCATGGCCGAGATACGGTGCACGTCATCGACTCGGCCCTGCTGGAGGGGGTGCACGTCAATCAGTACCTGCTGGACGAGGAGAACTTCTTTGCCGCTAGGGTACTCGCCCACGACGGCCAGAAGATCCGCCTCAAGGATCTGGGCCGCGAGCGGCTGATGTCGCGCAAGGCCTGGGGCGTGCATCCCAAGAACATCTATCAGGGCATGGCCCTCGACGCCCTGCTCGATCCCCATATCGACCTGGTGATCCTGACCGGACCTGCCGGTTGCGGCAAGACCCTGCTCGCCATGGCGGCGGCCCTGGAGCTGGTGATCGAGAAGGGGATCTACGAGAAGGTGATCGTCACCCGCAACACCCCGGAAATCGCCGAGAGCATCGGTTTCCTGCCCGGCACGGAAGAAGAGAAGATGATGCCCTGGCTGGCGGCGGTGACCGACACCCTGGAGGTGCTGCACAAGCAGGACGAGAACATGAGCGGGTCGCTGAGCTACATCATGGAGAAGGCCAACATCCAGTTCAAATCGGTCAACTTCATGCGCGGGCGCAGCATCCAGAACACCTTCGTGCTGCTGGACGAGTGCCAGAACCTGACGGCATCCCAGATCAAGACCATCATCACCCGTTGCGGCGAGGGGACCAAGATCGTCTGCTCCGGCAACCTGGCCCAGATCGACTCCAACTACCTGAGCCCGGTGACCTCGGGGTTGACCTACATCGTCGAGCGCTTCAAGGATTTCGACGGCAGTGCCAACATCTTCCTGAATGGAGTTGTGCGCAGTCGACTCGCCTCCTTCGCCGAGGAAAACCTCTGATCCCGGCCGACAAACCATGCATGAAAAAGGGAAGCCAGCTGGCTTCCCTTTTTTTATCCCGTCTACCTAGGCCCCCTGGGGACGACCGAGGTAGCGCAGCAACCCGGGGTGAGCGCTGCTTTGCAGGGGCTCTGGCTTGCCCTGCAAGGCGATGCATCCCTCGTCGATAAAGAGTACCTGGGCTGCGATGAGCTGGGCATCCTCCGGCATGATAGGGGGATACCATCAGCTTGTTAGCCATTCACTGTGGCGCCAGAGCGCGGCCAAGGTAGCGCAGCAACCCGGGATGATCGCTGCTTTGCAGGATCTCGGGCTTGCCCTGCAAGGCGATGCATCCCTCGTCGATGAAGAGTACCTGGTCGGCGATAAGCTGGGCGTCTTCCGGGTTATGGGACACCATCAGCACTGTAATGCCCTGTTCACAGGCGAGGCGGGCGACTTCTGCCAGCATTTCCCTGCGCAGGGCCGGATCCAGGGCCGAGAAGGGCTCGTCCAGCAACAACAGCGGCTTGCCCCGCACCAGGGCGCGGGCCAGGCCCACCCGCTGTTGCTGGCCACCGGAGAGCTGATCCGGCAGGCGCATCAGCATGGCACCGAGGCCCACCCGCTCGGCCGCCTCGTTGACCTGATTCCGCTGGGCGGCGTTGAGGCGCAGCCCGGGGTGCAGGCCGATGGCGATGTTGTCGAACACCGACAAGTGCAGGAAGAGGTTGTGATCCTGGAACAGGGTGGTGACCGGCCGCTCGGCCGGGCCCAGCGGCATCAGATCCTGACCGTCGAAGGTGAGGGTGCCGGACTCCACCGGCACGAAGCCGGCGATCATGCCGAGCAGGGTCGACTTGCCGGCGCCGCTCGGACCGATCAGGGCGGTGATCTCCCCCCTGGCCAGGGTGGCGGTGAAGTCGACACGCCAGTCGGGGTAGCTGGTGACCAGTCTGTCGATGTTCAACATCTTTTGTTCTCCGGGGAGCTGTGTGAGCGGCCAGCAGGGCTGTGTCGGGACCCTAGCAAGGTGCCGCGGATTTCAAGGTTCGGCATGCTTCCCTCCAAGCCCCCGCTCGACCAGCCAGAACAGGGAGAAACAGAGCGTGAGCAGCAGCAGGGCAGTGGCGGCCGCCTCGGTCAGGCGGTAGCTGCCGAGCTGCTGATAGAGCAGCCAGGGCAGGGTGGTGAGGGTCTGGCTGCCGAACATGGCGATGGCGCCGAGATCACCCAGCGACAGGATCATGGAGAGGGCCATCGCCAGGGCCAGCGGGCGGCGCAGCAGGGGCCACTCTACCAGCCGCAGGCGATGCAGGCCGCGTACCCCCAGACTGTCCGCCAGCCGATCATACTGACGCACCACCAGCTGCATGGGGGCGTTGAGGGTGCGCAGCACATAGGGCAGTGCCATCAGGGCGTTGACCAGTACCACCAGCCAGGGGCCCAGGGAGAAGACATCGGTGAAGGGCATGAACATGATGAAAAGCCCGGTGGAGAGCACCACCGCCGGTATCATCAGGATCATGGAGCCGCTGGCTTCCCACAGGGCGGCGGCGCGCCGCTTGCGATCCCGCACCCTGAGGTGGCGGCTGGTGAGCAGCAGGGCGGCGCCGAGCAGGGTGGCCAGGGAGCCAGCCGCCAGCGCAATGGCCAGCGACTGGCCTCCCGCCAGCCACAGCCGGTTCGACGTCAGTGCCGGCAGCAGGCCGGGGTTGAACCCTGCGACGACGATGGCCAGCAGCGGCGGCAGGAAGATGGCGAGCCCCAGGGCCAGGGCCAGCCCATCCACCAGGGCCGTGCCCCTCTGGTGACGATCAGGGCGCAGGCAGGGGCGACGGCTCTCGATCCGGCTTGCCGGCGTGGTCTGCAACTTGTGCTGCAACAGGAGCAGGGCCAGGGTCAGCAGCAGCTGGACCAGGGCGAGCCCGCCGGCGGTGGCGAGATCGAAGTCAAAGCGCAGCGCCTGATAGACCGCTACCTCCAGAGTGGTGGACTTGGGGCCACCGCCGAGCGCCAGCACTGTGGTGAAGCTGGTGAAGCAAAGCATGAAGATGAGGCTGGCGAGCCCCGGCAGCATGCCCCGGATGATGGGCCACTCCAGCAGCCGGAAGATGTGGGAGGATCGCATGCCGAGCTGGCTGGCGAGGCGCCAGGAGGACTCGGGAATGCTCTCTATGCTCTGCAGGATGAGGCGTGCGGCGAGCGGCATGTTGAAGAAGACGTGGGCCAGCAGGATGCCGAACAGGCCGTAGAGGTAGTTGCCGGGATCCACGCCCAGACCGCGCAGCAGTTGTGGCAGCCAGCCCTGACGGCCGTGCACTGCCACCATGCCGAAGATGGCGATGATGACGGGCAGCACCAGGGAGAGGCCGAACAGCTTGAGCAGCAGGCGGCGGCCGGTGAAACGGCGCCGAGCCAGGGCCCTGGCCACCGGAATGGCTAACCCTAAGCTCAGCAGGGTGGAGAGCAGGGCCTGCCAGAGGCTGAAGCCCAGCACGTGGCGCAGATAGGGATCGGCCATCAGGGTGCGGGGGGACAGGGTACCGGCCTGCCACAGCAGGGCCGCCAGCGGCCCCAGGGACAACAGCAGGATGATCAGGGTGGCTGCGCTGCCCGGCAGCCACCAGAGGGGTCGAGACTGTGGTTTCACGAAGTGATGGCTCACTGGGTGACGGCTTGCAGCCACTCCCGGATCCAGCCCTTGCGGTTGGCGGCCACCTCGTCAGAGGTGAAGCTGAGCGGCTTGGTGACGGTGATCATCTGCTCGAAGCCCTTGGGCAGCGGGGTGTCCGTCACCGGATACATCCAGTTGCCGGCGGGGATCTCCTGCTGGAAGGCGGGGCTCAGCATGAATTGCAGGAACTGGTCAGCCAGCTTGCCCTGCTTGGCGCTCTTGAGCTTGGCGGCCACCTCCACCTGGCGGTAGTGACCCTCCTCGAATGCGGCCGCCCGATACTGGGGCTTGTTCTCGGCGATCAGGTGATAGGCCGGGGAGGTGGTATAGGAGAGCACCATGTCCGCCTCGCCGTCGAGGAACATGCCGTAGGCTTCTGACCAGCCCTTGGTGACGGTGACCGTCTTCTTGGCAAGCTGTGCCCAGGCGGTGGGGGCCTGGTCACCGTAGACGGATTTCATCCACAGCATCAGCCCCTGTCCCGGGGTGGAGGTGCGGGGATCCTGATAGATCACCTTGAGATCGGTGCGTTCGACCAGCTCTTTCAGGCTCTTGGGGGGCTGCTTGAGCTTGCCGCTGTCGTAGACGAAGGCGAAGTAGCCGTAGTCATAGGGCACGAAGGTGTCATCCTGCCAGCCACCCGGCACCTTGAGGGCGTCGAGCCCGGTCTGATGGGGGGCGAACAGCCCGCTCTGCTTGGCCTCGCTGACCAGGGCGTCATCCAGCCCCAGCACCAGGTCAGCCTTGCTGTGCTGGCCTTCCAGCCGCAGCCGGTTGAGGATGGCCACGCCGTCTTCCAGCGCCACCAGATCCAGGGTGCAGCCGCACTCCTTCTCGAAGGCCTGCTTGATCTTGGGGCCCGGGCCCCATTCCGCGGCGAAGGAGCCGTAGGTGTAGACGGTGAGGGTATCGGCGGCAAATGCCTGGGCCGAGAGCAGGCCGGTGGCGAGCAGCAGCAGGGTCTTCATCAATGGCACTCCTGTGGGTCCTGAGGTGCCATGGGCAGCGGGCTGCTCATCAATGGCACGTCTCGTGTGGTGAGGGCCAGCGGATGAGGGCGCAAAAACGCGCGTCATGCCTCAAATTCCTCCGCCAGCATTATCTGGATCAGGTTCACGGGTATAATCTCAGCGGTAAACCGCACCCCGTTTGAGCAACGCATCGCATTGTATTGGCGTTCCCAGGGGGAGGCCAGCACTATGTTTCACGGGCCGCATCGTGCGAGCCACCACCGAGGAGGATGCCCCAAGTGATCACCAGCACCAAGGAAAGACGAGCCTTCCAGCGCATGGTCATCAATGCCCCCGTCACCCTGTTCCAGCATGATCTGGTGCTGGAGGGGATCTGTCGGGATCTCAGCGCCAACGGCATGGGCGTCGAGGTGAACGAACATGGTTTCGATCCGGATCAACCCGTCCGGGTGAGCCTGGCCACCAGCAGCAACCTCCTGCCTCCCTTCGAGGCCCAGGCTCGCATCGTGCGGGTGCTGGAGGAAGAGCACGGGCTTTTGCTTGCGCTGGAGTTCCAGTCTCTGGCCTGACGGGTACCCTCACCCCTTCTCACCCTCTTATCTTATCGGTCGGCCTAAGCTGGCCGCTCTGTTCGCCTGCCCGGTTCTTCACTGGTTGGCCAGTACCGGCTGCACGCTGAGCTGGCCGCTGTCGACCAGCACCCGGCTGGCGGGCGCGAGCTGCCCCAGGGGGAGCTGGGCAGGGCCGGTCGGTTCCATCAGGAGATAGGTTTCCCCATCCCGGCTCAGGGTCGCCGCCCCCGGTGTGGCCGGCAGGGCCACCCCCAGCAAGGCATGGCCAGGCACGAATACCATGGTCTGCCTGAGTTCGGGGAAGAGCTGGGCCAGCAGGGCGGCCATCAGGGTCACCTTGCTGTCGCAATCCCCCCCGTTCTGTTCCAGCACCTGGCGGGGGCTCAGAAAGCCCTTGCCCGAGCGTCCCGACTGGCTGTCTAGCAGCCGATAGGGGATGGCCTGGACGAAGTCGAGGATGTACTCCACCGTCTTCTGGCGCGCCTCGGTTTCTGTGGTGCCCTGTCGCTTGAGCTGATCGGCGAGCGGTGCCAGTTCGGTCCGGCTCTCCAGGGCGATGCGGACATGATCCTGCTTGATGGCGGAGGCGCCGTCGGGAGCGGTGAAGGGCTGGAAGTAGTGCTGCGTGAGCCACTCGGATTCCAGCTTGCCGCGCTCCCGGGTGAGCCAGCTCATGGCCTGGTTGACCTGCTCTGGCTGGCGGCTCTTGAGCTGGAGCTCCATCCCGGGGCGGGAGAGGGAGAACTGTACGCCGGGGAACTCGGCCCCCCCCCGTTGCAGCAGGCGCTGCAGCACCTCTTCCTGCATGCGGGACGACCGGTAGGCGATGAGCGGCGGCAGTTTGCCTGCCTCCAGCCGGTAGGTGAGCTGCTGCACCTCGCCCTCCCTGTCTTGCCAGCCGACGTTGAGCTGGCCGCCGCTGCTGTGGAAATAGGTCTGCCCGGCGCTGGCCGGGAGGGCGAGCAGCAGGATCAGCAGCAAGAGGGGGCGGGTACTTGTCATCATCCTTTCCTGTGGGTGAGCCCGTAGCGGGCGGGAAATAAAACAGGGAGCCTGGGCTCCCTGTGGATTCTACTCGCTTTATCGCGTCTGGGCCTTGCCATATACGGCTCGGCAGCCTGGTCTCGAAGGCGCCTGGGCGGCTCTTGTGCTTGTCAGATCCAGCTCGGCTGCTTTGCCTCGAAGGCGCTGATGGCGGGCTCGTGCTGCAGGGTCAGGCCGATGGCATCCAGCCCGTTGAGCAGGCAGTAGCGACGGAACTCATCGATCTCGAAACCGAAGCAAAGTTCACCGGCCCGCACCTGGTTGGCCTCCAGATCCACTTCGATCTCGATGCCCGGCTGGGCGGCAACCTGCTGGAACAGGGCATCGACCTCCTCCTCCTTCAGGCGCACCGGTACCATACCGTTGTTGATGGCGTTGCCGTAGAAGATGTCGGCGAAGCTCGGGGCGATCATGGTCTTGAAGCCATAATCCGCCAGCGCCCAGGGGGCGTGCTCGCGGCTCGAGCCGCAGCCGAAGTTTTCGCGGGCCAGGAGGATGCTGGCACCGGCGAACTGCGGCTGGTTCAGCACGAACTCGGGGTTGGGCTGCTGGCCTGCATCGTCCAGGAAACGCCAGTCGTGGAACAGGTGCTTGCCAAAGCCGGTGCGGTTCACCTTCTGCAAGAACTGCTTCGGAATGATGGCGTCGGTGTCGACGTTGGCGCTGTCGAGGGGAACGACGATCCCTTTATGTTGTTTGAATCCTGTCATCTCTCTTCCCTCTTACAGTGCGCGAATGTCGGCGAAGCGGCCGGTGACGGCGGCGGCGGCGGCCATGGCCGGGCTCACCAGATGGGTGCGGCCGGCACGGCCCTGGCGCCCTTCGAAGTTGCGGTTGCTGGTGGAGGCGCAGCGCTCCCCCGGTTGCAGCCGGTCGTTGTTCATGGCCAGGCACATGGAGCAGCCTGGCAGGCGCCACTCAAAGCCCGCTTCGATGAAGATCTTGTCCAGCCCCTCGGCCTCGGCCTGGGCCTTCACCTGTTCGGAGCCCGGCACCACCAGAGCCTGCACGCCGGCGGCGACCTTGCGGCCACGGGCGATGGCGGCGGCGGCGCGCAGATCCTCGATGCGGCTGTTGGTGCAGGAGCCGATGAACACCTTGTCGATGGCGACGTCGGAGAGCTTCTGGCCGGGTTGCAGATCCATGTAGGCGAGGGCCTTGCGGGCGGACTGTTGCTCCACCGGATCGGCGAAGGATTCCGGTGCCGGGATGGGCTCATTGACGGCAATGACCTGACCCGGGTTCGTGCCCCAGGTCACCTGGGGGGCGATGTCGGCGGCGTCGAGCACCACTTCGGCATCAAATCTGGCATCGGCATCGCTCTTGAGGCTCTGCCAGTAGGCGATGGCCTGCTCCAGGACCTCGCCCTTGGGGGCGAACTCCTTGCCACGGATGTAGTCGATGGTGGTCTGGTCGGGGGCAATCATGCCCGCCTTGGCGCCGAGCTCGATGGCCATGTTGCACACCGTCATGCGCCCTTCCATGGTGAGCCCCTCGATGGCCTCACCGGCGAACTCCACCACATAGCCGGTGCCGCCGGCATGGCCGACCTTGCCGATGATGGCGAGTACCACGTCCTTGGCGCTGATACCTTCGGCCAGTTTACCGTTGACCGAAATACGCATGGTCTTGGCGCGGCCCTGTTTCAGGGTCTGGGTCGCCATCACGTGTTCCACTTCCGAGGTGCCGATGCCGAACGCGAGCGAGCCGAAGGCGCCGTGGGTGGCTGTGTGGGAGTCACCGCAGACGATGGTGGTGCCGGGCAGGGTGATGCCAAGCTCCGGTCCCATCACGTGGACGATACCCTGGTATTTGTGGTTGAGATCGTAGAGACGAACACCGAACTCCTTGCAGTTGGCGGCCAGCGTCTCCATCTGGATGCGGGCCATCTCGCCGGAGGCGGCGATGTCCTTGGTGGTGGTGGAGACGTTGTGATCCATGGTGGCCCAGGTCAGATCCGGGCGACGCAGCTGGCGGTTCATGGCGCGCAGGCCGTCGAACGCCTGGGGGCTGGTCACTTCATGCACCAGGTGACGGTCGATGTAGATGAGGGGCGTTTCGCCTTCCACTTCCCGCACCACGTGGGCGTCGAACACTTTCTGATAGAGGGTCTTGGACATTGCTCTCTTCCTTGTTATTTGGTGGCGTCAGATGCGCGCGGCGATCTGGCTGCCCATGTCGGCGGTGCTTTGTACCGGGTGCTTGGCGTTGGCCTGATGCAGATCGGCGGTGAAGTAGCCTTCGGCCAGGGTCTGGGCCACGGCCTGCTCGATGGCCTGGGCGGCGGCTTCCTGACCGAGGCTGTAGCGCAGCATCAGGGCGGCGGAGAGGATCTGGGCGATGGGGTTCGCAATCCCCTTGCCGGCGATGTCGGGGGCCGAGCCGCCGGCCGGTTCGAACAGACCGAAACCGGATTCGTTCAGGCTGGCGGAGGGGAGCAGGCCCATGGAGCCGGTGATCATGGCGCACTCGTCGGAGAGGATGTCGCCGAACAGGTTGGAGCAGAGCAGCACGTCGAACTGGGACGGATCCTTGATGAGCTGCATGGTGGCGTTGTCGATATACATGTGGTTCAGCGCCACGTCCGGATAGGATTTGGCGACCTGGGTCACCACCTCGCGCCACAGGATGGAGGAGGCGAGCACGTTGGCCTTGTCGATGGAGGTGACCCTGGCCTTGCGCACCCGGGCCGATTCGAAGGCTATCTTGGCGATGCGCTCGATCTCGAAGCGGTGGTACACCTCGGTGTCGAACGCCTTCTCGGTGGCGCCTACACCCTCGCGTCCCTTGGGCTGGCCGAAGTAGATGCCGCCGGTCAGCTCGCGCACGCAGGCGATGTCGAAGCCGCGATCGGAGATGTCGGCACGCAGGGGCGAGAATTGCTCCAGGCCGGTGTAGATACGGGCCGGACGCAGGTTGCAGAACAGCTTGAAGTGGGCACGCAGGGGCAGCAGGGCGCCGCGCTCCGGCTGATCGTTCGGTGGCAGATGCTCCCACTTGGGGCCACCCACCGAGCCGAACAGCACCGCATCGGCCGCTTCACAGCCGGCAATGGTGCTCTGGGGCAGCGGGGTGCCGTGGTTGTCGATGGCGATGCCGCCCACGTCGTGGCGGTCATAGTCGAGGGAGAAGCCGAATTTGGTCTGCACCTTTTCCAGTACCTTGATGGCTTCTGCCATCACTTCCGGGCCAATGCCGTCACCCGGCAATACTGCGATCCGATAACTGCTCATACTCTCTCCGTCTTGATAGTGTTATTCCATTTCATCTGCGAGGCCCGGATGCTGCCCGGGCGGCTGTCGCCTTGATGTTGTGCTGTCATCTTGTCCGACGGGCTCAGACGGTTTCCGACTTGATGGTGTTGTTGCGTTCCATCTGCTCGGCAACCTGGTCTGCACGCCAGATGCTGTTGATCACGTGGACCAGGGCCTGGGCCGACGACTCGATGATGTCGGTGGCCAGCCCCATGCCGTGGAACTTGCGCCCTTTATATTCGGCGACGATGTCCACCTGGCCGAGGGCGTTTTTGCCCTCGCCCTTGCCCTTGAGTTCGTACTTGTCGATGCGGATCTCGTAGCCGGTGATGCGGTTGATGCACTGGTAGACCGCGTCCACCGGGCCGTTGCCGGTGGCCGCCTCGCACACCAGATCCTGGCCTACCTTCAGTTTCACCGAGGCGGTGGCGAGCACCGAGCTGCCGCTCTGCACGCCCAGGTACTCCAACTTGAAGTGCTCGGGCTCTTCGTGGATCTGGCTGAAGAAGGCGAGGGCCTCCAGGTCGTAGTCGAATACCTGCCCCTTTTTGTCCGCCAGGGTGAGGAACTTGCCGTAGAGATCGTCGAGGTCATAGCTGCTCTCGGCGTAGCCCATGGACTCCATCCGGTGTTTGATCACGTGGCGGCCGGAGCGGGAGGTCATGTTGAGGTTGTTCTGGGTGAGGCCGATGCTCTCGGGGGTGATGATTTCGTAGGTGTTCTTCGCCTTGAGCACGCCATCTTGGTGGATGCCGGAGCTATGGGAGAAGGCGTTGGCCCCGACGATGGCCTTGTTCGGCTGCACCGGCATGTTGCAAATTTGACTGACGAGCGTGCTGGTGCGGTGGATCTCGTTGTGGCGGATGTTGGTGTGCACCCCGAGCAGGTCGGCGCGGGTCTTCAGGATCATCGCCACCTCTTCCAGGGAGCAGTTGCCCGCCCGCTCGCCGATGCCATTGATGGTGCACTCGATCTGGCGGGCCCCCATCTGCACGGCACCGATGGAGTTCGCCACCGAGAGGCCCAGATCGTCGTGGCAGTGCACCGAGATGATGGCCTTGTCGATGTTGGGCACCCGGTTGAACAGGGTCTGGATGATGCCGGAGAATTCGGTCGGCACCGTGTAGCCGACGGTGTCCGGAATGTTGATGGTGCGGGCGCCGGCCTTGATGGCGGCCTCCACCATGCGGCACAAATTGTCTATCGGGGTGCGGCCCGCATCTTCACAGGAGAACTCCACGTCGTCGGTGTAGCGCAGGGCGTGCCTGATGGCGCCGACCCCCATCTCCAGCACGTCCTCGAAGCTCTTCTTGAGCTTGCTCTCGACGTGGATGGAGGAGGTGGAGATGAAGGTGTGAATGCGAAACGCCTCGGCGACTTTCAGCGCCTCACCGGCGGCATCGATGTCTTTTTGCAGGGCGCGGGCGAGGGCGCAGACCCGGCTGTTCTTGATATGGCGGGCGATGGTCTGCACCGATTGAAAATCGCCGGGGGAGGAGACGGGGAAACCCACTTCCATGATGTCGACCCCGAGCCGTTCCAGCGCCTGGGCGATCTGCAGCTTCTCCTTGACCGTCAAGCTGGCCGACAACGCCTGCTCGCCATCACGCAAGGTGGTATCGAATATGATGACCCGATCTGACATGTGACTTCCCTCTTCCTAAGTTCGCTTCGTGCATCCTGCGTGGCATAAAAAAACCCGTGCGGGGTGCACGGGTTTCTGTAAATTCCGGCTATGCCTTAGCCCGGCTACAAGGATCCCGCGCGAGGAGTCGCGATTAGGGAGATAAGTAGTAGCGGGGCGGCAATACGCATGATGACTCAATCCTTCCAGTCGATAACGCTACTACCAATATCGAGATTTTTATGCTGTGTCAACCTGAACGGACAGGTTCAATTCACTGGGTTATTTAATCGAATTGTAAAGGAGTGCAAATTCTCTTGTCCCATATTCGGTTCATGCCTGATTATCTGGTTATTCCTGCTGTACTCGATCACCCTCACAATCAGATCGACTTGTCAGCCCTTGCTGAATTATCTGAGGTATTCCATGGAAAAACGCAGACCTGGCCGTCCGGTCGGACGTTCCGACATCCGTGACAAGCTGCTTGCCGCGGCGCGCGAACGTTTTCTCAACACCCCCTACAGCAAGGTGACGACCCGGGAGATCGCCGAGCTGGCCGGCTCCAATCTGGCGATGATCCACTACTACTTCGGCAGTAAGGAGGGTCTCTACAAGGCCGTGCTGGGGGACGTGGCCGAGCCGCTGGATCAGGCCTGGCACGACGAGAGCAGCAACCGCAGCCTGACCGATCTGCTCAACACCTACTATCAGGTGATGGCGCCGAACAGCGAGCTGACCTCCGCCATCTCCAGCGCGTTATCTACCGAGAAGAGTCCGGGGCGAGATTTTGTGCTGAATCGTCTGCTGGAACGCCAGCTTCCCCAGTTCGATGCCCTGCTCGCCACCATGCGATCCAACGGCCAGCTGGCGGACAACCTGGATCCCGAGATGCTGAAGATCTCCTTCCTCAGCATGATGTGGCAGCCGTTCGTGATGAAGGATCTCTACGAGCAGGTGTTTGGCCTGACGGTGGACGAGAGCTTCATGAGCCGGCTGGCGGCCCACAACTGCCAGCTGATGGAGAACGGCCTGCGCGGTTCCCTGAACTGAGCGTTGCCGACAACCTGCTGAAAAGGGGCCTTAGGGCCCCTTTTTTCATCAATCTGTTATTTGTGCGTCAACGAAGTGTCACGACCGCGCCCTAGTCTGTAGCCAAGACTCAAGGGAAGGGGGCGTGATGAACAAGATCCAGCAATGGGACCTGCGGGTGTGTCGTGTCTGCCTGCTTCACCCCTACAACCGGCCACAGGCCAGGATCAGCCTGCTCGTCTCCCGCACCGGTGACGGCCCCCTCTATGCCGTGCTGGCTGGCCTGCTCTGGTGGCAGGGAGAGGCGGGGCGGGCCGTGGTGCAGGCGGCCTTGTGGGCGTTTGCCCTCGAGCTGCCGCTCTATCTGCTGCTCAAGAACGCCCTCAGACGCCAGCGCCCGGCGGGCCTGCCGGTCTTCATCACCCCGTCCGATCGTTACAGCCTGCCCTCCGGCCACACGGCCGCCGCTTTCCTGATGGCGACCGTGCTGGCCGCCGGCTTCCCCTCCTGGGCTCCCCTGTTGTTTGCCTGGGCGGCGCTGGTGGGGGCGTCCCGCCTGCTGCTCGGCGTGCATTACCTCAGCGATCTGGTGGCCGGTGCCCTGCTCGGCGGTGGCTGTGCCCTGTGGGCGCTCGGCTGGAGCCAGGGATGAGAATACTGTTTGGAGTGCAGGGGACCGGCAACGGTCACATCAGCCGTAGCCGGACCCTGGCGCGTGCCCTGAAGAGCAGGGGAATGGCGGTGGACTACCTGTTTAGCGGCCGCGCCGCCGACGGCTATTTCGAGATGGGGGAGTTCGGGGAGTATCGCACCTTTCCCGGCATCACCTTCGCCAGTCATCAGGGGCGCATCTCGGGCTGGCGCACCCTCAAGGGGCTCTCGCCCCTGCGTTTCTGGCAGGATCTGCGAGCCCTCGACTGCCGGGACTACGATCTCGTCATCAGCGACTTCGAGCCGCTCAGTGCTCATGCCGCCCGTCGCTGGGGCAAGCCCAGCCTCACCATCAGCCATCAGGCCAGCTTTGACTGGCCCATCCCGCGTTGGGGGGAGAGCGGCTTCAACCGCCAGCTGATGCGCCATTTTGCCCCGGTACGCCAGTCCCTCGGGCTGCATTGGTTCCATTTCGGTCAGCCTCTGCTGCCTCCCATCATAGATCCGCTGGCACCCACCCCCGATAACCAGCAGATCCTGGTCTATCTGCCGTTCGAGCAGACCGAGGCGATAGCGGCCCTGCTGTCCCGCTTCGGCCAGCAGCACTTCGTCTGCTTCCACCCCGAGGTGCGCAAGCGCAGCGAGTGGCGCAACATCCGCTTCGAGCCCCAGGCAAGGGACGGGTTCAAGCAGGTGCTGGCCGGTTGCCGGGGGGTCATCAGCAACGCGGGGTTCGAGCTGGCATCCGAGGCCCTGTCGCTCGGCAAGAAGCTGCTGGTCAAGCCCCTCGGCGGCCAGTTCGAGCAACTGACCAACGGCAGAACGCTGGAGCTGATGGGGCTGGCCCAGCTGATGGAGACCCTGGACACCAATGCGGTCCGCGCCTGGCTGGACACGCCGGCGCCGGGACGGGTGCGCTACCCCGATGTGGCGGGAGAGTTGGCCGACTGGCTGCTGGCGGGGGCGGAGGAAGAGCTTGGCTCCCTTTCCCGCCGCCTGTGGGGGCGCACCCTCTTCCCGGAGGAGGTGTGCGATCGCCTCAGCGAGCTGGCGGGTGGCACCACCCTGGAGCGCCCCTGGTTATCCCAACTCAGCGCCTTTGACTAAACTGAGTCGATCCCACCACGGAGAGGACGGACATCATGCGCTTTACCAATGAAAAAGGGGACACCATGACCCTGGCGGACAATCTGACACTCCACGAGCTGATCGACATGGGGGTCAGCATCTCCGTCTGCGAAGAGACGGATCCGGACCAGCAGATCTGGCTGGCGGAGCCCGAAGACGAGCAGTAGAACCGCCTCGTTTATGACGGCCCACCCCCTGGGGGTGGGCTGTTTATTTTGTCCTTTCCGCTACCTGGTAGCATGATCTGCTGGCATCCTCCCCCCAGGTCCCCCTTTGTTGCACGTCAGGTGACCAAGTCACTGAATGTTAATAGCTGTTTGAAATTTCTGACTGTTCTGGCCAGACAAAGCCGTGGACAAGCGTTCACGGGCGGGTTAAGTTGGTTTTTCACCCGCTTTTCGGGTGAATGATGGAAAACCCCTACTTTTCTACTATCGACGGCTCCGAACTCGCCTGATCTGCCTGCAGACAACAACAAGACTCGGATCGGCGCTGCCGGGAAGCAGCGGACTGTCGATAGCTTTCGCTTAACGGAGCAAAGCCTGGAGGGCTTTATCATGGAGATGTTATCAGGCGCCCAGATGGTGGTTAGAGCGCTGGAAGATCAGGGAGTTGAGCACGTTTTCGGCTACCCTGGTGGCTCAGTGCTCGACATCTATGACGCTCTCTTCGAAAACGGCAAGATGGAGCACGTCCTGGTGCGGCACGAGCAGGCCGCAGTGCACATGGCGGACGGTTACGCCCGCTCCACCGGCAAGGTGGGCACGGTGCTGGTGACCTCGGGTCCCGGCGCCACCAACTGCATCACCGGGATCGCCACCGCCTACATGGATTCCATTCCCCTGGTGATCCTGTCCGGCCAAGTGCCGACCAGCATGATCGGGGAGGATGCGTTCCAGGAGACCGACATGATCGGCATCTCCCGCCCGGTGGTGAAGCACAGCTTCCTGTGCAAGAAGGCGAGCGACATTCCCGAGGCCATCAAGAAGGCCTACTACATTGCCGCCAGTGGCCGCCCGGGGCCCGTGGTGGTGGATCTGCCCAAAGACGTGCAGAATCCGAAAGAGAAATTCCCCTACGAGTACCCCGAGACGGTCTATCTGCGCTCCTACAATCCGACCAAGGCCGGACACAAGGGCCAGATCAAGCGGGCCGCCAAGCTGCTGACCGAGGCGAGCCGCCCGGTCATGTACGTGGGTGGCGGTGCCATCAACGCCAATGCGGATCACCTGGTGACCAAGCTGGCGGAGTTGCTGAACCTGCCGGTGACCACCACCCTGATGGGGTTGGGGGCCTTCTCCGGTACTCACCCGCAGTTCATCGGCATGCTCGGCATGCACGGCACCTTCGAAGCGAACAAGACCATGCACAACGCGGATCTCATCTTCGCCGTGGGTGCCCGCTTCGATGACCGCGTCACCAACAACGTGGCCAAGTTCTGCCCCAATGCCACCGTGGTGCACATCGACATCGACCCCACCTCCATCTCCAAGACGGTGCAGGCCCATGTGCCCATCGTCGGCTCGGTGGAAACCGTGCTGGAACAGATGCTGGAAGTGATCCGCGAGTGCGGCTTCGACAACGACAAGCAGGTGCTGGAGGACTGGTGGGAGCAGATCAACCAGTGGCGCTCCCGCAACTGCCTGGCCTACGAGACCTCTCCCACCCTGATCAAGCCGCAGCAGGTGATCGAGACCCTCTACAAGGTGACCAAGGGGGAGGCCTTCGTCGCCTCCGACGTGGGTCAGCACCAGATGTTTGCCGCCCTCTACTACCCGTTTGCCAAGCCGCGCCAGTGGATCAACTCCGGTGGTCTCGGCACCATGGGCTTCGGCATTCCGGCCGCCATGGGGGCACAGTTCGCCAACCCGGAAGCCGTGGTCTGCTGCGTCACCGGCGATGGCTCGGTGCAGATGAACATCCAGGAGCTCTCCACCTGCATGCAGTACGGGGTGCCCATCAAGATCATCTCCATCAACAACCGTGCGCTGGGCATGGTCAAGCAGTGGCAGAAGATGTTCTACGGCGGCCGTCACAGCCACTCCTACATGGAATCCCTGCCTGACTTCGTCAAGCTGGCGGAAGCCTATGGCCACGTCGGTATCGCGGTGAGCGATCCGGCCGAGCTGGAGAGCGCCATGGAGAAGGCCTTCGCCATGAAGGACAGGCTGGTGTTCATGGACATCTCGGTCGATCCGGACGAGCACGTCTATCCGATGCAAATCAAATTTGGCGCCATGGACGAGATGTGGCTGAGCAAGACGGAGAGAACCTGATGAGACACATCATTTCAGTACTGCTGGAGAATGAATCCGGCGCCCTGAGCCGTGTGGTGGGCCTCTTCTCCCAGCGCGGCTACAACATCGAGACCCTGACGGTGGCCCCCACCGAGGATCCCACCCTGTCGCGCATGACCATCGTCACCATGGGTGACGAGCGGGTGCTGGAGCAGATCCAGAAGCAGCTGCACAAGCTGGTGGACGTGCTCAAGGTGTGCGATCTGAGCGAAGGGGAGCACATCGAGCGGGAGATCGCCCTGGTCAAGGCGCGCGCCGCCGGTGGGGCTCGTGACGAGCTGAAACGGCTGGCGGACATCTTCCGCGGCCAGATCGTGGACGTGACCCCCGAGCTCTACACGGTGCAGCTGGTGGGCACCAGCGATAAGCTGGACGCCTTTATCAAGACCGCGGCCCAGACCAACGAGATCGTCGAAGTGGTGCGCTCCGGCGTCTGCGGCATCTCCCGGGCGGACAAGTCACTGCGTCCCTGATCCGCTTCGGTTGTCACCTCTGTTCATCAAGGGCTCTTCGGAGCCCTTTTTCATGGTGGAAGGGAGGGAGAGGCGCTGCCCGAGACTGTCATTTTCTTTCAAATGATCGACAAACTATCCACAAAAGCTGTGGAAAACTCTGTAGATTAGCGGTGTGTCTGACTTTAGTGTCATGATCTTAAAGGGATATTTCCATGTGATCCTGGCTGGATCGCATTTGTGCAATCCCCTGGCACGGGTGTGAGCGTTTGCTTATCCCCCGGGCCTTGCCGAGGGGGGCTCGCGGATCGGCAAGCGGATCCGGCAGGGATCCGGTTTTGATCTCGCCGATCAACATACTGGCGAGCAGCCATAAAAAAACCCGCCTCTCGGCGGGTTTTTCACTGGGTCAGACGACAGGCCGATTACTCGGCCTGGGCTGCCTGGATACCGGTCAGGGCGATGGTGTAGACGATGTCGTCCACCAGGGCGCCGCGGGAGAGGTCGTTGACCGGCTTGCGCATGCCTTGCAGCATGGGGCCGATGGAGACCAGCTCGGCGGAGCGCTGTACCGCCTTGTAGGTGGTGTTGCCGGTGTTCAGATCCGGGAACACGAACACGGTGGCCTTGCCGGCAACCGGAGAGTTTGGTGCCTTGGACTTGGCCACGTTCTCCATGATGGCCGCGTCGTACTGCAGCGGACCGTCGATGATGAGGTCGGGGCGCTTGGCCTTGGCCAGCTCGGTCGCTTCACGCACTTTCTCTACGTCGGCGCCGGCGCCGGAGGTGCCGGTGGAGTAGGAGATCATGGCCACACGCGGCTCGATGCCGAAGGCGGCAGCGGAGTCGGCGGACTGGATGGCGATCTCGGCCAGCTGCTCGGCGGTGGGGTCCGGGTTGATCGCGCAGTCACCGTAGACCAGCACCTGATCCGGCAGCAGCATGAAGAAGATGGAGGAGATCAGGGAAGAACCCGGAGCGGTCTTGATGATCTGCATCGGCGGACGGATGGTGTTGGCGGTGGTGTGCACCGCGCCGGATACCAGACCGTCGACTTCGTTGCGCTCCAGCATCATGGTACCCAGTACCACGTTGTCTTCCAGCTGCTCGCGGGCCACCACTTCGGTCATGCCCTTGTTCTTGCGCAGCTCGACCAGACGGGCCACGTAGCGCTCGCGCACGGCCACCGGATCGATGATCTCGACGCGGTCGGTCAGGATCACGCCTTGCTGCTCTGCGACGCGGCGGATCTCGTCCGGGTTGCCCAGCAGCACCGGACGGGCGATGCCACGCTCGGCACAGATGGCGGCGGCCTTGATGGTGCGCGGCTCTTCCCCTTCCGGCAGCACGACGCGCTTGTTGGCCTGACGGGCCAGCTCGGTCAGCTGATAACGGAAGGCCGGCGGGCTCAGGCGACGGGAGCGGGTGGACTTGGCGGAGAGAGACTCGATCCAGTGCTTGTCGATGTGGCCAGCCACATAGTCCTGCACCAGCTCGATACGCTCGCGGTCATCTTCCGGGATGTCGACGTTGAAGTTCTGCAGGCTGACGGCGGTCTGCCAGGTGTTGGTGCCGGTGATCATGATCGGCAGGCCGGTGGCCATGGCCTGTTGGCACAGGGCCATCACCTGGGGTTCCGGGTGATAGTTGCCGGTCAGCAGCAGGGCACCCAGCTTGACGCCGTTCATGGCGGACAGGCAAGCGGAGACGATGACGTCGGAACGGTCGCCGGAGGTGACCAGCAGGCTGCCCGGACGGAAGTGCTCGATCATGTTGTGGATGGAGCGGGCGCAGAAGGTCACGGTCTGCAGGCGGCGGCTCTCCAGCTCACCCTTGTTGATGATCTTGGCGGCCAGGTGCTTGGCGAGATCCTTGGCGCGGGGGGCGATCAGCTGGGTGTTCCAGGGGATGCAGCCCAGGATGCGCAGCGGGCTCTTGCCGAAGACCTGCAGCACTTCCAGGTTGTGGCCGGTGTCGGCGCCGTGGTGGTGCGCTTCGAACATCTCGGTCAGGTCGGGACGGGTCACGCCGTGCTCGTCAACCGGAGCGCCCACCTTGTTGATGACGCAGCCCACGATGCGCGGGTTGCTGACGCCACCGAAGTTGGAGCAGGCCAGCTCGATGCGCTCCTTGAGCTTCTGGCTGGAGTCGTTGCCCGGATGGGTCACGAACACCATGTCGGCGTCCAGCGCCTTGGCGACGTCGTAGTTCAGCTTGTTGGCAAAGGGTTGCTTGTCGGTCGGCACCAGGCCCTCGATCACCACCACTTCGGCACCGCTGCTCTTCACGTGCTCTTCGAAGCGGGCCACGATCTCTTCCAGCAGGATGTCGGTGTTGCTAGAGGTGATCATGTTCTCGGCGTAGGAGAGGGCGAACGGCTCGGGCGGGTTGATGTTGGCGGCGGCGCGGATCACGGCGGTGGAGCGCTCGGTACCGGTTTCACCTGGACGCGGCTGAGCGACCGGTTTGAAGAAGCTGACATTGACACCGTGACGTTCCATGGCGCGAACGACGCCAAGACTCACGGACGTTACGCCGACACCAGTGCCGACCGGGATGAGCATAATAGTGCGTGCCACTTATTACCCCTTGTTCATTTTTTGGGATCAGGAAAAGGCCGCCCTGGGGCGGCCTTGCTCTACAGCTAATTTATGCGCCGACCAGTTCCAGCGCGTCGTGGGCGATGACCCACTCTTCGTTGGTCGGGATAACCAGGGCCTTGGTGGAGCCAGCCTTGGTGATCTCGCCGCCCTTGCCGAAGCGTGCCTTCAGGTTGGCGTCGTGGTCGACGTCAAAGCCCAGCAGGCCCAGCTTGTTCAGGGTGATCTCACGGATCGGGGCGGAGTTCTCGCCGATGCCACCGGTGAAGACCACGGCATCCAGACGACCGTCCATGGCGGCGGCGTAGGCACCGATGTACTTGGCCAGACGGTAGCAGTACACGTCCATGGCGCGCTTGGCTTCTTCCTTGCTGTCGTAGTTGTCTTCAACGAAACGGCAGTCGGAGGTGACTTCGGTCAGACCCTGCAGGCCGGATTCCTTGGTCAGCATGGTGTTGATCTCGGCAACACTCATGCCCAGTTTGTCGTGCAGGAAGAAGATGATGGCCGGATCGATGTCACCGGAACGGGTACCCATCACCAGACCTTCCAGCGGGGTCAGGCCCATGGAGGTGTCGACGGACTGGCCGTTCTTGATGGCGCAGACGGAGCCGCCGTTGCCCAGGTGGCAGTTGATGATGTTGAGCTCTTCCACCGGCTTGTTCAGCTGCTTGGCGGCTTCCAGGCTGATGTAGTAGTGGCTGGTGCCGTGGGCGCCGTAGCGACGGATGCCGTTCTCTTTGTAGAGCTTGTACGGCAGGGCGTACAGGAAGGCTTCTTCCGGCATGGTCTGGTGGAAGGCGGTGTCGAACACGGCGACGTTCTTCTCGGCCAGTTCCGGGAAGACCTTCAGGGCGGCACGGATACCGATCAGGTGAGCCGGGTTGTGCAGCGGCGCGTAGGGGATGGCGGCTTCGATGCCGGCGATCACGTCGTCACAGATGCGCACGGAGGAGGTGAAGCGCTCGCCGCCGTGTACCACGCGGTGGCCGATGGCGATCAGGTTCTTGGACAGTTCGGGGTTGAGCGGCAGGATCTTGTGAACGATGAAGTCCAGCGCTTCCTGGTGAGCGGCACCGGCACCCAGATCGGCGTTGCCTTTCTCGCCGTTCAGCTTCCACTTGATGCGGGCATCGTCGAGGTTGAAGCATTCGGCCAGGCCGGACAGCAGGTCATCACCGGTGGTTGCGTCAATGACAGCAAACTTCAGGGACGAGCTGCCACAGTTAAGAACAAGAACCAGCTTACTCATGAATAAATCCTATCGCAGATTGGGTTGGGTTGGAGGATGCGCCGGACGCGGTGCGTCCAAAAACAATCAACTTATCCTTATGAGGGTTGGCAATCTGTTGCTTGCCCCTTGTATAGTGATACAAGACCCGAAACTCAGACGTCCCTGACTGGCCAGCGACCGTGCGCCAGCGTAAAAATGGGCGTACAAAGGATAACCTGATTGTTGAAAAATAACAAAGTCATCCTCAACCTTTGTTATTGCCTCTCAAATATTGTCGAGGTTTTGCCGTTAATGCGTTCGAAAAGAGCTCGGAGGTAGCATGAGCATGAACATTTTTGGAACTAAATTACAGCAAGGCCGTCATTATATGACTCTTTGGCCGCGCCGTCCCGAGCTTAATTCCATGTTCCCGGAGAATCGGGTGATCAGAGCCACCGAGTTCGCTCTCAAGGTGATCCCGGCGCTGGCGGTGCTCAGCGTGATGTTGCAGTTCCAGTTTGGCGAACAGCACTACTGGCCTTCCGTCATGACCTCCGTACTCTTCCTGCTCAGCCTGCCGTTGCAGGGCTACTACTGGCTGGGGCAGCGCGCCGACACCCGGCTGCCGCCTTCGCTGGCCAACTGGTACCGGGAGATCAACGGCAAGATGAACGAGCAGGGCGGCCAGCGCCAGCTGGTGGCCCATCCCCGCTATGAGGAACTGGCTGACACCCTCAACGCCGCCTTCAAGCAGCTGGACAAATCCTTCCTCTACGAGTGAGGCCCGTGGGCCTGCCAACCGGACAAAGGCGCCTCGCGGCGCCTTTTTGATGCCTGTCGTATCAGGCGGCCAGTATCTTGCCGATCTCCTGGATGGAGAGTTTGTACTGGCGGGGGCACTGACGCCAGACCGCCAGCATGCGCTGGTATTTGTCCCGCATGGCGATATCGCTGGAGAGCTCGTCGCAGGGGCAGGGCAGTTCGGGGAAGCGCTTGTCCACCTCCAGCAGGAAGCAGACATAATCCGCCAGCTCCCGCTCCTGGCTGCGGCTGTAGCCGTTGAAGGCCAGGCGGCTCTCGTTGACCTCGGCCCGGGCACCTGCATCGAGATTGCCCCAGGAGATGGCCAGCGCGTGGTGCATCTCCATGGTGTCCAGCACCTCCCGGCAGGTGGCGAGATCCAGGTGGCCGAAGCTCTTCTCCAGCTCGAGGATCTGCAGGCAGTAGCCGCGCTCGACTATGGTGCTGGCCCGCTGGTAAAACGCCGCCTTCTCCGGATTGAGTTTGGCCAGGATCTCGTACTGATTGCTCAGGATCAGGCGTTCGGTGTGGCTCATGTTCATGGGCTGTCTCACTGGAAAATGAATCTGGGGTCACGTTAACCCATATCCAGGATGAATTTTTTGATCTGGCAGGGGAGGTTGGCGAGAAAAACGGGGAAGAGGGGCCGCGCTGGCCTGCAAGCTCTGGTTAATTAAATACCGCCGACACAGCTTGCATTTTGTGCCGGGTCGGCAAGAATGGAGGCGTCATTCGGCTCATGCCAGATGACCCACCACCAAGGCACCCAACAGGGTGCAAGCAATCCTGATAAGTATCTCGCCGCAGCCCTTGGCTCGCAGGCGGGGCAGGCAGCTGCTTGCCCACCTTCCTATAAGAGTGGCCTCAGGCCATCGAAGCGTGACAACAAAGAGGGCCTGCAACAGCAGGCCCTCTTTGTTGTCAGAAGTGGCAGGAATCAGGCGCCCGCAGACTGGTTTTTCACCAGTTCGAGCACCACCTGGTGGTGATCACTGGTCTTGAACTTGTCGAAGCGATGGCTGATCTTGCCCTCCGGGTCTATGAGGAAGCTCAGGCGGTGGATGCCGTCATACTCCTTGCCCATGAATTTCTTCGGGCCCCAGACGCCGAAGGCATCGGCCACGGCGTGATCCTCGTCGGCCAGCAGGCGGAAGTTGAGGTTGTCGCGTTCCTCGAATTTCTTCAGGCGCTTGGCGCTGTCCGGGCTGATGCCGAGCACCACTACACCGAGGGCCGCCAGCTCGCTGTTGACGTCGCGCAGGCCGCAGGCCTGGGTGGTGCAGCCCGGGGTCATCGCCTTGGGATAGAAATAGACGAGCACCTTCTTGCCGCGCAGATCGGCAAGCCGTACCAGGTTGCCATCCTGATCGGAGAGGGAGAAGTCGGGGGCCTGGGTACCAGCTTCTAGTGGTGACATGGGGTCTCCAAACGCCGTCAGGCGTACTTGTGGTTGATGATGAATTCGAATGACTCGGCGCCCAGTTCGCGGCAGAAACCGGCGAAGGCGGCCTTGGAGCCGCTCTCGTCTCCCTGCTTGGCCAGGTTCAACTGGAAGTTGGCCTTGAGCAGGTTGAACGGCTGTTGTTCGAGAGTCATGGTCTGCATGGCCTGGATGTCCCAGCCGTGATCGCTGAAGAACTGGGTACACTGGCTTACGATGCCGGGCTGATCCCGGATCAGCACCTCGGCGCTGGCGCTGATGTCGTATTGCAGCGACTGGTGGCGCTCGGTGCGCTTCATCATGGTGATGAGATCCCACTCCTGACTGCGCAGGGGGAGGCTGATTTCGAGCTGCATCAGACTGTTCCAGTCACCGGACAGCAGCATGATGAAGGTGAATTCGTTGCCGAAGATGCCAAGACGGCTGTCGACAATGTTGCAACCGCAGCCACTGACGTGGCGGGTCACCTCATTGACGATGCCAGGCCTGTCCGTGCCGATGGCCGTTACGACCAGGTAGTGAGTCATAAATCGTCTCTCGTCCATTTATTGCGAATGCGGAGACAGCGAGCGTTGCTGGCGGGCATGACACCCTGCTCCGGGCCCTGTCCTGCCCTCGTGCATCCATACGTTTTGTGGCGGATGGTAACACGGCTTGTCCCTTGCCTCCCTTGTTTTTCAAAAGGGGCAGCTTTACCATTACGCCCCTGAAAATCGGGAGAATTATCCATGTTACGCGGTAGTATTGTTGCGCTCGTTACCCCCATGCTGGCCTCGGGTGACATCGATTGGAGCAGTCTGGCTGCACTGGTTGAATATCATGTCGATGCCGGCACCAGTGCCATCGTTGCGGTGGGCACGACGGGAGAGTCGGTCACCCTGAGCGAACAGGAACACATCGCCGTCGTCGAAAAGACGGTGGAGTATGCCGCAGGACGCATTCCGGTTATCGCAGGATGCGGTTCCAACAACACGGCCCACGCCATCGCCCTCTCCAGGCGTTTCGCCAGCACCGGCGTGGTGGCGGGTCTCTCGGTCACCCCCTATTACAACAAACCCACCCAGGAAGGCCTCTATCGTCACTATTGTGCGATCGCCGAGGCTAGTGGTCTGCCCCAAATTCTCTATAATGTGCCCGGTCGCACCTGCTGTGACCTCAAACCTGAGACGGTGGCCCGTCTGGCCAGGGTGCCCGGCATCATCGGTTTGAAAGAGGCGACCGGCGATCTGAGTCGCACCCCGCTGCTGCGCGAGCTGTGCGGGCCGGATTTTGCGCTTTATAGTGGCGATGATGCCAGCGGATGTGATTTTATGCTGCAGGGGGGCGACGGAGTGATTTCGGTCACCACCAATATTGCGGCGCCCCAGATGGCCGACATGTGTCGTGCTGCCCTGGCCGGTGATGCCGGGCAGGCTCATGACATCAACAATCGATTGATGCCGTTGCATCAGACTCTGTTCTGCGAACCGAGTCCCATCCCGGTGAAATGGGCCTGTGCCCGGCTGGGATTGATGGCGACGGCGACCTTGCGCCTGCCCCTGACCGACCTCACCCCAGAGGGAGAAGAGGCGATGGCGCGAGCACTGACGACTGCGGAGTTGATGGCGAGTGTTTAAAGCAAATGGAAAGGGAAATGCAGCGCGCCTGGTGCTGAGTGTCGCGACGGTGGCCGTGCTGGCCGCCTGTAGCTCGCCTCAGGATCGCAAGATGGCCAACCGTGGCTTCGAGTATGAAGAGAGCCGCCTCGAAGGCCGCGCCTTCCTTGTGCCCGCCGGGTTGAGTACCCCCGCCTTTAACAGCAATTTCGACATTCCCGCCCTGCCGGAGAGCAGCCGCGAGGGGGCCCTCGGCGCCAAGGTGGACGTGCGTCCGCCTGCCCAGCTGCTGACCGTGGTACCGGGTAGCCAGGTGGTGGCCAATGCCAGCGAACCCACAGTGGCCTTCTATGCCCTGAGCACCAGCCAGAGCGTCGAGCGCGACACCTGGGCCTTCCTGATGAACTTCCTGGCCGAACACAAGGTCACCACCGAGAGGCTGGATCAGCAGGCTGGAGTCTTGCAGACCGGCTGGTTCGACAACTCCGCCGTGCTTGATGGCTGGGCGGAAGAGGACGATGACTTCCAGATCCGCCAGCGCTACCAGTTCACCCTGCGCAACGACGAGCAGCGCCACGCCACCATGATGTCGGTACGGGTGCTGGATCACGAAGAGACCATCGATGGCGAGACCAGCACCGAGCTGACGCCGGCCGATGCCCAGCGCTACGCGACCCGCGCCCTGAACCAGTTTTCCCTCTATTACGACAAGCAGCTCAAGGCCCGGGAACAGCACAAGTCCAGCGATGGCATGGGGCTGCAGCTGGGGCTGGACAACAACGAGCTGAGCGCCTGGATTGCCGAGGGGTCGTTTGACCAGGTCTGGCGCCGCCTCAACCAGGTGCTGCCGGCCTACGGCTTCACCATCAAGGATACCCAGCAGTCCCTGGGCTGGATCGACGTCGAGTATGACGATCCGGGCAGCGAATTCTGGCAGGCCAAGGGTGCCGAACCGTTCAAGCTGGAGGAAGACAAGTACCGCTTCCAGCTCGGGGAGATGGCGGGGGGCAAGACCTCCATCACCCTGTTCGACAAGGACAAGAAGCCTGTCTCGTCTGGCGTCATCTCCCAGATGTACATCAGCCTGTCCGAGGCCTTTGCCAAGGGCTTGGCCGATCAGGGAACAAAATAAGCATGAAAACAGGGGCCTCGCGCCCCTGTTTTGTTATGCCCGACTCACCGCAGGGCCTGCATGTCGGGCCGACGGCAAGGAGCCTTCGGGCTTGATGATGAGAATCCCCCACAGACAGGGGCCTGTGCGCCTGTCTTACTAGTCCCACAACAGGAAGTGTTATTAGCCATGAGTCTTGCAGATCAAGTATTGGCGGTGAACGACGATTTGCCGATCCGTACCGATAAACCTGTCCATTCCGGCAAAGTGCGCAGCGTCTACTGGTTGACCCCCGCAGACAGTGCCCGACTCATCAAAGAGAAAGGCTATGATGTTCCGGCCGATACGCCGCTGGCCCTCATGGTGATCAGCGACCGTATCTCGGCCTTCGACTGCATCTGGCAAGGGGTGGACGGCCTGAACGGCGTCCCGGGCAAGGGCGCGGCGCTCAACGCCATCTCCAGCCACTGGTTCAAGCTGTTCAAGGAGAAGGGACTGGCGGACAGCCACATCCTGGACATCCCGCATCCCTTCGTCTGGATAGTGCAAAAGGCCCGTCCCGTGATGATCGAGGCCATCGCACGCCAGTACATCACCGGTTCCATGTGGCGTGCCTACAAGGATGGCGAGCGCGAGTTCTGCGGCATCACCCTGCCGGAAGGGCTCAAGAAGGATCAGAAGCTGCCCGAGATCCTCATCACCCCCTCCACCAAGGGGATCCTCAAGGGGCTGGACGGTGTGCCGGAAGCGGACGACGTCAACGTCTCCCGCAGCGACATCGCGCGTCACCACCAGGCGTTCGGCTTCCGCTCCCCGGCGGACATCGACCGCTACGAGGCGCTGCTCAAGGATGGTTTCAACGTCATCAGCGAGGCGCTGGCTGCGCTGGATCAGGTCTTCGTCGACACCAAGTTCGAGTTCGGTTACGTGACCGACGCCGCCGGCAACGAGAAGCTGATCTACATGGACGAAGTGGGCACCCCCGACAGTTCCCGCATCTGGGATGGCGCCGCCCTGCGTCATGGAGAGATCGTGGAGAAGTCCAAAGAGGGCTTCCGCCAGTGGCTGCTCAACCACTTCCCGGATCCGGACATCCTGCTCAACAAGAACCGCATGCCGGAGCGCTTCGCCCTGGCCCGGGACAACAAGCTGCCCACCGAGGTGATGATGGACATCTCCAACACCTATGTGGGGATCGCCGAGAAGATCATCGGTCAGCCGCTGGTACGCAGTGCCAATCCGAAGCAGGAGATCATCGAGGTGCTGCGCGAGCAGTACGGTCTGATCGACTGAGGCTGAGCCCTTTTTTTGCCGCCGGCGAACAAACGTTTGCCGGCGGCGGGCGAGGTGTTCTCAAAACGGATAAGGAAACGGGCCCCATGACGGGGCCCGTTTTCATTGGTGTGTCCGGTGAGTTCAGCCATTGACCCGGAAGATCTGGCCGGTCTGAACTCCCAGCACCGACTTCTTGTAGGCCTGGGCCACCCGGGCGGCGGGCACAGGAACGAAGCCCGGGAAGAAATCGCCGTATTTGCCCATGGACTCTTCCAGCACGGTGGGGCTCACCACGTTGATGCGCAGGCCCCGGGGCAGTTCGCAGGCGGCCGCCTTCACGAAGTGCTCGATGGCACCGTTGATGGTGGTGGCGCTCACCCCCCAGTTGATGGGGTCCTCGCTCAGGATGCCGCTGATGAGGGTGATGGAGCCCCGATCGCTCAAGTGGGGGATGGCGGCCCGGGTCAGGTTGATCTGACCCATCAGCTTGCTCTGGAGGCCCAGCTGCCACTGTTCGTCGCTCATCTCCGTCAGGGCATTGAAGGCGACGCTGCCGCTGGCGACCACCAGGGCGTCGAAGGTCCCGATCTGGTCGAACAGCGCCTGGATGGAGGCCTGGTCCCGCATGTCGACGGTCGCATCGCCCCGGCTGTGGCCGACCCGGATCACCTGGTGATCCTTGGCCAGCAGCTCGCTCACGGCGGAGCCTATGGTGCCGGAAGCACCCACAATCACAATTTTCATCTGCGTCACTCCTGGTTGGGATAGGTTGATGATAGCTGGATGAAAAGAGAGAAAAAGCGCTTATGATGAACCCATTGTTTCCATATTGGAGCTAATGGATGGACATCGCCCATCTGAGCAGTTTTTACGAGGTGGTGCGACGGGGCAGCTTCTCCGCCGCCGCCGATACCCTGGGGGTGAGCAAGGGGATGCTGAGCCGCCACGTCAGCGCCCTGGAGTCCTCCCTCAATGCCCAGTTGCTGCAGCGCACGACGCGCCGGCTGAGCCTGACCGAGGCGGGCAAGACCCTCTATCAGCAGGCGGGGGAGATCTTCGCGCTGGCCCGCCAGGCGGAGCAGGACATCCAGGCCCTGACCGAGGAGGACGGCGGCAGGCTGAGGTTCACCTGCCCGGTCAGCACGGGGGACAGCATGGTGAGCGATCTGCTTGCCCGCTTCGCCGAGCTCTGCCCCGGCGTCCAGGTGGAGCTCAACTTCACCAACGCCATGATCGACATGAGCCAGGGGGAGCATGACATCGCCCTGCGCGCCATGAGCCCCATCCCCGACAACCTGGTGGCGCTCTCCCTCGGGCAGTTGAAGGACGTGGTGGTGGCCAGCCCCGCCCTGCTGGCCCGGGAGGGGGTCCCCGCCACTCCCTATGAGCTGGGGGGGCGCCCCTGCCTGCTGCAGGGGCACAACCCGGACTGGGAGCAGTGGCACTTTCGCAAGGGGGAGGAGGAGGCGCGCATCCTGGTGCAAGGCAAGGTGCGGGCCAACCACTACAGCACCGTGCTGCAGCTGGCCCGGGCGGGCATGGGGTTTGCCAAGTGTCCCCTGATGGTGGTGGAGGCCAGCCTGGCGAGGGGGGAGCTGGTACCGGTGCTGGAGAGCTGGCAGACCGGGCTGCACCCGATCCATGTGCTGCACGCCCAGCAGCGGCGGGTGCCGCGCAAGATCCGGCTGTTCAAGCAGGTGCTGGCCCAGTGGTTCGCCGAGCGCCCCCACTACCTGCTGCGATGAGGTGAGCCAGGGGGCCGTTATTTTTCTGTCATATGGGGCTGCTACCCTGCGCCATCATCGCGAAAGGAGAGAGACAGGGAATGAAGCGTCATCAGGGTTGGGCTGGCGTTGCGCTGCTGTGCTGCGCCGGTGTGCAGGCCGAGGTCAGGGTAGCGGTGCCCAGGGATTTCCAGATCCTGGCGGTGAGTGCGGGCAAGGTGCAGGACGAGCAGCACGCGGTGCTGGCCGACGGTGTGCAGCAGTTGTTGGTGCGCTATGAGGGGGTGATCCCGAGCCGCAACAGCAGCGACAACGATCGCCAGATCCGCTCCGAGCCCCAGGTGCTTCGCTACGAGGCCAGCGGGCAGTCGGTGCGTCTGCAGGCCACCGTGCCCAGCGACGAGAAGGGGATGGAGCGCTACGCCAGTGCGCCGCCCCTGGCCCTGGTGGCCGGTGGGCAGCCCCTTGGCGTGCAGCAGGATGTGCTGGTGGTGCAGGGGATGCAGATAGGCATGGACTGGCATGCCAGGCTGATGGAGTACAACCGTGGCACGGGCGCTGCGGTGCTGGCCAGCGTGGCGCCCGTCACCCAGACTACCCCGATGCCCCAGGCAGCCACTGTCCCGGCCAGCGCCCTGGAAGGGCAGTTGCAGCAGCTCTTCCTGCAGGCGGACCCCGAGCTTCGCAAGCGCTTCATCGGCTGGGCTGTGCCCCGCCTTTAAGTTTGCCTCCCGTTGCAGTAACGTGGGCACTCTCATCCCCTGACGTGCCCATGTTGACCAGCGAGGCCCCCATGTTCGAATTGCATCCCCGCCTGCAGGCGGATACCCGTGTCCTCGGGGATCTGCCCCTCTGCCGCGTCCTGCTGGCCAGGGACAGCCAGTATCCCTGGCTTATCCTGGTGCCCAGGGTCGCCAACCTGCGGGAGATCCACCACCTGCCCCCTGCGCAGCAGCAGCAGCTGATGCAGGAGTCCTGCGCCGTTGCCACCCTGATGGAACAGGCGCTGAACCCGGACAAGATCAACGTGGCGGCCCTCGGCAATATGGTGCCCCAGCTGCACCTGCACCACGTCGCCCGCTTCGCTTCGGATGCCGCCTGGCCAGGTCCCATCTGGGGGGCTCACCCCGCCGTGCCCTATGAGACGCAAGCATTGCAAACCGCGGCCGATAACTGGCGAACCCGGTTGCTTCCCCTCGCTGGATTCCAGCCCTGGCCGGACGATAATTGCATCAAGTGAGAGGTGGCTCCCGCTTTGCGCATCGGGAGCATGCAATCTGTTAGCGTCTCGCGTCCGTGCGTGATGACATGGGCGGCCAGCGAGACAAGCCTATTTTTTCGATCAGCAGGAAGGTTCCATGATAGTGACAAGATCCGAGGATGATGCCGTATTGACCACAGAGGATGTGCTGCTGAGTCTGTGCAATTCGGTGACGAGCGTATTGAGTGCGGCGACCCAGACCCAGGTGCGCTTCTCCGGCATGGTGCAACGGATCAGCAAGACCTGCCTCAAGCCTGACATCGGCTGCTTCGTGCTGTTTGACGGCGGCTTCTCCGGCCTGGTGGTGATCAACTTCTCCGCCGCCGCGGCCATGGAGCTCTACGAGAGCTACATGCTGAGCATGGGGCTCTCCAAGGAGGATCTCGCCATCTCCCACACCTCGGACGAGGTGAGCAACGTCATGGGCGAGCTGATGAACCAGATCGTCGGCAGCTTCACCACCAAGGTGGGGCGCGAGTTGCAGACCCACATCACCCAGAATCAGCCCAAGATGCTGGCTCTGAACAAGCAGGTGATGCTGAGCGTGGACACCAACCTGGACAACCCCGAGACCCGCCGGGTCACTTTCTTCACCGCCAGCAACAACATCTTCTATCTGGAGCTGGCCATGGACAAGACGGAGTTCATCCGGATTCACGATGGCGGCGTGCAGGAGGAAGTCGATCCGGACGAGCTGATCGCCCAGGCCAAGCTGGCGGCCAAGCCGGCCCCGGCCGCCGCCCCGGCGAGCAACGAGCACGACGATCTGCTGGATTCCCTCGGCATCTGACCGCGCCGGCACAAGACATGAAAAAGGCCACCCAGAGGGTGGCCTTTCTCGTTGGCAAAGGGCCTAGAAGTTGTAGAGCAGGCCGGTGCTGACGCGGGTGGCCTGGCTGTCGTAGAAGTCGATGTCGGAGTCGGCGCTGGAGTAGGCCAGGGTGAAGGTGGAGGAGAGGGACTTCACCCCGAACAGGTTGTGCCAGAAGAAGGTGCCATTGAGGGCGAACTCGCTGGCATCCGCGCGCTGGCCGAACAGGGGGTTCGCCTCGTCATACTTGCGCTTGCCGCCATAGACGTTGCTCACGATGGACCACTGGGGGCCGCGTTTGGCATAGGTCAGCTGCAGGCCGGTGTTCTGGTAGCTCTCTGCGCTGCCGTCGAGATCTGCCTCCTTGTAGAGGATCGCGGGCTCCAGCAGCTGGTTGCCGGCGAGGTGCCACTGGTAGGAGAGCTCAATGGCGTGGATCTTGCCGTTGCGATCCAGCATGGGGGCGTAGTGGGTGCCGTGGGTCAGGTCGTACTGCTGGCCGCTGCGCTCCTCGTCGAGCTCCACTTCCCGGCTGGTCAGGGTGCCGTAGAAGTTGCTGCCCCAGATCCTGTCCCAGGCGAAACGCACCCCCTTCGACTCGAGATCGGTCTCGCTGCGATCCACCCCGGTGGCGAAGGGATCGCTCCACAGCTTCACCGGCATGAGGTTGAACACCAGAGAGGTCGCGACTACGCCCTTGTCGCCCATCTCCTGGCGCAGGCCGAACTGCTGGGTGAAGTCGAAGCGCACCGCGTCCTGGATCAGGTTGCCGAGGAAGATCTGGGTGCGGGTATCGGCGAAGGTGTAGCGGATGTCGGCGTTGATAAGGGGGCTCAGGCCGCTCTCGCTGTCGGGGGAGCCGAGATCCTGGATGCGGCTGTTGCTGTCATCGCCGGCATAGAAGTTGGACTCGTAGCTGGTGGCGTTGACCCCGCCCAGCAGGAAGCCTGACCAGCCCGACACCCGGGGGATCTCCCCCAGATCGGCGTGGGCGGCGTTGGCGACCAGCAGGCCAAGACTCAACAGAACATGATTGCGCATCGGGAGTGCTCCTGACATTACGGATGACAAGGGAGTCAGCAAGATCCGGCCTGGCAGGCTGAACCGGCGCTGACTGACGCATGGCGGGCATGCTACTCCAGTCGGAGTGTGACGTTAATCAATAATTTATGGTGCGGCGGGCAAGAGTTCAGGGCGCCGTACTGGTATCCTGTTTGCGCAATAAAAGGGGAGAAAACACCGCGATGAAGCAGATCAAATCCTGGGCGCAATATTACGTCGACCTGATGACCAAGCTGGGGCTGGTGCGATTCAGCATGCTCCTGGCGACCGGCATCATAGTGCTGGCGGTCTCCATCCAGATGGGCGTGACCCTGTTTCTGCGCGGCACCGTGGACATCGTCGACCTGGTGCGCTCGGTCTTCTTCGGCCTGCTGGTCACCCCCTGGGCCGTCTATTTTCTCTCCATCGTGGTGGATCAGCTGGAGGATTCCCGCCAGCGGCTGACCCGCATGGTGCGCAAGCTGCAGGACATGCGCGAGCGGGATCTCGAGCTCAACAGCCAGCTGCAGGAGAACATCAGCCGCCTCAACGCCCAGATCGCCGAGACCAACCGGGCCGAGACCCTGCGCCAGCAAGCCATCGAGGATCTGGAGAACGAGGTGTTCCAGCGGGAGAAGGCCCAGCTGCACCTGGGGGAGCGCACCGCCCTGCTGCGCTCCTTCATCGACTGCTCCCCCGATTTGGTCTACTACCGCAACGAAGACGAGCAGTTCTCCGGTTGCAACCGCGCCATGGAGGAGCTGACCGGCAAGGTGGAGGCGGAACTCATCGGGCTGACTCCGTTCGACGTCTACAAGCACGACATCGCCAGCAAGGTGGTGGAGACCGACAAGCAGGTCTTCGCCAGCAACGAGCCCCTCACCTACGAGCAGTGGCTGGAGTACCCGGACGGTCGCAAGGCCTACTTCGAGCTGCGCAAGGTGCCTTTCTTCGATCGCTTCGGCAAGCGCCTCGGTCTGCTCGGCTTTGGCCGCGACATCACCGAGCGCAAGCAGTACCAGGACAAGCTGGAGAAGGCGAGTCGGGACAAGACCACCTTCATCTCCACCATCAGTCACGAACTGCGCACCCCGCTCAATGGCATCGTCGGCCTGAGCCGGATGCTGATGGACACGCCGCTGGATGCGAAACAGCAGCAGCAGCTCAAGACCATCCACCTGAGCGCGGTGACGCTCGGCAACATCTTCAACGACATCATCGATCTGGACAAACTGGACCGTCGCCGGCTGGAGATTGCGCCGGCTCCGCTGGATCTGCCCGCCTTCCTCGACGAGCTGGAGACGCTGTCGCGCATCCAGGCGGAGCAGAAGGGGCTCTATCTGCATTTCGACCGAGATGGCGACATGCCGCAGTTCGTGATGGCGGACGGAACCCGGCTGCGCCAGGTGCTGTGGAACCTGGTGGGCAACGCGGTCAAGTTCACCGACGAGGGTGGCGTCACGGTGCGCTGCCTCGCCCACGCCGCCGAGGAGCCTGGCAAGCTGGCACTGCACTTCGAGGTGGAGGACACCGGGGTAGGCATTCCCCGTGCCCAGCAAGAGAAGATCTTCGCCATGTACTACCAGGTGCAGGGCAAGAAGCACGCCACCGGCACCGGCATCGGTCTTGCGGTCTCCCGCCAGCTGGTGCAGGCCATGGGGGGCCAGCTCTATGTGGACAGCGATCCGGGTGAGGGTTCCTGCTTCACCGCCGAGCTGGAGGTGGCGTGCGTCGAGCCCCAGGCCGCGGCCCCGGAGCCCGAGATGCCCTCCCTCGACATCCTGCTGGTGGAGGATGTGGAGCTCAACGTGACCGTGGCCTGCGCCCTGCTGAACAAGCTCGGCCACCAGGTCAAGGTGGCGCGGGATGGCGCACAGGCGCTGGCCATGGCCAATCCGGACGATTTTGATCTGATCCTGCTCGACATCCAGCTGCCGGACATGACCGGCTTCGATGTGGCGGAGCAGCTGCTGGCACGCTATGGCGACAGCCTGCCCCCCATGGTGGCACTCACCGCCAACGCCACCGGGGATCGCCAGTACTACCGGGATCACGGCATGCAGGACGTGATCAACAAGCCGCTCGGCTCCAGGGCGGTGCGGGAAGTGATTGGTCACCTGTTTGCGGATCTCGCCGACGATGAGGCGGACGAGCAGGACGATGCCCACCACCAGGATGCGCTGCTGGATCTGCCCTTCCTCACCGATTACGCCAGCACGGTCGGCAAGCCGGTGCTGCTCTCCAGCGTCGAGCTGTTCGAGAAGATGATGCCGGACTACATGGCGGTGCTCGACTCCAACATGATCGCCCGGGATCAGGCTGGCGTGGTGGAGGAGGCACACAAGATAAAAGGGGCGGCGGGGTCCATCGGCCTGCGCCGGCTGCAGCAGACGGCCCAGCTTATCCAGAGCCCGGATCACCCCGCCTGGTGGGAGAACGTGGAAGACTGGATTGAGACGCTGCGCCGGGAATACCCGGGCGATATCGCTCGCCTGCGGCGCTGGTTGCTGTCGTGACGCCACCGGGAGCCGCTGGCAAGGAGCCACACCATGTATGACCGTTTGATAACCCCCGAGCGCATCCACCCCTGGGGCGACGGCAGCCTGCTGGAGGCGACCGAACAGGATCGCGCCCGCATCGTGCAGGCGGCGCCGGTGCGCCGCTTGCAGCAGAAGACCCAGGTCTTCCCCCTGGACGTGAAGGCCTCGGTACGCAGCCGCCTCACCCACTCCCTGGAGGTGCAGGAGACCGGCCGCCAGATCAGCCGACGCATCCTGTCCCTGCTGCCTGCCAACACGGTGTGCGAGGGGGCCTTTATCAATCTGGTGGAGATGTCCTGCCTGCTGCACGACGTGGGCAACCCGCCGTTCGGCCACTTCGGCGAGCAGGTGATGAGCCAGTGGCTGGCTCAGGAGCTGGACGACCTCTTCGCCCGCGCCCACGATCGGCTGCCGAGCGCCCAGTGGGCCGAGCTTCGCCAGGATCTGCTGGTGTTCGACGGCAATGCCCAGAGCCTGCGGCTGGTGCACAGCCTGCACGAATTGAACCTCACCCTGGGCCAGCTGGCGGCCCTGTGCAAATACCCGCAGCAGCCCCAGCCGGGGCTGCACAGTCCCCAGGGTTATGGCCAGCATCATGGCTGGACCAGCAAGCGCGGCATCTTCTTCAGCGAGCAACTCCTCTACAGCGCCCTCGGCCAGAGCCTGGGGCTGGCGCCCGGGTGCCGCCATCCGCTGGTCTACATCATGGAGGCGGCGGACGACATCTCCTACTGCATTGCGGATCTGGAGGATGCGGTGGACAGGCATATCCTCACCCAGGGGGAGCTGCTGACGGCGCTGCGCACGGCCGATCAGGGAGACTACATGGCCGCCCTGCTCGACGAGGCGCTGGCCTCGGGCCGGGGCTTCTTCCCCCATTTCCGCCAGCAGCTGACCCGGGATCTGGTGGCGCTGGCGGCCCACACCTATGTGAGCGAGCACGAGAGCATACTGAGCGGCGCCTACCCCAGGGCGCTGCTGCACGGCCAGGCCCCGGCGGCCCGGGTGCTGGATGTGCTCAAACAAGTCGCGAAGGCGCAGGTGTTCATGCGCCCCGAGGTGGAGGCCCTGGAGCTGGAGGGCTACGCCGCCCTGCGCGGCGTGCTCTCCACCTATGCCTGTCTGCTGGCCCTGCCTGCCAGCCAGTTCGAGCGGCTGCTGGCCGGTGACGGGGGCAGCGAGCTCTTCTTTGCGAGGCGGCTGTTCCATCGCCTGTCGGCCCGCCACCTCAAGGCGTATCGACTGGCGGTGGCGAGCCGGGATCCGCGCTTTCACGAGGGGGCCGAGCAGGAGTGGTACTACCGGGTGCGGCTGCTGCTCGACTATGTGAGCGGCATGACGGATACCTATGCGCTGGAGGAGTTCCGGCTGCTGTCCGGGATATGAGGGGGCCTCGCCCGAACGGCCTCCCACCCATATGGGTGGGGGAGAGATTGCGTAAAATTCGGTGTTTTTTTACACTGTGGCAACTTGTTCAACTTTCACACGGTAAGGAGACGAATATGCAACATTCCATGTTCAACGTTGCGTTCGATCGCTGCTCTGGCAGCGCGAAGACTCGTGCTCTTTATTCGCCGCGTGGAGGGAACAGGTAACACCTGCTTTTCCATCACCCGCGGTTGTCCCGCAGGGTGATCACCTCTCTCCGGGGGAACCGCACGTTCAACTGGAGAATATCATGTCTATCGAACTCACCCTGCTGCGCCACGTCGAGACCCTGGTTCAAAAACGGATCACCCGGCTGGAGCGTCGCGTCAGCTATCTGCATCTCTCCCCGGCCCTGCTCAAAGACATCGGGCTGGAGGGGCAAAACGTGCAGATCGCCCACATCCGTGAGCGGGAGTTTCAAACCGGTTTCCGGCTCGGGAATCGAATAACCTGAGGGGAGGGGGCCCGGCCCCCGACCTCGCGGATGGCAGGCCTGGGCCTGCCATTATTCTTTGCCCCCGGGCACGACGGCAATTTATATGTTTTAAAGGGATCAAACCCCCTATGATCCCCCCAGTCTGTCAGGGAGTTGATTATGTTCCGCCGCTGTTGCCACCTCATCCTGTTCTGCTGGTTGACCTGCTGTAGCCTGGTGGCGACGGCGCATTCGTCTTACATGGACAGAAGCGTCTTCACACCAGCCGAGCAGCATTGGCTCGCGACCCACGACGAGCTGGTGATCGGCATGCCGACGACGGCCTGGCCGCCCTATGTCTATACCGATGGCCGGGGCAACTTCACCGGCCCCCTGAACGAGTTCGCCTTGCAGATAGCGCAGCGGTTGGGGCTCGGGGTGCACTACCGGACCTATGCCAGCAACGCGGCGCTGCAGCAGGCCTTGCTGGATGGCGAGATAGACATGCTGTTCGGCGCGTCGCCGAGCCCGACCCGCACCTTGCGGATGCTGTTCACCACCGAGCTGATGGCGCTGCCCCGCGCCGTCCTGCTGATCGGGGGACGGGAGAGCCTCTCCCTGGAGGAGGCTTACGGAATGCGCTGGGTCTGCGTCTTCGGCGTCGGCGCCTGCGACGCGCTGCTGCACCTTGGCATCTCGAACCTGGTCACGGTCGACAGCCGGGACGAGGCTATCTTCATGCTCAAGGAGGGGAGGGCGGACGCCTACCTGGCAGATCTCCCCATGTTGAGTCGCCTGCAAGCCATGGCGGGCATGACCCTGACCACGGTGGACTGGATGAGGGACTCCTCGCTCACCATGGCGGTCGCCCCGGATCAGGGGCCCCTGCAGGGGCTGCTGGAGCGTGCCCTCGACGACATATCCCCTCTGGAGCGCCGCCGTATTCTGGAGGCGGGGGGCATTCTCGACTACGACCTGGTGCAGGAGAGCAGGGCGATTGCCTTCACGGCGCAGGAGCAGGCGTGGCTGCAAACGCACCCGGTGATCCGCTACGGGGTCGCTCCGCAGTGGACCGGCATGAGCGAGCTCGACGATCAGGGGAGGCTCAAGGGGTTCGTCGCCGACCTGCTGGCGATGATGAGCCAGCGTGCCGGGCTCCAGTTTACCCTGGTGCCGACCAGGAGCTGGGCCCAGACCGTCGAGCTCTTCCAGGGACACAAGCTGGATCTGATCCCGGCCATGACCCCAACCGCGGAGCGGCAGCAGTTCGCCCGCTTCACCCCCCACTTCGCCTCCCTCAACCGGGTGGTCGTGGCCAGGCAAGGCACGGCCGAGCTGGCCAGCCTCAAGGAGTTGAAGGGACGCAGGGTGGGCATGGTGGGAGGCTCGGTGGAGCAGTCCCTGCTGAGGGAAATGGGGGCCGAGTCCGTTGCCGTCGGGAGTGACGCCGAACTGTTGCCGCTGCTGGATGCGCAGAAGGTCGACTATGTGCTGATGGGGGTGACCTTGCTTGGGCAGTCGCTGCAGAAGGGATTCAGCGATCGCTACCAGGTGGTCTTCTCCGGCAGCGATCTGCGGGTTCCCATCGCCATGGCCACGCACCTGCAGGATCCCATGCTGCAGCAGATCATGACCAAGGTGCTGCTCTCCCTGCCGCCGGAGGAGCTGACCGCCCTGGAGAAGAAGTGGCTCTCCCTGACCATACAGACGGGGCTGGATCCCCACAAGGTGCTGCTCTGGTCCTCCCTCGGAGTCGGCCTCTTCCTGTTAAGCCTGCTGCTGTTCCTGGGCTGGAACCGGACGTTGCGCCGCCAGATGAGTCAGCGACGGGAGGCGGAGCGGCGGCTCGAGGAGCAGCTGGCGTTCGTCCAGATGATGCTCGATGTCCTGCCGAACCTGGTGGTACTGACCAACGAGCACTACGAGGTCGCGATGACGAACCAGGCGTACCGACAGGTTTTCTTCGGGGGAGAGAACCTGAAGGGCTCCTACGAGCGGCTGCTCCAGCATCAGCTGCCGGAGGCGATCCGGATCAAGGTCATGAAAGAGGATGCCCGGGTGTGGGAGAGCGGGGAGGAGCTGCGTGGCCGTGGCGAGCACCAGAATGAAGACGGCAGCCAGCACCAGATGATCTACACCAAGCGCCTGTTCGTGGGGCCCGACGGCAAGCGACTCGGGATCCTGACCGTGCTGACCGACGTGACCGAGCTGGAGCAGGCGAGGTTTGCGGCCCAGGAGGCCCAGACCCGGCTGACCCAGATCACCGACAGCATGCCGGGTGTCGTCTATCAGTATCAGTGGCTGGGGCCGGGCGAGGGGCGCTTCCTCTACACCTCCCAGGGGCTTAAGGAGATGATGGGTCATGACACGGATCCGGTGACCGAGATGACCCGGGGATCCACTATCCTGGGGCTGAAAGGACAGGCTCAAGAGGAGTTCGTGGCCACGGTCGCACGCCATGCCAGGGCCATGGAGCCGCTGGATCTGGAAGTGGAGATCCAGCGTCAGGGACAGCCCGGCTACCTGCAGATCCGGGGTCACTTCGTACATCAGGAGGGAATGGACGGGGTCATCCTGAACGGGGTGGTGCAGGACATCACCAAGCTCAAGCGCCAGGAGCTGGAACTGCGCGAGGCCAGGCGGGTCGCGGAGGAGGCCACCCAGGCCCGCAGTCGCTTCCTCGCCACCATGAGCCATGAGCTGCGCACCCCCATTTCCGGCATGCACGGCATGCTGGAGCTGCTGCAGATGAGCGCGCTGGACGACGATCAGCGCTACATGTTGCGCAATATTGCGACCTCCACCAACCACCTGCTCTATCTGGTCAACGACATCCTGGACTTCTCCAAGATGGAGGCGGGGCAACTGCAGCTGCATCCTCATCATTGCCGGCTGACCTCGGTCATCTGCGACATCATCCGCGGCCATGCTGCCCTGGCCTATGGCAAGGGGCTCAACGTGACGCTGGCATGGGGGCTGGCGGTGCCGGATCAGGCCAGCATAGACGCGGTGCGGGTGGGTCAGGTGATCTCCAACCTGTTGAACAACGCGGTGAAATTCACCGAGGCGGGGGAGATTGCCATCCTGGTGGACTACCACGACAACCGGCTTGCCCTGCGGGTGCGGGACTCCGGGATCGGCATCGCAACGGAGCAGCAGGAGAACCTCTTCATCCCGTTCAAGCAGGTGGAGTCGGACATCAACCGGCGCTTCGGCGGCACCGGGCTCGGGCTCGCCATCTGCCATCAGCTGACCGAGAAGATGGGGGGCAGCCTGACGCTGGAGAGCAAACCCGGAATAGGCACGACGGTGACCTTCGCGATCCCCCTGGCCGACAGCCAGTGGGATGCGCCGCCCCTGGCCGGTCAGACATGGTGGTGGTACGGCGAGGATGAGGCCTTGCAGTCGGTGATGGCGCGCTTCGGCGCCACCTTGCAGCGGCTGGATGCTCGCCAGTGGCAGCAACCTCCCTCGGGGTATCTGCTGGCGCAGGAGGGCCATCTGGAGCAGACCCTCGGCAGCGACTGGCTGGCCCATTTGCAGCACTCCGCGCTCAAGGGCATAGTACTTTCCCCCCATGAGGCCCTGCGTGGCCGCCTGGACAGCGATGCCTGGTGGCGGCTCGGCCAGTCCCCCCTCTATCCCGATCTGCTGCTGGAGACTTGCGAGCAGCTCTTGAGCCAGGGGCCGAGCCCGGCGTTGCAAGTGCCCGGGGAGAAGCTCGGCGGCCGCGTGCTGGTGGCGGACGATCACCCCGTCAACCGAGCGCTGCTGGCTCGCCAGCTTGCTATTCTGGGGTTGGAGTCCGAAGTGGTGGATGACGGGGAGAAGGCGCTGCGCGCCTGGCAGAGCCAGGATTTTGCCCTGCTGTTGACGGATTGCCACATGCCGGTGAAGGATGGCTATGCCCTGGCACGGGCCTTGCGTACTGCGGGAGATGAGGCCCCCATTATCGGGGTCACGGCCGATACCTCGGAGGAGGCGATCGAGCAGATGCGGGAGGCCGGCATGAACGACATGCTGCTCAAGCCCTACAGCCTGGAGGCTCTGCGCCAGATCCTGGTGCGCTGGTTACCCTTGCCCGGGGCACAAGAGGAGGCAATCTCTCCCCGGCAAGCCCGGGCCCAGGCGCCCGGCATAAGCTGGTTGACCCTGTTCGGCGATGAGGGGGTGGCGCGCAGCATGGCCATCGAATATCTGGAAGCCAATGAACAGGATGGCGAGGACATGAAACAGGCCCTGGCGAGGCAGGATACCCAGGCGCTGGTGGAGACCGCCCACCGCATCAAGGGTGCCGCCCGCATGGTGGGTCAGATGGCTCTGGCAGAGGAGGCTGCCAGGCTGGAAGCGGCCGCCCGATTGAAGCAGGTGGACAGGCTCGACGAACTGGGTCGGACGGTACAGGGATTGATGGACACTATCAGAAATGAAACGGGGTTATGGCTCGATGAATAATGCACGGCATGACTTGATGATCATGGTGGTGGAGGATCACAGCTTCCAGCGCAAGGCCCTGATGCACCAGATCCGCGGCCTTGGCTACGGCCGGTTGCTGGAGGCGCAGGACGGTGAGGAGGCGCTGGCACAGTGCCAGCACCATCAGGTGGACATCCTGTTCTGCGATCTGCGCATGCCAGGTATGGATGGCATGGCCCTGCTGCGACGCCTCTCCCTTGGCGGGTTTCGCGGTGGCATTGTGCTGTCCAGCGCCCTGGAGGACGACGTGGTCGATGCCGTGCTGCGCATGAGCCGGGCTTATGGTCTGCAGGTGCTGGGACGCATCGACAAGCCCGCCTCGGCCCAGCAGATCGCCCAGCTGATCGCGGCCTGGCGTCCCGAGATGGCGCGCAGTCAGGAGGAGGACGGTTATCACCTCACCCTGGACGAGCTGTGTCGGGCCCTGGAGCAGGACCAGCTGCTGCCCTGGTATCAGCCCAAGGTGAGTTTCGACACCGGGGACTGGGTCGGCATGGAGGCGCTGGCCCGCTGGCAGCACCCGGAGTTCGGCCTCATCTCGCCGGCTCGTTTCATCCCGCTGGCGGAGCACAACGGCCTTATCGATCAGTTGACCGAGGTGATCATCGGCAAGGCGCTGCGCGACGGTCACCTCTGGGCGCAGACCGGGCTCTCGCTCAACCTGTCGATGAACCTCTCCACCACCTCGCTCATCGAGGGGGATCTGTGCAACACCCTGATCAACCAGTGTCAACGCTGGAGCATCAACCCCGAGCTCATCACCCTGGAGGTGACCGAGAGCGCCTTCGTCAAGGATCTCGGCAAGTCGCTGGAGGTGCTGACCCGGCTGCGGATGCACGGTTTCGGCCTCTCCATCGACGATTTCGGCACCGGCTACTCCTCCATGCAGCAGCTGGCCCTGCTCCCCTTCACCGAGCTCAAGCTCGACAGATCCTTCGTCGATCGCTGCTATGAGGATCCCTCCCGGCTCGCCATCATCGAATCCAGCATCGAACTGGCCCGCAAGCTGGGGTTGAAATCGGTGGCCGAAGGGGTCGAGGATGAGGCTACCTGGCAGCTGCTGGCGAAGCTGGGGTGCGATCAGTGCCAGGGGTTCTTCTCCGCCCGTCCCATGCCCAGCGAGGAGCTGAGCGTGTGGCACGAGGCCTGGCTGGCTCGGCTGCCCGCGTTGATCGGACACTAAATCAGGGCAGGATGCCCGTCGCGATACAAGGATGTACATGAAACTATCAAGCAAGTTGCTGTTGAGCTTCTGTTTTATCAATCTGCTGATCATTCTCTCCTCCGCCCTCGTCTACCATCAGCTCGGCCGGATCGAGGGCTCCCGGGAGGCCCTGCTGGGGCAGACCCTGCCCGCCCTGCAGCGGGACGAGGCGAGCCAGAAGGCCCTGATCGCTACCGTCTCCTCCCTGCGGGCCTACCTCATCCTCGGCAAGGACCCGGTGCAAGGTGCGCGCATCCAGCAGGAGTGGGAGGGGGCCTGGCACCTCATCGAGCGCCAGCGCTTCGCCCCCGCCCTGACCCGCGACCTCAAGGCGTTCAAGGGGGCCCAGGAGAAGGTCTGGGCCCTGGCCCATACCGAGGAGAACCTGCCGGCCCATACCCTGATGCTGCTGGAGGCGGGCCCCCTGGCGGAGGCCGCCCTGGATCAGCTGCAATCCATCGCCAATGAAGAGGTGGCGACGCCCGAGGCGGCGCTGCCGGGGGATCGCCGTCTGCTGCTCAAGCAGGTGGGGGACGCCTACAACGGTCTGGCGAACGCCCTCTCCGCCCTGCGGGACTTCCTCATCTCCGGGGAGAAGGATTACCGAGACAAATACCAGGACTACTACCAGTACCACCAGCAGCGGGTGGCGGAGCTGAAACAGCAGCAGGAGCACTTCACCGAGGCGCAGAAGGGGCTGTGGACGCTGTTCGAGGAGATGTCGGCCCCCTTCGCCGAGCTGGTCGGCCAGGTGATCGAGAAACGCCAGTCACCGGACTGGAACCGGGCCAATCATCTGATGGCCACCGACATCGAACCCGCCCTGACCCGGCTCGCCGATCGGCTGGCGACCCAGGTGAGCCATACCCGGGGGGAGGTGGACAAGATGGCCGGGGAGATGACCGCCGCCGGCCAGACCATTCACCGCACCCTGCTGCTGGCGACCACCAGCGTCATCCTGCTCGGTACCCTGGTGGCCCTGCTGTTCAGCCGGCGTCTGACCCGGGACATCGCTAGCCTGGTGAAACGGGCCGGTCTGGTGGCCGATGGCCGGCTACCGCTCGACCCCCTGCCGGTGCGTAGGCAGGATGAGCTGGGGGGCCTGACGGGCTCTATCAACCGGATGTCGGCCCAGTTGCGCGAGCTGGTGGGGGAGATCCAGGGGGCGGTCGCGCAGGTGGAGGGGGCCGGCCGGGAAGTCGGCCATACCACCAATGCCATTGCGGACGATCTGGCGAGCCAGAGCCTGCGGCTGGATTCGGTGGCGGCGGCCATCGAGCAGGTGTCGGTCAGCACCCGGGATGTGGCGGGCAACATCGCGGGGGCGGCCGGGGCGGCCCGCGAGACGGAGCAGCAGGCCAGGCAGGGGGAGCAGGCACTCGGGCGCATGGGGGCCACCATGGCGCAGATTGCCGCCATGATAGCCCAGGCGAACCAGGCGATGGCGCAGCTCAGCAGCCAGAGCGAGCAGGTGGGGCGCGTCACCGAGGTGATCGCCACCATCGCCGAGCAGACCAACCTGCTGGCCCTCAACGCCGCCATCGAGGCGGCCCGCGCCGGCGAACAGGGCCGCGGCTTTGCCGTGGTGGCCGACGAGGTGAGGCAGCTGGCGAGCCGCACCAGCGCGTCGACCATGGAGATCAACCAGACCATCGCCAGCATCCAGCAGCAGACCCGGGAGACGGCCGACACCGTGGGCAGTGGCACCCTGCTGGTGGAGCAGGGACGGGGGGCCATGGCCTCGGTGACCGAGACCCTGAACGCCATGACGTTGCTGGTGCAGGATCTGAGCGGCCAGCTTGCCGCCATCGCCGCAGCGACCGAGCAGCAGTCCAGAGTGGCCCAGGAGGTAGCGGGTACGGTGGAGGAGATCGCCGGGCTCAGCCACCAGTCCAGCGAGCACAGCCAGCAGGGGGAGGAGATCGCCGCCCGGCTGACGCGGGAGACGGGCAGGTTGACCTCGACCATCAGCCGGTTCGATCTGAATGCCTGAGGAGCGTACGGGAGAGCGCAAGGGGCAGGCCGGGAGGTCTGCCCCGTTTTTATTGGGCCCAAAGGTGGGAACTGGGAGATGTCACTCCAGATGGTCTGGTTTCCGACGAGCCGGTTCACCAGCAGGAGAGGAGGGCTTCTCGATGTGGATAGCCCCCTGCGCCGTCATTCCAGACGGCGGAAGGACTGATTCTCGAAGCTGCTGCAGGTCTCCTGATTGAGCAGATTGACCAGCAGAATGGCCCTTTTCTCGCCATCGGGCTCCAGATAGATGGCCTCGAACCCGGCGAGGGGACCCGATTCGATGAGGACCTTGTCCCCCTGGGACGGCAGGCGGGCATAGCTGGCGCGCGCCTCGTCGCTGTCATCCCGGCTCATCAGCCGGTAGATCAGCTGGCTGCTGACGGGGGTCCACTCCTTGCCGAAATGAATGATGCGGCTGATGCCCCGGGTGGATTTCAGGGTCACCGGGGTCACCTCTTCCAGATCCACATAGATGAACAGGTAGTTGGGGAACATGGGTTCACGCTGGGGAACCCGCTTGCCCCGCCGCAGCTTCTCGATTTCGACCATGGGGTAATAGGATTCGACGCCCTGGGCAGCCAGATGAGCGCGGGCGCGGGCCTCTTCTTTTGGCTTGCAGTAGGCCAGATACCATTTTTTCATGTGATCAATACGTTCGTGTTGCCGAGCTCGCGGATATGATAGCGGCGCCCAATAAAAAGGCCACGCAAAGCGTGGCCTTTTTTACTGAATGAACAATTACCAGCCTTTCACCAGGCCGCCCTTGAACAGCTCGGTACCCTTTTTGTAGACCTCGTCGGTCTGGAAGGACTGGACGAATTCCTTGACCTTCTCGTCGTCCTTGTTGTTTTCGCGGGCAACGATCAGGTTGACGTAGGGTGACTCCTTGTCTTCGACAAACAGGCCGTTCTCGGTCGGGGTCAGGCCAATCTGACCGGCGAAGGTGTTGTTGATGATGGCCAGATCCACGTCTTCCAGGGAGCGGGGCAGCTGTGCGGCTTCCAGCTCGACGATCTTGAAGTTACGCGGGTTGTCGACGATGTCCAGCACGGTCGCTTCCAGACCGGCACCCTCTTTAAGCTTCAGCAGGCCCTGCTTCTCCAGCAGGATCAGGGAGCGACCCAGGTTGGTCGGATCGTTCGGCACTGCGATCTGGGCACCGTCCTGGATCTCGGAGAGCGCTTTGATCTTCTTGGAGTAACCGGCGATCGGGTAGACGAAGGTGTTGCCAACCGGTACCAGCTTGAAGCCGCGATCACGGATCTGGGCGTCCAGATAGGGTTTGTGCTGGAAGGCGTTGACGTCGACGCTGCCGTCGTTCAGGGCCACGTTAGGGGTGACGTAGTCGGAGAAGGTAACCACTTCGACGGTCAGACCGTATTTCTCCTTGGCCACCTTGGCCGCGGTCTCCACCAGCTCGGTCTCGGGACCGGCGATGGCGCCCACTTTCAGGGTCTTGTTCTCTTCTTTCTGGCCGCAGCCGACCAGTACCAGGGTAGCCAGCAGGGCTGCTGCCGCAGATTTGATGCCCAATTTCATAAAAACCTCCTGTCAGAAATCGACGATTAACGATGATCACATTGTTTGACCAGGCGCTCACCCGCGCTCTGGATGAGTTGAACCAGCACCACCAGGATGACCACGGTGACCAGCATGACGGTCGGATCGAAACGCTGGTAGCCGTAGCGAATGCCCACATCGCCGAGACCACCGCCCCCGATGGCACCGGCCATGGCGGAGTAGTTAACGAGCGTGACGAGCGTGATGATGATGCTGTTGAGGATCCCCGGCAGGGCCTCGGGCAGCAGCACCTTGGCGATGATTTGCAGGGGCTTGGCCCCCATGGCCTTGGCCGCTTCCAGCAGGCCGTCAGGCACTTCCATCAGGGCCCCTTCCACCAGGCGGGCGATGAAGGGGATGCAGCCGACGGTCAGCGGCACGATGGCGGCGATGGTGCCGATGCTGGTGCCGACGATGAAGCGGGTCAGCGGGATGATGGCCACCAGCAGGATGATGAAGGGCACGGAGCGACCGACGTTGACGATGACGCCCAGGGTCCTGTTGAGCACAGGGTTGGCCAGGATCTGGCCGGCCTTGGTCACGTGCAGCGCCACGCCGAGCGGCAGGCCGAGCAGGCAGCCGAACAGGGCGGAGGCAAACACCATGATCAGGGTGTCGCCGAGGGCCGAGATCAGCAGATTAATCATTGCTTCGGACATAACCCATTACCTCCAGCTGAATGTGGTTGTCGATGAAGAACTGCTGGGTGGCCTCGCATTGAGCCTCGTCCCCGAACAGTTCCGCCAGCAGGAAGCCGAACTTGACGCCACCGGCGTACTCGATGTCTGCGCTCAGGATGCTGATGTCGATGTTGAAACGGCGGCTCACCTCGGAAATCAGCGGTGAATCGACGGTGGTGCCGGTGAAGCCGAGCTTCACCAGGGGATAGCTGCCGGGCACCCGATCGCGGCTCATCCTGTCCTGGTACTCCTGGGGCACTTCCAGGTGGATGGTGGAGTGGATGAAGTCACGGGCCAGCTGGGTCTTGGCATTGCTGAAGAACCAGGCGACCTCGCCCTGCTCGATCAGGCGGCCGTCGCTGATGATGGCCACTTCGTCGCAGATCCCCTTTACCACGTCCATCTCGTGGGTGATGAGCAGTATGGTGAGCCCCAGCTTGACGTTGATCTCCTTGAGCAGGCTCAGGATGGAACGGGTGGTCTGGGGATCCAGGGCCGAGGTGGCCTCGTCGCACAGCAGCACCTTGGGGGCCGGCGCCAGGGCGCGGGCGATGGCGACACGTTGCTTCTGACCGCCGGAGAGTTCGGACGGATAGGCGTGGGCGCGAGCTTCCAACCCGACCAGGGCCAGCAGCTCATCGACCCTGGCCTGGATCTGCGCCTTGCTCCAGCCCGCCAGTTCCAGCGGGAAGGCGATGTTGGCGGAGACGGTACGGGAGGAGAGCAGGTTGAAGTGCTGGAAAATCATGCCGATCTGACGGCGAGCCTGGGTCAGATCCCGCTCGCTCAGGGCGACCAGATCCTGGCCGTCGACGATGACCTGGCCCTCGGTGGGGCGCTCCAGCAGGTTGACGCAACGAATGAGGGTGCTCTTGCCGGCACCGGAGGCGCCGATCACCCCGAAGATCTTGCCTTGCGGCACATGCAGGCTGACATCACGCAGGGCGTGCACGGCATCACTGCCTTTACCGTAGACTTTGTTGAGACCGATCAACTTAATCATGGATTCTTCCGTGCTAACAGCCTTAAAGCACAGGGCGCTACAGGCGGGTGAATTGGGCAGAGGTTTCACTGGGTGACACTGCCATCATGGAGGATGATGCTAAGATGTCCGGATGGCCGTGTCAACGTATGTTTCTACGTCTAGACGTCTAAAAAATGGATAAGAATTGCCGCTCATTGACTATGGCACAACGGGACATGGGAGAGTCCCAATATTAGATTCTGACATGATGATTCATGGCCGAATATAACCTGGATAATCACCCATAAACTGACGATCTGATGTTTCCTCCCGGGGGCGTGGTGGAAAAATCACCGGTTGTCGTCCCGGCACCGCTGTCCGCCATGCGCGCACTTCTTTTCTTTTATTTCTTCTCCATCTCCTTGATGCAGAACAATAAGTGACCTGTTATCGGCCGGGGCGAGGCGCCGCCTCCTTATACTGGCAGAAGGTGGATGCCAGGAGGGAGGAGAGATGCGATTTCAACAGATCAAGGACCTGATGCTGTATCTCGAACAGCTTCATCACCAGCAGGGGCTCGGTTATGGGCGCCAGATCTCCCGGGTGGACGGGGAACGCAGCCGGATGCTGCTGGCCTATCTGCAGGGGCGGGAGGACGCGGCGGCGGCCCATCTGCACGATTACCGCGAGCAGATGGGGAAGGCGATCAGGGAGACCTGGCTGGATCAGGGATTCGACGAGGATCTGCTGGCGGAGTGCCAACGCCTGGCGCTGGAGGCCGGGACTCGGCCGGAAGAGATAGTGGCGCTGGCGTCGCGGCAGGAGGAAAAGCTCATCGGCGAGTTGTCACGCCTGGCCCGGGAGTGCCCCACGCCGGGTACGGTGGCACTGCTGAAGGCCCTGGCCTCGATGGCACAATCCCGCCTGACCCGGCTGGTGCACGGGGTCCATCGACTCGACGACATCTGACCCGATGGCTGGGGCTCGGCAAGGGACGAGCCCCTGAGTTCAGAGCGGGGAAGGACTACTCCCCCTCGCGGGACGCACCGTAGAGGGCGGCCCCTATGATGCCGGCCTGGTTGAGGCTGGCCGCCGCGACCAGGGGGGCGCGGGTCTCTATCCTGTCGATGAACTTGTCGAGCTTGGCAGCGCTGCCGCCCCCCAGGATGAAGAGGTCGGGGGAGAAGAGGAACTCCAGCCTGGCGAGGTACTTGTTGAAGCGCTTGCCCCAGCGGCTCCAGGAGAGATCCTCGCGCTTGCGCACCGCGTCGGAGCAGTAGTGCTCGGCGACCATGCCCTCCAGGATCAGGTGCCCCAGCTCGGTGTTGGGCAGCAACTGGCCATTGACGAAGACGGCGGTGCCTATGCCGGTCCCCACCGTGATGAGGATGATGATCCCCTTGCGATCCCGCCCGGTGCCAAAGCGCATCTCGGCGAGGCCGGCCGCGTCGGCGTCGTTCAGCACGTGGCAGGGCAGGCCGGTCACGTCGGCAAATAGATGGGCGACATCGGTCTCAATCCAGCTCTTGTCGATGTTGGAGGCGTTCTTGGCGATGCCGTTGTGGATGGTGGCGGGGAAGCCGCAGCCCACCGGGCCCTTCCACTGGAAGTGCTCGACCAGCGCCTTGAGGGTGTGTGCCACGGCGGCCGGGGTGGCCGGTTGCGGCGTAGGGATGCGGTGGCGCTCGCCAATCAGTTCCCCGGTCTCGGTGTCGACCAGGCACCCCTTGATCCCGGACCCACCAATATCTACTCCCAACATCTGCATCAAAATCTTCCTTTTTATAGTGCCGATGACCAATGGTCGACAGAGCATGAAAAAATGGCTGCGATCCGACAAGGGTCAGATCGTCTATGCGTGATCCGGCAGACCTTTTTCGATGCAGCGGATCAGCAAACGAGTCTTTTTGTTCTCATCTTGCTGGCGCCTGGCCAGGGTGGCCAGGGCCCAGTCGATATGCTCGGCCACCATGGGCTCGGCCCCGGGTCTTGCCTGTTGCAGGGCGGCCATCACCTCCGGGGTCGCCGGCCCGTTGCCGAGGGCGACCGCTAGGTTGCGGCGCCAGCGCTGGTAGCCGATGCGGCGAATGGGGCTGCCCTCGGTGTGCTTCAGAAACTCGTTCTCGCTCCAGCCCCACAGGTCAATCAGGGGAGGGCGGTGCAGGTTGGGCCTGGGGCTGAAGTCGGGTTCGGGGCTCGCGTCCGCGTAGCGGTTCCAGGGGCAGATGAGCTGGCAGTCGTCGCAGCCATAGATGCGGTTGCCCATGAGCGGCCTGAACTCTTCCGGGATGGGGCCGTCGTTCTCTATGGTGAGGTAGGAGATGCAGCGACGGCCGTCCACTACATAGGGGGCGACGATGGCGCCGGTCGGGCAGATGTTGATGCAGGCCACGCACTTGCCGCACTGCTCCTTCTCCACCGGGGCATCCAGGGGCAGCGGCAGGCTGACAAGCAGCTCCCCCAGGAAGAAGAAGGAGCCGGCGGATTCGTTGAGCAGCAGTGAGTGCTTGCCCACCCAGCCAAGCCCCGCCTTGGCTGCCAGCGGGCGTTCCAGAATGGGGGCCGAGTCGACGAAGGGGCGCCACTCGCCCATGGGGTCAGTGGTGGTGTGAAACAGCTCGGCGCAGCGTCGCTCGATGCGCTCTCCCAGCTGCTTGAGCCGGTTGCGCAGCACCTTGTGGTAGTCGCGGCCGAGGGCGTAGCGGCTGATGTAGCCCAGGGTGGGATCCCGCAGGGTGGCGGCGAAGCCGGCCTCGAAGGGGAGGTAATTCATCCGCACCGACAGCACCCGCAGGGTGCCTGGCAGCAGATCAAAGGGGCGGGCCCGCATCATGCCGTGGCGCGCCATGTAGTCCATGGTGCCGTGATGGCCTGCATCCAGCCAGGCCTGCAGCCTGGGCTCTTCGAGGGCGAGATCCGTGTCTGTGATACCGACCTGGTCAAATCCTAGCTCCCGTGCCCAGAGCTTGATATCTTGGGCCAGCTGTGCGAGTTCGGCGGCCATCATGCGGCGGCGCCTGCCGGCCGGCCGGTGCGCCGTCTGTGCCGGGTCATGGGATGAGGAAGGTTGGAGGCCGTCATGGTACAGGTGTTCGGGGACGCTATCCGCAAAAATGAGTGGGAGAGTCTAGCACAACCCCTGTGGCGGGCCGAGCAGATCCGCTGCATGGAGGAGCGCTGGGCCGCGCGCGAGGGGCTGCCCCTCTATGTGCTGATGGAGCGCGCCGGCGCCGCCTTGTGCAACTATGCCTGCCACCACTGGCCCGAGAGCCGCAACTGGTGGATCTTCGTCGGCCCTGGCAACAACGGGGGGGATGGCTATGTCCTGGCCCGCCTCGCCAGGCGCCTCGGCCTCGAGCCCCTGGTGATCGCCAGCCGGGCGCCCGACCTGCTTCGCGGCGACGCCAGACGGGCGGCCGAGGAGTGGCTGGCGGCGGGGGGCGGCGTGATGATGGCGGACGAACTGGCGCAGGCGCCGCTGCCATCGCCGGATCTGGTGATAGACGCACTGCTTGGCACCGGTGTCCAGCTCCCTCTCTCCCTCTCAATGACAAAGATCGTCGCAACAATCAACGACTTGAACGCCCCCGTGCTGGCGGTGGATCTGCCCTCCGGGCTCAATGCCGACACCGGCCGCGCCATGGGCGCCCTGGTACGCGCCACCCGGACTCTCACCTTTATCGGCATCAAGCAGGGCATGCTCACTGCCGACGGAGTGGACGGCGTGGGCCACCTCGACTGGGACCCCCTCGGGGTCACGGTGGAGGAGGGCGTCACCCCCGCCGCCTGGCGCATCGACTACCCCCGTCTCAAGGCACTGTTGCCCCCTCGAGCCCGCTCCGCCCACAAGGGGCGCCACGGCCGGGTGCAGCTGGTAGGGGGCAACCTGGGGATGCAGGGTGCCATCCTGCTGGCGGGACAGGCCTGTCTGCGAGCAGGGGCAGGCCTGGTACGCCTGTGCCAGCACCCGGACGCCCCCCCGGCCAGCCTGGTGCAACCCGAGCTGATGGGGTGCCCGGACGGCATGGACGAGGCGTGGGCCTCGGTGCGGGTGCTCGGACCCGGACTCGGCCAGGATGAGTGGGCCAGGGCGCAGTTCGATCGCCTGATCGCGACCCCGGATCCGCTGGTATTGGACGCCGATGGATTGAATTGGCTGGCGCAGGCCCCCCGTCATCAGGATAATTGGGTGCTTACCCCCCACCCGGGGGAGGCGGCCCGTTTGCTGGGTTGTACCATCGCCGAGGTCGAAGGGGACAGGTTCGCCGCCGTTTCGCGGCTGCAGCGGCGCTACGGTGGCGTGGTGCTGCTCAAGGGGGCCGGGTCGCTCATCAGCGATGGCCGGCACATCAGCCTCTGCGACGAAGGCAACCCCGGTATGGCCAGCGGCGGCATGGGTGACCTCTTGTCTGGTATAATCGCCGCCCTCCTGGCCCAGGGCTGGCCCGCCGGGACAGCCGCCCGACTGGGGGCCGTCATCCACGGGGAGGCTGCCGATCTGGCCGCCGCCGAGGGGGAGAGGGGCATGCTGGCATCGGATCTGCTGCCCTGGATCCGTCGTCTGGTCAATCCGACACAGTAACTAGTAACAAGAAGAACATGGCAAAAACGTTGATGATGACACTGCCGGACGAGGCAGCAACCGTGGCTCTGGGTGGCCGTCTGGCGCAGGCGTGCCAGCAGGCGACCACTGTCTTTCTGCACGGTGCCCTCGGGGCCGGCAAAACCACCCTGACCCGCGGTTGGGTGCAAGGGCTCGGCCATCAAGGCAAGGTTAAGAGTCCGACCTATACCCTGGTCGAGCCTTATGAACTGGCACAGTGGCAGGTCTATCACTTCGATCTCTATCGACTGGCTGACCCGGAAGAGCTGGAGTTCATGGGTATCCGCGACTATTTCGGCGCCGATACCCTCTGCCTGGTGGAGTGGCCGGAGAAAGGGGAAGGCTGGTTGCCCGCCCCGGATCTCGAGATCACCCTGACATATGTAAACGAGCAGCGCGAGGCCCTGATCGCGGCCCGCACTGCTATCGGCGAAGCCATTCTGGAACGGTTGTCATCTCAGTGCGCGTGATCCTTGTCTTTCTTCTCTCCCTGATGGCCCTGCCTGCCTGGGCGAATCAGCTCAAGAGTGTGCGGGTGTGGCCATCCCCGGACAACACCCGGGTGGTGCTCGACATGAGCAGCGCCCCCAATTTCAATTACTTCACCCTGACCGGCCCGAATCGCCTGGTAATCGATCTCAAGGGTGCCAGCAATGCCGCCAACCTGGCGCGCATCGAGAACAAGAGCGAGCTGGTGCGCAAGATCCGCGAGAGCACGCCGCTGGAGAAGGGCAGCCTGCGCCTGGTGCTGGATCTCGACTCCGCCATCAAGCCTGTGGTCTTCCCGCTGGCGCCGGCGGGCCCCTACGGTCACCGGTTGGTGATCGATCTGCCCTATGAAGAGAAGGGGAGCGCCTCGGCCCAGCCCGCGCCCGTCGGGGGACAGGGCAAGGCCGTTGTCATCGCCATCGATCCGGGCCACGGGGGAGAAGACCCCGGTTCCATCGGCCCACGCCGTACCTACGAGAAGCGGGTGACCCTGTCGGTGTCGCAGAAGTTGGCGGCCCTGATCGACCGCGAGCCCGGCATGCGTGCCGTGCTGACCCGTCGTGGCGACTACTTCGTCGATCTGAACAAGCGATCCGAGATTGCCCGCAAGGCCAAGGCGGATCTGCTGGTATCTGTCCACGCCGACAGCTTCCACAACTCGACACCCCGGGGCGCGTCCGTCTGGGTGCTGTCGACCAACCGCGCCAACCGCGAGATGGGCAGCTGGCTCGAGAAGCAGGAGAAGCAGGGGGAGCTGCTGGGCGGCGTCGGCAAGGTATTGGCCGAATCCGATCCCAACCCCTATCTGGCGCAGACCTTCCTCGATCTCTCCATGGACAAGTCCAGGGCCGAAGGTTATGAGGTGAGCCGCCAGATCCTGCGCTCCATGGGCAGGGTGGCCCGGTTGCACAAGAAGGCGCCGGAGCACGCCAGCCTGGCGGTGCTGAAGGCGCCGGACATTCCCTCCGTGCTGGTGGAGACGGGCTTCATCTCCAACCACGCGGAAGAGAAGCTGCTGGCCACCGCCAGCTATCAGGATCAGCTGGCCCGCGCCATCTTCGAGGGGATCCGCACCTATTACCGCAGTCACCCGACCAAGGGGCCCGTGCTGACCGGCAAGGGGCAGGTCGCGTCCACACAGGCGACTAGCCGCCCGGCGCCCGCGAGCAAGCCGGTGGCCGCCAGCAAACCGGCCGCGCAGCCAGCACAGCAGATTGTCACCAACCGGATGCCGGCGACCGAGCCATATCGCGTCGGCGATAGCGGTGCCCCGGTCAGCAGCGTGGGCAGCGCCTCCGGCGCCGGGGTGATCAAACCCTACAAGGTGGCGGCCAAGGAGCCGAGCGCGCCGGCCGCCAGCAGCCAGAGCAACGACAAGAGCAAGATGATCCGCCACGTGGTCACCCGGGGCCAGAGCCTCTCCCGCCTCGCGGAGAAGCACGGCGTGAGCCAGGCGCGGCTGGTGGAGATCAACAAGCTCAAGTCACGGGACATCCAGATAGGGCAGGTGCTCTACATCCCGCAAAAATAGTGCCAAATGAGTGCTACTCCCATCAGTGCCAGTGGCACGGTGGGCGCGGCACCTCTCAAGCCATGAACGCCACGGGTTTCCCCAGGCTTCATCTCGGGAGCGGGTAATGCCGCTCCCCATAGTGCCGCCGAACCTGGTCCGCCAGCTTGCTGCGGGAGATGGCCGGACAAAGGAGCCCGCTTCCCCAGATCCACGCTCAGGAGTCAGCGATGCCGATCCGTATATTGCCTCCTATCCTGGCCAACCAGATCGCCGCCGGCGAGGTGGTGGAGCGGCCCTCCTCCGTGGTCAAGGAGCTGGTGGAAAACAGCCTGGATGCGGGCGCCGACCGGGTCGAAATCGACATCGACAAGGGCGGGGCCAAGCTCATCCGCATCCGTGACAACGGCTGCGGCGTCGCCAGGGATGAACTGGTGCTGGCGTTGTCGCGCCATGCCACCTCCAAGGTCGCGACCCTGGACGATCTGGAGGGGATCAACAGCCTCGGCTTTCGCGGGGAGGCGCTTGCCTCCATCAGCTCGGTCTCCCGACTGACCTTCACCTCCCGCACGGCGGAGCAGGCCGAAGCCTGGCAGGCCCAGGCCGAGGGGCGCGAGATGAGCGTCACCATCAAGCCGGCGGCCCACCCGGTGGGCACCACGGTGGAGGTGGTGGACCTCTTCTTCAACACCCCGGCGCGGCGCAAGTTCATGCGCAGCGAAAAGACCGAGTTTGCCCACATCGACGAGCTGGTGCGCCGCATCGCGCTCTCCCGTTTCGATGCCACCCTGATCCTGCGCCACAACGGCAAGGTGGTGCGCCAGTACAAGGCCGCCAACACGGTGGCCGAGCAGGAGCGTCGCCTCGCCGCCGTCTGTGGCTCCCCCTTCATGCACCACGCCCTGGCGGTGTCGAGCGAACACAGCGACGTGCGGCTCTGGGGCTGGTTGGCGACCCCGGAGGGCGCCAGGCCGCAAAACGATCTGCAATACACCTATGTCAACGGCCGCATGATGCGCGACAAGCTCATCAACCACGCCATCCGCCAGGCCTATGACGAACTGCTGCCGGCCGACCGGTTCGCGGCCTATGTGCTCTACATCGAGCTGGATCCCCGTCAGGTGGACGTGAACGTCCACCCCGCCAAGCACGAGGTGCGCTTCCATCAGGCGCGCCTCATCCACGACTTCATCTTCCAGGCGCTCTTTACCGCCCTGCGCCGTGAAGGGGTTGGCGCGGCCACCGAGGAGCCGCTGGCCGAGACCCTGATCGAGCTGCCGGGCAGCCCGGAGGTCACCTACCCCGGTCAGGCGCCGCGCACCGAGTGGTACGGTGCCGAACATAGTTATCGGGCCCCCGCCCAGACGAGAGAGGGGGGCACCGTACGAGAAGGGGCCGGGCGCGGGGGCAACTACCAGCCCCCCGAGCCCCCGAGCCGGGCAGCGATGCGTGGCATGGGCGCCCTGCTCACCACCTTGCCCGAAGTGACGTCGGCAGCGTCGCTGGCCGAGGCGCCAGAGCGCTTCGCGAGCTCTACGCCAGGCACTACGCCGAGCACTGTCCCGGGCACCGCCCCGAGCGGTCGAACCGGGGAGTGGCGTGCCCTGACCCTGGTGGAGCAGGCTTATCTGCTGCTGGAGCGCAGCGGTCAGTTGGCGCTGCTCTCCCTGGTGCGGGCGGAGCGCCTGCTGCTGCGCCACTGGCTGCTGGACGCCTGGGGCCAGGGGCTGGCGGCCCAGCCCCTGCTGCTGCCGGTCTCCTTCAAGCTGCCGAAAAACCTGGTCGCCCTGGTGGAAGATCGGGAACGCCTGCTCAAACGCATGGGGCTGGAGTTGAAAAGCGGCGGGCGCGACACCATGATCCTGACTCGGGTACCGGCCCTGCTGCGCCAGACCGATCTGGCCCGCCTCTTACCCGAATTGCTGCAGCTGGTCGAGAGCGGATCTGACAGTGATGCGGACGAGCAGGCTGGGATACTATGCCAATGGCTGGTGGAGCAGGGCATAAGTGCCGATAAAATATACGATTTTGCCACGGCTAACCGATTGTTGACGGAACTAGTTGCCGATTTCAATGACCAACTGGCAGACGCGCGCCTGGTGCGCCCGCTGCCGCTGGCCAGCGTGCTGGCCGAGTTCGCCGATGGCAAGTGAGGGGGATGCCTCCTCTTGAACCCATAAACCAGTTTTTTTGCAGGTGCGCCGCCAGGGTGGCGACCATGCGAGGGAGTTTTTCACGTGGCTGAGTTGCCGACTGCAATTTTTCTGATGGGGCCCACGGCCTCCGGCAAGACGGATCTCGCCATCGAACTGTGCCAGGCACAGCCCTGCGACATCATCAGTGTGGATTCCGCGCTCATCTATCGCGGCATGGACATCGGCACCGCCAAGCCGACGCCGGCCGAGCTGGCGCAGGCGCCGCACCGGTTGATCGACATCCTGGATCCCGCCATGAGCTATTCGGCGGCGGATTTTTGCAAGGATGCGCTGCGGGAGATGAAGGAGATCGCCGACCGTGGCCGTATTCCGCTGCTGGTGGGCGGCACCATGCTCTATTTCAAGGCGCTGCTGGAGGGGCTCTCCCCGCTGCCCTCCGCCGATCCGCTCATTCGGGCCGGTATCGAGGAAGAGGCGGCGCGCCTTGGTTGGCAGGCGCTGCACGATGAACTGGTGCGCATCGACCCGGTGGCCGGCGCCCGCATCCACCCCAACGACCCGCAGCGGCTCAGCCGGGCGCTCGAGGTCTACCGCATCAGCGGCAAAACCCTCACCGAGCTGACCCGGGTGCAGGGGGAGGGGCTGCCCTACCGTGTGCTGCAGTTTGCCATCGCCCCCCAGGATCGCGCCGTGCTGCACCAACGCATCGAGCAGCGCTTCGACAAGATGCTGGGAAGCGGCTTCGAGCAGGAGGTCAGGGCGCTTTACGAGCGGGGGGACCTCACCCCGGAACTTCCTTCCATTCGCTGCGTGGGATACCGCCAAATGTGGGACTACCTGGCGGGGGAAGTGGAGTATGATGAGATGCGTTATCGTGGAATTGTTGCCACCCGCCAGTTGGCCAAGCGTCAGATGACCTGGTTGCGCGGTTGGTCTGATGTGACCTGGTTGGAATCTGGTGAGTCTGGCAATCTGGCAAGGGTCGTCGCCCGAGCCGGTGCGGCTTGACACTCCTGTATAATCAGGTTGTTATATTGAATATCCGGTGTTTAAAAACAACAAACTATAAGGAAAAGAAAGATGGCTAAGGGGCAATCTCTCCAAGACCCGTTTTTGAATGCGCTGCGCCGTGAGCGGATTCCTGTTTCTATCTATTTGGTGAACGGCATCAAACTGCAGGGTCAGATCGAATCGTTTGACCAGTTTGTCATTCTGCTGAAGAACACCGTGAGCCAGATGGTCTACAAGCACGCCATTTCCACCGTGGTGCCTGCCCGTGCCGTCAACCATCATCAGCACGCCCAGGGCGCTGCCGGTGAAGAGCAGGGTGAAGCCGAGGCGTGATATCCCGCGGCGAGCCCACTCGCCAACACAGATCCATCATGATACCTGTCAAGGAGCAAGCGCTTGTTTGACCGTTACGAAGCTGGTGAACAGGCCGTTCTGGTACATGTCAACTTCAGCGATGAGGGTGAGCGGGAGGATCTGGACGAGCTCAAGATGTTGGTGAGCTCGGCCGGGGTCAATGCACTGGGGGTGATCACCACCAGTCGCAGCGCGCCCAGCGCCAAGTTTTTTGTCGGTAGCGGCAAGGCGGAAGAGATCGCGTCCCAGGTCCAGATGCTGGATGCGGACGTGGTCATCTTCAACCATGCCCTGACCCCCGCCCAGGAGCGCAACCTGGAGCGTCTGTTCCAGTGCCGGGTCGTGGACAGGACTGGCCTCATCCTCGATATCTTCGCCCAGCGCGCCCGTACTCACGAAGGCAAGTTGCAGGTCGAACTGGCCCAGTTGCGCCATCTTTCCACTCGCCTGGTGCGAGGCTGGACCCACCTCGAACGTCAGAAGGGGGGGATCGGCCTGCGCGGCCCGGGTGAAACCCAGCTTGAAACCGACCGACGTTTGCTACGTGAACGCATCAAGGCGATTCTGCGCCGGCTCGACAAGGTGGCCAAGCAGCGGGAGCAGGGGCGCCGTGCCCGCAACCGCAACGAGGTGCCGACCGTTTCCCTGGTGGGTTACACCAACGCCGGAAAATCCACTTTGTTCAACCAACTTACAGATGCCAGCGTGTATGCTGCCGACCAGTTGTTCGCAACCCTGGACCCTACCCTGCGAAAATTGGTGATCCAGGATGTGGGTGATGTGATCCTGGCGGACACAGTTGGATTTATTCGGCACTTGCCCCATGATCTGGTCGCGGCCTTCAAGGCGACGCTGCAGGAGACCCGCGAAGCGGATCTGCTGCTGCACGTAGTGGACTGTGCCGATGAACAGATGCAGGAGAATATCGACTCGGTCCAGCAAGTCCTGGCCGAGATCGAGGCGGATGACCGTCCTCAGCTGATGATCTGCAACAAGATCGACAAGCTGAGCGATCGTCCTGCCGGCCTGGAGCGTGACGAGGCGGGTCGCCCGGTGCGAGTCTGGCTGTCGGCCCAGACCGGCGAAGGCAGCGAATACCTTTTCCTGGCCCTGACCGAACTGCTGGCCGGTTCCATGGTCCATCACACCCTGCAGTTGCCGCCGTCGGCCGCCAGATTGCGCAGTGCGCTCTATCGGCTGAAGGGCATCGAGCAGGAAGGTTTCAGCGAGGAGGGGGATTTCGTCCTGGAAGTCCGCCTGCAACTGGCCGACTGGAACCGCCTCATGAAACAAGAAGGTGAGAGTTTACAACGCTTTATCAGGCATTGATTCGTCGATGACGATGAATGTTTACAGGTTTCATCGACGAGAGATGGCCCGATAGAGATGATATCCATCCGCATGTATTAATGGAGACGCTGATGGCTTGGAATGAGCCTGGTAACAATGGCAAAGACCGTGACCCCTGGGGGAACAACGGCAAGAATCAGGGCCCCCCTGATCTGGACGAGATGCTGCGCAAGGTGAGCCGTCGTTTCGGCGGTCTGCTCGGTGGTGGCAAATCCGGTGGTGGTGACGTGGGCAAGTTTGGCCTCTCCATCGCCCTGGTGGTGGCCGTGGTGGTGTGGGTCGTCAGCGGCTTCTACACCATTCGCGAAGCCGAGCGGGGCGTGGTGCTGCGCTTTGGCGAGTACTCCCACAACGTGGATCCGGGCCTGCGCTGGAAGCCGACCTTCATCGATCGGGTGATCCCGGTGGATGTGGAGTCCGTGCGCTCCCTGCCGGCCTCCGGTTTCATGCTGACCCAGGACGAGAACGTGGTACGGGTCGAGATGGACGTGCAGTATCGCGTGGTCGATCCCGAGCAGTACCTGTTCAGTGTGACCAATGCCGACGAGAGCCTGAGCCAGGCGACCGACAGCGCCCTGCGCTATGTGGTGGGTCACACCAAGATGGACGACGTGCTGACCACGGGTCGTGAGAAGGTGCGCCAGGAGACCTGGCAGGTGATCGACAGCATCATCGAGCCCTACCACATGGGTCTGCAGATCGTGGACGTCAACTTCCTGCCGGCTCGTCCGCCGGAAGAGGTGAAGGACGCCTTCGATGATGCCATCTCCGCTCAGGAAGATGAACAGCGCTTCATTCGTGAGGCGGAAGCCTATGCCCGTGAAGTGGAGCCCAAGGCCCGCGGCCAGGTCAAGCGCCTGGAGCAGGAAGCCGAAGCCTACAAGTCCCAGATCGTGCTGAAGGCCAAGGGTGAGGTCGCCCGCTTCAACGAGCTGCTGCCCCAGTATCAGGCTGCCCCGGAGTTGACCCGCGATCGTATCTACCTGGAAACCATGGAAGAGCTCTATCAGCAGGCCAACAAGGTCCTGGTGGACATGCCGGCTGGCAACAACAGCATGATCTACCTGCCGCTGGACAAGCTCTCCGGCAAGGCGAATGCCGTGCAACCGGCGCGTCCGGCGAGCACCCCTGCCGTCGAGCCGGCCCAGCCGTCCAACGAAGGGGCCAATTCCACACCGACCCCGCTGCGTGGCGGTGATCGTTTCAGCACAGGGAGAAACTGATAGATGAAGAAGATAGCTATTGGTGTCATCGCTGTGGCCGCCATGGTCTGCTTCTCTTCCGTCTTCATCGTCGATGAAGGCCAGAAGGGGATCGTGGTGCAGTTTGGCAAGGTGAAGCGGGTGGATTCCGGTGAGCCGCGTCTGTATGAGCCGGGCCTGCACTTCAAGGTGCCGCTCATCGACCAGGTGCGCAAGATGGATGCCCGCATCCAGACCCTGGAAGGCCAGGCGGATCGTTTCGTCACCTCCGAGAAGAAAGACCTTATCATCGACTCCTACGTGAAGTGGAAGATCGAGGACTTCTCCAAGTACTACCTGGCGACCGGTGGTGGCAACAAGATCCAGGCCGAAGACCTGCTCAAGCGCAAGATCAACAACGGCCTGCGTTCCGAGATCGGTAACCGCACCATCAAGGACATCGTCTCCGGCGAGCGGAGCACCGTGATGGAAGATGCCCTGATGAAGATGGCGCGCTCCTCCGAGCTCGGCATCAAGGTGGTGGATGTGCGGATCAAGCAGATCAACCTGCCGGTGGAAGTCTCCAGCTCCATCTATCAGCGGATGCGTGCCGAGCGGACCGCTGTGGCCCGTGAGCACCGCTCCCAGGGTCGCGAGCAGGCCGAAATCCTGCGCGCCGACATCGATCGCAAGGTGACCGTCATGATCGCCGACGCCGAGAGCAACGCCCGCCAGCTGCGCGGTGAAGGGGATGCCGAAGCCGCCCGGATCTACGCTGACAGCTACAAGAAGGACCCCGAGTTCTTCAGCTTCGTGCGCAGCATGGAGGCCTATCGCAAGAGCTTCGCCAGTGGCAATGACCTCATGGTCCTGAAGCCGGACAGCGAGTTCTTCCGCTACCTCAAGTCGCCTAACGGGGACAAGCAGTAAACACCGAATGGTGATAGCAAAGGGCCTGAGCATTCAGGCCCTTTTCCATTGTGAGGCATTTCTTGTGAGGAGGGGGGATGCTGACATCCATCCTGATGGGGTTGGGGTTGCTGCTGCTGTTCGAGGGGCTGGGTCCCTTGCTGGCCCCCAAGGCCTGGCAGCAGATGCTGCGGATACTGAGCGATCAGCCACCTGAACAGCTGCGCCGCATCGGCGGCTGCCTGGTGGTGGCGGGGGCTGTCATCCTCTGGGCACTCGGCCACTAGTCGCCACGGCGATAGAGAATGAAAAAAGAGGCCAATGGCCTCTTTTTTGTTGGATTCGGAAATTCGACTCAGGCGCTGCGTTGTACCGCCATGTGGGCCAGGGTTTCCAGTGCCTGCTTGTGCTGGGAGTCCGGCAGGATGGCGAGGGCGGCAATGGCCTTGTCGGCCTCTTCCCGGGCCCGCTGGCGAGAGTATTCGAGGGCACCGGTACGGTCGAGGATGGCCAGGATGCGTTCCAGGTGATCCATGCCGTTGCGGTGCTCGATGGCGTCGCGTACCAGCTGGCGCTCTTCCGGTGTACCCACTTCCATGGCGCGCAAGAGCGGCAGGGTGGGCTTGCCCTCGGCCAGATCGTCGCCCACGTTCTTGCCCATCTCGTCGCTCTGGGAGCAGTAGTCCATCACGTCGTCGATAATCTGGAAGGCAGTGCCGAGATACTTGCCGTAGTCGGTCATGGCCTGCTCGACGGGGGCGGACTGATGGGTCAGCACGGCGGCGAGGCGGGTCGCTGCCTCGAACAGCTTGGCGGTCTTGCAGTAGATGACCGTCATGTAGCTCTCTTCCGTGGTATCCGGGTCGTTGCAGTTCATCAGCTGCAACACTTCCCCTTCTGCGATGGTGTTGGTGGCATCGGAGAGGATCTCCATCACCTTCAGGTTGGAGAGCTCGCTCATCATCTGGAAGGAGCGGCTATAGAGGTAGTCACCCACCAGAACGCTGGCAGCGTTGCCAAACAGGGCGTTGGCGGTTTCCCGGCCCCGGCGCAGGTCGGATTCATCGACCACGTCGTCGTGCAGCAGGGTGGAGGTGTGAATGAATTCGATGATGGCGGCCAGCTTCAGGTGATCTTCACCCTCGTAGCCCAGGGCGCGCGCCGCCATCACGGTCAGCATGGGGCGCATCCGTTTGCCACCGGCACTGACAATATAGAAACCCAGCTGGTTGATCAGGCTGACATCGGACTGGAGTCTTGCCAGGATCAGTTCATTGACCGCCGTCATGTCGGCGGCACAGAGCGCACGGATAGTCTGTTGGTCCATAAGTCTCGTAACGTGACGGCAGCATTTACTGCGTTTTTAGCAATGGCGGGGATTCTACACGATTTCACAATGGGTTACAGTTAAGCGTTTATTCACGGCGAGGGATATGCGCACAAAATAAACTTTTTGCTAAATTGGCCTTGCCTCGGCAAATCGTTCTGCGTAGAATGCCCGCCCATTGTTATAGGTTTTTGCGCGTGTCTGGCCTTGAGCAAAAGACACGCCTTTACGGAGTTAATCAAATGTACGCGGTATTCCAAAGCGGCGGAAAACAACACCGTGTGGCCGAAGGTCAAATCGTTCGTCTGGAAAAGCTGAACGTTGAGACTGGCGCTACCATCGACTTCAACGAAGTGCTGATGGTTGCTGCAGGCGACACTTTCAAAGTAGGTGCTCCTTTCGTTGAAGGTGGCAAGGTTGTAGCTGAAGTTGTGGCTCACGGCCGTGGCGAGAAAGTGACTATTGTCAAGTTCCGTCGTCGTAAGCACCACCGTAAGCAAGCGGGCCACCGTCAGTGGTTCACTGAAGTCAAAATCACTGGCATCAGCGCTTAATTAGAGGAGTCCGATAGATGGCACACAAAAAAGCTGGCGGTTCATCCCGCAACGGTCGCGATTCTGAAGCTAAACGCCTGGGCGTGAAGCGTTTCGGCGGCGAAACAGTTCTGGCTGGCAGCATCATCGTTCGTCAGCGCGGCACCAAGTTCCACGCTGGTGAGAACGTTGGTCTGGGCAAGGACCACACTCTGTTCGCTACCGCGAACGGTAAAGTGCAGTTCGAAGTTAAAGGTCCGCAGAATCGTAAGTACGTCAGCATCGTTGCTGAGTAATTACGGACCGCAAGGATCCGAAGCCCCGCCCACCAGGCGGGGCTTTTGTTTTTCTGATGAGTTTGACGAAAAAACGGCACGCGGATGAGCTGGCGCAGGCAGGCTCAATCGGCCAGATGCGTCTCGCCCGAAGGGGCCCGTATCACTATAATTGCGTATCGGTTTTTCGAATTAAGGTGACGGTTACCTATGAAGTTTGTTGATGAAGTCCAGATTCGAGTCGATGCCGGTGACGGTGGTAACGGTTGTGTGAGCTTCCGCCGCGAGAAGTACATCCCGAACGGTGGCCCGGACGGCGGTGACGGCGGCGACGGCGGCGACGTGTATCTGGTTGCCGATGAAAACCTGAACACCCTGATCGACTACCGCTTCGAGCGTTTCCATGCCGCCGAGCGTGGCGAGAATGGCCAGAGCGCCAACTGTACCGGCCGTCGTGGCAAGGACAAGATCCTGCGCGTGCCAGTCGGTACCCGTGCCAGCGACGAAGACACCGGCGAGCTGCTGGGGGATCTGACCAGCCACGATCAGAAGCTGCTGGTCGCCAAGGGCGGCTTCCACGGCCTTGGCAACACCCGCTTCAAGAGCTCCGTCAACCGGGCCCCGCGCCAGAAGAGCAACGGTACCCCGGGTGAGGTGCGTACCCTGAAGCTGGAGCTGCTGCTGCTGGCGGACGTCGGCATGCTGGGCCTGCCCAACGCGGGCAAGTCCACCTTCATCCGCGCCGTCTCCGCCGCCCGTCCGAAAGTGGCCGATTACCCCTTCACTACCCTGGTGCCGAACCTCGGCGTGGTGCGTGGCGAGAACTCCCGTTCCTTCGTCATTGCCGACATCCCGGGTCTGATCGAAGGGGCTGCCGAGGGGGCTGGTCTGGGGATCCGCTTCCTCAAGCACCTGGAGCGTTGCCGCGTTCTGATCCACCTGGTGGACATCTGCCCGGTAGATGGCTCAGATCCGGCTGAAAATGCCGTGACCATCGTCCGGGAGCTGGAGAAATACAGCCCGGAGCTTGCGAGCAAGCCGCGCTGGCTGGTGTTCAACAAGATGGACCTGATCCTGGAAGAGGAAGCGGGCGAGGTGATGGAGCGCGTCAAGGCCGCCCTGAACCACGAGGGCCCGGTCTACGCCATCACCGCCATCAGCAAGGAAGGCACCAAGAAGGTGTGCTACGACATCCTGGATCTGCTGGACACCATGCCCCGTCAGCTGGATGCCGATGCCAAGGCCGCCATCGAGAAGGTGGAGTTCAAGTGGGACGACTACCACAAGAACCAGCTGGCCCAGGCCGAGGCGGAGGCCCTGGCGGCGTCCAAGGCTTTTGACGATGGCCTGGACGATGATGACTGGGACGACGAGGATGACGACGGTGTCGAAGTCATCTACGTCCGCGATTGAGTATCGCCTCAGTGACGAAACCGGAGCCCCGAGAGGCTCCGGTTTTTTTATGGGAGGATCGACGGGATCACCCTATAGATATATTTTTCATCTCTCTTATTGCCTGCCTGCGGCTGCAGATTATACTGCGCTCCTGAACTTAACCTCCTTGAAACATTATGCTAACCAATAAAAATGAATTGATATGCATGACTGTTTTGGTTTGTTCTTATGGATGGTTTGCCTGATAAAATATTTATGCTTGAGATAATGTATAAAAAGCTTGTTTGTGCACTTTTTTACGTTATTCTTGCGCCCGCTTGCCGGGCAAGAGCATGGATATGCAGGTGGCCTGGCTGAAGGAAAAGTCACATTTAAGGTTTTATCATGTTGGAAAAGACCCTGGAGGCACCGGCGATCCGTACTCGCCGCAACGTGCTGATGTTTTTGATCCCGTCGCTGATCGGGATCCTGCTGTTCATGACCCCGGTCCTCTACGACGGCAATGTCACCATCCCCGTCGCCGTGCTGGCGAAGCTGGTGCAGACGGTGTTTGCCGATCATCTGGTTGCCATGGTCAGCGCCATCATCACCACCACCATGCTGATGACCCTGGTCGCCTGGCTGTTCAAGCCGGCCATCCTGGTGCGTCGCCCCTTCCTGAACAGCCTGTTCAACGTCTCCCCCTTCTGGGCCTGCGTGCGGGTGTTGGGCGGGATCTTCGTGCTGCTGACCTTCTTCGAGGTTGGCCCCGAGGTGCTGCGTTCCGGCGCGACCGGCGGCCTGGTGCTGCACGATCTGCTGCCGGTACTGTTCTCGGTATTCATCTTCGCCGGCTTGCTGCTGCCGCTGTTGCTCGACTTCGGTCTGCTGGAGTTTGTCGGCACCATGATGACCCGCATCATGCGCCCCGTGTTCCGCCTGCCGGGCCGTTCTGCGGTGGATTGCTTCGCCTCCTGGCTCGGGGATGGCAGCGTTGGCATTCTGCTCACCAGCAAACAGTACGAAGGCAAGTTCTATACCCAGCGGGAAGCTGCCGTCATCGGTACCACCTTCTCCGCGGTCTCCATCACCTTCTGTCTGGTGGTGATCTCTCAGGTGAAGCTGGAACACATGTTCGTGCCCTTCTACCTGACCGTCTGCCTGGCTGGCGTGGTGGCCGCTATCGTGGTGCCGCGCCTGCCGCCGCTCTCCTGGAAGAAGGATGTCTACAGCGACGGTACGCCCCTGTGCCGCAAGCAGGAGGCGATTCCCCATGAGCACAGCGTGCTGAGCTATGGCTATCAGCGAGCCCTGGCCAAGGCCGACGGCATGACCGACATGGGCGCCGTGGCGCGGGAAGGGGTGAAGAACGCCCTGGACATGATTTTCGGGGTGCTGCCCGTTGTGATGGCCATCGGCACCTGTGCCCTGATGCTGGCCGAACACACCCCGGTGTTCAACTGGCTGGGGGCGCCTTTCGTTCCCCTGCTGGAGCTGCTGCAACTGCCGGAGGCGGAAGCCGCATCCAAGACCATCATGGTGGGTTTCGCCGACATGTTCATCCCGGCGGTGCTGGCCTCGACCATAGAGAGCGATATCACCCGCTTCGTGATCGCCGCCATGTCGGTGACCCAGCTTATCTATATGTCGGAAGTGGGCGCCCTGCTGCTGGGCAGCAAGATCCCGGTCAAGCTGTGGGAGCTGTTCATCATCTTCCTGCTGCGCACCCTGATCACCCTGCCGGTGATTGCCGGTGTGGCCCATCTGCTGTTCTAAGAGGCAGTGCTTTAAGAAAAAACGGTCAACCCAGGTTGACCGTTTTTTTTATGGACGGCGGTGAAGGCTAGTGTGCCTCTGCCAGCAGGGACTGGCAGGCCGTCTCGTCGAGCTGCTCGGGGGCGAGGAAACGCCTGGCATAGTCGCGCCAGACGCCGCTCTCGATGAAGAGGGCGAACAGGGTCGGGTCTATGTGCTGCTCCTCTACCATTTTCTGCATGATGCCCAGGGACTGGGAGACAGTCTTGCCCGACTTGTAGGGGCGATCGCTCGCGGTCAGCGCCTCGAAGATGTCGGCGATGGCCATGATGCGGGCGGGAATGCTCATCTGCCCCCCCTGCAGCTGGCGTGGATAGCCGGTGCCATCCATCCGCTCGTGATGACCCCCGGCTATTTCGGGCACCTTGCTAAGGTGGCGGGGGAAGGGGAGGCGCTCCAGCATGCGGATGGTCTGGATGATGTGCTCGTTGATCTTGTAGCGCTCCTCCTCGGTAAGGGTGCCGCGGCCGATGGCGAGGTTGTAGTGCTCCCCCCGGTTGTAGAGGTGGGTGGGCACCCTGACCTTGAAGCCCCAGGGGTTGTTGCGGGCGAGGTTGTCCTGGTCCGGGCGGGGAATGAGGTGAACCGGCTTGTCGGCGAGCAGCTGCTCGCGGCAGGGCAGGGGGGAGGGGCCTGGATGGCGCTTTCTCTCCTCCTGGCTGATGCCGAGGCGATCGTCCAGGGTGCGCAGCCAGCTACGTTTGGCGATGGCATCCAGCCTGGCCAGCTTCTCCGGTGCCATCCACTCGCCTCCCAGGTTGCACTCGGCCACGAAGGCAAACTCCTCATCCAGGGTTTGCCAGTGGGATGCCAGCGCCTCCTCGGCCGCCTGCCGCTCCGAGGCTGGCAGTCTGGCCGCCAGGGCCTCGATGTGGGCATCGCGCTTGAGCACCTCGAAACGGGTGCGGATCTCGTGGATCCGGTCGTAGATGGTCTCCAGCTTGGTGGCCTTGTCGACCACGAACTCCGGGGTGGTCACCTTGCCGCAGTCGTGCAGCCAGCTCGCGATGTGAATGGCCTCCCACTCCTCGTCGTTGAGGTTAAAGTCTCTGAAGGGCCCCTGCTGCTGTGCACAGGCCGCCTCCGTCAACATTTTGGTCAGTTCGGGGACGCGCTGGCAGTGGCCGCCGGTGTAAGGGCTCTTGGCGTCGATGGCGCCTGCGATGAGCTCGATGAAGGCCTCCAGCAGCTGTTTCTGCTCTTCCAGCAGGCGCTGGTTTTCGATGGCGGAGGCGGACATGCCCGCCAGCGCCTCGATGAGGCTGATGCGTGAAACCAGCTCCCGGGGGGAGCAGTCCGGCAGCACCAGCAGCAGGCTGCCGATCAGCTCCTGGCGGTGGTTGTGAAGGGGTTCGACCAGCAGCTGGCAAGGGCCGGGGAAGGGGCCCCAGCCCACGAGGCAACGGTTCCACTGCTCCTCATCGAGGCGGAGGCTGAGACGCTCCGTGTGATAGAGGCCGGCGAGCAGGGTATCCTGCCAGATCACCTGTTCGCAGGGCAGCGGCTGCCCCTGCCAGATGGCTTGAACGGCCTGCATCTGCTTCTTCTGCGCTAGGTAGAGGGCGCCTCCTTCCGCCTGGGCCGCGGACACGGTTTCATGGAGGATGCGGCTCAGCAGGGAGTCGAAGCGGTGTTCGGCCGTCAGTGCCCGTCCCATGCTCATGAAGTTGCCCAGGGTCAGCCGCATGCTGGACATGGCGCGGGCGAGATCGTCTATCTCCCGGATGGCCGAGCCGGGCTCCTTGCTCTGGCCAAAGTCGAATTGCTGGATCCGCTCGGCCTCTGCGGTCAAAGCCAGCAAGGGGGTGGCCGTCCGTCTGGCCACCAGCCAGATGACGGGCAGCAGCAGGAGCAGGCCGGCGAATGCCCAGGCCAGGTTGTGCAGGGCATCCTGGCGAGCCGGGGCGGTGAGCACCTTCGCCGGAACCAGCAGGGCGAGATAGAAGGGGGAGCCTTCCCCGAGGGAGGAGAGGTTGATCAGCCAGTCCTCCCCCTTGTCGGTGCTCAGGGTCAGCTCGGTAGGGTTGTGCAGCAGGGTGGGCTGGCTCGCCATCTCCTGTTGCAGCAGGGCCAGGACGGGATGCCTGAGGGCTGTCAGCATGGGCAGGCGGCTCAGCTGGTCGAAGCTCGGCAACTGTTTCGGGTCCGTGGCCAACAGGGTGCCGGCCTCGTCGAACAGCACCAGCTGGCTGTGGCTGGGAAGGGGCAGCTCGCCGATGAGGGAGGAGAGCCCCTCTACACCGGCATCCAGCCCGATCACTGCCCGGCGGTCATCGCTCTCCACCGCCAGGGTCATGCCAGGCTCCCGGGTGGTGAAGAAGAGGTAGGGGTGGGTCACTATGATGCCGGTGTTCCAGCGTGCCTGCTTGTACCAGCCGCGATCGCGGGGATCGAAGCGGTACTCCGGCATGGGGCGTCGCTCCAGCAGCCGCTGGCGCTGATCAAAATAGAGAAATTCCCCCCGACCCTGACTCAGGCTCTGGACCAGCAAACGGCTCTCGGCGGGCGGATTGTCCAGCGCCCCTTTCGCCCGTTCGGTCAGCTTGCGCACCAGGAAGAAATCACCATTGTCATAACCCACATAGATGGCGCCATAGCTGCTGCTGTTGGCCAGCACTTCAGCCAGCTGGGGCAGAAAGGCGAGGCGTGCCTCCAGGTCCGGCGTGGCAGAGAGCTGACCGCTGCGCAAGAGGCTCAGTGACATGCGCGCGGGGCGCTGGTTCAGCGTGATGGCCAGCGCCAGCTGCTCCCGATAGTGCTGGAAACTCTGTCGTTCGTGCGCCAGCCCCTGTTGCATGCCCTGCTGGAACTGCAGGAGGATGAGGGCCCCTCCCAACACGGAGAAGAGCAGGATGAAAAGGGTGGCAATGTGTACGTAGAAGGGTTTGCGGCTGAGTTGTGTGCTTGTCATGGACGGGTCCTTGTCCTCCGGCGATCGCGGTCATGATCGCCTATCAGTGTGCTCGCTTAATGACAAAAAGCATAGGGCCTGACGGGATGGAATGAGGCCTTAGTGACCTCTTTCGCAGCGCATAGTGAATGCGTACCGACGAGTGGACCGCTCGGGAACGTCTTGCCAGCCTGCTCCGGTCACGTGATTCATTCAGATATCTCGTGCTACATTGCTGCACTGGCAAATGCCCTGTGAATCAAAGGAGTGTCCCATGTCTGTCGTTCCCTATTCCGTACTGGATCTGGTGCCCGTTCCCGAGGGCTCATGGCCGGCCGAGTCGTTTCGCCGCTCTCTGGACCTGGCCCGGCATGCGGAACGCTGGGGGTACCACCGCTACTGGCTGGCGGAACATCACAACATGCCGGGGATCGCCAGTGCCGCCACCTCGGTGCTCATCGGCCATCTGGCGGGGGGCACCTCCACCCTGCGGATCGGTGCCGGTGGCATCATGTTGCCGAACCATTCGCCGCTGGTGATTGCCGAGCAGTTCGGCACGCTAAGCTCCCTTTACCCGGATCGCATCGATCTCGGCCTCGGCCGCGCTCCCGGGAGCGATCAGCGCACCATGCAGGCGCTGCGCCGGCAGCGCAGTGGCGAGGTGGACGATTTCCCGGCGGACGTGCGCGAGCTGATGGGTTACTTCGGGGACGAGATCGGCGCCGTCCAGGCGGTGCCGGGCCAGGGGCTGCACGTCCCCATCTGGCTGCTGGGCTCCAGTCTCTACAGCGCCCAGCTGGCGGCAGCCATGGGGCTGCCGTTCGGCTTTGCCTCCCATTTTGCCCCCGGTCTGTTGCTCCAGGCGCTGGAGCTTTATCGCACCCAGTATCGCCCCTCGGTTCGCTGGCCCAAGCCCTATGCCGTGGTCTGCGTCAACCTGATCGCCGCCGACAGCGAACAGGAGGCCCGCTTCCAGTTCACCACGGTACAGCAACAGTTCCTGCGCCTCTACCGAGGGGATGCCGGCAAGCTGCCGCAGCCGGTGCAGGCGCTGGGGGAGGAGTGGTCCCCCCGGGAACTGATGGCGATGGAGCAGACCCTGGCCCGCTCCCTGGTGGGGGATCCGGAGCGGGTACGCCACGGTCTCAAGGCCCTGCTGGCGGAAACCGGGGCTGACGAACTGATGTTCAACGGGCCCATCGTGGATCATCAGGCCAGGCTGCGCTCCTTCGAGATTGGCGCCGAGCTGATGCAGGGGCTGTAGGCCAGCCCTTTGGACCTGTTTCGTTCCCATGCCGGGTCGCCCGGCTGGATGCGCAGCCGGATCCGCTTTGCGGCGAGACCCCGCATGGCGGGCCTGGCCCTGTCTGGTTTCATGGACGAAAGATCGGCTGTGAACAATCCTAATTGTCTGATTTTAAAAGTAAGTCAGGTAAGTGTCGGCTCTCTGTCGTGTCTCTCGTTCGGCTCTGTCCCTATGCTGGTCCTGTCAATCACCACAAGGAGCACAAGATGATCGTCAGGAAGTTGAGATTGCAACGGGGATGGTCCCAGGAACAGCTGGCGACCCTGACTGGCCTGAGCGTTCGCACCATCCAGCGGATAGAGCAGGGACAGTCACCCGGACTGGAATCCCTCAAGGCCCTGGCCGCCGTCTTCGAGCTCGATGTGATCCAACTGCAGGAGAGCGAGATGAGAGGAAACGAAGTGGACGGTCGGGAAGCAGTGTCAGTGGCGCGGGATGAGCGGGAGGCGATGAAGTTCGTGGAGGGGTTGCGGGGCTTCTATGGTCACCTCATCAGCTATGTGCTGGTGATAGGGGGGCTGTTCGTCATCAACTACCTGAGCAATCCGGACTACATCTGGGCCTGGTGGCCCATGCTGGGGTGGGGGCTGGGGCTGGCTTCCCACGCCATCAATCTGTTCCAGCCGTTCAGGCTGTTCGGCCCGGAGTGGGAGCGGCGCCAGATTGAGAAGCGGCTGGGGCGCAGGCTATAGCCTTGTGGGTTGTGATAACAAGACGGGCCCGGTGATGCCGGGCCCGTCTTGTTTTTTCGCCCCTGACTGGTGTTTGCTGCCTGGCAAAGGCTAGGCGGGAGTCCTGTGATTGTGCCGGAGCGTCAGGCACAGCTGGGCTAGGCCCAGATCCTTACTTGGCATAGACAGGGCAGGGCGTCGCTATCAGGGCGTCGTCCTCGTAGCGCCACAGGGTGAGACTGTTGCCCCAGACGCAGCCGGTATCCAGCCCCTTGATGTCGTCCTTGCCGGTCTTGCCCATCAGTGCCGCCCAGTGGCCAAACACCAGTATGGGGTCATCCACATGGTGCTCGCGCTGCTCGAACCAGGGGCGCAGGCCCGGGGTCGATTCGGTGGGGCCCTTCTTGCATTTGAAGTCGAGCCGGCCATCGAAGTAGCAAAAGCGCATGCGGGTGAAGCTGTTGATGATGTAGCGGTAGCGCTCTATCCCCAGCAGACCCTCGTCCCAGCTGTCTGGCTGGTCCCCGTACATGTTGTGCAGCAGCCAGCTGTACTGATCCCCGCGCAGCAGGGTCTCCACTTCCCGCGCACAGCTGCGAGCGGTGTGGGCATCCCAGGCGGGGGAGAGACCGGCGTGGATCATCATGATGGGCAGATCGGGGTGCTCAGCCAGCAGCGGCCGGTGACGCAGCCACTCCAGCAGCTCGTCCCGATCCGGTGCTTCCATCAGTTCCTGCAGCTTGTCCTTCTTCTTGAGGGGCGCGACCCCGTGGGCCACGGCCAACAGGTGCAGGTCATGGTTGCCGAGCACGGTCACGGCCTGTTGTCCCAGTGACTTGACGAAGCGCAGGGTGTTGAGAGAGTCCGGGCCGCGGGCGACGAGATCACCGCACAGCCAGAGCACGTCGTTATCGAAGTCGAACTCGGCAAGATCCAGCAGGCGGCGCAAGTCGTCGTAGCAGCCCTGGATATCGCCGACGAAACAGTTCGCCATGAAACCTCAGTTGATAATGTTTGGAATGGCCAGTGTGAAGGGGGCGATGGGCGCCTCGAATTGCTGGCCAGATTCATCTTGCAGGATGTAGCTGCCTTCCATCACGCCGAGCGGCGTGGCGAGCGGCACGCCGCTCTGGTAGGTGAAGGTCTCGCCTGGGGCGATCAGGGGTTGTTCACCGACAACCCCGGGCCCTTCCACTTCCTGCATCTTGCCATTGGCGTCCGTGATGAGCCAGCGTCGATGCAGCAGCTGCACCGTGCCCGGACCCAGGTTCTCTATCTCGATGCGATAGAGAAAATGGTAAGGGTCTGCGGTCCCTGCCACATAGCTGGGGTGGGGGCGGACCAGGATCCGGGCTTTCGTCATGGGATCAGGCCTGCTGCTGATCGGCCAGCCAGTTGGCGATCGTGACGAACTGCTCGAGGGAGAGGTTCTCCGGTCGCAGGTTGCCATCGATGCCAAGCTCGGTCAGCTGGGCGTCTGTGATGAAGTTGGCGAAGCTGTTGCGGATGGTCTTGCGACGCTGGCCGAAGCCCTCGGTGCAGACCCGGTTCAGGCAGCGGATATCCTTCGCGACTATGGTCGGGTTCTTGTGCGGCACCAGGCGTACCACGGCGGAGTCCACCTTGGGTGCCGGCTTGAAGGCGCCAGGGCCCACTTCCAGCACCGGGATCACCTGGCAGTAGTACTGGGTCATCACGCTCAGGCGGCCATAGGCCTTGCTGCCCGGACCAGCGGCCAGACGCAGTACCACCTCTTTTTGCAGCATGAAGTGCATGTCTTCCACCCGTTCGGCGAACTCGCACAGGTGGAAGATGAGCGGGGTGGAGATGTTGTAGGGCAGGTTGCCGAAGATACGAAGCGGCCCCTTGCCTTCCCCCATCAGGGTGCTGAAGTCGAAGCGCATGGCATCGGCCTCGATGACGGTTAATTTGTCTTTAAGAGTGGGGTGATCGCGCAGGCGTGCGGCGAGATCCCGGTCCAGCTCGACCACGGTCATCTTGTCCATCTGGGCGGCGACCGGTTCGGTTAGCGCCGCCAGACCCGGCCCGATCTCCACCAGGTTCTGACCTGGCTGGGGGTTGATGGCGGCCACTATCTGGTCGATCACATAACGGTCGTGCAAGAAGTTCTGACCGAAACGCTTACGGGCCGTGTGGCCCATGTGCACCTTACTGCTCATATCTTTTTTTCTCTACCATCTGGATGGCGTGGTTGATCGCGGTGATCAGGCTGCCGGGATCGGCCAGGCCCTTGCCTGCCAGATCCAGCGCGGTGCCGTGATCCACCGAAGTACGGATGAATGGAAGTCCGAGGGTGATGTTGACCGAGTTGCCAAAGCCCTTGTATTTGAGCACGGGCAGCCCCTGGTCGTGGTACATGGCGAGTACCGCATCCGCATCCTTGAGGTATTTGTCCTGGAACAGGGTATCGGCCGGCAGGGGGCCGACGAGATCGATCCCCTCCTGGCGCAGAGCGGCCAGAGCGGGTTCGATCACCTCGATCTCTTCACGACCGAGGTGCCCCCCTTCCCCGGCGTGGGGGTTGAGGCCGCAGACGTAAATCCGGGGCTGTTCGATGCCGAACTTGCGCTTGAGATCCGCATCCAGGATGCGGATCACCTTGCCAAGGCGCTCCTCTGTGATGGCCTTGGCCACATAGGCCAGCGGGATGTGGGTGGTTGCAAGCGCCACCCGCAGCCCTTCGGTGGCCAGCAGCATCACCACGTCGGCGGTGTCGGACTGCTGGGCGAAGAACTCGGTGTGGCCGCTGAACGACACGCCCGCCTGGTTGATGATCCCCTTGTGCACCGGCCCGGTCACCACGGCGGCAAACTCGCCGCTCAGGTTGCCGTCGCAGGCCCGTTGCAGGGTGGCTAGCACATAGGCGCCGTTACCTTCGTCGAGTATGCCCGGCACCGCAGGGGCGCCAAGGGGCACGGTGCAGATGCTCAGGGTCCCCGCCCGCTGGGGGCGGGCAGGGGCCGTGGCGTCATAAGGTTCCAGCTCGACAGACAGCCCCAGCAGGGCTGCCCGCTCTTGCAACAGGGCGGGATCGGCGATCACCACCAGTTGATGGGGCCAGTCCCGCTGGGCGATGTGCAGCACCAGATCCGGGCCTATGCCCGCCGGCTCACCCGGGGTGATGGCAAGACGATGACAGCTCATCAGTTCGGTTCGATCTGGATGTAGGCTTCGTCACGCAGCTCATCCAGCCAGGACTGGGACTCTTCGGCGAAGCGGCGGTTGAAGATGAGCTGGTAGGCTCGCTGCTCCTGGGCCTTGCCGGTGGCGTCCTGGCTGCGGCGATCCTCCAGCTGGACGATGTGCCAGCCGTGGGTGGTGCGGAAGGGTTCGCTGATCTGGCCAGGTTGCAGGCGGCCCACCATGTCGCGGAACTCCGGCACGTAGACGTTGGGATCAGACCAGCCCAGCTCGCCGCCCTGTACCGCGGAACCCGGATCCTCGGAGTACTTCTCCGCCATGCTGGCGAAGCTCGCCTTGCCGCTCTTGATGTCGTGCAGGATGCCGTCCAGGGTGCTCTTGGCCTTCTCCTCGCTCAGGATGATGGAGGGCTTGATCAGGATGTGACGGGCCTTCACCTCGGTCTGCATCACCTGCTGCTGACCCTTGGTGTCGAAGATCTTGACGATGTGCAGACCGGCACCGGAGCGCAGCGGGCCGACGATGTCGCCTTTCTTGGCGCCCTGTACCGCTTCGGCCATCAGGGTGGGCATCTCCTGCGGGCTCATCCAGCCCCAGTCACCCCCTTCCAGGGCCTTGGGACCGTTACTCTCGGCGATGGCCAGCTTGCGGAAATCCGCCCCCTCTTTCAGGGCGGCGAGGATGCGTTCGATCTTGGCCTTGGCGGCGTTGAGCTGTTCGGCATTCGGGTTATCCGGCAGGGCAACCTGGATGTGGCCGATATGGAACTCGGTCTGCTGCTGGCCCTGCTTGCTCAGCGCCTCGACCACCTGCTTGACCTCCTGATCGGAGATGTTGATGCGGCGACGCACCTGGCTGCGGCGGACTTCGTTCATCAGGATCTCGCGACGCACCTCTTCCCGGTACTGGGCATAGGTCAGCCCTTCCCGATCCAGCTGGGCACGCAGCTGCTCCAGGGTCATCTTGTTGTCGGCGGCGATGCTCTGGATGGCCTGCTCCAGCTGGGTGTCACTGATCTTGAGCCCCTGGCGCTCCGCCAGTTGCAGCTGCAGGCTCTCCTGGATCAGGCGGTCCAGCGCCTGCTTGCGCAGGGTGACGTCATCGGGCAGGGACTGGCCACTCTCCTGGGCGGATGCCTTCACCTTCTGTACTAGGGCTTCCTGCTGACTGGCCAGCACCACGTCCTTGTTGACCACGGCCAGCACCTTGTCCATCAGCTCGGGGGCGGCGAAGGCGCCCTGGCTCATGACACCGAACAGGCCTGCGGTCAGCAGGGAAATCAACGTCTTCTTCATATCCATCTCTCAAGGCGTTTGCCAGACCGGTTATTGGTCTCGCAGGTTAAACGGACGAATGTAAGGCAGTGCTTCGGTGTCCAGGGAGGTGCCCTTGGCGCCGGTACCCACGCTACCCAATCCTTTCATTTCAAATTGAATGCCGAAACTGCGCTCCGAAGTCGGTTCCAGATTCACGTTATCCGGTGTGTTGACCCACTCCAGGTTGAAGTTGATGCTCCAGCAGCAGGAGTCGTACTTCAGGCCCACCTTGCGGTCCACTTTGACGTTCTGGTTGAGCTCCTGATAGTAACCCCCGTAGAGGTGCCACTGGTCGTTCAGGGGCGTGGTCAGCAGCAGGCCGATCTGGTTGAGATCCGTGACCTGTCCCTTGTTGTCGAGGTCGTAGTTGGCATCCCGCACGAAGCGGTGGTTCAGCTGGCTGATCAGTTTCTCGTGGCGGTACTCCAGGGCGCTGTTGGCAGAGCTGATCTGGCGCTGTTCCACGTCATACTGTGCCCCGGCATGGGCGTACCACTGCTCGTTGATCTTGGCGTCTCCCTCGAACGACAGGGGCGAGCGGGTATTGGTGCTCAGCTCGTCGCTGCTGTAGAGCTTGACCCTGGGGGCCACGAAGTCGAAGGCTTGGGCAACGGCCAGCCGGATTCGTTCATCCCCGGCCGGATCATAAATGCGGGTCGTGACGCCCAGGGAGAGGCGATTGGAGTCGCTGATCCGGTCCAGACCGGCGTAGCGGCGATCGCTGAACAGGCTGTAGTAGTCCTGGCGCATGGTGGTGGAGTCGTAGACCCCGATGTTGTCCTGATCCTTGTAGGGGATGTAGAGGTACTGGAACTCCGGCTCCAGGGTCTGGTTGGCGCCCTCGCCAAACCACTGCTGATCACGCTCGAAGGTCATGCCCCCCTTGAGACGGAAAGAGGGCAGCACCCGGGTGATGGTGCCTTCTTCCAGCGTGACATCCCCCCCGCCTACCGGGGTGAAGCGGCTGGTGAAGGTGCTGCTCATGTTGTCCGGTACCGTCTGATCGTAACGGGTGTACATCAGCTTGTACTGGCTGTCGAGGAAGTAACCGGCTTCGTCGATGAGCGGGATGGTTAGGGTGGGGGCCGTGTGGAAGCGGGTCCCGGTGTAGGCCTCCCCCTGGTTCTGCGCAATGGCCTGATCGTTGTTGTAGCCGAAGTTGGTCAGTTCGGTGTTCCAGGCCAGATCGTACCAGCTCCCCTGCTGGTAGTAGTTGTGGTTGATGCGCGGCATCAGCTCGTGGGGCTGCTGGGCGCTCGCCAGCAGGATCTGGTAGGTGCGCACCTCTGCGTTGAGGTTCCAGTTCTGTTGGAAGTAGCCGGCCGTCAGGGATTGTTGTAGCTGGTTGTCAACCTGGGTCCCTACCTTGGGGGAGAAGTCGTTGAAGTAGTTGTAGTCACGGTCCCGCACCTTGGTGTAGTCCACCGACACTCGCAAGGTGTTGTCCATGAACATAGAGGTGTGACGGGCGTTCAGCAGGTAGCGATGACCGTCGGAGAGGTAGTCGTTGAGGCTGTCCGTCTCGTCGTACTGCTTGTCGTTCGCCAGGTTCTCGAAGTAGAGGCTACCCACGTGGGCCGGATCCGGCATGTAGCGGAACTCGACCTGCTCCATCAGGCCCCGTCTGTCCATGAAGCGGGAGGTGATGGTGGCATCGTAGTTGGGCGCTATGTTCCAGTAGAAGGGCTGGGTGATGTCCATGCCGTTCTTGGAGCTCTGGGTATAACCCGGGTAGAGCAGACCCGTCTTGCGCTCGTCCTTGATGGGGAAGTTGATGTAGGGGAAATAGAAGACAGGATAGTCATAGAGCCAGAGGCTGGCGTTCCAGGCTTCCCCGAACACCTCGGACTGGTCGATGTCGATGCTGCCAGCCTTCAGGGTCCAGACCTCCTGACCCGGCGGGCAGGTGGTGTACTGGGCCCCTTCCAGGGTGATGTTCTGGTTGTTGTTGGTCATGGTCACCTTCTCGGCGAAGCCGCGCACCGGTGAGCCGTGAACCTGATACTTGCCCTCTTCCAGCTCGGAGTTCTTGGTGTCCAGGTTGGACTTGAGGGTCTTGTCGCTGGTGACCGTGATCTGGCCATCGTTGTAGTAGATGTTGCCGATGGCGATGACGTCCCGGCTCTTCTGATCGAGCTGGGCGTAGTCGGAGTCGAACTTGCGCACCCCCTGACGAACCTTGACATCGCCCTCGTAGACGGCGGTGCCGCCCTGCTTGGCCTCCAGGCGATCGGCATCCACCTCGACGGGCAGGGCATTGGCATCTTGGCCTGCGGTGGGTTTCTCTATCTTGGGCACATAGTCATAGCAGAGGCTGTCGAGGATCCCGGTGGCGGGCGGTGCGTTGAGTGGCGCAGCCTGAACCATGAGCGGACTCACGGCAGGAACAAGGCTGATGGTCAGGGCGATGGGACAGGAGTATCCCAGTGTCCATTTTGTCATGTGAAAGGCTCGCGCAATCCGTAGTAAAAACGGTTAGTTCAGGGCATGCATTTTATGTCAGGATCCATCGAGTTGACATTGCATGTCATTGCTTTATGTTAGCCGGCAATGATAAAGCATTATTGCGGCCAGGGCTAACAGCCAAGTGCTGCTTTCCAATTTGGTTCCCGACTCATGCACGATCGCGCTTCCCTGCTTTTGCAATGGGCACGCCGGATTTCCGGTGATGCCAACCTTCCGTTGACCCTCATATCCGGTGACGCCAGTTTCCGCCGTTACTTCCGTGGTGGTGGTCTGGTGTGGGTGGATGCTAATCCTAAAACCGAAAAAAATCATGAGTTCGTTCGCAATGCGGTCGCATTGCATGAAGTGGGGTTGAAGGCGCCCGAGGTCAGGGGGGTGGACTACGATCACGGACTGCTGGCGGTGACGGACCTCGGGGATACCCAGCTCATCGGCTGCCTGGACGAGAGCAACGTGCTGGCCTGGTATGGCAAGGCCATCGCCCTGTTGCCCCGTCTCGGCGCTGTTGAACTGGAGCTTGAGCCTTTTGATGCCGCCTTCATGGCCCGGGAAAACGCCATCTTCCCCGAGTGGCTGCTGGGGCAGCACCTGCAGCTGACCCTGAGCGCCGAGGAAGAGCAACTGCTGGCGGAGACCTTCGCCTGCCTCACCGCGAACAATCTGGCCCAGCCCCAGGGGGTGATGCACCGGGACTTCCATAGCCGCAACCTCATGGTGTGCGGTGGGCAGACCCCGGGCGAGAGCGAGCTCGCCATCATCGACTTCCAGGACATGGTCATCGGCCCTCTGAGTTATGACCTGGTCTCCCTCCTGAAAGACTGTTACGTGCGCTGGCCCGACGAGGTGATCGAGCAGGGCATGCGCCAGGGCTTCGAGACCCTTCGTCAGGCGGAGCTGCTCGGCGGGCTCGACTATGCCGCGTTTCGTCGCGCAGCAGACCTCACCGGCATGCAGCGTCACCTCAAGGCGGCGGGGATCTTCACCCGCCTCTGGCATCGGGACGGCAAGTCCGGCTACCTCAAAGACATCCCACGCACCCTCGACTATGTGGTCGATGTCTGTCGCACCCATGGCGAGAGCTATCCCGTGCTGGTTCGCTTCGGTGCCTGGCTGGAGCAGGTGGTGCTGCCGGGTCTGACCCGGGTGGCCGAGGCCCGTGCCGACGGAGCTGCATCATGAAGGCGATGATCCTGGCCGCCGGCCGCGGCGAGCGGATGCGCCCGCTTACCGACAGTCTGCCCAAGCCGCTGCTGGCGGCGGGAGGCAAACCCCTCATCGTGCATCATATCGAGAAGCTCAAACGCGCCGGGATCAGCGAGCTGGTCATCAATCATGCCTGGCTTGGCCACAAGCTGGTGGAGGCCCTCGGCGATGGCAGCGCGTTCGGGGTGTCTATCCGCTGGTCGGCAGAGGAGAGCGCGCTGGAGACCGCAGGCGGCATCGTGCAGGCGCTGCCCCTGCTCGGCAGCGACCCCTTCCTGGTGATCAACGGCGACACCTGGATCGATGCCGACTATGCCTCCCTGGTAAGTCAGCCCCTGGGGGGGGATCTGGTCCACCTCTGGCTGGTGCCCAATCCCCCCCAGCATCCCAATGGGGACTTCTCCTTGCAAGCCGGCCGGGTGCAGGATGCCCCGGCCCTGACCTTCAGCGGCGTAGGTCTCTACCACCCCGCCGCCTTTGCCGATCTGCCCTCGGGCGCCCGCAAACTGGCGCCCCTGCTGCGGGACTGGATGGCGCAGGGCAGAGTCGGCGGCAGCCTGCTCGCCGGCGAATGGCGGGACATCGGCACCGTGGAGCGGCTGCGCTCGCTGGACGAGCTGCTGCTCGCCGGCACTCATTAACATCACGAGGTCTTGAACCATGCGTATTTGGGGTAAGGTGCTTGGCGCCTTCTTCGGTTTTCTGCTCGGCAACATCTTCGGGGCCCTGCTGGGCCTGTGGATTGGTCACCGCTTCGATCGGGGCATGGGCATGTCCTTCCGCCGTGCCCCCAGCCAGCAGCAACAGGCGGTCTTTTTCCACGCCACCTTCGCCGTCATGGGCCACATCGCCAAGGCGAGCGGGCAGGTCACCGAACACGAGATCCGGGTGGCGTCCAACCTGATGGACAGGATGCGCCTCTCCGGTGAGCAGCGCGTGCGCGCCCAGGAGTCGTTCCGTCAGGGCAAGGAGAGCGACTTCCCGCTGCGCGAAACCCTGGCGGAGTTTCGCCAGGCCAGCCAGGGGCAGCGGGACATTCTGCGCTTCTTCCTGGAGGTCCAGCTGCAGGCCGCCTTTGCCGATGGCAAGGTGGAGGCCAACGAGCGCGCCATCCTGCAGACCATCGCCGACGAGCTGGGGTTCAGCCGTATCGAACTGGCGCGGATCCTGGCGATGGCCGAGGCTCAGATGAACTTCTTCCACCGCCAGCAACAGGGCGGTGGGCAGGGGCAGCAATACCGGCAGGAGCCGCCCTCCCGGGACCGTCTCAAGGATGCCTATCAGCTGCTCGGGGTGAGCGAGAGCGACAGCGATCAGGAGATCAAGCGCGCCTATCGCAAGGAGATGAGCAAACATCACCCGGACAAGCTGGCCGCCAAGGGGTTGCCGCCGGAGATGATGGAGATGGCCAAGGAGAAGGCCCAGGAGATCCAGCAGGCCTGGGAGTGGATCCGCGAGGCTCGCGGCATCCGTTGAGCGGCGATGCCAGACATGAAAAAAGCCCGTCGATGACGGGCTTTTTTGTGGGTGCAAGCGAGGGTTAGTGGCTGTCGACCCAGACAAACTTGAGCACGAACAGCAGGGCCACCACCAGCACGCAGGGGTTGATCTCGCGCCAGCGGCCGGTGCCCGCCTTCATCACGCAGTAGGAGATGAAGCCCACGGCGATCCCCTCGGTGATGGAGAAGCTGAACGGCATCATGACGGCGGTCATGAAGGCCGGCACCGCCTCGGTCAGGTCTTCCCACTTCACCCGGGTCAGCTCGGAGCACATCAGCACGCCCACGTAGATAAGGGCGCCCGCGGCGGCGTAGGCCGGCACCATGGCGGCGACCGGGGAGAAGAAGATGGCCAGCAGGAACAGCACGCCGACCACGATGGCGGTCAGGCCGGTGCGACCGCCCACGGCGACCCCGGAGCTGCTCTCGATATACGCCGTCACGGAGGAGGTGCCCATAAAGGCGCCGCCGACGGAGCTCACGCTGTCCACCACCAGGGCCTGTTTCATGCGCGGGAAGTGACCTCTGTCATCGGCCAGCTTGGCGCGGTTGGTGACCCCGATCAGGGTGCCGGAAGAGTCGAACAGGTTGACCAGCATAAAGGAGAAGATGATCCCCGCCAGGCTGATGTCGAGCGACCCCATCAGATCCAGCTGGCCGAATACCGGCTCGACGCTGGGTGGCATGGAGACGAAGCCCTTGAAGGTGACATCCCCGAACAGGAAGCCCAGCCCTGTGGTGACCACCATGGAGATGAGCACGGCGGAGTGCACCCCACGGGCGGAGAAGATGCAGATCAGGAAGAAGCCCAACAGCCCCAGCAGGCAGGGCAGGGAGGTGAGGTTGCCCACGGTCACCATGGTCGCGGGGCTCGCGACGACGATGCCGGCGTTGTGCAGGCCGAGCAGGGCGATGAGCAGGCCGATGCCGGCGGTGATGCCGACCCGCAGGGTGAGCGGGATATTGGCGATCAGCCAGTAGCGCACCCGCAGCAGGGTGAGGATCAGCAGGCCCAGGGCGCCCCAGAAGATGGTGCCCATGCCGACCTGCCAGGAGTAGCCCATGCCGGCCACCACCACGAAGGCGAAGAAGGCGTTGAGGCCCATGGCGGGCGCCAGGGCGATGGGCAGGTTGGCCAGAAGACCCATCAGGATGCTGCCGATGCCGGCGATGAGGCAGGTGGTGACGAACACGGCCTGGGTGTCCATGCCCGCGGCAGAGAGGATCTGCGGGTTGACGAACACGATGTAGACCATGGTCAGGAAGGTGGTGATACCGGCGATCACCTCGGTGCGGGCCGTGGTGCCATGACCGCGCAGGGCAAACAGGCGCTCGAGCAGTCCATGCCCGGCAGCCGGGCTGGCGGTCTGCCCGGTAGCGTGATGTGGTTGATTCATGTTGGATTCCAATGGGTAACGTGAAATAAGCAGCAGGGGGGCCGCACCCATCCATGCGGGGTGAAGGGCCCTGTTTCTGGCGGTGAAATGACCAGACTCGTCCTGATACCGTGACAGCGCGCACATTTTTACACAGGCGGCCAGGTTTACAAACCCCGGATCTGCGAGGCGGATCAATGAATAGAGTAAAAATTCAAACGTTTGCTCCGGGAGGCGTTAAAACGGGGCTCGATAGAGGCTTGTTTGCGGGGGCCATCAACGGCTCTTCAGGTAGCGCTCGATAAGCTGGCTGAGCACGGCGTCGCTCTGCTCCAGCAAGGGGGCGAGTGCCAGCCCCAGGCGCTGCAGCAGCAGGCCGGCCTGGGCCTCGCTCAATTTGCGCCCCTCGATGAGGAACTCCTGCTCCGGCAACTGCTTGTCATGGCGGGGGATCAGCACCCAGTTGACCCGTTCGGGCTCGATGGCGGCAAAGACCCGACTGGCTGCCGTGCAGAAGGTGTCGATGTGGTGCTTGCCATCCGGCCCCAGGCAACCGGGTTCAAGCCGGATCTGGATGGTGAGTCTGGGGGCGGTGGGCTGGGTCATGGCGCGTTGTCACTGGGTGAAGGAGGGGATGATTGTAATCCGGAAGGCGATAAAAAGGGGAGCCCATGCTCCCCTTGTCATCACAGCGTTTGCCATGCCGTCCCCGGTCGGTGTGGTCCGGCAGGCCGCCTTGCTTCATCGCCAGGCGCAATTACTTGGCGATACGCTTGTATTTCGCGCGATGCGGCTGGACGGCCTCGGCGCCATAGGTCTTCTTCTTCCACTCTTCGTATTCGGTGAAGTTGCCCTCGAAGAACGCGATCTTGCCCTCGTCCTGATAGTCCAGGATGTGGGTGGCGATGCGGTCGAGGAACCAGCGGTCGTGGGAGATGACCATGGCACAACCCGGGAACTCCAGCAGGGCGTTTTCCAGGGCGCGCAGGGTTTCGATGTCCAGGTCGTTGGTCGGTTCATCGAGGAGCAGCACGTTGCCGCCGGTCTGCAGCAGCTTGGCCAGGTGCAGACGGCCACGCTCGCCACCGGAGAGCTCGCCGACGCGCTTCTGCTGGTCAGAGCCCTTGAAGTTGAAGCGACCGATGTAGGCGCGGCTCGGGAACTCGTAGTTGCCGATGCGCAGGATGTCCTGACCGTCGGCGACCTCTTCGAACACCGTCTTCTTGTCATCCATGCTGTCGCGGAACTGATCCACCGATGCCAGCACCACGGTTTCGCCCAGGGTGATGGCGCCGGAGTCCGGCTGCTCCTGGCCCGACATCATGCGGAACAGGGTCGACTTACCGGCACCGTTCGGGCCGATGATGCCGACGATGGCACCCTTGGGAATGGCGAACGACAGGTCATCGATCAGCACCCGATCACCGTAGGATTTGCGCAGGTTGGCCACTTCCACCACCTTGTCGCCGAGGCGCGGTCCGGGCGGAATGAACAGCTCGTTGGTCTCGTTGCGCTTCTGGTAGTCGTTGGTGTTGAGCTCCTCGAAGCGAGCCATACGAGCCTTGGATTTGGCCTGACGACCTTTCGGATTCTGACGAACCCACTCCAGCTCCTTCTCGATGGACTTGCGACGGGCGGCTTCGGAACTCGCCTCCTGGGCCAGACGCGCGTCTTTCTGCTCCAGCCAGGAGGAGTAGTTGCCTTCCCAGGGGATGCCCTCGCCGCGGTCCAGCTCGAGGATCCAGCCCGCCACGTTGTCGAGGAAGTAGCGGTCGTGGGTGATGGCCACCACGGTGCCCTCGTAGTCGTGCAGGAAGCGCTCCAGCCAGGCCACGGACTCCGCATCCAGGTGGTTGGTCGGTTCGTCCAGCAGCAGCATGTCCGGCTTTTCCAGCAGCAGGCGGCACAGGGCCACGCGGCGGCGCTCACCACCGGAGAGGTGCTTGATCTGGGCATCCCAGGCCGGCAGGCGCAGGGCGTCAGCCGCGCGCTCCAGCTGGTTTTCCATGTTGTGACCGCCCTGGGCGGCGATGATGGCTTCCAGCTCGCCCTGCTCGCGGGCCAGCTTGTCGAAGTCGGCGTCCGGATCGGCGTAGGCCGCATAGACCTCGTCCAGACGAGCCATGGCGCGTTTCACCTCGCCCACGGCCTCTTCCACCGCCTCGCGCACTGTCTGCTCCGGATCCAGCTTGGGCTCCTGAGGCAGGTAGCCGATCTTGATGCCGGGCTGCGGGCGGGCTTCCCCTTCGATCTCGGTGTCGAGCCCGGCCATGATGCGCAGCAGGGTGGACTTACCGGCGCCGTTCAGACCCAGCACGCCTATCTTGGCGCCCGGGAAGAAGGAGAGGGAGATGTTCTTGAGAATATGACGCTTGGGCGGCACGACCTTGCCGACCCTGTTCATGGTGTAAATAAATTGAGCCATTGGCTAATTCTCTTCCTTTCAGCAGTTTAATGTCTTGGCATTAACAGACTGATGTCGTGGTGGGGCCGGGTCGGCAGGACCGACACGGTTCCAAAAAACCCGTCGATTGTAAACCAATGGGAGGAGGGCGGCAAAGCCGCCACCGGGGAGCTGGCGCTGGCGAAGCTGAGGGGCGGGAGGGCCGCATCAGGCCACCCGCCGGGGCTCATGCTTAAGACTTCCTTAACTCTGGCCCGATAGGATACCCACTGAACGGCGGTGCGGGCCCGGATGGTGGTCAGCGTGGCCGTTTCTGCCCCTTGTCCGCATCGTGTCCCGAGTAGTAGAGCACCCGCTGCACATACTCCTGGGTCTCCTGATAGGGAGGCACGCCACCGTGGCGCATCACGGCCTGCTCCCCGGCATTGTAGGCCGCGCTGATCCTGACCCAGTCAGGGCCAAACTGCTTCTCCAGCCATTTCAGGTAGATCATGGCGCCACGGATGTTCTGCTGCGCATCGAACGGACGGGTCACGCCGAAGCGGGCCTGGGTCTCGGGGATGAGTTGCATGACCCCCTGCGCCTGTTTGGGGGAGACGGCCTGGCTGTTCAGATTGGATTCGGTGATGGCGATGGCCAGCGCCAGCCTGGGATCGACCTTGTGGCGCAGGGCCGCCTTGCGGATCTGGCTGGCCAGCTGCTGCTTGGCGACCGGTTGGCGGGCGATGTAGTGCTCCAGATCGAACGGCGTGCCCGGTTGCACCCAGGGGGCGCCGCCGCCTCCTCCCCCGACGCCGCAGTTACCCAGGGGGGCATTGCCGACGCGTGCGTTGTAGTAGCGGGCGGCCTGCTGGTTGCCGAGGCGCATGGCCATGGCCAGGTAGGCGTTGGCGCTGCGGGCGTTGCGGATCCCCTGGGGGCCGCGAGCCAGCAGGCGGCCGATGCGGAAATAGGCCTCGGGGTTGCCGAGGCGAGCCGCAGAGCAGTAGTGGGCGATGGCCTGCCTCGGGTTGCTGCGCTCCAGGGTGGCGCCCTGGCGCAGGGCGCTCATCGCCTTGGGGGCCTGGCGAAAGGCTTCGGCGTGGGCCGGGGTCGTGGTCAGGAGGAGGAGGAGCCCCCAGCCCCAGATGCAGAGTTTCTGCATGATGGATACCTCATTTTCGTATCCGCAAGATATAGGTTCTAGGTGGGCTGGCTGCCAGCCAGATGATGGAACATGTGGTTATGTCTCAGTTCATCAGAGACGAAAATGGTATGGAACTTTTGACCAGGAGATGCACCCGTGGGTTGCGGTGCCCGGAAGAGCGGCAGGACAAAATGACTGCGTAATGCACAGTGGTTGATGCCGTCGTCAATTGCAGAGTGGTAGACTGCGAACGTCATGATGCAATACCTTGTATTTTAGTGGGTTATGGCGTTAAGGCCCTCTCCCCATCTCATGATGTGAGCAACAGGATTAGTTGCGTTTTTCAATTGTTGGGAAGCTCTTATGGGTTATTCAGTGGATGTATCAGTCGTAGTGCCAGCCAAGGACGAGCGGGACAATCTGGCCCCCCTCATCACTGAAATCGATACCGCTTTGGGGGGCAGTTACGACTACGAATTGATCTATGTGGATGATGGCAGTGAAGACGACAGCTACGCACTCCTGTGCGAGCTGAAGGCCCGCTTTGCCAGGCTGCGGGTGGTGCGACACGTCAGGGCCGTCGGCCAGAGCATGGCGGTGCTGAGCGGCGTGCGCCAGGGGCGCGGTGACTGGCTGGTGGTCCTCGATGGGGATGGCCAGAACGATCCGGCCGACATTCCCGCCATGCTCGAGGAGGCCAAGCGCCGCTTCGAGGCGGACAAAAATCAGGTGGGACTCATCGGCCATCGCGTCACGCGCCGCGACGACTGGGTCAAGCGCCTCTCGTCGAAACTGGCCAACGGTTTTCGCGATCTGCTGCTCAAGGACGGTATCCCGGATACCGGTTGCGGGCTCAAGGTGGTGCGCCGTGAATGGTATCTGCGCCTGCCCTCCTTCAATCACATGCACCGCTACATTCCCGCCCTGATCCAGGCGCAAGGGGGTACCATGTCTCCCTGGCCGGTCAATCACAGGCCGCGGCAGGCGGGCGTCTCCAAGTACGGTGTCTGGAACCGGCTCTGGGTCGGGCTGGTGGACGTGGTCGGCGTCTGGTGGTTGCAGCGCCGCTCCAAGGTGGTCGAGATCCGGGAGATTCTGGAGTGATGGATACCCTGCTCTCCATGCCACTGGACTGGCTGGACTGGACCGGTCTGCATGTCACCGGCTGGAAGATCATCGGTTACACCGGGGCGCTCATGTTCGGCGGCCGCTGGCTGGTGCAGTTCATTGCCTCGAAGCGGGCCGGGCGGCCCGTCATTCCCCGCCTGTTCTGGTACATGAGCGTGCTCGGCAGCCTGATGACCCTCAGCTACTTCGTCTTCTCCCCCAAGCAGGACTCCGTCGGCGTGCTGCAGAATCTCTTCCCCACCTTCACCGCCCTCTACAGCCTCTATCTGGACATCCAGCATCGCGGCTGGAACCGGGACAAGCTGGCCACCAACCGGGAGGTGCGCGATGGTGGCGAGTGATCGCTTCTTGCTCGACCAGCGCTCCCTGGGCTGGCTGCTGCTGATCGCCCTGGTGGTGCTGGGAGCGGGTCTGGGCTTGCGGGATCCCTGGCCAGCCGATGAGCCCCGTTTCGCCCTGGTGGCCAAGGAGATGGTGGAGAGCGGCCAGTGGCTGTTCCCCATGCGCGGCGGCGAGATCTATCCGGACAAGCCCCCCATGTTTATGTGGGGGATAGCGATAGGGTATCTGCTGACCGGTTCCATCAAGGTGGCCTTCCTGCTGCCCTCCCTGCTGGCGGGTCTGCTGACCATAGCGCTGGTGTGGGATCTGGGCCGCCGGCTGTGGAGCGCGCAAGTGGGCTTTATGGCCGGTCTGCTGCTGCTGTTCACCGTCCAGTTCACCCTGCAGGCCAAGACGGCGCAGATAGATGCCCTGGTGACCTTCTTCATCACCCTCGGCGTCTACGGTTTCATCCGTTTCCTGCTCTGTGAGGGGGGCTGGCGCTGGTACTGGCTCGGCTGGTTCGCCGCCGGCCTTGGCATCATCACCAAGGGGGTGGGGATCCTGGCCGTGCTGATCCTGATCCCGGCTGTCTGGACCCATAGGGAGCAGATCCGCGCCGCCTCCCGGGCCGACTGGCTGAAAGGGCTGGCGGGGCCCCTGTTCATGCTGCTGGCCATCGGCCTGTGGCTGGTGCCCATGTTGCTCGCCGTGGCCCAGAGCGGGGATCCCGTGCTGCAAGCCTACCGGGACAACATACTGCTGCGCCAGACGGTGACCCGCTATGCCAACTCCTGGCACCACGTCAAACCCTTCTGGTATTACCTCACCTCGGTGATCCCGCCATTCTGGCTGCCCCTCTCCCTGCTGCTGCCCTGGCTGGTGGTGGCGTGGCGCAAGGCCGTTCAGGGGCGGGACAAGTGCATCATCCTGCTGCTCGGTTACCTGGTGCTGGTGATCGTGTTCTTCTCGGTGTCGCCGGGCAAGCGCGGCGTCTATGTCACGCCGGGCACGCCGGCCCTGGCCCTGCTGACGGCCCCCTTCATCGCCGAGCTGCTGGCCCGGCGCTGGCCCGGCCGCCTGCTGTCGGGCCTTGGCTGGTTGCTGGGGATCGTCGGCGTGGGCGGTGCCGCGGCGCTGGTCTTCAGTGCCAGGCTGGCGAGCAAGGCCGGAGAGCTGGGGCCGGCCCCCTGGCTGCCCTTGCTGGTGCTGGGGGTTGCGCTGCTGCTCCTCAATGCCGGGCTGCGCCGGGCGCCCCTCACCGCCATCCTCAGTTCGCTGGCGGTGGGCTGGCTGATCTACTCCTGCTGGATCTGCGTGAAGCTCAATGACCTGCGCACCCCCGAGGGGGTGATGGCGCTGGCGGTGGAGCGGGTGCCTGCGGAGAACGCGCTGCTGCTGGCCGGCTTCAAGGAGCAGCACCTGCTGTTCACCCGTCAGCCGCTCTGGCACTACTCCTATCGGATGCCGGACGAAGAGCAGGCTCGCGAGGCGGCGGCCTGGGTGGCGGCGGCCCCCGGCCGCCAGGTGCTGGGGGCAGCCGATCTCATGGCGCGCTGCTTCGAGCCCTCCCTCATGGAGAATCTCGGCAATCGCCACCGCACCGACTGGATGCTGGCCGACAGCTCGGCCCTCAAGCCCCAGTGCCGCGGGCTTACCCCCGGGATCGAGCCGTTCCACTATGCCCCCGGCCCCTGAGGCTGGAGACCCGGATCGGATAAGCAGAAGGGCTGCCAGTGGCAGCCCTTCTTGTTGTCGGATCCCCCGGTGCGATCAGGCCTTGTAATATGCCTTGTACCAGTGGACGAAGCTCTCTACCCCTTCCCTCAACCCGACTCTGGGTCTATAGCCGGTTGCTTCGGTACGAACAGGGCCCGTTGGGGGCTCAGGCTTGGTAGTAGGATCTGTACCAGTTGACGAAACTCTCGACCCCCTCTTTCAACCCGACTCTGGGTCTATAACTCGTCGCCTCGAACAGCGCCTCGGTGTCGGCCCAGGTGGCGAGCACATCACCGGGCTGCATGGGCATCATGTTGCGGATGGCCTGCTTGCCGAGGGCAGCCTCGATGGCCTCCACAAAGTCCAGCAGCCGCACCGGGCTGCCGTTGCCGATGTTGAAGAGGCGATAGGGGGCCGGGCTCGACTCGGTCTGCCCATGCCAGTTCGCCTCGCCGACCGGCGGGCGGTCCGCGATGCGCACTATGCCTTCCACTATGTCGTCGATGTGGGTGAAGTCCCGGCTGAGCTGGCCCTGGTTGTAGATGTCGATGGGCTCGCCATTGAGGATGGCGCGCACGAACTTGAACAGCGCCATGTCGGGGCGTCCCCAGGGGCCGTAGACGGTGAAGAAGCGCAGTCCCGTGGTCGGCAATCCATACAGGTGGGAGTAGGAGTGGGCCATCAGCTCGTTGGCTTTTTTGCTCGCCGCATACAGGGAGACGGGGTGATCCACCCCGTCCGAGGTCTTGAACGGCATCTGCTCGTTGAGGCCGTACACCGAGCTGGAAGAGGCGTAGATCAGGTGTCCGATCCCGTGATGGCGGCACCCCTCCAGCACCGTCAGGGTGCCGGTGAGGTTGCTGTCGGCGTAGGCAAAGGGATTGTCCAGGGAGTAGCGCACCCCGGCCTGGGCACCGAGGTGGATCACCCGTTCGAACCGCTCCCGGGCACTCTCGCGGGCAAAGAATGCCGCCATGGCTTGCCTGTCCGCGAGATCGCAACGCTCGAAGCGGAACCCGGGCAGCGGCAGGAGCCGGGCCAGGCGCGCCTCCTTCAGGCTCACCTCGTAGTAGTCGTTGAGGTTGTCGAGACCGACCACCTCGTGGCCCTCCTGGATGAGCCGCTGCGCCAGGTGAAACCCGATGAAGCCGGCGGCGCCGGTGACGAGATACTTCATTGTGCCTTCTCCAGAATGCGTGCCTGTTCCAGGCTGTTGCCGCGGCCAATGGCGTAATAGGTGAAGCCGCGCTGGTGCAGGCGGGCCGGATCATAGAGGTTGCGGCCATCGAGGATGACGGGCTGCTTCAGGGTGCGTTTGATGAGCTCGAAGTCGGGGGCGCGGAACTGTTGCCACTCGGTGCAGATGAGCAGGGCATCGGCGCCCTTGAGGGCGGCTTCCTGGGTGCCGCACAGGGCCAGATCGTCGCGCAGGCCGTAAAGGTGCTGGGCCTCTTTCATCGCCTCGGGATCGAACGCCTGCACCTTGCCGCCGGCGGCCCAGATGGCCTCCATCAGCACCCGGCTCGGGGCTTCGCGCATGTCGTCGGTGTTGGGCTTGAAGGCCAGCCCCCAGAGCGCGAAGGTGAGACCGCTCAAGTCTGCACCGAAGTGCTGGTGGAGGCGCTCGGCGAGCCTGTGCTTCTGTCTGTCATTGACCTGTTCCACCGAGCGCAGCAGGGGCACGTCACAGCCGTTTTCGCTGGCGGTATGGATCAGCGCCTTCACATCCTTGGGGAAGCAGGAGCCGCCGTAGCCGCAGCCCGGGTAGATGAAGTGATAGCCGATGCGCGGATCGGCGCCTATCCCCTTGCGCACCTCCTCGATATCGGCCCCGAGGCGCTCCGCCAGCCCGGCCATCTCGTTCATGAAGGAGATCTTGGTGGCCAGCATGGCGTTGGCGGCGTACTTGGTCAGCTCGGCGCTGCGTTCGTCCATCTGGATGATGCGATCGTGCTGGCGGTTGAAGGGGGCGTAGAGCTCTTCCAGCAGGGCGAAGGCATGGGACGAGCCGGTACCGATGATGATGCGATCCGGCCGCAGGCAGTCATTGACGGCGGCCCCCTCCTTGAGGAACTCGGGGTTGGAGACCACCTCCAGGGGCAGCTCGACGCCGCGATCGCGCAGTATGGCCTCGATATGGTGGCGTACCCTGGCGGCGGTGCCGACCGGCACAGTGCTCTTGTTGATCACCACCTTGCCTGCCTGCATCAGCTGACCTATGGTGCCCGCCACCGCCAGCACGTGCTTGAGATCGGCGGAGCCGTCCTCGTCCGGCGGGGTACCGACCGCGATGAAGATGAGCTCGGCGAAGGCTACCCCTTCGGTCACGTCCGTGGTGAAGTGCAGGCGGCCGGCCTGATGGTTGGCCTGCACCATGGGGGCGAGGCCGGGTTCGAAGATGGGGATGATCCCCTCCTTGAGGCGCGCCACCTTGGCGGCATCCACATCCACGCAGGTCACCTGGTGGCCCATCTCCGCCAGCACGGCGGCCTGGACCAGACCGACATACCCTATCCCGAATACGGTGACTCTCATCTGCGATAGCTCCTTGAGGCAGACTTGTTGCAAGACAGCCATTCTAGAGCGATTCAACCCCGTGAACAGCGGGCTCTGCCGGGTTTTCAGCGTTTCTTCAGGTTCTCTTCAGCCTGGCGCAAGAGGGAGTGGCAGATCTTGGTGCAGGGGCTGTAACGCTGGGCTGACGAGCACCATTTTGGTGCGTGTGGTCGCGGACTTGTGATCCGGCTCACTCAAACCGGACACTGTGACCATTACGAAGTCCCGGCCCACGGGGCTCATTCCCGCCAGAGATGGCGGCAGACACTCTTTCACTTCGCATGGACACCCGGTTATGGACAACACCCCCCGCTCTGCGCACCCGCTCTATGAGGATGTGCTCGCCCTGCTGACCGCGGCAGGTTTCGTTTCACTCGGCATCTTCCTGTTCCATCAGGTCGGGCTGCTCACCGGTGGCACCGCCGGGTTGGCCCTGCTGTTGCAGCAGGTGACCGGCATCAGCTTCGGCCTGCTGTTCTTCACCATGAACCTGCCCTTCTATGCCCTGGCCTGGCTCAGGATGGGGCCGCGTTTCACCCTCAACACCTTCGCTTCCGTGGCCACCGTCTCCTTCATGACGGACCACCTCAACGCCGTGTTGCAGATAGGCAAGATTGAACCCGTCTATGCGGCCCTGATCGGGGGTACCCTGATCGGCATGGGGCTGCTCATCATGTTCCGCCACAAGGCGAGCCTGGGAGGCTTCAACATCCTGGCGCTCTTCATCCAGGACAGGTTCGGCATCCGGGCTGGAAAGCTGCAAATGGGGCTGGATTGTGCCATCGTCATCGCCTCTTTCTTCGTGGTCTCCCCCTGGTTGCTGGCTCTCTCCGTGGTGGCCGCCATCATCTGTAACCTGGTGTTGACACTCAATCACAAGCCGGGCCGTTATCAGATTGCCTGAGCCGCCGGCTCGCCCCGACACAAAAAGAGCGCCTTATGGCGCTTTTTTTTTCTCTGCAGTCTGGGGAGTCTGGGGCCCGGCCCCGGCTCTCTGGGCAGTGCATTTCCGGGGCCTGGGGGTTATCGCGATGGACGGCGGCGGGCCCGAGATCAGATCACCATGGGCAGGCCGCTCCGGGGGTGGTGGATCACCTGGGCCGGGTAGCCGTAGAGCCGCTCGATGAGCGCCGGCGTCAGCACCTCTGCCGGGGCGCCGTCCGCCATCAGGCGGCCCTGGGCCAGCATCACCAGCCGGTCGGCGTAGCGGGCTGCGAGGTTGAGATCGTGCAGCACCACCAGCACGGCGGTGTGACGGCCGGCCAGGGCGCGGGCCATGGCGAGCAGCTGATGCTGGTACTTGAGGTCGAGGGCCGAAGTGGGTTCGTCGAGCAGCAGCAGCCTCGGTTGTTGGGGCTCGTCGGGCGCCTGCCAGATCTGGGCAAGCACCCGGGCGAACTGTACCCGCTGGCGTTCCCCGCCGGAGAGGCCGGGATAGAGGCGGCCGGCCAGATGATCCACCCCGGCATGGGTCATGGCGGCCCGCACTATGTGGTCGCGCCGGCTGGCTGGCTCGCTGTGGGGCAACCGGCCCATGGCCACCACCTCCTCGCAGAGGAAGGGAAAGCTCAGGGAGGAGCTCTGGGGCAAGACGCCGACCCGGTGCGCCAGCGCGTTGCCGGCCCAGCTCTGGCGTTCCCGGCCGAACAGGGTGATGGAGCCCTGACAGGCCAGCTCGCCGGTCAGGCACTTGAGCAGCGAACTCTTGCCCGCGCCATTGGGGCCGAGCAAGGCGGTCAGACTGCCCGCCTGCAGGCTGAGATCCAGGCTGTCAAGGATGAGGCGGTTGCCCCGGGTGAGGCTGATCTCCCGGCACTCAAGCAGGGGGGAGGGGGATCCGGGCAAGGGGACTGTCTCCTGTTACAGGGTCCGGCGGCTCTTGACCAAGAGCCAGATGAAGAAGGGAGCCCCCATCAGGGCGGTGATGATGCCGACCGGCATCTCGGCCGGCGCCAGCAGGGTGCGCGCCAGCATGTCGGCGCCCAGTAGCAGGGCTGCCCCGAGCAAGGCGGAGAGCGGCAGCAGCCGGACGTGGTTGGGGCCGGCCAGCAGCCGCACCAGGTGGGGCACCACCAGGCCGACGAAGCCGATCATGCCCGCCACCGCCACCGCCACGCCGACTCCGGCGGCGGTGAGCAGGATGAGCCGCCGCTTGAGGGCCTGCACGTTCACCCCCAGGTGGCGAGCCTCCCCTTCGCCCAGCAGCAGGGCGTTGAGGGGATTGGCATCGCGCGCGAACAGCAGCAGCAGGGCGGCCAGGGTCAGCAGCGCCAGCGCCACGTCCACCGGCTTGCCCGCCGCCAGCGATCCCATCTGCCACAGGCTCAGGTTGCGCAGCATCTGATCGTCGGCGAGGTAGGTGAGCAGGCCGATCACGGCGCCGGAGAGCGCCGTGATGGCGACGCCGGCCAGCAGCATGACGGTGACCGAGGTGCCCCCCTCCCGGGTGCCGAGCAGATAGACGAGGGTGGTGGTCAGCGCCCCGCCGAGGAAGGCGAGCAGGGGCAGCAGGCCGAGGCCGAGCAACGCCTGCAGCTGCTGGCCAAGAGGGGCCAGCAGCACGATGGCCAGGGCGGCGCCGAGCGCTGCGCCGCCGGAGACGCCGATGATGCCGGGATCGGCCAGGGGGTTGCGAAACAGCCCCTGCATCACGGCGCCGCAGAGGCCGAGGATGCCCCCCACCGCGATGCAGAGCAGGGTGCGGGGCAGGCGGATCTCTTTCACGACGAGGAGCTTGTGGGCCTCCATCCCGCTCGCCTGCCCGGCGAACAGGGCGCGCAGGCTCTCGCCAAACGACAGGGACATGGGGCCGGTCGCCAGGGAGCCGACCAGCAGCAGCGCCAGCGCACCGCCGGTGAGGGCGAGCAGCCAAGGCAGTGGCAGGCGCATCATGATCCTTGCTTGATCCACTGGGCGATCTGGTTCGCCTGCTGCAAGGATCTCAGGCTCAGCCCCCCCTGCAGGGCGTGGCCGTCGATGGCGTGGATGGCCCCGCGCTTGCCGGCGGGGGTGGCTTCCAGCGCCGGCACCTGGCCCAGCACGGAGGCGGGATCCTGATACTGCTGCCAGTCGCGCCCGCTCACCAGCACCAGGTCCGGCTGCAGTTCGATGAGGGATTCGGTGGAAACGGGCTTGTAGTCGTGCAGCCGGGCCACCGGGTTGACGCCGCCGGCCAGGGTGATGAGGGCGCTGGCGGTGGTGTTGCCACCGGCGATGCTGGTGGGCTGCCCCTTGTGCAGCAGCAGGAAGAGCACCTTGAGCGGTTTGTTCTGCTTCGCCTGGGTGGCCAGCTGCTCGCTCTGGGCCCGAATCTCGCCCTTCAGGCGCGCGCCGGCGGCCGGGTCCTGGAGCAGGGCGGCCAGGGTGTCGATGCGCTCGTCGAGGTTGGCGAGGGTGGGGGCGGTGGGCAGCACGTCCACCTCGACCCCGGCCCGGCGCAGCTGTGCCAGGGCGGGTGGCGGCCCCATCTCGTCGCTGCCGACCACCCGGGTCGGGGCCAGGCTCAGGATCCCCTCGGCGGCCAGGGCGCGGTGGTAGCCGACCCTGGGCAGGTTCTTGGGTTCAGGGCTGCTCACATCGGTGGCAATAATGCTCGACTCCCCCCCCAGCGCCAGGATGAGTTCCGTGGTGGCCGGGCCTATGCTGACGATACGCTCCTTCGCCGCGGCGGGCAGGGAAGAGAGGGAAAGGGCGCAGCCTAACAGGCTGAGAGCGAGGGCAAAACGACGGCCCATGCGAACCTCCGAGGGGTGAGTGAGAGTGGGATTGCCGCCGAGAATATCAAGCCCGCGAGGAAAATGCACTGAGAATGAAAGCGATTATCAATTGCGTTAAGTGGGTCGCTTCATTACAGTATCCGCCGCGACATCGAGCACCATTACAGATCATCCAGGGGAGAACCGATGAGCATTGCACAACGCATTCAGACACTGCTGGAGCAGGACCCCAGCGCTCACCCGTCCAGCATCGCCACCCAGCTGGCCGTCAGCGAGTGGGAGGTGGTGCGCCACCTGCCCGCCGACTTGATGACGCAAGTGCCGAGCGATCAGGCCGAAGCCCTGCTGGCGGATCTGGCCAGCTGGGGTCCGGTGACCACCATCGTCGAGTCCGACGGCTCCATCTTCGAGGTGAAAGCCCCCTTCCCCAAGGGCAAGACGGCACGCGGCTACTACAACCTGATGGGACGGGACGGCGAGATGCACGGTCATCTCAGGCTCGACAACGTGGTGGGCATCGCCCTGGTCAGCAAGCTGTTCATGGGCAAGGAGGGGCACTCCTTCCAGTTCTTCGGCCATAGCGGTCGCTGCATTTTCAAGATCTACCTGGGCCGCGACGAGCAGCGCCAGCTGCTGCCTGATCAGGTAGAGCGTTTCATGGCCCTGCGCCACCAGTATCAAGAGGAAGTGAAAGCATGAGTGAACGTCAGGAGCGTCTGCAAAATCGCCTGCAACCGGAGATCCGCGAATTCCGCGACGGTTGCCGCACCCTGCAGCTCGCGACCGTGGACAGTGAAGGCAACCCCAATGCCAGCTATGCCCCCTTCGTGCTGCAGGAGGATGGTTACTATGTGCTCATCTCCGAGATCGCCCGCCACGCCCGCAACCTGCAACAGGTGCCCAGGGTGTCGCTGATGCTGATCGAGGACGAGAGCGGCGCCCGCGAGCTGTTTGCCCGCAAGCGCCTCACCTTCGATGCGCTGGCCGAGGTGGTGGCTCGCGACGACGTGCGCTGGGAGAAGGCCGTTACCGCCTTGGAAGGGCGCTTCGGCGAGATAGTCAGGGGGCTTTCCAACCTCAAGGACTTCGTGCTGTTTCGCCTCAAGCCCGAGCAGGGACTCTTCGTCAAGGGCTTCGGCCAGGCGTTCCGGGTCTCCGGCGACGAGCTGGTGGACTTCGTCCATCTGGTAGAGGGGCACAAGCGCATCGACAACGGCGCCGAGCTGACCAGCCCGGCGGACGAACCGGTCTGACGGACGCGAGTCTGGCATGAAAAACGGGCAGCCCAGGCTGCCCGTTTTGTTGTCTGCACGCCCCGGTCACTCCTGCCAGGAGGCCTGGTTGGGGAAGGCATCGCGATCGGCCTGGGAGGCGGTCTCGTTGCATTCTCCCCGGATCTTCCAGGAGGTCTGGCTGAGGACGATGTAGCCACTGCGGCAATACTTGTTCGTCGCCAGCATCTGGGCCAGCTGATCGTCCTGCAGCGCCTCCCGGCGCTCCAGCAGGCTCTTGCTGCGGCGGGTCAGGCGACTGTCATCGTCCTCCTGCAAGCGGCCCGGCAGGGCGTCTAGGGGCGCGGCCTCGAAGGTGAAGCGCTTGCTCCCCTCCTCGTTGATGTGGGTGTGGAACAGGGGGGCCGGGCCATCGGGCGCTATCCCCGGCAAACCGGAGCAGGCGGTGATCGCCGGTAACGACAGCAGCAGGACAACAGCAGAGAGTTGACGCACACAAGACTCCAATCAGGTGATCGCTTCAGGGCGGGCAGCTTATCACGCCTGCGCGCCTTGAGGGTTGGTGAGCAGTTGATCCGTGGTGAGCAGGGTCACGCTTCTGCCCTGGGGCAGGCTCAGGTGCCGCCACATCCAGTGGTGATGCTCGATGATCTGTTCGGCACTCAGGTGTGGCCTGTCCGCCGTGGTGTGGGCATCGGTCACCGCGAAAACGTCGAACCCCTGGGCCGCGGCGCTGCGCAGCGTGGTGTCGACGCAAAAGTCGGTGGCGCAGCCGCACAGCAGCAGCCTGTCCACCGGCTGCTCCGCCAGCAGGAAGCCGAGCTCGGTGTCGAGGAAGCTGTCGCAGGCGGTCTTGCGTACCCGGCTGTCATGGGCGCCCGGCGTCAGATCGGCGTGCAGTTGCCAGCCCGCGCTGTGGGGTTCGAGTTCGGATCCCGGCTCGTCGTGCTGCACATAGATGACGCGCCCTTGCCGGGCCCGCACGGCGTCGGCCAGACGATTGACGTTGGCGATGACCCGGGCGTCCTGATGGCGGGGTTGCTCGAAAAGCCCTTGTTGCATGTCGATGACCAGTAACACATCCATATGAAATCCTTGGGCTATTTGTCAGGGTTGCAGCCACTGGCTGCAGTCACGGCTGCGAGATTGATGCAGTGCGCCCATATCTTGCTTCATTTCCTCCGCATTTAGCCAGCGCTCCGGCAGGGGGGCGATCTGCACCCTGACGTCTGGGGTACTCCCCGGGGCGGCCCTGGCATCCGTCTGCGGCACGATCAGCGCCACCTTGAGGGCCGGGTTGCGGCTGGCGATGCGGCTGGCGATGCCGAGCCCCCCCTCCACGTGGAAGTTGCCGGCGATGTGCAGGATGCGCCGGCCGGGGTGCTTGCCGAGGTAGTCGACCATGCTCTCGGCCATGGTGTCGTCCCAGCTGGTCTGGGCGGCGAAGCGGCGGGCATTGCCATCCGCATCCCCATGGTGCATGGAGGCCATGAACTTCTGGCGATAGGGATCATCGCCGAGGGTGAGTTCGCGGGCGAGCTGGCTGCGGCGGCTGGCGGGCAGCCTGTCGAGCCAGGTCGGGCCCTCCTGGCCGACACAGCTCACCAGCGGCTTGGGGGCATTGGCGGCGATCACCGGCAGTTGATGGCTCTTGGCAAATTCCACCAGGGGGCGGTAGTCGCTCGGGTAGTTGGGCCAGGCATGGCCGTCCCGGATCAGCGCCGACTCGCCGATGCGCCCGGCGAGGTAGGCGTCCAGCACCGGCTGATCGGCGCGGCTGAACTGCTCCATGGAGAGCACCAGGGCGCGGCCATCCCCCTGGGCGATCCCGGCCAGCCCCGCCAGCAGGCGGGCCTGCAGCAGGTGAACGGCCGGGTGGGTGTGAAGCTCCCCCACCAGCACGATGTCGGCATCCTTCACCCTCTCCAGCGCCTGGGGCAGGGTCAGCGAGCGATCTCCCTGCCCCTCGGTGAGGCGGTAGTCATAGAGGGTGCGGGGTGGCTCGCCCTGGGGCGGCGTGGCGCAGGCGGCCAGCAGCAGGGGCAGGGCGAGCAGGGGGAGTCGTCGGGTCATGGCATCTCACAATGTCGGGGGTGCTGCGCCACACGATGGCAGCATGGCGAGCGGAAAAAAAGTGGCGCCAGTGTAAAGGGGAATTGATGCAAAAGAAAATGAGAATGATTTACTTTATTGTTGATCTTTGTTCGTGTCGGGGTAAGATGCCTCCCGCTTGATAATAATTCTCAATAAGGACTTTGCAGTGGCGCACAACTACACCCCCTCACTGATTGCCCTCGCCGTGGCGGCAGGGCTGGTTTCCCCCGCCTTCGCCGCAGACACCCAGACCGATGAGGTCATGGTGGTCAGCGGCTCCCGGATGGAACAGAAGCTGGAAGATGTCTCCGGCCCCATCGCCGTCATCACCTCGGAGCAGATAGAAGAGCAGGTCGTCAGCAACGTGGCCGATCTGTTCCGCTACGAGCCGGGCGTGAGCGTGCAGGGGGGAGCGGGGGATGCCCAGACCTTCACCATTCGCGGCATGAGCGAGAACCGGGTCAAGGTGGTGCAGGATGGCGTGCGCCAGAACGATGCCTACAAGAACGGCGGCGTGGGTCAGACCTACTTCGACACCGACATGATCAAGCAGGTGGAAGTGGCCAAGGGACCGGCGTCCGCCGCCTACGGCTCCGATGCCCTGGGGGGCGTCATCGCCATCACCACCAAGGATGCCGGCGACTTCCTGAAGGGGCGTGACAGCTACCTGGACGCGACCACGGGCTACGCCTCCAGCAGCCACCAGAAGATGGCGGGCATCACGGGGGCGCTGCGCGCCGGGGAGTTCGAGAACCTGCTGCGCTACACCTGGCGGGACGGCGGGGTGACCCAGAATTACGACGGCGACAAGGACGAGTTCGACATCATCAGCCAGGCCGTGCTGTTCAAGAGCAAGTGGAATCTCAGCGACGATCAGTTCCTGAAGCTGACGATCGACTACTTCACCGAAGGGCAGGATCCGGATGCCGTCGATCTGACCAAGACCGGCTCCGTCTTCAACCAGCCGATCACCGACAAGGAGACCGACAACCTCTCCCTGGTGCTGGATCACGGCCTCGCCCTGAACGCCCCCTGGGCGGATCGGGTGGACAGCAAGGTGTATTACACCCGCACCAAGCAGACCCTGGATCAGTACGCCTCCTCCAAATACCCGGTGCGGCCGACCAACCCCTATGTGACCAAGAACTCGCTGGATCACAACGGTTTCGAGCAGGAGAGCCTGGGGGCTCAGGTGAAGTTCAGCAAGGCCCTCGCCAGTCAGCGTCTGGCCTGGGGTCTGGAATACGAGCACACCGACAACGAGCGCACCCGCTTCAAGGGGCCGACCGTACAGGGCGACTTCGTCGGCTACAGCGAGCTGAGTTTCCCGTCCACCACCAGCGAGCGCAGCGCGCTCTGGGCCTTCGACGAGATCAAGTTCGGCGAGCGCTGGGTGCTGACCCCGGGCATGCGTTACGACTACTACAAGATGACTCCGGACGAGGATCCCGCCTACACGGGCGAGAACATGAAGAAGATCTCCGAGGGGGAGTTCTCGCCCAAGCTGGGGCTGGTGTTCAAGGCTCACGAGGCGGCGAACCTGTTCGCCCAGTACAGCCACGGCTTCAAGGTGCCCATGTATGACAACGCCTTCTCCACCCTGAACCACCAGGCGTATGGTTACCGCATCGAGCCGAACCCGAACCTCAAGCCCGAGAGCAGCGACGGCATCGATCTCGGCGTGCGCGGCAGCAGCGGCGGTTTCAGCTACGAGGTCGCCACCTTCTACAACAAGTTCGACGACTTCATCGAGCTGACCGGGGTGGGGACGGAAGGGCGCACCGCCGTCTACCAGTACCAGAACCTGGACAAGGCGACCACCAAGGGGGCCGAGGTCAAGGCGGACTACTGGCTGAACGCTCTGGTCAACGTCTGGGGCAACCTGGCCTACATCGAAGGCAAGGATGGCGATGGCAACTACATCAACAGCCTGAGCCCCCTGAACGGCAGCCTGGGCGTGCGCCTGGAGCAGCCGAACTGGAACATCAACACCGCCCTGCGCTTCGCCGACGACATGGACAAGGTGGGCAAGGATTCCCGCGGCAACGACAACATCAAGAGCGCCGGCTGGGGCGTGGTGGATCTCTATGCCCAGTTCAAGCCGATGCAGGATCTGCAGCTCAACGTCGGCGTCTTCAACCTGTTTGACAAGGAGTACGTGAGCTACGAGAGCATCACCGGCCTCGCCGCCAGCGCGGACACCAGCGGTCAGACCGAGCCGGGTCGCAACCTGAGCGCACGGGTGAAGTACGTGTTCTGACGGAACGGTGCATGTCATAAAGAGGGGGCCACTGGCCCCCTTTTTCGATGGGAAGGGGAACGGCGCCAAAAAGAAACCCGCCGGCGGCGGGTGGAAGGATTGCAACACTCATCAGGAAGCGGTGTTATTCAAATAGACAGGGGGATGTGACAAAGGTTCAATTTTATTGATATTTCTGGTTTTTATCCTGGCTGCCGCCTGGGGATCCCCGCCCCGAAATCGGTTATCATTTGTGCCCCTTGTCTCGCAGTCGAGCCCCTATGCCCGCGTTCTCCTGGTTAGCCCTGTTCTTCGGTGCCTTCTACTTCGTCTATGGCGCCTATCTGCCGTTCTGGTCCCTCTGGCTGGAAGGCATAGGGGTGAGCGCCGAGCAGATAGGCCTCTTGCTGGGGGTCGGCATGGCCATCCGCTTCGCCGGCAACCTGGTGGTGATGGGACGGGTCAAGGGGGCGGGGCAGCTGTTGCCCGTCACCCGACTGCTCTGTCTGCTGAGCCTGCTGGCCTTCCTCGGCTTCTATGTCAGCCACGGCATCTGGTGGCTGGTGGCGCTGACCCTGGCGGCCAACTTCATCTACCCGACCCTGATGCCCATGGGGGAGGCGCTCGCCACCCGCATGGTGGTGCAGACCCACCTGGACTACGGCAAGGTGCGCCTGTGCGGATCCTTCGCCTTTATCGTCGCCTCGACCCTGGTGGGCGCCCTGGTGGGCAACTTTGGCAGCGACTGGGTGCTGCACACCATGGTGGTCGGGCTGCTGATCATGCTGGGGCTGAGCCTGCTGCCGCTGCACCCGGCCCCCCGGGAGCTGCAGGGGGAGCGGGCCAAGGCCTCCTTGAAGGAGACGCTCAAGTCCCCCTCGGTGCGCCGTTTCCTGCTCATCACCGCCCTGCTGCAGGGGAGCCACGCGGCCTACTACGGGTTCAGCGCCATCTACTGGAAGGCCGAGGGCTACAGCGGCACCCTCATCGGTTATCTGTGGGCCCTGGGGGTGGTGGCGGAGATCGCCATGTTCGCCGCGGACAAGCGCTTCCTCCAGCGTTTCGGGGCCCAGACCCTGTTCCTGGTGGGGGCCGTCGGTTGCGTGGCGCGCTGGGCGCTGCTCGGCAGCTCCACCGAGCTGGCGGTGCTGGTGATCGGCCAGCTGCTGCACGGCGTTACCTTCTGCATCAGCCACCTGGGGGCCATCCGCTTCATGACTCGCCAGCTGCCTGCGGAGCAGCAGATCCCCACCCAGGCGCTCTACGCGGCGCTCGGCCTCGGCATGACGGTGGCCGCCCTGATGACGTTGAGCGGCCTCCTTTTCGAGTCCCTCGGTGGGGGCATCTTCTTCATCATGGTACTGGTGGTGCTGCCGGTCTTCGTGCTGCGACTGCGTGAAGAGCGCGGCGACGCGCGGCCTGCACCGGGCCACTGAGACGGGCCCGCCTCTGGCGGGCCATCGACCAATCTGGACAAAGGAAATACGTAGATGCACCAAGGATGGCTGCTGATCGGGCTGTCGCTCGCCTATCTGGGACTGCTGTTCCTCATCGCCTTCGTGGCGGACAAGAACAAGCGCCGCCGCCCCAAGGGGCAGCCCCTGCTCTACAGCCTGTCGCTGGCGGTCTACTGCACCTCCTGGACCTTCTTCGGTACCGTGGGCCAGGCCAGCGAATCCCCCTGGTCGCCGGTGCCCATCTACCTGGGCCCCATGCTGGTCTTCCTGTTCGGCTGGCGTCTGCTGGCCCGCCTCATCCTGGTGGCCAAGCGCGAGCACATCACCTCCATCGCCGACTTCATCGCCGCCCGTTACGGCAAGTCCCAGCGCCTGGCCATGGTGATCAGCCTCATCGCCATCATGGGGATACTTCCCTACCTGGTGTTGCAGCTCAAGGCGATCGTCACCGGGCTGGATCTGCTGATGGCCAACAGTGCCGGAGCCAGCCCCACCAGCAACATGGCCGAGCTGGCGCTGGGCGTCACCCTGCTGCTGGCCCTGTTCAGCATCCTGTTCGGCACCCGCAACCTGGACGCCACCGAGCACCACCGCGGCATGGTGGTTGCCATCGCGTTCGAATCCGTGGTCAAGCTGCTCGCCTTCATGGCGGTGGGGGGCTTCGCGCTCTGGCTCATCGTCAGCAAGCCGAGCGAGGCACGCACCCTGGTGGCCAGCGATTTTCTCGATGCGGTGGTGGCGGTGACGCCGGGCGGCCTGCTGGAGCTCGCCATCTATACCCTGATCGCCATGTGCGCCGTCATCTGCCTGCCGCGCCAGTTCCACGTGACCGTGGTGGAGAACAACCAGGGGCAGGATCTGCACTGGGCGCGCTGGATCTTCCCCCTCTATCTCTTCCTGATGGGGCTCTTCATCTGGCCGCTGGCTCTGGCGGGCAAGCAGTGGGTGGGGGCCGGCATGGCCTCGGACACCTATGTGATCAGCCTCCCCATGTCCCTCGGCTACGACGGCATGGCGATGCTGGCGTTTCTCGGCGGCACCTCGGCGGCCACCGGCATGGTGATCGTCTGCACCATCGCGCTGGCCATCATGGTGAGCAACGATCTGGTGCTGCCGGTGCTGCTGCGCCGGGTCTGGCAGCAGGGGCGGGACGAGCGCCTGATGCGGCTGCTGCTGCAGGTGCGCCGTGGCGCCATCCTGCTGATCCTGCTGGCCGCCTGGGCGCTCTACCTCTGGCTCGGGGATCTCACAAGCCTGTCGCGCATCGGCTATTTGTCGTTCGGCGCCGTGGCCCAGTTCGCGCCGGCCCTGCTGCTTGGTCTCTACTGGCGGCACGGCAACCGCAAGGGGGTCTACCTGGGTCTTGTCCTCGGGGTCAGCCTCTGGTGCCTGACCCTGCTCGCCGAGAGCGGCCTGCTGGCGGGATCTCCCCTGGAAGCCCTGCTGGCCCCCCCCGACTGGCCCGCGTTTCGCGAGCTGAGCCTGGGGGCCTGGTGCCTCTTCCTGAGCCTCTTGCTGAACCTGGTGGGCTATGTGGCGGGCTCGCTCCTGTCCCGGGCGGCGGTGAGCGAGCGGCTGCAGGCGGCCAACTTCGTCGGCAAGCAGAGCCGGGACACCACGGCGCTCTACCAGGCGCGGGTCTCGGTCAAGGAGCTGGAGATGCTGGCGGCCCGCTTCGTGGGGTCGAGCCGGGTCAAGCGCGCCTTCGGCCGCTTCGCCGGCGAGCGGGGCGGCACCCTGGCGCCCCAGATGCAGGCCTCGGCGGAGCTCATTGCCCACACCGAGCGTCTGCTGGCGGGGGTGTTCGGCACCTCGTCCGCCCGGCTGGTGCTGGCCTCGGCCCTGCAGGGGCGCAACATGCAGCTCGAGGAGATCGCCACCATAGTGGACGAGGCCTCCGACGTGTTCCGCTTCAACCGCGGCCTGCTGCAGGGGGCCATCGAACACATGGGGCAGGGGATCTCCGTGGTGGACAGGGAGCTCAGGCTGGTGGCCTGGAACCGGCGTTACATCGAGCTGTTCTCCTATCCCCCCGGCCTCATCCAGGTGGGTCGCCCCATCGAGGAGATCATCCGCTACAACGCCGGGCAGGGGCTGTGCGGCCCCGGCGAGATCGAGGCCCAGGTGGCGCGCCGGGTTGCCTTCATGCAGCGCGGCAGTCCCCACATCTCGGCCAGGGAGCGGCCGGATGGCCGAGTGATCGAGATGCAGGGCAACCCCATGCCCGCCGGCGGTTTCGTCATGACCTTCACCGACATCACCCCGTTTCGTGACGCCGAGCGGGTGCTGCGCGAAGCCAACGAACACCTGGAGGCGCGGGTGGCCGAGCGCACCCACGAGCTCTCCGAGCTCAACCGCCAGCTGCTGCTGGTGAACCAGCAGGTGGAGCGGGCCAACCACTCCAAGAGCCGCTTCCTCGCGGCGGTGAGCCACGACCTTACCCAGCCGCTCAATGCGGCCAAGCTGTTCACCTCCTCCCTGCTGGAGATGCTGCCCCCGGCGGACGAGCCCGCCCGCATCGCCCGCCACATCGACGATGCCCTGGGGGCGACCGAGGATCTCATCATGGACCTGCTGGATATCTCGCGCCTCGAGGCCGGCAAGTTCAAGGCCAAGAAGCTCGACTTCGCCCTGCGGGACGTGCTCGACAACCTCAAGGCGGAGTTCGGGGTGCTGGCCCAGGCCGGGGGGATCCAGTTCTCCGTGGTGGAGAGCAGCCTCGCGGTCTACAGCGACGTGCGCCTGCTGCGGCGGGTGCTGCAAAACTTCCTCACCAACGCGTTTCGCTACAACCCGGGGGGCCGGGTGCTGCTCGGCTGTCGCCGGCTGGGGGACAAGGTGCGCATCGAGGTGTGGGACAACGGCCCCGGCATCCCGGAGGGCAAGCAGGAGGCGATCTTCGACGAGTTCTCCCGCCTCGATCACTCCCGTACTGCCAAGGAGCAGGGGCTCGGCCTCGGGCTTGCCATCGCTCGCGGCATCTCCCTGGTGCTGGGTCACCAGCTCTCACTGCGTAGCTGGCCCGGAGCGGGATCCGTGTTTGCCATCACCCTGAACCTCGCGACCCGGCCCGTGACGGCGAGCCAGATGACGGCGCCAGCCCAGCGGGACAGCCAGCTGGAAGGGGTCAGGATCCTCTGCATCGACAACGAGGAGGACATCCTCATTGCCATGGCCTCCCTGCTGGAGCGCTGGGGCTGCGAGGTGCGCTGTGCCCAGAGCCTGGAGCAGGCAGAGGAGATCATCGGGGCTGGCTTCCTGCCCCGGCTGGTGCTCTCTGACTATCACCTGGACGACGGCAAGACGGGGTTGCAGGCGCTGCACATGATCAGGCTGGCCCATGGCAACGGCATCGGCGGCATCATCATCAGCGCGGATCGCAAGAGCGAGCTGCAGACGCAGATCCGCGAGCATGGCTTCGGTTATGTGAGCAAGCCGGTCAAGCCGCTCAAGCTGCGGGCCCTGATGAACAGCCTGCTGCTACCGGTTCAGTGACGGCAATCACAGAATCCATCATTGATTGACGTGGCTGATAATGGTTCTCATGCAGCATCATCGGCGACGTTGTTGCCGATTTGTATGCATTTTCGTGGCCAACTGGCAATGGTGAGTCCCTCTCACTGTTATTTTTACTAGGTGGCGGGCCGACGACTCTCCTCTATAGTCATTCGGCGATTATTTTCATCGCAAATCAAGTTGTGCAAAAAGGCAAACCGGACGAAAGTCCGGGACGCAAAGCTTCCGGTCTAAGGGTCAGCGGTACCTAGGATAGCGGGGCCACCACAGGTTGTTTCGTCCATGGGCCAAGCCATGGTGCGATGTCGTCTGCATTCCCTGTCTGGTTGCGTTGCCTTTTTCGTTGTTTATTCCAATAACGAAATAAGGAAGTTCAACTATGTTCAGTCCAAAACATTCCCTGCTGGCGCTGCTGGTCGGGGGGATCTATTCCACCTCCGCCCTCGCCGCCGCCCCCGGCAAACCCACCATAGGCTGGGGTGAAACCAAGTTCGCCATCATCCAGATCGATCAGGCCGCCACCTCCTACAACAAGCTGGTGACTGTCCACAAGGATGGTGCCCCCGTCAGCGTGAGCTGGAACCTCTGGTCCGGCGACGTGGGCCAGACCGCCAAGGTGCTGCTCGATGGCAAGGAGGTGTGGTCGGGGGCCGCTGCGGCATCCGGCACCGCCAACTTCAAAGTCACCAAGGGGGGCCGCTACCAGATGCAGGTCGCCCTGTGCAACGCCGATGGCTGCACCCTCTCCGACAAGAAGGAGATAGTGGTCGCGGATACGGATGGCAGCCACCTGGCGCCGCTCGATGCGCCGCTGCAGGAGAACAACAAGCCCTATGCCAACAAGTCCGGCAAGGTGGTGGGGGCCTATTACGTGGAGTGGGGCGTCTATGGCCGCAAGTTCACCGTGGACAAGATCCCGGCCAAGAACCTGACCCACATCCTCTACGGCTTCACTCCCATCTGCGGTGGCAATGGTATCAACGACAGCCTCAAAGAGATCTCCGGCAGCTTCGAGGCGCTGCAGCGCTCCTGTGCCGGTCGCGAGGACTTCAAGGTCTCCATCCATGACCCCTGGGCCGCCGTGCAGATGGGGCAGGGCAAGCTCACCGCCTTCGATGAACCCTACAAGGGCAACTTCGGCAACCTGATGGCCCTCAAGCAGGCCAACCCCGACCTCAAGATCCTCCCCTCGGTCGGCGGCTGGACCCTCTCCGATCCCTTCTACTTCTTCAGCGACAAGACCAAGCGCGACACCTTCGTCGCCTCCATGAAGGAGTACCTGCAGACCTGGAAATTCTTCGACGGCGTGGACATCGACTGGGAGTTCCCGGGCGGTCAGGGGGCCAACCCCAACCTGGGCGGGCCGCAGGATGGCGCCACCTATGTGGCGTTGATGAAAGAGCTGCGCGCCATGCTCGACGAGCTGGAAGCCGAGACCGGTCGCCAGTACGAGCTCACCTCGGCCATCAGCGCCGGCGGTGACAAGATTGCCAAGGTGGATTATCAGGCGGCCCAGCAGTACATGGACCACATCTTCCTGATGAGCTACGACTTCAACGGCGCCTGGAGCAACACCGAGCTGGGCCACCAGACCAACCTCCATGCTGCGAGCTGGGATCCGGCCACCAAGTACACCACCGACAAGGGCGTCAGGGCGCTGCTCGGCCAGGGGGTCACACCGGGCAAGATCGTGGTCGGTGCGGCCATGTATGGTCGCGGCTGGACCGGGGTCAGCGGTTATCAGGCCGGCAACCCCTTCACCGGCACCGCAACCGGCCCCGTCAAGGGCACCTGGGAGAACGGGGTGGTGGATTACCGCGACATCGTCAACAACCGCATGGGCGCAGGCTGGGAGCAGGGCTATGACGAGGTGGCCGAGGCCCCCTACGTCTTCAACGCCGGCACCGGGGATCTCATCAGCTTCGACAACGACCGTTCGGTCAAGGCCAAGGGGCAGTACGTGCTGGCCAACCAGCTTGGGGGCCTGTTCGCCTGGGAGATCGATGCAGACAACGGCGACATCCTCAACGCCATACACGAGGGGCTCGGCCATGGGGACGGCGGCACCACGCCACCGGTCAACAAGCCGCCGGTGGCCAATGCCGGCAGCGATCTGAACGCCACCGGTCCGGCCGAGGTGACGCTCAATGGCGCTGCCTCCCATGACCCCGAGAGCGGTGTGTTGAGCTACAGCTGGAAGCAGGTGTCCGGCCCGCAGGCCAGCCTGCTGGATGCCACCTCGGCCAAGGCCCGTGTGGTGCTGGATGCCGTCAGCAGCGACATCAACCTGGTGTTCGAGCTGACCGTGACCGACGATCAGGGGCTCTCGGCCAAGGATCAGGTGGTGGTGACCAACAAGGCACCGCAGCCGAACTTGCCGCCCGTGGTGAACGTGTCGGCCACCGCCAGCGTCGAGTCCGGCAAGCAGGTGACCATCCAGGCCACGGCCTCCGATCCGAACGGTGACGCCCTGAGTTATCAGTGGACGGTGCCGGCGGGGCTCAGCGCGACTGGCCAGGACAGCGCTAGCCTGGTGGTGACGGGCCCGAGCGTCACCAGCGACACCGCCTATGATCTGACCCTGGTGGTCACCGACGGTGCGCTGGATGCCACGGCGACGACGCGTCTGACCGTCAAACCGGCCAGCACGGGGGGCGGCTGCAGTGCGACCGATCCCGATGCGGCCAACCATCCGGCGTGGAGCGCCAGCACCGTCTACAACACCAATGACAAGGTGAGCCACAAGCAACTGGTGTGGCAGGCCAAGTACTGGACCCAGGGCAACGAGCCGAGCCGCACCGCCGATCAGTGGAAGCTGGTGAGCCAGGTGCAGCTGGGTTGGGATGCCGGCGTGGCCTACAACGCAGGTGACCTGACCACCCACAACGGTCGCAAGTGGAAGGCCCAGTACTGGACCAAGGGCGACGAGCCGGGCAAGGCCGCCGTCTGGGTCGATCAGGGCGCCGCGAGCTGCAACTGATCGTCCGTGATATGACAATGGGGCCTGGGGCCCCATTTCTTTTGCAAGCGGAACGTGACGCCGGGTTGTGCCCTTCAGAGCAGGGGGGCAGGAGCACTCCCGGCACAAAGCAAAAAGGCCCGTCAGGGCCTTTTTTTATCGCGGGTCAGAGCGGCTTCTGCCACAGGGTCAGCAGCAGATCCTGTTCAAGCTGATCCGGCCCCTGGTGGGTGAAGGCGTGGCGCTGCTCGCCGCTGGCACGCCAGCCGAGGCGACTGGTCTCCAGGATATGCTCGCGCAAGCCCTGATCCAGGACCGTGGTGAACTGGACGCGCTGTTGCTGGGCGAGGGTGAGCCCGGCGAGGCTCGGCCAGCTCAGGGGGTGTTCCATGCTCACCGGGTTGAGGCTGACGCGCAGCTGCCACTGGTGACGGGGGCCTGGCTGCACATAAAGCAGATAGCCGCCCGGTGCCAGCCAGCTGACCAGCTGCTCGGTCTTGACCTTGAGGTCGTTGACCAGCAGCACCTGGGCCTTGCCCGGCTGCAGCGGGGCGCGCGCCGGATCGGCGATGATGAACTGGCCTTCCGGCTGGGCCTTGTTGGCGGCGAAGATGGCGTTCTTGGCGAGATCGAATCCGCCGACCTGCCAGCCTGGCAGGCGCTCTGCCAGGGCCCGGCAGTAGTAGCCCTCGCCACAACCCAGATGGATCAGCTCATGTTCTCCGAGGGGAACCAACAGGGCCGCCATGGCCTCCACCAGGGGCAGCTGGTGGCCCTGCTCCAGGAAGCGGCGCTTGGCACGCAGCAGGGCCCGGCTGTCGCTGTCCTTGGGGTTCTTGGTACCGGGGATGAGGTCGAGATAGCCTTCCGGGGCGGGGTCGAAATGGTGCTTGTTGGCGCAGTAGCGGCCCTTGGAGGCCTCATGCAGCTGGAGTGGGTTGCGGCAAAGGGGGCATTGAAGGTGCATAGGCATTCTCTTGGCGACGGCCATGACGGCGGGGGCGTTCGGGATTATAGGGGAGAGGATCAGAAAAGGCTGCCGTGGCAGCCTTTTTATCCAACGGCTCTGTGCGGGAGCCGTCAGGGAACCCTGTCAGCGGGTGCCAAACACCACTATGGTCTTGCCGTGGGCGGAGATGAGCTCCTGCTCTTCCAGCATCTTGAGGATGCGGCCGACGGTTTCGCGGGAGCAGCCGACGATCTGGCCTATCTCCTGACGGGTGATCTTGATCTGCATGCCATCCGGGTGGGTCATGGCATCCGGCTGTCTGGCCAGGTTGAGCAAGGTCTGGGCAATCCGGCCGGTCACGTCCAGGAAGGCGAGGTTGCCGACCTTCTGGCTGGTGTGCTGCAGGCGCTTGGCCATCTGGCCGGAGAGGCGCATCAGGATGTCCGGGTTGACCTGGATCAGCTGGCGGAACTTTTTGTAGGAGATCTCGGCGACTTCACAGGCGCCTTTGGCACGTACCCAGGCGGAACGTTCCGGATTCTCGTTCTCTTCGAACATCCCCATCTCGCCCAGGAAATCCCCCTGATTCAGGTAGGAGAGGATCATCTCCTTGCCTTCGTCATCCTTGATCAGGACGGCGACGGTACCCTTGACGATGTAGTAGAGGGTTTCCGCTTTCTCACCGGCGTGGATCAGGGTGCTCTTGGCGGGATACTTATGAATGTGGCAATGCGACAAGAACCACTCCAGGGTGGGATCGCTTTGCGGTTTGCCAATGATCATGAGACTTCCTCGTAGTGTCTTTTTTATGGACTGTGCGTCCAGGCAAGTTGCCAAGCTTGCCATTCCTTACTCTTTGGTCGCAGTAGAATAAGAGCCTTTGCCTGTGCTGACAAGGCTTTGGGGTGCCGCGTCCCCTCGGGGAGCCGCGATCTGCTGCGCGATCCGGGCCATTCTAGGCAAGAAGGGGGGTGCAGATGTTGATTTCGATCTATTTCCCTCGGGGTCGCTGACGTTTCGATTCTCCCGTCCCGGTCGGTGGAAACGGGACGGGATCCTCCCCTGGCTGCAAGATGACGAGTCATGTGCCACTCGACCCCTGCTTGAGGTATGCTATGGGCGTCAGAATCGTCGTCATTGAGAGGAAGTGTGAGATGAAAGCCAAGGTCAGCTGGGTCGAAGGCATGAAGTTTGTGGGCGAGAGCGAGTCCGGTCATCAGGTGACCCTGGATGGCGCGAACCCGGGTGAAGGTGCCAGCCCGATGGAGATGATCCTGCTGGCGGTCGGCGGGGGCAGCTCCATCGACGTGGTTTCCATCCTGGAGAAGGCCCGCCAGTCCGTGACCGCCTGCCACGTCGAGCTGGAAGGGGTCCGTGCCGATTCCGTGCCCCGGGTGTTTGAGAAAATCCACCTCAAGTTCGTCGTGACCGGCACCGGGCTGGCCGAGAAGCACGTCTCCCGCGCGGTCGATCTGTCCATGGAAAAGTATTGTTCCGTTTCCCTGATGTTGGAAAAAGCGGTAGAAATTACCCATAGTTATCAAATTCTTGAGGCTTGATCGTTGTAATTTGTCCCGTCGATAACGCCATGACATAAGGAAAGTGCGATGAAAAAAATGATGATGTTGCTTCCCCTGTTCGGGCTCGCTGCCTGCAGTGCGCCGCAGCCGACCCAGTATCAATACAGCCAGTATCAGTGCGGGGAAGAGATGCTGGGGATCACCTATGATGCCCAGGCCGACATGGTGCAGTTCCCTTATGCCGGCGTGTATCACAAGCTGGGCCGCATCGAGTCGCCCAAGGAGGTTGCCAGCTATTCCGACGGGGTGACCACCTTCTCCCAGCAGGACAAGCAGGCCACTCTGGTCAAAAGCGGGGTGACCCAGCTGACCTGTGAACTGAAGTGATCTTCATGCCGACATGGCGTGTACGAAAAACGGCCTGCTTCAAGCAGGCCGTTTTTGTTGAAAGAGAAATCAGTTTGACGGTAGCGAGCCCAGCAACTGTCCGGCCAGTTCCTGGCTGAGCTGGCTGCGGGCCTCCTCGGCGATGGGCACGTCGCTGGCGAGCTGGATGGCGCTGCTCCATACCGTCTGCTGGGTTCGCCGGTCGAGCAGCAGTATGGCCAGGGTACCTTTGCGGGCATCGGCGGCGGCATTCAGGCCCGGGGTCATGCCGAGGCGAGAGAAGATCTCCCCGTCGCTCATGTCCTGGCTGCCGGCGACGCCGATGGCAACCCAGACGTCCGCCTCATCCAGAGGCACGCTGCGCCAGCCCTTGCCGTCAAGCTGCCGGGTCACCGCCTGCTGGACCGGCTCCAGCCAGGGGGCGGCGCTGTTGCCCGCGTACTGGAACTGCTCGGCGAGGGCGTAGCGTGGTGTCGCCCCATAGGTCCAGTTGTCTGCGGGACGCACCACCATGGTCCCCGTCTCGACGGTGGGGGCGGCGGGGCCCGTGCTGCAGCCGCCCAGCAGGGCAGCCAGTATGAATGAGAGAAGTGCACCGCGCATCGTAAGCTCCTTGGCTCAGGTGATCTTGCCCGTTTCGATCAGTTGCTGGATCAGGGGGCGCAGGATCAGCTCCATGGCGAAACCCATCTTGCCACCCGGCACGACTATGGTGTTCATCCTGGACATGAAGGCGCCGTCTATCATCGACAGCAGGTAGGGGAAGTCCACCTGCTTGATGCCCCGAAACCGTATCACCAGCATACTCTCGTCCAGGCTGGGTATCACCTTGGCGCTGAAGGGGTTGGAGGTGTCGACGGTGGGTACCCGCTGGAAGTTGATGTGGGTGCGGGAGAACTGCGGCGTGATGAAGTTGATGTAGTCGTCCATGGAGCGCACGATGGAGTCGGTCACCGCCTCCCGGGAGTGGCCGCGCTCCGACGTGTCGCGAATGAGCTTCTGGATCCACTCCAGGTTGACGATGGGGACCACGCCGATGAGAAAGTCCACGTGCCGCGCCACGTTGTGCTCGTCCGTGACCACGCCCCCATGGAGCCCTTCATAGAACAGCAGATCCGTCTCCCCCGGCAGATCTTGCCAGGGGGTGAAGGTGCCCGGCATCTGGTTGAAGGGCACCGCCTCGTCGAAGCTGTGCAGGTAGCGGCGATACTGTCCGGTGCCGCTCTGGCCGTACTCCTGGAAGAAGGACTCCAGCAGACCGAAGTCGTTGGCCTCAGGGCCGAAGTAGCTGATGTGCCGCCCCTGCTCCCGCGCCTTGCGGATCGCCACGTCCATCTCGGGCCTTGTATAACGGTGGAAACTGTCCCCCTCGACCACGGCCGCCTTGTACCCGAGCTGATGGAACATGGAGCGAAACGCGTTGGTGGAGGTGGAGGTGCCGGCACCGGACGAACCGGTGACCGCGATGATGGGATGCTTGGCCGACATAGAATTCTCTCTTCCTTGGGAGTTCCGTTATAAGGGCTGGCCCAAAGTACGGTCAAGCCCCTGCAACATCTTCCGCCCCGGCCCTCGTCCGTCGGCCTGGCTGGGCGCGGGATCCCTCTGGAAGGGCAACCTGGTGTCGTGTCGCGGCCGGGAGAGAGGCCCGGGGAGGGGGCGGCTAGCCCGGGCATCGGGCGGAAGATCCCCCGCTCGTTCAGCCCGGTTTTCCGTTGCCGGTGTCATTCTGGTTGATAATCGTCCGTATAAGTCTTACTTAAATGAGTCTTGTGTACGACGTTGACGCTCTCGTGCAATTCGCTGTAGACCAGCACGGCGATGCCTTGCTGTAATTGCTGACGGACCGCTTCGACCTTGTCGGCCAGGCTGACATCCTGCTCGCCGTATTCGGTGCCTTCTTGCAGGACAAAGTGCTCGAGCAGGTTGGTGAGGGTCTCGGGATCCAGTTCTTGCCAGGGGATAATCATGGTTTCATCTTCAATCAGTGGGGTGTGGGTATTGTCGGTGCCAGTCCGGCAAGTGCAAGAAGTTTGTCTTGTGCCGTTCGAGGGGTTACATGAATTCAACTGATGCTCGTCGCCCTTCCGGGCAGCTCACCCAGCACCTGCTCGATGCCCGTCGGCAGGCTCTGGACTCCGGACTTCGCTGGTTCTGGGCCATCAATCTGATCGCTATCCTGTTCCTGCTGGCGCGCTTCTATATCTATCAGGATGCGCACCTGGTGCTCAATGACCTCTTGCCTTGGTCCTACAAGTGGCAGCTCATCGCCATGGCCGGCGTCTGTCTGCTGCTGCCTATCGGATGGCGCTGGCTCTCCCGTCAGCCCCGTGCCCTCTGGCAGGTCTCCCTGCTGGTTTGCGGCCTCTTCTGGGGACTGGCTTGGGCCTTGGTAGGCTATACCATCTCGATCGTCGATCTGAAGGGCGGTTTCAGCTTCATTTTCAACATGGTCAGCCTGTTGTTACTGACCGGTCTCATCGCGACTTATTCTGATGTACGGCTGTTCTATGCCCTGGTGTGTGCCCCTCTGCTGTTCTTGCTGTTAAGGGCTTGCTGGAGCCCTTCTCCATTTGTCATGGTCAATATCATGGTGGTCGGGGTTCTGCTGGTCGTGCTGGAGACGGGGCGACGCATGCTCAACGGCTGGTTCGAGCTGGCCGTGTCGAGGGAGTATGACAACCTGATGCTGGCGCACAAGATGAATGCCATGGCCCATCGGGATCCCCTGACCGGCCTGGCCAACCGTCGTCATTTCGATCAGGCGTGCAAGCGTGCCATCGCGCAGGGCACGACCCTGGAACTGCCGCTCACTGTGATCCTGCTCGATGTGGACTTCTTCAAACGCTACAACGATCGCTATGGCCATCAGGCAGGAGACGAGTGCCTGATCCTGGTGGCCGAGTGCCTGGAGGAGAGCGTGCGCGAACCCGGCGATCTGGTGGCCCGCTACGGTGGGGAGGAGTTCGTGGTACTGCTGCAGGAGACGGATCTGGCGGGGGGGAAGGAGGTGGCCGAGCGCATTCGCGCCACCCTGGCCGCCCGGGCCCTGCCCCATGAAGACTCCGATGTCGCCCCCCACCTCACCCTGAGCCAGGGGATTGCCCAGTGGCGTCCGGGAGAGAGCCTGGTGATGCTGCTCGAACGGGTGGATGGCGCTCTTTATCAGACCAAGGAAGAGGGGCGCGACGGCTACCGGGTCGCGTCCTGAGCCTGCTCCCGCAGCCACTGGCTGATGCGCTCATCCAGCCAGAAGCGGGGACGCCAGGGGGAACCGTGCAGGAAGCCCACGTGGCCCCCCCGCCGGCTCAACTCGTAGCGCACCTGAGGTGAGAGCTGCTCCGGCGTCGGGATCACGGCGCCGGTCATGAAGGGGTCGTCGGCGGCGTGAATGACCAGGGTCGGGATGGGGATGCGAGCCAGCAGGCCCAGGCCGGAGCAGGTCTGGTAGTAGTGATCGGCGCTGTCGAAACCATGGAGCGGGGCCGTCACCTGCTCGTCGAAGTCGCGCAGGGTGGCGATGCGTGCTACCTGCGCCGGTTGCCAGCGTGCCCGGGCTGCCTCCTGATGCCGGATCTTGCTCTGCAGATTGGCCCGCATGGTGCGCAGCAGATAGCTCTGATAGACCCGTGAGAACCCCTGGTTGACCCGATCGGCACAGCTCGCCAGCTGCAGTGGTGCCGAAATCACCACAGCCGCTTTCAGCTCGGTTGGGCAGGCCCGTGCCAGCAGGTTGACCAGCATATTGCCCCCCAGGGAATAACCGATGGCAATGAGGGGCTTGCCGGGGAAGCGCCGACCCAGCTCGGCAATCACGGCCTGGGCATCTTCGATGGCGCCGGAGTGATAGGCCCGCAGCAGCCGGTTCGGCTCGCCGCTGCACCCCCGAAAATGCATCAGCACCGCCTCCTGCCCCTGCTGCTGCAGATGGGCGAACAGCCCCTTGGCATAGTGGGAGTGAATGCTCCCCTCCAGGCCGTGGAACAACACGATAAGCGGTTGCTCGTCCCGGTGTGACCCTGTGCTCCAGGCGAGATCGACGAAGTCGCCATCCGGCAGCTCGAAGCGCTCCTGGGTGAAGCGGGCCGGGGCGCGGCGCAGCCACTTGGGTAGTATGGTTTGCAGATGGGGATTACGGGCCCACCAGGGGGCGTGGAAGTGGCTTTCTGTCAGCATGCAACGGCTCGGGGCAGCAGGGAAGGGGAAGCGGCGGCGAGCCAGGGGCTCGCCGCGGTGTCAGGCGGGCAGGCGATCGTGGTGCTCGGCACCGCGCAGCATCGCCTGGATCAGTTCGTTGGCCTCAAACTTGGTGAGCGCCTCGTGGGCCCCGACCTGATGGGCCCGCTCCACGCTGATCTCGCTGGAGAGGGAGGTGTGCAGGATGATGTAAGCCTCCGCCAGCCTGGGGTCACTCTGTACCTCGAAGGCCAGCTCGTACCCGTCCAGCCCCGGCATCTCGATATCGCTCACCAGGATGTCGATCCGCCTGCCCTGGGCGACGTTGGCCTGCATCAGGGCCAGGGCGTCCCGTCCGTTGGTGCAGACCTCGTAGGGGATGTTGATGTAATCCAGCGCCGCCATCAGCTGGCGGCGGGCGACGGAGGAGTCGTCCACCAGCAGGATCCGCATCGGCTTGAGCCGCTCGCGCTGCACATCGGTCAGCACGGGATAGAGGTGGCTGGGATCGTCCGGATAGACCCGCGACAGGATGAGTTCCACGTCCAGCAGCTGGATCAGCTGCTCTCCCACCCGGGTCACGCCGGTGACGAACACGTTCTGTCCTAGGGAGGGGGGCGGCGGCTCGATGTCACGCCAGTTGCACTCGGTGATCTTGTCGATGCCCCGCACCAGGAAACCCACCAGGGTGCGGCGGCAATCGGTGATGATGATGAAGCAGTTGGGCATCTCCTCCCTGGTGATGGGGCGATAGCCCACCGCCATCGCCATGTCGATCACGGGGATGGTGGTGCCCCGCATGCTGGCCGCTCCGAGCACGGTCGGATGAGACTGCGGCAGGGCGGTGAGCTGGGTGTAGGGCACTATCTCCTTCACCTTGAGCGTGCCGATGGCGAAGGATTGTCTGGCAGAGAGGTGGAACAGCAACATGCCCTGGGATTGGTTGGCCTTGCTCGTCATGGCGGATGTCCTGTTGATCTAGTCGGTGACGGTCAATCTGGTGTTCAGCATAGAGGATGGTGACATGGATGACTTCTCTGTTATTAACGGCGGCGCACCGTAAAACTGGATCCCTTTTCCCATCATTTTGTCGCCCCGTTTATCGGGAGGCGGACTGCTGTGCGTCCTGGTCGTGCCCCAGCCAGCGCCGGGAGGCATCGGCCAGCGCCGCCTCGTCCCGGTAACCCAGCCTGGCCACGACCTGGGCCGGAGTGCTGCCGCTTCTGAGCAGGCGAATCCCCTGCAACAACTGCCACTGGGCAAGCAGGCTCTCTGCATCCAGGTTATCCGGTTGCCGCTCGGCCAGCAGGGCCTGCCAGGCGGCCAGACTGCCCGGTTGCCGGGTCGCCAGCGCCTGCCAGGCGTCTTGCAACAGCTGATCCCCTTGCGGCGTGATGGTGCAACCCTGCAACTCGTCCCCCAGGATCTGCAGCCGCTGGCCATAGGGGCCTTGCCACTCTCTGGGCCGCGACCAGTGGGCCAGGTTCTCCAGCAGCGCATCCATCAGCGGACTTGCCTGCAGCCAGCCGGCCTGAGCCGGTTGGGGCACCCGCACCGAGCAGGCCAGCAGATCGTACTGGCAGCCCGCCAGGGGGGTGAAGGCGGCGAGGGCATCGGCACAGAGCCAGAAGTAATTCCCCTCCGTCAACAACAGCTCATGGGCGCCCAGCCTCAGCAGTGCCGCTCCCCGGGTGACGCGCAGCAGCTGGCCCATGGGAGAGCGCTTGCGGGGGCCGACCTGGAGGGTGGGAGTGGAAAAATGCTGATATTCGATAGCGTGATGCATGTAAAAACCCTGATATGATGCTGCCTGGAGGTAACAAAAATGGAAACCAGGCGTAAAAAACGCTTCATTGCCGGTGCGGTTTGCCCGGCGTGCGGCAAGATGGACACCATGATGCTGTATATGGAGCATGGAGTCGAGAAGGTGACCTGCGTCGACTGCGGGGACACTCAGGTGCAGACCCAGGCCGAGGTGGACAAGGCGACCCGGGAGGCTGAACAGGTCATAGGGGTGTTTCGTCCCGAGTGAGAACGAGCGGCCCGGTGAAGGGGCAGGGGAGGTTCCGGTGACAGCCGGGGCCATCTCTCGCTCCCGCAGCCGTTTTTGTCCGGCGCGGGACAGGCGTCTCTCCGGATTGCCGACTTTTTCAGCATGAGGGGGCGGGGCTGATCATATGCTTGGCCACCTTTTTGAGGTATTCTGGGGCCGTTTTTTCTATCCGCAGGATCCCTGACATGAAAGTAGCTCCCCTGAGCGTGGTTACGCTGGAATACACGGTCACCGACGAACACGGTGAAGTCATCGACACCACAGTCGGCAAAGAGCCGCTGGTGTATCTGCACGGTACCCGTTACCTGGTCTCCGGCCTCGAAGCCGAGCTGGAAGGTCGCAGCGTGGGCGAGGCCTTCGACGTCACCCTGACGCCGAACCAGGCCTACGGCGAGTACGACGAGAACCTGGTGCAGGAAGTGCCCGGCGAGTTGTTCGATGGCATGGAAGTGTCTGAAGGGGATACTTTTGTGGCCGAGACCGACGATGGCCACCGTCCGGTGACCGTCATCGAGGTGTCCGAAGAGTTCGTCAAGGTGGATGGCAACCATCCCCTGGCCGGCGTGACCCTGGGCTTCAAGGTCGAGATCAAGGACGTGCGTGCCGCGACCGCCGAAGAGCTGGCCCACGGCCATGTGCACGGTGCCGGTGGCTGCGGTCACGATCATGGCCATGATCACGGTCACGACCACGATCACGACCATGGCGGTTGCTGTGGTGGTCACGGTCACGCCCATGCTCACGATCACGGCGACGACCATGGTCACGGCGGCTGCTGCGGTGGTGGCGGTTGCGGTGGCAAGGGCCATCAGCACTGATCACGGCATGCCCGATGATGAAAAAACCCGCCTGGTGCGGGTTTTTTCATGGCCGTTCGCTCAGTAGTGCGGGGGCGGGGTCTCTTCGGCCATGCTGGCGATCTGGCTCGGCTGCACGCTCTGCAGCTTCTCCACCAGCAGATGGATCTGGTGCTTGAGCCGATCCAGCTCGCGGCCCTGGGTGGTGACTTCGTCGTTGAGCTGCTCCACCGTGTATTCGGCATAGGCGAGGCGGCTTTCCAGGGTTTCGAGGCGATCGTTTAATGACTGACTCATGGGCCTTTTGGTCCTTACTTGATTGTCCAGGTTTCGGCCAGGCCGCTTGAGCTGGCGCTGACGAGGTGGCCATTGTCGCGCAAAGCCACGCCATAGACCACAGCACTCGGCGGTTTCACCTTGGGATGGGGCGAGACGCGCCAGCTCTGCAGCTGGCTGCCGTCGCTCACCTGCCACAGGGCGAGCTGGCGGGAAGGGGAGCCGGTGACGAGCCATTTGTCGTCATTGACGAAGCGGGCACTGGTGTAGACCTCGAAGCGATGGTCGAACTGCAGCCGGCTCTGCTCCTTGCCGGTTTTGAGATCCCAGATGCTGGCCTGGCGGCTGTCGGCGGTGAAGGCGAAACGCCCCGCCGGATCCAGCCTGGCCATCACCACCCGCCCGGCGTGATTGAAGCGCCACACCACCTGGCCCGTGCGGGTATCCCACAGGTAGGCGCTGTAGTCGTTGCCGCCGGTGAGGGCGTAGCGGCCGTTGGCGGAGAGATCCACCGTATTGACCTGTTCGGTGTGGCCGAGGAACTGCAGCCGGCGACCGGTCCGGGTGTCCACCAGCTCCGCCTTGCCGTCTTCCCGGCCGATCAGCACCATGCGCCCGTCGGCGGAGATGGCCGCGTCGCGCAGGCTGGATTCGGGCAGGGAGTAGTAGCCCTGGGAGCGGCCATCCTGCAGGCGCCAGATGGCAAAGGTATGCTGGCTGGCGGTGATGGCGTGGCTGTCGTCGGGGGAGAAACGGGTCAGGGTGACGAACTCCGCCTGGTCGTCGCTCTGGCGCCAGCGCCAGCGCTCCTTGCCCTGTTCCAGATCCCACACCACAGTGCCCTGACCCAGGCTGGAGACGATGGCCTGCTTGCCGGAGCTCGCGAGATCCGCGCTCAGCAGACCCTGTTCGGCGAGGCGGATCTGCTGGCCGGGAAGGGCGCTCTGTTCGCACCCCGTCAGCATCAGGCAAATACCGATGAGATAAATGGCACTTTTGATCATTTTTCCTGTCTCATGCTTTCGTTACCCGCGATCACGGCGTTAGTATAAGGCGCTTATCACGATAAACCTCTCATTTCACGAAGGAACCGAGAGCGGTATTTAGCGTTTTGGAGAAACTGATGAACAATTTTCTGAAGGTGTCCCTGTTGGCTGCGGCAGTTGCCGTCGGCCTGACTGCTTGCCAAAAAGATGAGAAACCTGCTGCCAACACCGAAGTGAAGGCAGAAGCCAGCAAGCCGGCAGAGGCCACCAAGGCAGAGGCCAAGAGCTTTGAAGAGCAATCCGGCTATGCGATCGGCCTCTCCATGGGTCGTTATATCGCCAATACCCTGGAGCGCCAGCAAGAACTCGGCATCAAGCTGGACAACACCGTCATCCTGCAAGGGGTGACCGACGGTCTGGGCAAGAAGGCCAGCATGACCGACGAAGAGATCCAGAAGGTTCTGCAGGAATACGATGCCAAGATCAACGAGCTGACCAAGGCCAAGGCCGACAAGGATGCAGTTGACAACCTGAAGAAGGGCGAGACCTTCCTGGCTGACAACGCCAAGAAAGAGGGCGTGAAGAGCACCGAATCCGGCCTGCAATACCAGGTCGAGAAGATGGGTGACGGCGCCAAGCCGAAGGCCACCGACATCGTCAAGGTTCACTACACCGGTACCCTGATCGATGGCACCAAGTTCGACAGCTCCGTCGATCGCGGCGAGCCGGCCACCTTCCCGCTGAACCAGGTTATCCCGGGCTGGACCGAAGGCGTACAACTGATGCCGGTCGGTTCCAAGTTCAAGTTCTTCCTGCCGTCCAAGCTGGCCTATGGCGAGCACGGTGCAGGCACCATCCCGGCCAACGCCGTGCTGGTATTTGACGTTGAGCTGCTGGCCATCGAGAAGCCCGCTGCCAACGGCGACGACGCAAAGAAATAAGCTGCAATACGATGAAAACGGCTCCTCTGGGAGCCGTTTTTGCTTGTGGGTCAACACGGGCGATGGGAGAAAGCCGTTAGTCCGTCTTGAGTCTGTGACGGCTAGACCCCAGAATAGATAACAAAATCAAGCGCAAGGATGGATCTCGTGGCTGAAAGCAAACCCCGTGTTCTGCTGGTGGAAGACACCCGCAGTCTGGCTGTCGTCTATGAGCAGTACCTGACCCAGGATGGTTATGAGGTACAGCTGGCCGATTGCGGCCAGCAGGCACTGGCGCACCTGCTGGCCAGCCCGCCCCCCGTGGTGCTGCTCGATCTCGAGCTGCCCGACATGTCGGGCATGGCGATCCTGCAGCAGATCACGGAGCAGCAATTGCCCTGTTCCGTGGTGGTGATCACCGCCCACGGTTCGGTGGACGTGGCGGTGGAGGCGATGCGCCTCGGCGCTTTCGATTTTCTGACCAAGCCGTTCGACGGCAAGCGGCTGTGCGCCACGGCGCGCAACGCCCTCAAGCACCAGCAGCTCAGCTCCCTGGTGGCCCAGTATCGGGAGAACTTCGAGCGCAGCTCGTTTGCCGGTTTTATCGGCGCCTCCATGGCGATGCAGGCGGTCTATCGCATCATCGAGAGTGCGGCGCCGAGCAAGGCGACCGTCTTCATCACCGGCGAGAGCGGCACCGGCAAGGAGGTATGTGCCGAGGCCATCCACCAGTGCAGCCCGCGCCGGGATCAGCCCTTCATCGCGCTCAACTGCGCCGCCATTCCCCACGATCTGATGGAGAGCGAGATCTTCGGTCACGTGAAGGGTGCCTTTACCGGTGCCCAGGGGGAGCGCAAGGGGGCGGCCAGCCTGGCGGATGGCGGCACCCTGTTTCTCGACGAGATCTGCGAGATGGATCTGGACCTGCAGAGCAAGCTGCTGCGCTTCATCCAGACCGGCACCCTGCAGCGGGTCGGCAGCGGCAAGCTGGAGACGGTGGACGTGCGCTTCGTCTGCGCCACCAACCGGGATCCCCTGGCGGAGGTGAAGGCAGGGCGTTTTCGCGAGGATCTCTACTACCGGCTGCACGTCATCCCCCTCTACCTGCCGCCCCTGCGGGAGCGGGGCGAGGACATACTGCTGCTGGCGCGCGACCTCCTGCTGCGCTATGCCAAGGAGGAGAACAAGCACTTCCGGGACTTCGATGCCAATGCGGTGCGGGTGCTGCTCGATTACCCCTGGCCCGGCAACGTGCGGGAGCTGCAGAACGTGGTGCGCAACATAGTGGTGCTCAACGACCGCGAGCTGGTGAGCCCGGAGATACTGCCGCCGCCCCTCAACGGCGGCCGTGTGCTCACCACCGCGGTGGCGGCCCCTGTGTCCGAGGTGATCATGGATACGCCGGCCACCCCCATGCTGGCCCGTCCTCTCGTTCGTCCGCTCTGGCAGGTGGAGAAGGAGGCCATCGAACAGGCCATCGCCAGTTGCGACGGCAACATCCCCAAGGCGGCGGCGCTGCTTGAAATAAGCCCCTCCACCATTTATCGCAAGAAACAGAGCTGGGAAGAGGCGAGTCTGGTCTGAGGCTGGGGATGGCCTCTGTCATCCCTGACAGATAACCCAGTGAACGGGGCGGCCCATTGGCCGCCCCGCTGCTTTGCCGGAAGGGCGGTGTCAGAGCTTGGCGAGCCGCTTGAGCCTGGCCAGTCGCTCCCCCTCGTTGGCCTTGAGCCAGCCATCCTGTGACAGCAGGAACCAGGCCCGGGCGAAGTATTCCGGCGCGGCCGGGTCATCCAGCGCCAGCGCATTCTCCCCCAGCTCCTCGAACACATAGCCATCCTCGGGGGCCCTGGCTGCGTTCATGTCGGCCTGCAGTTGCTTCAGATCCGCCATGGCCTGCTCATGTTGATCCTTGGCCCGGCAGAGGCGCGCCAGGCTCCAGCGGGCGATAAAGGCCTTGGCCCTGTTGTTGTGCTGCTCGTGCCAGGCCAGGCATTTTTGCTGGCAGACGATGGCTTCGTCGAGGCGACCCAGTTCGAACAGGGTCCAGCCCTGATTGTTGTAGAGGGTGGCGAGCCAGCCGCGCACCCGCTTGTCCTGGCTGCGCTCGGCCAGCTCCATCGCCAGCTGGTGCCAGTGGCTCTGCTCTTCCAGGGGGGCGGCGATGGCCACCATGTGGGCCGCATCGATGGCCAGATAGCGCTCCTCATGCTTGAGCCCGTGTTGCCAGGCCTGCTCGAACAGGGCTCTGGCACTGGCCTTGTCACCGGCGGAGTTGAAGGTGCGGCCGCGCTCCAGCAGGGCGCGCAGGCGGGCTCTCGGGGTCGCCTCGGTGAGGCGGGGTTCTATCTCGTCGAGCAGGTGGTGCGCCTGTGCAAACTGGCGGCGCAGCGAATGGGTGCGGGCTATCTGGGTGAGCAGTTCCAGTTCATATTGCAGATCCTGGTTGTCTGCCTCGGCGAGCAGCTGCTGAAAACGCAGGGCGCTGGCGGCGGGATCCTGATAGTCCCACAGCGCCATGAAATCGGGCGGATTGTCCATTTGGCCTCCTTGCTGGCTATCCGCTCACCAAGATGCCCGCAGGCCACTATTTGCACAAGGGGCGCCCGTTACGGAGCGCCCCTGGGGTCATGTCAACATGCCAGCCGGTCAATAGACCATGGCGAGGCTCATCAGCATCAGGCCGAGGGCGGCGAAGGCTCCCTCCTTGATGGCCAGACGCGGCACTAGCGCCTTGGGCAGGGCCGGGAACAGGCTGAGCGCAAAGCCCAGGCCTGGCATCAACCAGTGGAAGCCCGGGCTGCGGGTGCCGGGATCGGCCGCACCATTGATGATGATGAGCAGGATGAAGAGGGTGAACGCAGGCAGGATAAACCAGCGGGCGTGACCGGCGGCAACCGCCCGCAGCGGCGAGATGCGATAGAGCACCAGGGTCACGACAAACAGGACAAGGGGCGCCAGCAGATAGAGCGGGGCTGGATTCATGATGAGGGGTCTCCTGACAAGGGGGGCAGAGTGTACGCATGCCGGGCGCGGGATGACCAGCACCCCGCGCCCGGGCTGTGAAGCCGATCCCAGGGCAAAGGTTTGCCCAGGACGGGATCAGCGCAACAAGAACCAGAGGCAGGCAAACGCCAGCCAGCTCAGCCCCAGCAAGATCCAGGGCAGCGGGTGCTGGCGGCTGATCTCGATCACCTCGACCTCGGGCTCTTCCTCCTGATGAGCCTGGGACGACAGCTTCGCCTTGATCTGCATCTTCTTCTGGCGGCTCGCCTCGCGGGCCTTGGCTTTCATCTGTTTCTTGTATTCGTCTATGCCCTTCTGGATCCCCTGGGCGATCAGCTGGGTCTGCTCCTTGGTCTGCCCCGGCTTCTGGTTGGCGCGGGCGATCTTCATCGCCTCCTGCTGGGTTTCGGGGGAAATCTTGTCGTACTTGGCCATGCAAGGCGCTCCTTGGCATCGAATGGCGGGAAGTATGCCATAACTGTTTCCGGCGGGCTGCCACCTTGCGCCGAAATGCGCGGAGACCTTGGTGCAGTCTTATCCGAATTAAGAAACAGGTTGCGCCAATGATCACATTTGGCGGAATTTGTGAGTCGCCGATGAAAAACCGTCACATGTTGTTTGTTATATTACCGGCCGACCCAAGAAGGGGTCATCCAATAACAAAATAACAAGGTGATATGGAAATGAATTATAAATTTGTCAAAGGAAGTATCGCACTGGCAGTGCTCGCCGCCCTGGCTGGCTGTAATACCTCACAAAATGAAAGTGTCGCCCCCTGTACCGAAAATGTCTGCAAGCTGACCGTCCTCCATACCAACGATACCCACGGCCGTTTCTGGCACAATACCGACGGTGAATATGGCATGGCCGCCCAGAAAACCCTGGTCGAGCGTCTGCGCGCCGAGGCCAAGGCGGCGGGCAGCGAGGTGCTGGTGCTCTCCGGTGGCGACGTGAACACCGGGGTCCCCGAGTCCGATCTGCAGGACGCCGAGCCCGACTTCGTCGGCATGAACAGCATCCGTTACGATGCCATGGCGGTGGGTAACCACGAGTTCGACAACCCGCTGACCGTGCTGGAGAAACAGCGTGAGTGGGCCCAGTTCCCCATGCTCTCCGCCAACATCTATGACAAGGCCAGCGGCAAGCGCTACTTCGACCCCTACAAGGTGTTCAAGCTGGAGAACGGCCTCAAGGTGGCCGTCCTCGGCCTGACCACGGAAGACACCGCCCAGCTGGTTGACCCCAACAACGTCAAGACCCTGGAGTTCCGCGATCCGACCACGGAAGCGGCCAAGCTCGGCCAGGAGATCCGCAGCAACAAGGAGGCGAACCTGGTCTTCGCCATCACCCACATGGGCCACTATGCAGATGGCCAGCACGGCAGCAATGCGCCGGGTGACGTGGAGATGGCCCGTGCGCTGCCGGCAGGCACCCTGGACGCCATCATCGGCGGTCACTCCCAGAATCCGGTCTGCATGGAGCCGGGTACCCCGGACACCTATGCCGACTTCCAGCCCGGCGACGATTGCCAGCCGGATCAGCAGAACGGCACCTGGATCATGCAGGCTCACGAGTGGGGCAAATATGTGGGGCGCGCCCAGTTCGACTACCAGAATGGCAAGCTGACCCTGACCGGATATGAACTTATTCCCGTCAATCTGGTGAAGCGTGATGCCAAAAATAATGCCATCAAGGATGACAGCGGCAATGTCCAGTTTATTCAGGATGAAATTATCAAGGATCCCGAGCTGAATGCCGCCTTGCAAGTATTCCAGGAGAAAGGAGAGGCTGAGCTCGGTGTAAGAATTGCCTCTACCGATGATCTGCTGTTGGGTGAACGCAAAAACGTTCGCTATATGCAAACCAATTTGGGACGCCTTATTACCACGGCGACCGCCGAGAAGCTGAATGCCGACTTTGGCATCGTGAACTCGGGTGGGGTGCGTGCCTCCATCCAGACGGGGGATATTGCCTATCGTGACGTACTGACCGTGCATCCGTTCGGCAATACCGTCAACAAGGCCACCATGAAGGGCAGTGAGCTGGTCGATTATCTCGGCCAGGTCGCCACCCTGACCGGGGGCGGTTATCCCCAGTTCGGCGGTATCAGCATGGAGGTCAACTGCAGTGCCAAGAGCGTCTCCATCAGCGCCATCGGCGGCAAGGCCTTCGATGCCAGCGCCACCTACAGCTTTGCCATTCCGAGCTTCAGTGCGGCTGGCGGGGACAAGTATCCCGTCATCAACACCATCAACGCCGGTCTGGTCGATGCGGGCGTGCTGAAGGAGTATCTGGAGTCCAAGCAGACCATCCATGCGGCCGACTACCAGCCTGCCGGCGAAGTGACCTTCATCAACAACAGCCTGAACCCGGCCAATACCAACAACTGCGGTCAGGATGCGATAGGCAACTGATGTCCCCTGGTGTTATCGCCCCTTGCGGGGGGCGCGCCAGTTGAAGTCAGTCATAGAAGGAGGGAGGCGTCATGCCTCCCTCGCTATTTGGTACCCACACCCGCACTCAAGCCTCTCCAGTGCCATCCTCCTCTCTTCACGGACTTGATGCCCAGACGGTCGCACGGCGATTTTCCTTGACCAAGCCAAGCCAAGCCAAGCCAAGCCAAGCGTCATCGGCAGGGCTGAGGCTGCCGCTGCCAGGGGCATTGAGCAATAAGCGGAGCAATAAAAAGGCGACCCTGAGGTCGCCTTGATGAGATGGGTCGGGAAGCGCTTAGAGCTGCTCGATGCCGACGATGTGCCAGGGCGCATTGTCCTTGGCCAGGTTGCGCTCGAGGTGCCACACCTCCTTGATGTCTTCCTCGACCTGCTCCTGACGGTCCATGTAGCGGCCGCTGAAGCGCACGCTCACCTGGGCCCAGTCGCTGCCGTAGTCGGCGCGCACCAGCTGGGTGTCCACGTACATCACCTCGGTGTGCTGGTCGCCAGTCAGCTCGGCGCGCTCGGCCTTGAGGCTGTCGAACAGTTCCGGGCTCACGTACTCGCGGATCTTCTCCAGATCGTTCTTGTTCCAGGCCTCTTGCAGGGTGCGGTAGTGATCGCGGGCACCGGACAGGAAGCCGTTCATGTCAAAGCCCGGGGGCAGGCGGAAGGGCACGTCGCTGTCGGCAAAGCCGGTGGCCTGCGGGGCGCTGTGGCTCTGCTCGAACTGCTGCGGGGCGGCCGCAGGCGGCTGGTATCCCGCATAGGCGGCCTGTGGCTGGGTCGCCGCCGCCTTGTTCTTGCGCAGGGCGCGGATCAGGAAGACGGCACCCAGTGCCAGCAGGGCGATCAGCAGGAAGTCCATTCCTTGCATGCCTTCGAAGGCGCCGCTGCCCAGCAGGTAGGCGAACAGACCGCCGGCCAGCAGGCCACCCAGCAGGCCACCCATCATGCCGCTCTTCTTGGGCGCCGCGGCCAGGGTCGGGTTCTTGCCATTCACGGGAGCCGCAGTCGGAGCCGGCTGGGCCGGCGCCGTCTTGTAGCTCTTGCCAAAGGATTTGCCGCCACCAAGTTTCTTGGCCTCGGCGATGGGTGCCCCAAGGCCAATGGCCAGGATCACGGCAAACAGGGTCAGCATCTTTTTCATTTTGACTCTTTCACTCTCATGTAGGTGGGGGCATGCTCTGCTTGTGCAAGCTCAGCGAGGCGCATGGCAGGCTGCCAGTCCCTTTTTGTGTTGCAGCTTGCGCCTAAGGTAAACATGTCTGGCATGAATTATTCATGAACGGATTGAACCCTGAACAGGCAGTGGAGGCAGCGATGAAAAACAGACGACCGAGCCGCTCTGTGCGCAGGCTGCGCAACAAGCAGAGAGCCAAACAGAAAGACCAGACCCTGGTCTGGCCCTTCCTCGTCCTCTGAACGGCAGGAGGCGCCGAGAGACCCATCAACAGACCCGCACCTGCGTCCGGGCTTGTCACCGGATGAGGTGAATGGCGCGTATTAGCGCTCGCGATGACGGGGTTTCTTTTGTAAAATTCCCGTCCCCTTCCCGCTGCGGTTTTTATGTGTATGGCAGAGCAAGTGACGGCGAAAAAAGACGCCAAGACACAACAGCTGAAAGTCCCTCCCCACTCTTTTGAGGCCGAACAGTCCGTACTGGGCGGCCTGATGCTGGACAACGAGGCCTGGGATCGGGTCGCGGAACGGGTGATCGACAAGGATTTCTACAGCCGTCCGCACCGCCTGATCTTCCAGGCCATGACCCGCCTCTCCAACGCGGGCAACCCCATCGACCTCATCACCCTGCAGGAAGAGCTGGAACGCTCCGAGCAACTGGAAGAGGCCGGTGGCTTCGCCTACCTGGTGGAGATCGCCAAGAACACCCCGAGTGCCGCCAACATCAGCGCCTACGCCGAGATCGTGCGTGAGCGGGCGGTGGTGCGGGAGATGATCTCGGTCGCCAACGAGATAGTCGAAGCGGGCTACGAGCCCCAGGGGCGTACCTCCAACGATCTGCTGGATCTTGCCGAGAGCAAGGTATTCCAGATCGCCGAGCAGCGCACCAGCGCCAACGAGGGCCCCCAGCCCCTCAAGCTCATCCTGGAGCAGACCGTCGACAAGATTGAGGAGCTGTTCAAGACCCCTCACAACGGGGTGACCGGCGTTTCCTCGGGTTACAACGATCTGGACAAGATGACCGCTGGTTTGCAGCGCTCGGACCTGGTCATCGTCGCGGCCCGTCCCTCCATGGGCAAGACCACCTTTGCCATGAACCTGTGCGAGCACGCGGCCCTCACCGCCGACAAGCCGGTGCTCATCTTCTCCCTCGAAATGCCCTCCGAGCAGATCATCATGCGTATGCTCGCCTCCGTGGGGCGCATCGACCAGACCAAGGTGCGGACCGGTCAGCTCGACGACGAGGATTGGGCCCGTCTCTCCTCGACCATGGGTCTGCTGCTGGAGAAGGGCAAGATGTACATCGACGACTCCTCCGGCCTCACCCCGACCGAAGTGCGCTCGCGCGCCCGCCGGGTGGCCCGGGACAATGGCGGCATCAGCATGATCATGGTGGACTACCTGCAACTGATGCGGGTACCGGCGCTGTCTGACAACCGGACCCTGGAAATCGGTGAAATCTCCCGCTCCCTCAAGGCGCTGGCGAAGGAGCTGCAGTGCCCCGTGGTGGCGCTCTCCCAGCTGAACCGAAGCCTGGAACAGCGGGCCGACAAGCGTCCGGTCAACTCTGATCTTCGTGAATCCGGCTCCATCGAGCAGGATGCGGACTTGATCATGTTCATCTACCGCGACGAGGTCTATCACGACGACAGCCCCGACAAGGGGATCGCCGAGATCATCATCGGCAAGCAGCGTAACGGCCCCATCGGGCGGGTACGCCTCACCTTTCAGGGCCAGTTCTCGCGCTTTGACAACTATGCGGGCCCGGCGTTTGATGATGACTATTGATCATCGCCCTGAAAGCGTGGTGAGAATCATCTCTGCCAGGCAGCGTAACGGCGCCAATATGCGAAAGAGTGCGGCTTACCTTCCAGGGACAGTTCTCGCGGTTTGACAACTACGCCGGTCCTGCGTTTGACGATGATTACTGATGAGCAATCCGCAGGGTGATGCCTACTCGGGAGTCACCATTGCGATCCTGACGGGGAGGGCGCTCGCAAGAAGGCCGACCCCGCCTCCATACACAGTTTTCCCGGTTCGACAATTCTGCCGGTCCGGCCCAAGACGATGAGATTTGAGGGCTGACACCACCCGGTGCCTGAATATCATGCCCTCGTAAGGGAAAACAGATGAAAGCGGCTATCGCCCAGATCAATACAGCGGCCCTGCGCCACAACCTCGCCGTGGTCAAGCGCCACGCCCCCCAATGCAAGATCATCGCCGTGGTCAAGGCCAACGCCTACGGCCACGGCCTGCTGCCGGTCGCCCGCACCCTGGTGGATGCAGACGCCTACGCGGTGGCCCGCATCGAGGAGGCGCTGATGCTGCGCTCCTGCGCCGTGGTCAAACCCATCGTGCTGCTGGAGGGCTTCTTCAGTGCTGCCGACCTGCCGGTGCTGGCGGCCAACAACCTGCAGACCGCGGTGCACACCTGGGAGCAGCTCGAGGCGCTGGAGCAGGCGGACTTGCCCGCTCCCGTGGTGGCCTGGCTCAAGCTCGACACCGGCATGCACCGCCTCGGGGTACGGGCCGAGGAGATGCCCGCCTTTATCGAGCGCCTCGGCAAGTGCAAGAACGTGGTGCAGCCGTTCAACGTCATGACCCACTTCAGCCGCTCCGACGAGCTGGACCAGCCCGCCACCCGCGAGCAGATCGACCTCTTCAGCAAGCTCACCGCGCCGCTGTTGGGCGAGCGCGCCATGGCGAACTCGGCAGGCATCCTGGCCTGGCCGGATGCCCACTGCGACTGGATCCGCCCCGGCGTCATCCTCTACGGTGTGTCCCCTTTCCCCAATACGGTAGCGGCGGATTACGATCTGCAGCCGGTGATGACCCTCAAGACCCAGCTCATCGCGGTGCGGGAGCACAAGGCGGGCGAGCCGGTGGGTTATGGCGCCAACTGGGTGTCGGATCGCGATACCCGGCTCGGGGTCATCGCCATCGGTTACGGCGACGGCTATCCGCGCATGGCCCCCAACGGCACACCTGTGCTGGTTAACGGCCGCATCGTGCCGCTGGTGGGCCGGGTCTCCATGGACATGACTACGGTGGACTTGGGCCCAGGCGCCACCGACAAGGCCGGCGACGAGGCGGTGCTCTGGGGCGAGGGGCTGCCGGTGGAGCAGGTGGCCGACCGGATTGGCACCATCCCCTACGAGCTCATCACCAAGCTCACCTCCCGCGTCTTTATGGAGTATGTGTAGGCGAGTCGCCCCCTCATCCCCGACCCTTCTCCCGCAAGGGGAGAACAAAAAGGCCACCTCGATAAGGGCGGCCTTTTTTATGCCGCTTGCTCCATGGCAGAAAGAACAAGCCCCGCATTGGCGGGGCTTGGGGTTCTGTCACTGGGGGGCGCTTAGCCTATGGTCATCAGGCTGGCGTTGCCACCGGCGGCGGCGGTGTTGACCGAGAGGGCGTGCTCGATGAGCAGACGCTCCAGCGGGATATCGGTCTCGCCGCGGTGCAGGCCGTGCACGCCGATGATGGCGCCGCCCCGGGCCGCCTGGCGGGCGGCGGCGAGCTTGCTCACCTCCCGCAGCTGATCGGAGTCGCCGTGGTGCAGCAGGGCATCGAAGTCAGCCTCGCCCGTGGCCCAGTCTGCCACCAGTGCGATGCGATCCCGCACCTCTGTCGGCAGGGAGGAGAGCAGGGTGCGGGTCTGGGCATCATCCTGCCACAGCACCCGGCTGCCCACCGCCAGCGCGGCGGCCAGCTGGGCCAGCAGATCTGCCTTCTCCTGTGCCAGGCACAGCACCGTCTCCCGGGGCTGCAGGCTGTAGCTGTTGCGCTCGCCGGTGGGGCCGGCCAGCAGCTGGGTACGGCCGCTCTGGGAGAGCGCGGCGTAACGGTCGCACAGGGCGGCGAGGGCCGGATCCTGCTTGCTCGCCCAGTTGCGCAGGGCCGCGAGGGGCGCCTTCGCTTCTGCTTGCGCCGTGGCGCCGGACTCCTGACGCAGCTGGTTGGCCACCGCGTCCTGGGGACGGGCGCCCAGCAGACGGTACATGTAGAGCGGGCCGCCCGCCTTGGGACCGGTGCCGGAGAGGCCTTCGCCGCCGAAGGGTTGCACCCCGACCACGGCGCCCACGATATTGCGGTTGACGTAGAGGTTGCCGACCTTGGCCACGTTCACCACCTGGGCGATGGTCTCGTCGATGCGGGTGTGAACCCCCAGGGTCAGGCCGTAGCCGCTGCCGTTGATCTGCTCGAGCAGCTCGCCGAGCCTGGCGCGCGGGTAGCGAACCAGGTGCAGCACGGGACCGAACACCTCGCGACCCAGCTCGTCCAGGCTGTCCAGCTCGATCAGGGTCGGCAGCACGAAGGTGCCGCGGCTGCAGGCATCCCCCTGGGCGCGGGCGATCTGGTGCACCTTGCGGCCCTTGTCGCCCATCGCCTTGATGTGGCGCTCGATGTTGGCTTTGGCCTCGGCGTCGATGACGGGGCCGATGTCGGTGGCGAGGTGCTCGGGGCTGCCGACCTTGTACTCGGCCATGGCGCCCTTGAGCATCCGGATCACCCGCTCCGCCACGTCGTCCTGCACGCACAGCACCCGCAGGGCGGAGCAGCGCTGACCGGCGCTGTCGAACGCCGAGGAGATGACGTCCATCACCACCTGTTCGGTCAAGGCGGAGGAGTCGACGATCATGGCGTTCTGGCCGCCGGTCTCGGCGATCAGCGGAATGGTGCGTCCCTGGGCATCGAGGCGACCGGCCAGGTTGCGGGAGATGATGCCCGCCACCTCGGTGGAGCCGGTGAACATGACACCACGGATCCGCTCGTCACCGATCAGGGCCGCGCCCACGGTTTCGCCGCGGCCCGGCAGCAGTTGCACCGCGCCCTCGGGCACGCCGGCTTCGCGCAGGATACGCACCGCCTGGGCGGCGACGAGGGGGGTCTGCTCGGCCGGTTTCGCGAGCACTGTGTTGCCGGCGGCCAGGGCTGCGCAGACCTGGCCGGTGAAGATGGCCAGCGGGAAGTTCCAGGGGCTGATGCAGACCACGGGGCCGAGCGGCCGGTGGGTGTCGTTCGCGAAGTGATCGCGGGCCTGGGCAGCGTAGTAGCGCAGGAAGTCCACCGCCTCGCGCACCTCGGCGATGGCGTTGGCGAAGGTCTTGCCGGACTCGCGCACCAGCAGGCCCATCAGGGGCTGCAGCTCGGACTCCATCAGATCGGCGGCACGCTCCAGCACGGCGGCCCGCTCGGCAGGCTGGGTGGCCTGCCAGATCTGGCCGCTCGCCAGGGCGCAGGTGAGGGCCTGATCCACCATCTCGACGGAGGCTTCGCTCACCTGACCGACGATGTCGCGGTGATCCGCCGGGTTGATCACGGGCTGGAAGGCGCCGGGGGCGTCGAGTTCGCAGCCCAGCATGGGCAGGGCCTGGTAGGCGGTGTTGGTGCTGGCGAGCAGGGCGGCGGAGAGCGATCCCAGACGGTGCTCGTTCGCGAGATCCAGGCCGGCGGAGTTCGGGCGAGCCTCGCCGTAGAGATCCCGGGGCAGGGGGATGCGCGGGTGCGGCAGGCCCAGGCTGCCTTCGCGAGCGGCCATCTGTTCGATCTGCTGCACCGGATCCTGCACCAGATCCGAGAGGGAGATGTTGTTGTCCGCGATGCGGTTGACGAAGGAGGTGTTGGCTCCGTTCTCCAGCAGGCGGCGCACCAGGTAGGCGAGCAGGGTCTCATGGCTGCCGACGGGGGCATAGATGCGGCAGGGGCGACCCAGCTTGCCGTCCGCTACCTTGCCGACCACCTGTTCGTACAGGGGTTCACCCATGCCGTGCAGGCACTGGAACTCGTACTGGCCCGGGTAGTAGTTCTGGCCTGCCAGCTGATAGATGGCTGACAGGGAGTGGGCGTTGTGGGTGGCAAACTGGGGATAGATGGCCTCAGGCACCGCCAGCAGCTTGCGGGCGCAGGCGAGATAGGAGACATCCGTGTAGGGCTTGCGGGTGTAGACCGGATAGCCTTCCAGCCCTTCCTGCTGGGCGCGCTTGATCTCGCTGTCCCAGTAGGCGCCCTTCACCAGGCGGATCATCAGGCGGTGACGGCTGCGCTTGGCGAGATCGATGACGTAGTCGATCACATAGGGGCAGCGCTTCTGGTAGGCCTGGATGACGAAGCCGATACCGTTCCAGTCGGCGAGGCTGGGGTCGAAGCAGAGCTTCTCCAGCAGATCCAGAGAGATCTCCAGGCGATCGGCTTCCTCGGCGTCGATGTTGATGCCGATGTCATACTGCCTGGCGAGCTGGGTCAGACCGAGCAGGGTGGGGTAGAGCTCTTCCATGACGCGATCGTACTGAGCGCGGCTGTAGCGCGGATGCAGGGCGGAGAGCTTGATGGAGATGCCCGGCCCCTCGTAGATGCCGCGACCGTGGGAGGCCTTGCCAATGGCGTGGATGGCCTGCTCGTAGGAGGCGAGGTAGCGCTTGGCATCCTCTTCGGTCAGGGCCGCTTCCCCCAGCATGTCGTAGGAGTAGCGGAAGCCCTTGGTCTCCATGCCGCCTGCGTTCGCCAGCGCCTCGGCGATGGTCTCGCCGGTGACGAACTGCTCGCCCATCAGGCGCATCGCCATGTCCACACCCTTGCGGATGAGCGGCTCACCGCCCTTGCCGATCAGACCCTTGAGGGAGCTGTTGAGGCCCGCCTCGTTGTGGGTGGCCACCAGCTTGCCGGTGATGAGCAGGCCCCAGGAGGCGGCGTTGACGAACAGCGAGGTGCTCTGGCCCAGGTGCTGGCTCCAGTTGCCGCCGCTGATCTTGTCGCGGATGAGGGCGTCGCGGGTCGCCTTGTCGGGGATGCGCAGCAGCGCCTCCGCCAGGCACATCAGGGCTACCCCTTCCTGGGAGGAGAGGGAGAACTCCTGCAGCAGCCCCTGCACCAGGCCCTGGCGGCCGCTGGCGCTCTTCTGGTTGCGCAGTTTCTCGGCGATGCTCATGGCGAGTTTCTGGGTGGCGTCGGCCTTCTCCTTGGGCAGGCGCGCCTGCTCCAGCAGCATGGGGACGGCCTCGGTCTCGGGGCGGCGATAGGCCCCTGTGATGGCGGCCCGCAGGACGGACTGGGGCAGGATGCTCTCGGCAAACTCGAGGAAGACCTGGATGCCCTGCTCGGTCAGGGTCTCGACGGCCTCTTCTCCGGCGGCGGCGGCCAGTCCGGAGTGCTCGGGAGGGGTCAGACCGCGCTCCAGTTGCTCCAGATAGGTGAAGATCGCCTGCTTGATCAGCCAGTGGGGGGTGCGATCCAGGGTCTGGGCGGCCTGCTTGAGCCGGTCGCGGGTCGCTTCGTCGAGTTTAACGCCAAGGGTGGTGGTAGCCATGGGACTTCCTGTGTCTAGAAGGTAACAATATTACCGGACGGTTAAATTTTGACGATAATGGTGCAACTAGGTGCAACCTTCAAGCAAGAATTTTTAATGGTTGTGCTACACGGTTTCGTTTGAGTTGAGGCCTTGCTAGGGCTGTGCTGGTGGAAAAAACTGCCCCGGTAGTGATTTTTGCTGCTGGATCAGCTTGTTAACAATTTAAATTGTGAATGTTGTTAATGGTGCAACCTGTAGATGGATCTCGGTTGCATCTTTTTTTTGCCGCTGTCTAAGATGTGCCGCGTGGGTGCAACCGAAGCATGGATGTGATGCCCCACCACTCGCTGACAACAACCTTCAAGGAATGAAGACAATGATGACTACACCCCTGGTGCAGCCACAGACGGCTGCGACCCGAAAACGGGCGCTGATCGCCAGCCTCACCGGCAGCTCTATCGAATGGTTCGACTATTTCCTCTATGGCACGGCCGCGGCCCTGGTGTTCAACAAGCTGTTCTTCCCGAACTTCGACCCCGTGGTCGGCCTGATGCTCTCCTACCTCTCCTTCTCCCTCACCTTCTTCATCCGGCCCATCGGCGGGGTGCTGTTTGCCCATATCGGCGATCGCATCGGCCGCAAGAAGACGCTGGTGATCACCCTCTCCCTGATGGGGGGCGCCACCGTGTTGATCGGCTGCCTGCCGACCTATGAGCAGATCGGCATATGGGCCCCCATCTTGCTCATCTCCCTGCGGGTGGTGCAGGGCATGGGCATCGGCGGCGAGTGGGGCGGAGCCCTGCTGCTGGCCTATGAGTATGCGCCCCCCAGGCGCAAGGGGCTGTTTGGCAGCGTGCCCCAGGTGGGCGTCACCATCGGCATGCTGCTGGCGACCCTGGCGGTGAGCCTGATGGCCATGCTGCCGGAGGCGCAATTCCTCTCCTGGGGCTGGCGGGTGCCCTTCCTGCTGAGTGCGGGCCTGGTGTTCCTCGGCCTCTGGATCCGGCACGGGCTGGACGAGACCCCCGAGTTCAAGCAGGCCAAGGCCAGCGGCAATGTGGCCAAGATGCCCCTGCTGGAGACTCTGCGCCACCACTGGCGGGAAGTGCTGATCGCCGCCGGCCTCAAGGTGGTGGAGACGGCCCCCTTCTACATCTTCTCCACCTTCGTGGTGAGCTACGCGGTCAACTCCCTGGCCTATGAGAAGGGGGTGGCGCTCCATGCAGTCATGCTGGGAGCCCTGGTGGCGACCGGCATGATCCCCCTGATGGGGGCGCTGTCGGACAGGGTGGGGCGCAAGGCGGTCTACATCGGCGGCATCCTGGGGCTGGCGCTCTTCATCGTCCCCTACTTCATGCTGCTCGACACCCGCGCCGGCTGGGGCATCACCCTGGCGACCGTGATCGGCTTCGGTGTGCTCTGGGCTCCGATCACCGCCGTGCTGGGCACCCTCTCCTCGGAGATCTTCGCCACCCGGGTGCGCTACACAGGTATCACCCTGGGCTACCAGCTGGGGGCCGCCCTGGCCGGCGGCACGGCGCCCCTCATCGCCACCTGGCTGCTGAGCCGCTACCAGGGGGACTGGCAGCCGGTCGCTCTCTACATGCTGGTGACCGTCGGCATCTCCCTGGTGGCCATACTGGCCATCGGCAGGGGCCGGGACGCCGAGTTGCCTACCGGGGAAGTGGAGGCCGGGTAAGGCAAGCCTCCCGGGCGCACCCCCGTCTGGGCGGGAGCGGGGGGCTGACCTCTTCTATGCTGTTAGCTGGCCAGCGGGGCCAGCGACTGGTGACAAGGAGAAACCCATGGCGCGTGTGAGTACCTATCTCAATTTTGCCCGGGAGACGGAGGCCGCCTTCCTCTTCTACCGCACTGTGTTCGGCGGGGAGTTTGACGGCCCCATCCACCGCTTCAAGGAGTCCCCCGGCTGCCCGGGCCAGCCGCCCCTGTCCGAGGAGGACGGGGAGCTGGTGATGCACGTGGCGCTGCCCATCCTCGGCGGTCACGTGCTGATGGGCACGGATGCGCCCGCCAGCATGGGGTTCACTCTGGTACAGGGCAACAACAGCTACCTCAACCTGGAGCCGGACAGCCGGGCCGAGACGGATCGCCTGTTCGCGGCCCTGGCCGAGGGGGGCAAGGTGGAGATGGCGCTGCAGGAGATGTTCTGGGGCGACTACTTCGGATCCCTGGTGGACAAGTTCGGTACCCACTGGATGTTCAACTGCCAGAGCAAGACGTGAGAACAGACTGCAAGCACGGAAGGAGAAGCAGGGGCGCCACGGCGCCCCTGCTTTTTTACGGGTCAGGCGCCTCCTTGTTCGCCGCGACCCACCATGTCGGCGGGGATCACCCAGGCATCGAACTGCTCCGCATTGAGGTGGCCGGAGGCGATGGCCGCCTCCTTCAGGCTGAGCCCCTGGCGGTGCGCCAGCTTGGCGATCTCGGCGGCCTTGTCGTAGCCGATGTGGGGGTTGAGCGCGGTGACCAGCATCAGGGAGCGGGCCAGCAGATCGTCGATCCTGGCCTGGTTCGGGGTGATGCCGACGGCGCAGTGATCGTGGAAGCTTCGCATGCCGTCCGCCAGCAGCCGCACGCTCTGCAGGAAGTTGTAGGCGATCATGGGCCGGAACACGTTCAGCTCGAAGTTGCCGCTGGCGCCGCCGATGTTGATGGCCACGTCGTTGCCCATCACCTGGGCGCAGAGCATGGTGAGCGCCTCGCACTGGGTCGGGTTGACCTTGCCCGGCATGATGGAGGAACCGGGCTCGTTCTCCGGGATGATGATCTCGCCGAGCCCGCTGCGGGGGCCGCTCGCCAGCCAGCGCACGTCGTTGGCGATCTTCATGAGGGAGGCCGCCAGCGTCTTGAGGGCGCCGTGGGCGAAGACCTGGGCATCGCTCGCCGCCAGGGCCTCGAACTTGTTGGGGGCGCTGACGAGCGTGAGTCCCGTCTGCTCCGCCAGGGTCCTGGCCACCGCCTCGGCAAAGCCCGGAGGGCAGTTGAGGCCGGTGCCGACCGCGGTGCCGCCGAGCGCTAGCTCGCACAGATGGGGCAGGGCGGCGTGCAGGTGGCGCTCCCCCTGCTCCAGCTGGGCGACCCAGCCGGAGATCTCCTGCCCCAAGGTGAGGGGGGTGGCGTCCTGCAGGTGGGTGCGGCCAATCTTGACGATGTGGTCGAAGGCGGCGGCCTTGCCGGCCAGGGTCTGCTTCAGGGCGGCGAGGGCCGGCAGCAGGTGGCCCGTGATGGCGGTGACGGCCGCCAGGTTCATGGCGCTCGGGAAGACATCATTGCTGGACTGGCTCCGGTTCACCTCGTCGTTGGGGTGCACCAGGCGCGCCTCCCCGCGGGGGCCGCCGAGCAGTTCGCTGGCCCGGTTGGCCAGCACCTCGTTGAGGTTCATGTTGGTCTGGGTGCCGGAGCCGGTCTGCCAGACCATCAGGGGGAACTCGGCGTCGTGCAGGCCGCGCAGGATCTCGTCGGCGGCGGCCATGATGGCCTGGGCCTTGCGGGCGGGCAGCAGCCCCAGGGCGTGGTTGACCCTGGCACTGGCGGACTTGATGCGGGCCAGGGCATGGATGATCTCCATGGGCTGGCGCTCTCCCGAGATGTTGAAGTGGTGCAGGGAGCGCTGGGTCTGGGCCCCCCACAGCCTGTCCGCCGGGACGGCTATCTCCCCCAGGCTGTCCCTCTCCATCCTGATGTTCATCGCGTTTCTCCTGCCGTTGGGGTGGTGATCCCCAGCATGAACTCAAACGGCGGCCGGGGCCAGCTTGCACACAACTTATCTTTGCTTATAATGAGCAAAGCTTACTATATAGGTGGCATGCCATGAACAAACAGCCCGACACCCTCGGCTTCCTGATAGGGGACGTCCAGCGCCTGATGCGCCGCCAGTTCCAGCAGCAGCTGGAGGGCAGCGGCCTCACCCTGGCACAGGCCAGGGCCCTGGTGCATATCGCGCGCAGCCAGGGGATCCGCCAGGTGGATCTGGCGGATAGGCTCGACATCCAGCCCATCACCCTGGCCCGCCAGCTCGATCAGCTGGCGGAGAGCGGCCTGGTGGAGCGGCGCAGTGATCCCCATGACAGGCGGGCCTATCAGCTGTTTCTGACCGAGGCGGCCACCCCCCACCTGGCGATGATCAAGCGGGCCGCCGACCTGGTGCATCAGAGGGCCATCGGCGAGCTGGGGGAGGAGGCGACAGAGGCCCTGTGCCACTCCCTCAAGATCCTGCGTGCCAACCTCTGCCACTCCTGATTCTTTTTGTTTGACGCAACCAATGCGGAGCGATCTCATGACCCATGACTCACCCTCTTCCCCCCGTCCCGCGGCCAATCGGCGCCGCACCCGCCTGCTGTTGCTGGTGGTGGTGCCGGCCCTGGTGCTGCTCGGGGCGGGGGCCATCTACCTGCAGGGCGGACGCTATGTCGAGACGGACAACGCCTATGTGAAAGCGGACAAGGTGCCCATCAGTACCGAGGTACTGGGCCGGGTAGCCAAGGTGTTCGTCGACGAGAACCAGCAGGTCAAGGCCGGCCAGCCGCTGTTCGAGCTGGATCCCGAATCCTTCCGGGTCGCCGTGACCAAGGCCGAGGCGGAACTCGCCAAGGTGCGCACCGATCTGGTGGCGCTGCAGACCAGCTATCGGGGCCAGCAGGCCGAAATCGCCGTGGCCCGCACCCGCCATGCCTATGCCGTGAAGGAGGAACACCGCCAGGCGGATCTGGTGGCCAAGCACTTCACCTCTACCGCCAATTACGACGATGCGCGCCAGCTCACCATACAGACAGCCCAGCAGCAGGTGGCGCTGGAGGAGGGGCTCAAGAAGATTGAGGCCTCCCTCAGCGGGGACGTGAACCTGCCGGTGGAGCAGCAGCCCGCTTATCGGGAAGCCGCCGCCGGACTGGCCAAGGCCAGGCTGGATCTGGCTCGCACCACCGTTTATGCCCCCGCCAACGGCGTCGCCAGCCAGCTGCCCAAGCCGGGCCAGTACATGATCGCGGGCATGACCGCCATGATGCTGGTGGAGACCGACACCCCCTGGGTGGAGGCGAACTTCACCGAGACGGAGCTGACCCATGTGCAGCCTGGCCAGCGGGTCGACATCAGCGTGGACACCTACCCGGATGCCCATTGGACCGGGGTGGTGGAGAGTCTGAGCCCGGCCACCGGCTCCGAGTTCTCGGTGATCCCGGCCCAGAACGCCACCGGCAACTGGGTCAAGATCGCCCAGCGCGTGGCGGTGCGGATCAAGCTGGACACGGGGGCGGATCTGCCCACCCTGCGGGCGGGGCTGAGCGCCATCGCCGAGATCGACACCGGTCACCAGCGCTCCCTGCCCGGCTGGTCGAGCCGAGGTTGATATGACGAGCGCAGCCACAGAGGAGGCCGACCAGGTCTCCCGTCGCACCTTCATCACCCTGTCGGTGATGGTGGCGACCATCATGCAGGCGCTGGACACCACCATCGCCAACGTGGCCCTGCCCCACATGCAGGGGGCCATGGGGGCGACCCAGGACCAGATCTCCTGGGTGCTCACCTCCTACATAGTGGCGGCCGCCATCTTCATGCCGCTGACCGGTTTCATCTCGGCAAGAATTGGCCGCAAGCGGCTGTTCATGTGGTCGGTGGCGGGCTTTACGGTCGCCTCCATGCTGTGCGGCGCGGCCCAGAGCCTGGAGCAGATAGTGCTGTTCCGCCTGCTGCAGGGGATCTTCGGCGCCAGCCTGGTGCCCCTCTCCCAGGCGGTGCTGCTGGACACCTACCCGCCGGAGAAACACGGCTCCGCCATGGCGCTCTGGGGCATTGGGGTCATGGTGGGCCCCATCCTGGGGCCGTCGCTGGGGGGCTGGCTCACCGAGTACTACAACTGGCGCTGGGTCTTCTACATCAACCTGCCGTTCGGCCTGCTGGCCTGGTTCGGGCTCGCCGCCTTCATCGAGGAGACGAAGATCGATGCCAGCCGCCGCTTCGATCTGCTGGGCTTCGCCCTGCTGAGCCTCGGCATCGGTGCGCTGCAGATGGCGCTGGATAGAGGGGAATCCCAGAACTGGTTCGCGAGCCGGGAGATCATCATCGAGACCGCCCTGATGGTGATGGCGTTCTACCTCTTCGTGGTGCACATCTTCACCCACCCGCATCCCTACATCGAGCCGGCCCTGTTCCGGGATCGCAACTTCAGCGTCGGCCTGGTGTTCATCTTCATCGTCGGCATCATACTGCTCGCGACCATGACCCTGCTGCCCCCCTTCATGCAGGGACTGATGGGGTACCCGGTGATCGACGTGGGCTATCTGCTCGCCCCGCGCGGGGTCGGCACCATGTTCGCCATGATGCTGGTGGGGCGCCTGTCCGGTCGGGTGGATGCCCGCTATCTCATCCTCTCGGGGCTGCTGCTCACCAGCTTCTCCATGTGGGAGATGACCCTGTTCAACACGGACATCGGCAGCTGGGACATAGTGCGCACCGGCATCATCCAGGGGCTGGGGCTCGGCTTCATCTTCGTGCCGCTCTCCACCGTCACCTTCGCGACCCTGGCGCCGCGCTATCGCAACGAGGGGACGGCGCTGTTCAGCCTGGTACGCAACATCGGCAGCAGCATCGGCATCTCGGTGGTGATCACCTACCTGGCCCAGCGCACCCAGATGAATCATGAGGTGTTCGCCGCCTACATCACCCCCTTCAACACCGGTCTGCACCAGGGGACGGGCATGGCGGAGCTGATGACGGCCAAGGGGCTCGCCACCCTCAATGGGGAGGTGACCCGGCAGGCCAGCCTGCTCGCCTACCTGCAGGATTTTCGCCTGATGATGTGGGTCAGCCTGTGCGCCGTGCCGCTGGTGCTGCTGCTCAAGGCGCCAGGGCGGGGCGGCAAGGAGGAGCTGGCGATCCTGGAGTAGGGCGCCGGCGTCACCAGCAAAGAGGGATGGCCTTGGCCATCCCTCTTTTCATTTGCGCGTGCGCGCGGAATCAGCCCCTGAGGGTGAAGGGAATGAAGGGGGTCAGCGCGGCCAGCGGCGCTGCGTCCTGGTACTCCCGGGGCGTCTCGCCGTGCCGGAAGATCTTGAAGTCCTCGCCGCGGGCGCTCCAGTACTCGACGGTCTCGTGGCCGTTCTCGCCGCTGACCTGCAGCAGGCTCGCCTCGCGCAGGGCCACCACGTGCTCGCTCGGGTTGATGGCGCAGAACTCGGCCAGGCGCTCGTCCCGGGTCTCCCCCATGTGGCCGCTGATGCTGGCGTCCAGGTAGTGGGGGTTGATCTGCACGGGGAAGAGGCCCAGCGCCGGCAGTACGGCGACGCTGCACACCGGCATGTCGTTGGTGGTGCGGATGCTGGGGGTGGCCACGTTGCAGCCGGCGCTCCAGCCCACGTAGGGCACGCCCCGCTCGCGCACCGCCCGCTGGATGGGGACCACCAGACCGTACTCGTGCAGCCGCTGGTTCAGGCGCCAGGTGTTGCCGCCGCTGATGAAGATGGCGTCGGCCCGGTGGATGGCGTCCACGGGGTCGTCGAACTGATGGATGCTGATGGTCTCGACCCCCAGGCTCTCGGTGAGCTCGCGGGCGCGGGCATCCCAGTCGCTGCGGATCACCGCGTAGGGGATGAGCAGGATGCGCTTGACCTGTTTGCGGGCGAGCAGGGTCTGCACCCGGTCGCGGGCCCAGCCGAGCAGGCCGGGGTGTTCGGTGGTTTTGCCGTTGCTGAGCAGAAGCAGTTCCATGAAAGCTGTCCTCAAAGAGTGAAAGCGGAGGAGGGAGGGCCACTAGGGCCAGGTTGGCCGATGCGGCCAAGTGGCCGTCTGGGCATGCTAGCATCCCGGGCCGGGCGGTTCTGTGATCCGGGGAGTCATTCAACCACAGCGAAGGGGCGGTTCAATGCCAATGGATGAATGTGCAGCGCCAATGAAAGACCCCGCCGAGGCGGGGTCTGGGGAGGGGGGCGGATCAGGAGGCGGTCGCCTCGGCCACCCGGAACTCGGGCTGCTGGCGCCGCTTCCACAGCTCGCTCCACTTGCGCAGGGCGGAGATCAGGATCAGCGCACCCAGCACCAGCATGATGAGGGAGATGGCGCCGTTCATCGGGTTGTAGCCCTTGGCGGCCGAGTTGAAGTAGACGTTTCGCATCATCCAGTAACCGGCGTAGTTGACGGTGACGAACAGGTAGGCCAGCGGGATCAGGCAGGTCAGTATGTAGCGGCGCTTGGTGGCGAGACGCAGGATGATGGTGGCTCCTATGATGAGGCCCACCGAGGCCATCAGCTGGTTTGATACCCCGAACAGCGCCCACACCGAACCGATATCACCGGACATCAGCAGATACCCCCACATCACGCAGGCGAGCACGCTGGCCCCGATGGCGCCCGGCATCCAGTCGATGCGCTTGAGGGGCGGGTAGAACTCGCCGAAGAAATCCTGAATGAGGTAGCGGGAGACCCGGGTGCCGGAGTCGACGGCCGTCAGGATGAAGACCGCCTCGAACATCACCACGAACTGGAAGAAGTAGGAGGCGAGGTTACTGAACCAGGGCACCTTGGTGAAGATGTAGGACATGCCCACCGCCAGGGTGACGGCGCCGCCGGTGCGGCCGTTCAAGTCCATGCCGATCTCCTGGGAGAGGAAGGGCAGGTCCACCACCTGCATCCCCAGCTTGGCGAAGGCTTCCGGGGTGGCGTTGATGGCGAAGTAGTCGGCCGGGTGCAGTGCAGTGGCAGCGATCAGCGCCATCACGCCCACCACGCATTCTGCCAGCATGGCACCGAAGGCGACCGGCAGGATGTCGTTCCACTTGTCCACCAGTTTCGGGGTGGTGCCGGAGCCGATGAAGGCATGGAAACCGGAGATGGCGCCGCAGGCGATGGTGATGGAGATGAAGGGCCAGACCGGGCCGCCCAGTACCGGGCCGCCGCCGTGGACGAACTGGGTCATGGCGGGGAACTGGATCTCGGGGTTGATGCAGATGACGCCGATGACCAAAGCGCCGAACACGCCGATTTTCATGAAGCTGGAGATGTAGCCGCGCGGGGTGAGCAGCAGCCAGACCGGCAGGGCAGTGGCGAAGAAGGCGTAGACCGGCAGTGCCAGGCTGATGGTCTCGGCACGCAGGGTCAGCCAGGCACCGAAGGCGCTCTCCTGCACGTAGGGGCCGAAGAAGACGCAGGCCAGCACGGCGATGAAGCCCACCCAGGAGGCGGCTTGCAGGTTGCCGGTCAGCTTGTGCCAGATCCCCACCACCATGGAGATGGGGATGGTCATGAACACTGCAAACACGCCCCAGGCGTTACGCTCCAGCGCGTGCACCACCACCATGGAGAGACCCGCCATGGTGATGGTGATGATGAACAGCATCGCAAGGCCCGTGCACCAGCCGGCGATGGGGCCGAGCTCGGCCTTGGCCACCTCGGAGAGGGACTTGCCCTGATGCTTCATGGAGGCGAACAGCACGACGGTGTCGTGCACCGCGCCGCCGATGACGCAGCCGATCAGCAGCCAGAGGAAGCTCGGCAGGTAGCCATACTGGGCGGCCAGGACCGGGCCCACCAGGGGGCCGGCGGCGGCGATGGCCGCGAAGTGCTGGCCGAAGTTGACCCACTTGTTGGTCGGCACATAGTTCTTGCCATCTTCCAGCTCGTGGGAGGGAGTGACCAGCTTGTCGTCGGCCCGCAGCACCTTGCGCACAAAGAACACGCCGTAGAGGCGATACGCGATGGCGAGGATGCAGAGGGCCGCAATGACGAAGGTGATTGCGTGTTGCATGATGGAGTTTCCTTTTCCTGCGGCCAATCTGGCCGGGCTCAGGCTGCACTCTACGCAGGCGGTGGGGAAAGGGGAGCGCAGAAAAGGTCAGTGGCAGAGGGCCGCCCGCGAGCGGCAGAAAAGCGACCCCGAGCGGTTTGAGGGATGAGCCGGCGGGCGCGGCAAGCGGGTGAGCGGTAACGGGCAGGGGAGCGGAGTGAGTGGCCCGCTCCTCAGGGAATATCGAGCAGCTCCTTGAGGGGCTTGAGGTAGCGGCGGCTCACCGGCACCTTGTGGCCGCCCTGGGTCACCACCTCCGCCAGCCCGCCGTCCAGCAGCAGGATCTCGCGGATCTGGCCCGGGTTGAGCAGGTACTGGCGGTGACAGCGCACGAAGCCGGTCTTCTCCTCCAGCGTGCGCAGGGTCAGCTCCGTGGTGCCCTGTTGCTGGGCGCTCACCACCTTGTTGCCGGCCAGATCGCTGTGGACGAACTCCACCTCGCCAAGGGGCAGCAGCAGGATGCGGTTGTGGCCGCAGCAGGGGATGCTGCGCAGGGGCTGGGCGATGCGGGTCGGGTCCGGCAGCGGTTGGCCCGCCAGCTCCCCCTTTGGCGAGAGCAGCCGGTGGATGCGCTCCAGCGCCTTGTTCATCCGCTGTGCGGTGACCGGCTTGAGCAGGTAGTCGAGGGCGTTCTCCTCGAACGCGCGCAGGGCAAACTCGTCATAGGCGGTGATGAAGACGATGTGAGGGCGCAAGTCCGGGTCCAGCATGCTCACCAGCTCCAGTCCGCTGATGCGTGGCATCTGGATGTCGAGAAACAGCAGGTCGGGCTTGAGGCGATGGATGGCGGGCAGCGCCTCCATGGCGTGGCCACATTCTCCCAGCAGGCGGATGTTGCCCGCCTGCTCCAGCAGCAGCCGCAGCTCCTCGCGGGCGAGGGGTTCATCGTCGACGATAAGGGCGGTCAGCATGGGCTCTCCTGCAGGGGAAGGGTGATCCTCACCCGGGTGGATTGATGGGGCTCGCAGTGAATGGTGACCCCGTACTCGGCGCCGTAACGGGCCTTGATGCGTCGGTCCACTATGTTCATGCCAAGGCCGCTCTCCTCCCGCCTGGCCTGATAGAGGCCGGCGTTGTCCTCCACCTCCAGCACCAGTTGTTCGCCCTCCTGGCGCGCCGTCAGGGTGAGTCGGCCGGGCTCGAACATCTGGGAGATGCCGTGCTTGATGGCGTTCTCGACGATGGGCTGCAGGGAGAAGGTGGGCAGCCGATACTCCAGCAGCGGCTCGGGAATATGGGTCTCCACGCTCAGGTGCTCGGCGAAGCGGGCCTGCTCGATGTGCAGATAAGCGTTCACGTGCTCCAGCTCGTCGGCCAGGGTCACCTCGTCCCCTTGCCGCTTGAGGTTCTTGCGAAAGAAGGTGGAGAGGTGGTGCACCAGGGTACGGGCATCCTCGGGGTCGCGCCGGATCACCGCCGCCAGGGTGTTGAGGGCGTTGAACAGGAAGTGCGGGTTGATCTGCGCCTGCAAGAGCTTGATCTCTGACTGGGCCAGCAGCCGCTTCTGCTCGTTGTATTTGCTGGCCAGGATCTGGCCGGAGAGCAGGCGGGCAATCCCTTCTCCCAGGGTGCGATTGATGGAGGAGAAGAACTTGCGCTTGGGCTCGTAGAGCTTGATGGTGCCCACCACCGACCCCTCTTCCCCCCGCAGCGGAATGACCAGCGAGGAGCCGAGCCGGCACTGGGGATGCAGGTTGCAGCTGTAGGGGATGAGGTTGCCGTCGGCATAGACCACCTCGTTGTTCTGGATCGCCTTGAAGGTGTGGGCCGAGTTGATGGCGGTGCCCGGCAGGTGGTGATCCTCGCCGATGCCGATAAAGGCGAGCAGCTTCTCCCTATCCGTGATGGCTACGGCGCCCACCCCGGTCTCCTCGTAGAGGATGCGCGCCATCTGCTGGCACGCCTGCTGGGTGAAGCCCTTGTCCAGCACCCGCATCGCCCGCTCGGCGATCTTGAGGGCGCGGGCGGAGAAGGCGACCGAATACTTCTCCAGCATGGCGCGGTGATCGAGGATCATCCGCATGAACATGGCGGCCCCTAGCGTATTGGCCACCAGCATGGGGGCGATGATGCTCTCGATGAGGTGGACGGCGTCGTCATACGGGCGTGCCACCAGCAATATGATGCCCATCTGCATCAGCTCGGCGATGAGGGCCACCGAGCCCACCACCCAGGGGCTGAACAGCAGGTCGAGCCGGTGGCGGGCGACGAAGTGGCGGTGCACCAGGCCGCCGAGCAGCCCCTCGGCGATGGTGGAGAAGGTGCAGGCGAGTGCGGTAAAACCCCCCAGCGAGTAGCGATGGATGCCGCCGGTGAGCCCCACCAGCAGGCCCACCACAGGGCCGCCGACGATGCCCCCCAGCACGGCGCCGATGGCACGGGTATTGGCGATGGAGTCCTCTACCCTGAGGCCAAAGTAGGTGCCCATGACGCAGAAGCCGGAGAAGATGAGGTAGCAGAGGATCTTGTGGGGCCAGCTCAGGGTCACCTGGGTCAGCGGCATGAACAGCGGCGTCTTGGAGAGCAGCCAGGCGATCACCAGATAGACGCAGAGCTGCTGGAAGAGAGATATCACGAGCGCGAATTGTTCGAAAGCCACGGCACACTATCTCGAAAGGGATGCTCATCCGATGGACGCGGAGTATTAGCAAACGCTGATTTTCGCCGCAAGCCGCAGGCGNNTGGCGTCATACACCAGGTGGTAGCCAGGCTCGAAGCTGGCCGGCCAGAACACGCCGGAGGCGACCGCGTTCAGGTTGGCGGAGGGCAGCACGTGGTCAAGCTGCAGGCCGCTGCTGCTGGTGATGCGCTCCGGGGTGGGGCGGTTGTTGTTGCGCTTGCACTGATCCGGCTGGCTGGCGAGGCACTCGGGGCCACCCTGGCTGACCGGGATCAGGGCGCCGTTGGTGACGGCCTGATTGACCAGCACATGGTTGTGCAGATCCTGAATGGCGGTGAGATCCCCATCGCCAATCTGGGGATCGGCGTTGAGATCGCCGGCGATGACGAACCTGGCATCCGCGGGCAGGCCACCGGCCTTGCCCGCGTCGTCCACCATGTAGCCGGCGCTCTCCACGTAATCCTGCCAGAAGGCGACTTCGGCCCGGTTGTGCCTGACGTTGTGGCGCGCCGCGTTGGCGAAGATGGGTGGGGTCGGGTGGGAGATGAGGAAGTGGATCACCTCCTCCTTGTTGCCGCGCTTGATGCGCACCGGCACGTCGGCGTGGTTCTTGGACGAGAGCGGGAAGGCCTGCCAGGCGG